>CAVYUY010000006.1:0-45374 GCA_963771765.1 uncultured Acidobacteriota bacterium
CATCATGGCTTCGGAAACGGACCGTCTACGGCCGTAACGAAATCGGGCGGATCGCAGGCAGCATTATAGTGCCGGCGAGAAGCAGGTTCCTCGCTTTGGCTCGGAATGACAAAGATCTGAGATAATTTTCTTCTCAGTGCGCCGTAATTTCCAGTGTTTGACCCGCGGAAAAACTGCGTGATACGGTAATCAGTCACACCATCCAGGCAGCCAGCCACTGCTCGCTCATTGAGGTTTATCTTGTCTTCGGTTGAGGCTCCCGCCATCCGCAAAACTGCCCTGAACGCTGTCCATCGCCAGATGGGCGCCAAGATGGTGGATTTCAATGGCTGGGACATGCCGGTGGAGTATCCCGCGGCAATTGGCTGCGGAATCATCAACGAGCATATGGCGGTGCGCACCGGCGTCGGCATCTTCGACGTAAGTCACATGGGCGACATCCGGTTAGCCGGACCGGAGGCTCTCGCGGCTGTCCAGCATATATCCATGAACGATGCCTCGCGGCTCGCCATCGGGCAGGCACAATATTCTGCGCTGCTGTACCCGCAAGGCACCTTTGTGGACGACGTTATCGTGCACCGTCTGGCCGAAGACGAATATTTGCTCGTCATCAATGCCGGAACCCGCGAGAAAGATTTCAACTGGGTGCGCGACAACACGCGCCAGTTTAACTGTGCTGTCGAAGATTTATCCGATACTTTCACGCAGATTGCGATTCAGGGACCAAAGGCGGTCGACCTGCTGCAAAAATTGACCGATGCGGACTTGAGCGCGGTGAAGTTCTACTGGGTGACGCGCGGACAGCTATGCGGGATCGACGATATCCTGATGGGCCGGACGGGCTACACGGCTGAAGATGGCTTCGAGATCTACATCCCATCGGACGAAACTACGAGCGCCCGTGTGTGGAACGAGATTCTCGCAGCAGGCAAGGAGTTCGGGGTAATTCCTTGCGGCTTGGGGGCGCGGAATACGCTTCGCCTTGAGGGCAAGCTTCCACTGTACGGCCACGAAATTTCCGATACCATTAATGTTTGGGAAGCGGGTCTCGACCGATTCTGCAAAATGGAAAAGGCTGAATTTGTTGGTCGCGAAGCCTTGGCAAAAGCCAAAGCAGCCGGCGTGAAACGAGCGCTGGTTGATCTTGAAATGATTGAGCGCGGCATCGCGCGCGATGGCTACAAGGTCCTGGATGAGGGTGGCCGCGAGATCGGATACGTTACGAGCGGCTCTCCGGCACCGTTTCTGAAAAAGAATATTGCGGTAGCTTACGTGCCGGTCGAAATGTCAGCGGTTGGCACAAGGGTTAAGGTAGAAGTTCGTGGCCAAGGTGTTGGTGCCGTTGTGGTGCCCAGTCCTTTTTATAAGCGTCCGAAAAAGCAGTAAGCGAAAATCTTAGCGAGAAGCTAGCAGCCAGGAGTTCGAAGCGTTTATGGCCTATCCGACAGATCGCAAATACACCAAAGAGCACGAGTGGATTCAGGTGAACGGCAATGTTGCCACGGTTGGGATCACCGATTACGCTCAAAATTCGCTGGGCGACATCGTGTTCGTGGAGGCACCGAAGGTTGGCGCTGAGCTGGTTGCCGGCAAGACGTTTGGAACGGTTGAATCGGTGAAGGCCGTGTCGGATCTGTTCGCGCCCGCTTCCGGAACGGTGACTGAAGTGAACGCGGACCTTGCTACGTCGCCCGAAAAGGTAAACACCGACCCGCACGGATCCTGGATGCTGAGGATGAATCTTAAGAATCCCGGCGAGCTCGATGGCCTCTTGTCAGCTGCCGACTACGATAAGTTCGTGGCCGAAGAGGCCGGACACTGAAAACCGGCTGCAGACATCGGGCGTCAGACCTCCGCCATGCGTTGGTGAGGGCTGACGCCCGAAGTCTGAAGCCGCAAGATGCCTTTCAATCCGAACGGCCTCGAGCAACATCTATATAACTTCCTATGCGCTATTTACCTAAGTCTCCTGCGGATCGCGAAGCCATGCTGAAGGCGATCGGCCTTCGCTCTGTAGACGATCTGTTTGCTCCCATCCCTGCCGAGTACCGCCTGAACCGCGATCTGAAGATCCCGCGCCAGATGGCGGAATCGGAAATCGTCGATTTCTTCCGGCAGCGTTCCCGCGAAAACGGCGACGGCTATACGAGTTTCCTTGGCGCCGGCGCGTATTTTCACTATCGCCCCGTCATTATCGATTCGCTGATTTCGCGCGGCGAGTTCCTGACCGCTTACACGCCGTACCAGGCCGAGATTTCACAGGGCACTCTGCAATCCATCTTCGAATTTCAGACGATGATCTGCGAACTGACCGGTATGGAAGTCGCGAATGCCTCCATGTATGACGGATCGACCGCCGCTGCCGAAGCTGTAATGATGTCGGTCCGATTATCGGGTCGCCGGTCCGTGGTCGTGGCGCGGTCTCTACATCCGGAATATCGCGAGGTGCTTGCCACCTACGCGACGCACCAAGGCATGCCGCTTTCATTCGCCAACTATGGCGACGATGGGCGATTGAATCTCGCCGAACTCGAGAAGGCGATCACCCCGGAAACCGCATGCGTGCTGGTGCAATCCCCTAATTTCTTCGGCGTGATTGAAGATGTCGATGCGATCGCCGAGATTGCGCACAAGCACGGTGCGATGCTCGTCGTTTCGATCGCAGAGGCTGTTTCACTCGGTATCGTCGAGCCTCCTCGGAAGGCAGACATCATTGCGATGGAGGCGCAGTCATTCGGTGTACCCCTCGGATTTGGTGGCCCTTATTGCGGTGTAATCGCAACCCGGGAAAAGTATGTGCGGCAGATGCCGGGCCGCCTGGTCGGCCAGACGGTTGACAGGCAAGGCAAGCGCGGATTTGTTCTGACACTGGCCACCCGCGAGCAACATATCCGGCGCGAGAAGGCGACGTCGAATATCTGCACGAATCAGGCACTGGTCGCGCTGATGGTCAACATCTTCATGACGGTTTATGGCAAGGTGGGTTTGAAGGAACTCGCAAAGCAGAATCTAGCAAAGACCGCCTACGCCGCTGCACAATTTGCGAAACACAGTAAGGTGCTGTTTGCGAATTCGCCGAGGTTCAATGAATTCGTTGCGCAAACGAGCGAAGATCCGTACGCCATCAACGGCAGGCTGCTAGGACACAAGATGGTCGGCGGGCTGCCGCTCAAAAGGTTTTATCCCGAGCTTGGCAATGCGGCGCTCTGGTGCTGCACGGAATTGACGCCGAGATCGGCAATCGACACCGCTGTAGGCTTGGTGGCCGAGAGCGAACGTTCGGTGCGGTCGGCAAAACAAGAAGTAGAGGAGGTGGCGCGATGAAGCACACAACTCGAAAAGCCACCACCCAGGTCAATCAAAACGAAGGACTGATTTTCGAGAAATCGTCGCCGGGGAAGGCCGCGTGGAAGCTGCCTCCACTGGATGTTCCCGAAGTCGACACAGCGGACCTTCTCGGTTCATCCGAGAGAAAAGATCTCGGCAATATGCCAGAGGTCAGCGAGATTGAGATCATCCGCCACTTCACGCGCATGTCGACGTGGAACTACGCCATTGATCTCGGAATGTATCCGCTCGGTTCATGCACGATGAAGTACAACCCGCGCGTCAATGAAGCGGTCGCGCGTGTCGAAGGGATTGCGAACGGCCATCCGTATCAACCGGAGAAGATTTCACAGGGCGCGCTTTTCATCATCAAGACGCTGAGCGAGCAACTGATCGAAATTACGGGGATGGACGCGATCACGATGCAGCCGGCCGCCGGCGCTCACGGCGAGATGACTGGGTTGCTGATGGTTCGTGCGTATCACCAGTCGAAAGGCAATGCGCGCAAAAAAATTCTGATTCCTGACTCCGCGCATGGAACAAATCCGGCGACTGCCGCGATGGTGAACTATGCGGTGGAGAATCTGAAGTCAGATTCGCGCGGTATGGTCGACATCGCAGCTCTCGAAGCGCAGATGAACGAAGATGTAGCGGCCCTGATGCTGACGAATCCCAACACGCTGGGAGTCTTCGAGCAGCAGATTCACAAGATTGCCGATATCCTGCATGCGAAGGGCGGCTTGCTTTACATGGACGGCGCGAACATGAATGCGCTTGTGGGCAAGGTGCGTCCCGGAGATTTCGGCGTGGATGTCATGCATCTGAATCTGCACAAAACTTTCTCGACCCCTCACGGCGGCGGAGGCCCGGGATCCGGTCCCGTCGCAATCAAGAAAGCTCTCGAACCGTTTTTGCCGTCACCCGTCGTGGTAACGAAAGCTGACGGCACGCTTTCATTCGATTACAACCGTCCGCAATCGGTGGGACGCGTCCGCGCCTTCTATGGCAATTTCGGGATGTTCGTACGCGCGTTGGCTTACGTCCAGGCCAACGGACCCGACGGGCTACGCCAGACCACCGAAGATGCGGTGCTCAACGCCAACTACATTCGTAAGGGGCTTGAAGGAACGTACGATCTGCCGTACTCGACTCCGACGATGCACGAGGTTGTTTTCAGCGACAAGTTGCAGCTGAAAAAGGGCGTTCGCACCATGGATATTGCGAAACGTCTGATCGATTACGGGTTCCACCCTTACACGACGGCATTTCCTCTGATCGTGCCAGGCGCACTCATGATCGAGCCAACCGAAAGCGAGTCGAAAGAGGAGATGGACCTTTTTGTCGAGGCGATGAAATCGATTGCCGAAGAGGTGGAAGAAGATCCACAGATGGTGCTGGATGCGCCGCACTCGACGCGGGTTTCGAGGTTAGATGAAACGGCGGCGGCCCGAAAGCCTGTGCTGCGCTGGAAGCCTTCCGCATGAACCAGGCCGGGAAGACTTCCAGGGTGCTAAAGCAACGTAAAATTATTTTCCCGAGATATCGACCGAAGCCCGCGTCGTCTCCCAGTCGAGTTGCATCGTGCAGCCGCTTCCGGATTTCTCGTAAGAAATCTTGAACTCTTCCACAGGCGACGGCAGTTTCGAGACCTTCATATCCACGCGAGCCAGTTCGTCGCTCTCGTACTTGTAGGGAATTCCCCACTCGCCGGTCTTCTTGTTAACGATGAGGGTCCACTTGTCCGCATTAGGCACTGTAAAAATTGTGTAGCTTCCGGCCGGGACTGCCTTTCCACCAACCATGACATCACCACTTGTGACGAAGGTGGTCGCTTCATTGGCGCCCGTGCGCCACACCTGTCCGAACGGAACGAGGTCGCCGTAGATCTTGCGACCCTTCATGCGCGGGCTGGAGTAGGCTGTTTTGATGGTCTTTCCGCCGCCAAGATCGCACGATGCGGATGCTGCCGGACTGGGCTTTCCTCCCTGGGCAAAACAGACAGTCGTGGCTAAGAAAGCAAGAATCGCGAGCAGGGTTATTCTCTTCTGCATGATCTCTCCTTTTGGTGATTGGTGCTGCAAGAGTTTGGACGTGCGCTGTTGAATTATGTCAGCCGCCATTATGCGCTACCTGCCAGCGCAGATACAATCTTGGGATGCCGGTATTCGATGAAAAGCAAGAAGAACTTGACCACTACGAGACGATGATGGGTGTGCCGCGCGGACGCTTAGCTGTCACTATGGACACGATCACCGACGCCATGGCTCTGGTCGGTCAACACGGTGTTTACTGCCAGAGCCAACGTTGGCCTGGCAAACCGGTCCTGGATATCCAGATCGTCATGAAAAATCTCAGCGACGCCAAAGAACTCATCCAGAGCGTCATGGAAGAGCTCAAGAAGCCCGATTGATCTGGTTTCGTGCGCTAAGCGGCGCGTCGAGGTCAAGGTTTCACAGTCACCATTGCAACCCCGTGCGATGGAACCTTCGCGGAGAACGATCCGGTACGCTTTCCCAAATCCTTGTGCTGCCAAAGGTCGCGAACCGCGGCGCTGAAAGTCTTCGGATAGCCAAGGTCTTCCCAGCTCACGGACATCTCCTGCTCCGTCCCGCTTCGATTCAATAGCACGACCGCCCGGCTGCCGTCTTTCAGTTGTTTCGCCCAAACTTCAAGGTCGCCATTTTTCTCAACGCGTTCGCCTTCGCGCCCCAACACATCCTGATCCACCGCGATTACTTCCTTATTCATGAGGATGTCGCGAATCTCAGGACGCATCGTCCGCAGATCGTTTCCCGCGATGAGAGGAGCCGCCAGGATCGCCCACAAGCTGAAGTGCGAGCGATACTCCTCATCCGTCATGCCTCCGTTGCCGACTTCGAGCATGTCGGGATCGTTCCAATGTCCAGGGCCCGCGTAGGATTGCAGTCCCGCCTCCTGATCAAGAATTGCGAGTACACCATTCGAGCAGCAACTGCCATCGGGCCACTTCTTCTGTTCGCCCCACCGGTCTTGAATATCGCCCGTGCTGCGCCAAAGATTTCCGCCAACTTGTTTGCCCCAGAGCCATGGCTTGGCCGTGCCCCACTCGCAAATGCTGAGCACGATCGGTCTACCCGCGGTATCGAGCGCTGCGCGAATGTTGGCGTAGGAAGCCTTGGCATCCTGCGTAGTCGTGCTGCACCAGTCGTACTTCAGATAGTCGACTCCCCAGGCTGCATATTGAATCGCATCCTGATACTCATGTCCGAGTCCTCCGGGACGTCCCGCGCAAGTCTTCGATCCGGCGTCAGAATAGACTCCAAACTTCAAGCCGAGCGAATGAATGTAATCTCCCAGAGCCTTCATTCCGTGGGAGAACCGTTGCGGATCGACGACGATGTTACCGTTCGCGTCGCGGCTCACCTGCCAACAGTCGTCGATGTTGACGTAGACGTAGCCGGCATCCTTCATTCCCGACTTCACGACGGTGTCCGCCATCTCCTTGATCATGTCTTCACTAACGTTGCAGCCGAACTTGTTCCACGAGTTCCACCCCATAGGAGGAGTGGGCACGAGCTGAACTGCAGGGCCGGAGTAATCCTGTGCGGAGACGAAGATCGCAAAAGGCAGAAACACGCAGAACGCAAGAAGAAGGCGCATGATTTTCATGCGAACGTTGTATCAGAACAACAACCAGATTGGTACAGCAAAGCTTGGGCGACGCGTGCGCTATGAATCCGGTTACAATGCCGCGTTGATGTTCTGGAATGTTTAAACCGACGGAGACTCCATGCGAAGTACTTTTTGGCTGTGTAGCCTCATCCTAATTTGCAGTCTTCACGTTTGGAGTCAAAATGCCAGCCAGGGTGCGACACCTGTTGGGATTTTCGAAGGTCACACCGACGTGGGAACAGTTCTGCACCCCGGATCCGTCGATTACGACTCCGGCCAGAAAATGTATACGATTTCCGGGAGCGGAGAAAATATGTGGTCGGTCGCCGACGCATTTCAATTCGCTTGGAAGAAAGTCTCGGGCGATGTAACTCTGACGGCCGACGTCAGTTTTCTGACGATGACAGGAAACGAACACAAGAAGGCCGTGCTCATCTTTCGTCAGAACCTGGATGCCGATTCTGTCTATGCCGACGTGGCGCTGCATGCCAGCGGCCTGACGTCGATGCAGTTCCGTGATGAGAAGGGCGCGGTCACGCGCGAAGTGCAATCCAATCTGTTTGCACCAAAGCGGCTGCGCCTTGCTAAGCGCGGGGATTACGTTTACATGTCGCTTGGAGACAATGATCTTAAGATCGCAGGTGGATGGCTGAGAATCCCGCTGCAAGGTACATTCTACGTTGGGCTTGGCGTTTGCTCGCACGACAAAGATGTTGTTGAGAAGGCGCAATTCTCGAATGTCGAACTGACGCAATCAACAGCGGCATCAGGCGGTCCAGCGGTGCTCTACAGCACGCTCGAGACGGTTACGGTCGACTCCGCAGATCGAAAGGCGATATACCTCGCAAAAGGCCGCTTTGAGGCACCGAACTGGATGCGCGATGGGAGCGCCTTCCTCTTCAATCAAGATGGTCACATCCAGCGCCTCGACGTAGGCGGACATCATCCAACGGTGATCGATACGGGCTTCGCCAGTCGGTGTAACAACGATCACGGCATCTCACCGGATGCTTCGCAACTGGCGATCAGCGACAATTCGCAGGGAGATCACGAGTCAATGGTCTACATCGTGCCGATCACCGGAGGAATGCCGCGCCGGATCACGCCGAGATCTCCGTCGTACTGGCATGGCTGGTCGCCCGACGGCAAGACTTTAGCGTTCGTCGGACAGCGCAACGGCGACTTCGACATCTATGCGATTCCTGCCGCGGGCGGTGAAGAGACGAGACTGACTACCGCGAAGGGCCTTGATGACGGCCCGGAATATTCGCCGGACGGTAAATATATTTACTTCAACTCCGAGCGCACGGGACACATGCAGATCTGGCGCATGAATGCGGATGGCGGGGAGCAAGAGCAGGTCTTTGCCGACGATCTGAACAACTGGTTTCCACACATTTCTCCCGATGGCCGGTGGATGGTGTTTATCACCTATGGCGCAGATGTCAGCGGGCATCCGGAAAATAAAGATGTCATGCTGCGGTTGATGTCGCTCGCCGACAAAAAGATCACGATCCTCGCGAAGCTTTTCGGGGGACAGGGAACGATCAACGTCCCCTCGTGGTCGCCCGACAGCAAGCAGGTGGCTTTTGTCAGCTACTTGCTGATTCCACCAGACGCACCGGAAACCAAATAGTCGGGTTGTACGGACGAAGCTTGGCCACGCTCGTTCAGAAATTCGAGCTAGTGTTCGATCTTTGTGTCAAAAAACTTCGCCATCAGTTCCAGAGCTTCTTTCGTTTCCGGAAGCTGAAAGTGGTACCAGAACGCGTGCGGCAGCGCCTCAAACACCACGAGTTGCGCGTCGTTGCCGGCTCCCAGCAGGGCGCGGTGAAAGACAGTGGTGCTGCTCAGCAATATGTCGCGTGTGCTGGTTACCGATAAGCTCGGCGGCATACCGTGAAGATCGGCAAACAGTGGTGACAGGACCGGGTCTCGACGATCGGTCTTGCCGACATATGGATCATCGTGCGGATGATTCGGATCTGTCGGCTGCAGTGCTCCCGGAAAGCCGTTGAGCGTGAACAGTTGCCACGAGTCGCCGGGCCGGCTGAAGTCGGCAAGCCCCGAGAATAGCCCGAGCGCCCCGGGAAGCGGCAGTCCAAGTTGTTTTAGCTTGATGGTCACCTGGGCAGTCAGGATCGCTCCCGCCGACGTTCCGAAAATCCCAATGCATCGCGGCTTATAGGTCTTTAGCAATTCTTTGTAGACAGCGACCACATCGTCGACCGCAGCCGGAAAGGGGTTTTCCGGAGCGAGCCTGTAGTAAACGGAAACGACCTTGATCTTCGTGAGGTTCGAGATCGGTACGCCTTCGATCAGTGATCCTGAGTCGGAGTTGAAACCGCCGCCGTGCAGGTTGATGAGCACGCGGGTTTTGTTCTCCGTCGGCATCGAGAGCGGCGTGATGATGTCGGTGCGAACGCCGGCAGTCGTTGTTTCTTCGATATTCACCGGATAGAGCTTGCGCGCCTCGGCTGAGTCTTGTGCGCGCCACGCATCCGTGCGCGTCCGGCGCTCCGCCAGCGATTCCGGACCAGGAGTACTGCGAGTCAACGAGTCGAGCCATTTCTGAGCTTCGGGGCTGATCGTCGTGGGCATCGGCACCGCACGCGTAATATGAGCGGTTCCATCGGGATCGAACGTCGCGGAATCCTGTGGCGATGCCGGGCTGGATTGAGCGGCGAGCGCGGTTGAACAGGCCAGAGCGGAGACGAGACCGAGTGCCGTGATTTTCATCGTGACATTTGTATCAGAGTGAAGGGAGAAAAATGAAACACAGAGGACACAGAGGGAGCCCATCGATCACTGAACTCTGTGTTTCTCAGGGCACTCTGAGTTGAGCTTTCAGGCGAGAGTGAACTTTCCGCGCTCGATCATTCTCTGCGCGATGGTTTGCCGCAACTCGACGGTGTTGAAGGGTTCATACTTCGCGAGTCGTCGCAGGATTGCCAGCTGCGTACGCATCATGTCGCCGTCTGCGACCGCCGCAATCACTTTCCTCGCGGCAGACTCGATTTTCTCCATTGCTTGAGTCAGATAGACGCGCGTCATTGCGATCGGCAACACAGCCCCAGATTCTCCCTTGTTCGCAACTATCTTCTGCGCACGTAAGACTGCCGATTCCATAGCATAGGTTTCGATCGTCATATCGGCGATTGCTCCCATGATCTCTTGCTGATCCTGAATCGCCTGCATGTATTTCTGCGTGGCTGCACCCGCGGCGAATAGCCCCAACTTCTTCGCTTGCCCGACCAGTTTCTGTTCTTCCGGAAGCGGACCCTCCAGTTCGTCTCCCATGGATGGACCCGATAGCACCTCGTCCATGAGTTTCTTGATCGCCGGCATCAGAGGCAGTTGGCCCGACATCGCGCGCTTCAATAGAAACCCCGTAATGATCAAGCGGTTGATTTCATTCGTGCCTTCGAAGATGCGGTTGATCCGGGCGTCGCGATAGGCCCGTTCCGCCGGATACTCTTCGACAAACCCGTAGCCGGCATAAATCTGAAGAGTCTCGTCGACGATATAGTCAATCATCTCCGATCCCCAGACCTTGATGATGGAACATTCAACCGCGTACTCCTCGATGGCCTTCAATGTCTGCTTTGCGGAGTCGGCGGCAGATTTGTCGACTTCGCCCAGCGCCGAATCCATCATGCCGACGGTACGGTACACAAGCGACTCTCCGACAAAGAGCAGCGTCGCCATGTTAGCGATCTTTTCGCGCACCAAGCCGAAGTCCGCGATCACTTTGCTGAACGCCTTTCGTTGCTTGGCGTAGCCGATCGCATTTTCGAGGGATACCCGTCCGCCACCGACGCACATCGCGCCAAGCTTGAAGCGGCCAACATTCAAAATGTTGAAGGCGATCAGGTGTCCTTTGCCGATTTCTCCAAGCAGGTTTTCCACCGGTACCTTGCAGTCATTCAGGATGATCGGGCAGGTGGACGATCCGCGTATTCCCATCTTGTGCTCTTCGGCGCCGATCGAGAATCCGTTGAAGGTCTTTTCGACGAGGAACGCTGAGAATTTCTCACCATCGATCTTGGCAAAGACGGTGAACAGGTCGGCGAATCCTGCGTTGGTGATCCACATCTTTTCGCCATTCAGAACGTAGTGCTTGCCCTCGGACGTGAGAGTCGCACGCGTACGGCAGTTCATTGCATCGGAGCCAGATGTGGACTCCGATAGCGCATACGCTCCAACGATTTCCCCCGTTGCGAGCCGAGGCAGATATCTCTTTTTCTGATCCTCGGTGCCGAAGTAAACGATTGGCAGGGTGCCGATTCCGGTGTGGCCGCCCCAGGTCGTGGCAAATCCGGCATATTTCGCGATGTGATCGGCGATGACGGCGGCACTGACTTTGTCCATCTCAAGTCCGCCGTAGGCCTCAGGGATCTCCACTGAACTCAGCCCGAGTTCGCCTGCCTTCTTGAGCAGGTCGCGGGTGACGGAGAAGTCCTTATGCTCGATCTTTTCAATATTCGGGACGATTTCGTTGACAGCGAACTCTTCCGCCGTTTGTCCTATGAGCCGGTGCTGTTCGCTGAAATCTTCCGGAGTGAAAATTTCTTCGGGCTGCCTGGATTCAAGCAGGAAACTCCCGCCCTGAACTTTTGCGTTGCCAACCACCGTGCTCGATGCCATGACTTACCTCACGAATGAAGCTGCCGCCGGTAGCTGACCCGGCGCAACAAGCAATTCTAATGCGTGCGGCGAAGGGAATGATAGTTACGACAAGCAGGCGTACATATGTGGAAAAGAGGCGGCGACTTTGGTGTATCAATGGGTTGTCGCCGTCCGGATCAGTAGCTCAGTTCGAAGGAGAACGGGTCGAACCAGTGGTCGAAACCGGCGCCCGACAGGCCGCCTGCGTAGCGGAACGGTCCTCGCGTCTGCATTAGGCAACGCTGGTATCGAGTCTCCAAGGCTCGGCGCAAACTGGCTTCGCTCTGCGAGGCTGTTGTAGCCGAGACGCATTCCTCGGAAGTCCCGGTGGAACACGCCGTATTACGGAGGGCCTCCGCTGCCTGCATGCGCTGCTCTTGCTGCAGGATTGCCGTATGGAAACCGTTGCATTCGCCCAGGAAGTGGGTGTTGGCCACGCAAGCATTCCCGCTCCAGATCTGTGTCTGGGAGCAGAATTGTCCGTTGCTGCGAGTGACTACGACACCGCAGCCCTTCTCCCCCTTTGGACAAACAGGGCATGGGCCTTTGAAGCAGACGGGACGTCTCAAGTCGGCCACGGGCTTGGGCTCAGGCTTGCGAAACGGATGCCGCAGGTGAGAGAAGAAGCCTCTTCTCTCTGGCTGCTCGTTGCGGGAGTGAGACGGCTCGCGAAGTTCGCGGTTCGAGGGGTTCGTCTTGGATGTCAAGAATCTGTTTTCGGCATGGACCGCAGAATTCGTTCCGCGCGTGCTGGAATTGTGTGAACTTGAAGTGTGTGACGCGGTGCCATGCGAAGCGGAGCTTCCGCCTGCGCTATAACTTCCAGAAGAGTTGTGGCTGCCGCCAGAGCCACTGGATGAGGACGCCGAGCCACCGCCTGACGAACTGCTGTGAGATCCTCCTCCGGTCGAGCTGGCAGAACTGCCCGAAGAATGTTGAGCTAGAGTGAATGCAGAGAACAGGAATATTATCGCCAGACAAAGGCTAGAGTGCCGCATAACGCACCTCGTAACCAATCAGCAAACACGGCGGGGGATGCCGGATACACCATTTTCTTCGGCATTATCTTAGCCCGATCCTGCGTCAAACGACATAGCAATCGAGTAAAGAAGTGTTACGCGGATGTGCTACCGGCCCTGAGTGGGCGCCGTCTCAACCTTGCGAACACCGTACCGCAGGGCTGGAACGCAGGTTGTGTATCCCACGAGATGCGTCGCATCTGATCCCTTAGAGTCCCGCGCCATCACATAACTGCGAATCTTGAAGCAGCCTGCTTCCTCTGACGCACGATCGTCTTTCAGAGGAGGGTGGGATTCGGCCTTGGATGACAGAGTGTTGGGATCGATTCGGAACTCGTCGATCCGCATTCGCGCAAGTGGGTCTTTCTCGGTCAGCGTGCCAGACGGTTGGCTCAGCGCGACTTTCCACGGGTCCGTCGCAGCAGATGTGCCCGCAGCGCCCGTCTTGGTTTGGCCATTCAGCGAATCGATTGGCTTCTGCGCAAATGCTGCTGCGACGCAAACCATCAACACAGCGGGAAGAAGGCGGGAGAGAGTCATGGGAACCCCCTTACAAGCGAATTATAGCTCCGAACCTGTTGGGGCAAAGACCATGAGTTTTCCGCGAAACGTCGATTGTTATGTTTTATGACCGCTTCGTGGCGTGGCTCATTGCCGCTGTGCGGATGGGTAGACTGCACCAGTTGGCCGGAAATGACAACTCTGCATCGAGACTGAACGGCCGCGGGTTACATGAGATTCTCGAAAATTCCCGCAGCGCCCATACCACCTCCGACGCACATGGTGACCATGCCGTAGCGGGCGTTGCGCCGTTTCATTTCGCGGATCACGGTAGCCGTCAGCTTGGCGCCCGTACATCCGAGCGGATGCCCCAACGCAATTGCCCCCCCATTCGGATTGACCTTCTCCGGATCCAGGCCAGCTTCCTGGATCACTGCCAAAGACTGCGCTGCAAAGGCCTCGTTCAGTTCAATCACGTCGATATCGGAAAGGTTTAGCCCCGCCATCTTCAAGGCCTTGGGGATGGCAAACACGGGTCCAAGCCCCATCTCTTCCGGCTTGTAACCGGCAGTTGCGAAGGAAATGTAGCGAGCGAGAGGTTTGATTCCGAGCGCTTGCGCACGTTCCGCCGACATGACGACGGCAGCGGCCGCGCCATCCGACATCTGCGAGGAATTTCCGGCCGTCACTGTGCCCTTTACATGGAACGCCGCCTTCAGGCCTTGCAGAGCTTCGAGAGAGGTGTCAGCGCGCGGACCTTCGTCCACTTTGAATACGAGCTCTTGCCGCTTGGGTTTTGAGCCATTGGGAACGCTGAAACTCACCGGCACCGGGACGACTTCATCCTCGAACTTCCAAGCCTGGATCGCGGCCAGTGCTTTCTGGTGGCTACGCAGTGAGAATTCGTCGGCGGCTTCGCGTGAGATTCCGACCCGCTGTGCGACGCGCTCGGCGGTCAGCCCCATGGAAAGGTATGCGTCCGGATAATGGTCTACGAGCCACGGATTTGGAGAAATCTTGTGGCCGCCCATCGGAATCATGGACATCGATTCCGTTCCCCCGGCAACGATCACGTCGGCGCCACCGCTCATGATGCGCTCGGCGGCCATTGCGATCGATTGCAATCCCGAAGAACAAAATCGGTTGATGGTGAGGGCAGAAACTTCGACTGGCAAACCAGCTCGAAGCGAAGCAATGCGCGCGACATTCATTCCTTGCTCGGCTTCGGGCATGGCACAGCCGAGAATGACGTCCTCAATTTCTTTCGGATCTAGCTGCGGAACACGATCCAAGGCGCCTTTGATGGCGACTGCCGCGAGTTCATCCGGGCGAGTGGAGCGCAGCGTGCCTTTGTAAGCTCGTCCGACTGGAGTGCGGACGGATGAAGCAATGATGACTTCGCGCATGTTCTACCTCCAACCTTGCAACTCATTAGATGCTCGCCGTTCTGGGTCGGAACCAGAGGGGAATTTATTTCACCGGCGCGAAAAAATAATAGTCTGCGGTGTATGGGCTCTTGGACTCCGCGTCTTTATGCGATTCGTCGCAGGCGTCGCTGCCGGGCTTGCCGCCATGCGTATGGACGCGCTGAATTGTCGTTACATCTGCCAGAACGCCCTTTTTCGAATTGTTCACGACGTTCACCAGCAGCCAGGGAATTGAGTCGGGGTCGAGCGAGTCGACATGGGCTGAAGCCTTTCCCGTTACTTCACTGCCATCTTTCAGCTTCCACGTCGGTCCGGCCGAATGCTGGCCGATGACTTTATCCTTGCGGTCCTTCAGCTCTGCATCTGGTGCTTTGAGGGTCCAGGTGAACTTTCCGTCGGGACCAGCCGTGCATGTGTAGATTTGTGAACCGCTGGCGTGCACAAACAGGACTGGATCAAGGCCCGAAGGCACGGTGATCGCATCCGGCACATCGGGCGCCGATTCTTTTGCCGGCGCGTCTTTTTGCTGGTTGCCTTGGGCGGTTGCAAGCGTCGCAAGGGCGAAAGTGAAAACAAAAATCCGCGCGATCGCGGCAGCGGGCAAATGTCGTCGCATGTCGCGATTGTAGCTTAGAGACGCAGCCTTCGCTCGTGCCGCGCACCGTTGTTCAAGCAGGTTGCGACTGAGAAGATCGGCCATACTTTTGGGTGGCGTATCCGACGATCAATCCGACCATTCCACCGGGCAGCATGATCTGAAAATAATATCCATGTTGCATGTAAGCGATGAGGAACGCGAGCGCAAGCCCTACTGACAAGCCAAAAAGAATTCCCAACGCCAGCGACCGGACTTTGCGCGCAAAGACTCCAATGAGTATTCCGGCGATCACGCCTTTGAAGGTCGACCCGAAAACGATTCCGACGAGCCCGGCCCTGACGGCGGGCGTGAACCATGCGGTTAGACCGTCGAAGATCCCCAGAATTCCACCTAAAATCAGCCCCAACAATATTTTGTTCACAGTTTCTCCAGAGGAGTTTGAATTGCCTTCGGCTGTGCTCCTCGTAGATCTATTACCCGGTTTGGCGACTTTCTTTAACGCCTGGCGAAAAGAATTAGCAAGCCTCTCATGAACAGGTACGCGGCGACGAGGACGACAGCCGTCGCATGCCGGTTCATCAGGCGCCCGGCGCGCTCCCAGATTGTTTCGCGGTATGCGCTGACCGGTGCTTGTTCGAGGTATTTCGAGATATCCGCAGCGAATGATTCGACCGATTCGTATCGAGATGCAGGATCTTGCGCCATCGCTTTTTCGCAGATCGATCGCAGCGGGCGAGGCAAGAAAGGGAACTTGTTTCCGGAGACCTGTTCACCATTTGTTAACGTAAAGGCCATGACGGAGCCGAGAGAAAAAATATCCGAGCGGGGAGTTGCAGCCTCCCCACGCTCCTGCTCGGGTGCCATGAAGCCGGGCGTTCCCACGACGCCTGTCGTCGATCGAGCCACGCCAGAATCATCGCGATACCCAACGAGCGGGAAATCGGAGGCCTCCTGGACGCGCTTTGCCAGACCCCAGTCCATCACCAAAACTTCTCCAAAAGGGCCAATCATGATGTTGCCGGGCTTCAGATCGCGATGCAGCACGCCTCGTGAGTGCGCAAACGCCAGCGGTTCGGCCACGCGTACGATGAGGCGGAGACCTTCTGGAATCGATTCGATACGCCGGACGTGTTGCTCGAGGGTTTCTCCTTGCACGTATTTCATGCAGCAGAACACCCGGCCATCGGGGAGGGTACCGGCATCATGAACCGGCACAATTCCGGGATGCTCGAGGCTCGCCAATATTTCGGCTTCCCGCAGGAGCCTCCCTGCGAGATCTTCCTCCTGCTCCGCGCAATCCAGAATCTTCAATGCAACCTGCCGATGCAGAACTTCGTCTTCTGCCAGCCACACTGCCGCCATCCCACCTCGCCCCAGCAATTGCACGGGGTGATATCGGGTTCCGCTCAGATCCGGGGATGCGAGACTTGAGCGAAGCCGGTTGACCACGGAATCGGGAAGATACGTCATTTCGGTGTCACACCCAGCAGTTGGCGCGCTTCGGATTGGAACTCTTCTTCCGACGCCGTCATATCGCGGAGTTGATCGATCACGCACAGTCGGAAATCCCGCCGCACGGAGGCCAGATAATTGGTCACATCGGAAGTCGAAAGATGGAATCTCTGGGCCGACTCGACGTAGGTGGGCCTGCGAGAATCGTCCTCGCCCAGATCATGCGCCTCAAACAATGCAAGATGGAGCGTCTTGTTCGCGTTCCTGTATTTGCGGCGCAGACGTTCCAGCGCCAATTCGAACAGGCTTCGCACCCACTCTCGTTCAAAGAATTGTTCCAGACTGTCAGCGCTCGATAGCGATGTCTGCACCAATTCGCGTTCGGCTGTTTCAAAGTCGAGTTCGACGTGCGGACTATCGCCGCCACGCTTCAATCGATGTGCGTCCCGCTTCTGATTCTGGAAAAGGCGATCCGCACAGGTACGGAGAAAGGTTCGAAGCCGACCCTTGCTGGCATCGTAACCGGACAAGAAGTCTCGTTCGATCAAGCGGGCGAAGAATTCCTGAGTCAGATCCTGGGCATCGGCGGAATTGAGTTCCCAGCGCAGCCGGAGATGTTTATAGATCGGCTTCCAATACGCAGCGGTAATCGCTTCAATGGCATGGGATTTTTCGGCCGGATTGCTGCTTTGAACCGCGGCAACAATGGAGTGTCGTGTCTGAGGAAACCGGTCCGCGGCCGCAATCTCTCCCATCCAGGATTCTCCCGATCCAGTCCGCTTTTTGAATCCGTTAATTTCGCAGCGTCTTGCCCGTCTTCAGCGTGTACTGAATTCGTTCCTGCGTTTTACGTTCTCCGCATAGGGACTTGAAGCCCTCGCGCTCCAGATCAAGAACGTATTGCTCGCTCACCGGAGTTCCTGGGGTGACGTTGCCGCCACACAGGACTTCGGCAATCTTTCCACCCAGCTTTACTTCGTAGTCTGTGATGAAATCCCCTTGCCGCATCAGGTGGACACCCATCTTGAGCGCTGCCAGCAGGCTTTCTCCGGGAGCGGGAATCTCTGTTCGCCGAACCGGTGGTTCATATCCCGCGCGCGCCAGTTCGAGCGCCCGAGCCTTTGCATCGGAAAGAACGCGTTCCCGATTCATTGTGATGCGATCGGACTCCGATAGAAATCCGAGGCCGCGCGCTTCGTGCGCCGATGTTGCTACTTTTGCGGTAGCAATCGTCTCGAAAGCTCTTTTCATTGCCTCCATCATTTCAACCGAGCCCGCGAGGGCCTCGGGAGACGACTTGCCGCGCGCCGCAGCCGCACCATCCACGGCGCGCAGGAGCATTTCTTTGCAGCCGCCGCCTCCCGGAAGCAATCCAACGCCAACCTCCACGAGGCCGGTGTACAGTTCGGCATGCGGTTGCCGAGCGGCCGCATGCAGCGAGATTTCGGTCCCCCCGCCGAGGCACAGTCCGAACGGCGCAGAGACAACCGGTTTTGGCGAGAACTTGATGGCCTGCGTCATTCCCTGGAATTGACGGATCACAAGATCCACCTCGTCCCATTCCTCTTCCTGAATGCTCATCAGCAAGAGCATCAGATTCGCGCCTACCGAGAAGTTCGCGGCATCGTTCGTGATTACGAAGGCATCGAAATTGTCGCCCGGGCCGCCCGGCTTCAGCGATTGCGTGATCAGATTAATGATGTCGCCACCCAGCGAATTCATCTTGCTGTGAAATTCGAGGCACCCGACCCCATCTCCGAGATCCACCAGGGATGCCCCGGAATTCTTTTTCACCACGCCATTCGATTTCTTCGCGACCGTCACCGACCAAATCCCCGGTGATACTTGAACGGGCTGTTGGCTTTGTGACTTCAGATCGAAATAGCTGCGCCCAGCCGGTGATGTCGAAGCGTCTGCGTACCAGGATTTCTGGCCTGACGCGAGAAGTTTTTCGACATTGGCCGCGACCGGCTTACCCTCTTTCTTCATGCGAGTGACGGTTGCCTCCACACCTGCGGCATCCCAAAGCTCGAATGGGCCCAGTTCCCAGTTGAAACCCAATCGCATGGCGCGGTCGATCTCTACGATCGAATCTGAAATCTCAGGAACGCGGTTCGCCGAGTAAGTCCAGAGGTCACTGAGAGCAGACCAGAGAAATGCGCCAGCCTTGTCGCCTCTTTGCGGAGCAGTTCCATCGAGGCCAAGCAGCATTCGCACCCGCGCTCCGGTCTCCTCTACATTTTTCGCCATCTCGACCGACGGAAATTTAGGCTTCTGCCGCGGATGGTACTCGAGCGTCTTCCAGTCGAGCGCGAGTCGCTCGTCTTCTTTTCCTTCAACGCCTTTGGATTTTTTGTAGAATCCCCCTTTGGCCTTATCGCCGAGCCACTTCTTCTGCAACATCTGTCCGAAGAACTCAGGCAGTCGCAGGTCACTTCGTTCGTCTTGAACGTTAGCCGTCATGTTCCCCACGACGTGGCCCAGGATGTCGAGCCCGACCAGATCGATGGTTCGGAAGGTCGCGGACTTCGGCCATCCCACGGCTTGTCCCGTAAGCGCGTCGACATCTTCGATACTCAAGCCCATCTCTTGCATCAGCCGCATGACGTTCAGTACGGAAAAAGTTCCTATGCGATTGCCGATGAAGTTTGGCGTATCTTTCGCCATCACAACGCCTTTGCCCAGGCGGACGTCGCAAAAGTGCGCAATCGCATCCATCGCGGATGGGTCCGCGTCAGAAGTGGGAATGAGTTCCAGAAGCCTCATGTAGCGTGGGGGATTGAAGAAGTGAGTTCCAAACCACGCTCGCCGGAAATCGTCCGAGAATCCTTCAGCGATTTTCCCTACCGGCAAACCGCTGGTGTTGGTGGTGACGATCGTGCCGGGTTTCCGGATCGCCTCCACCTTCTTCAGAAGCGCCCGCTTGATCTCGAGATTTTCGACCACCGCCTCGATGATCCAGTCGACCTCGGCCAGCTTTTTCAGATCATCTTCGAAATTCCCGACGGTGACGAACCGCGCCAGAGACGCATCCATGAATGCCGCCGGCTTGGACTTCTTCGCCGCATCCAGCCCCGCCGAGGCAATCTTGTTGCGGACAGAGGATTCGGCGTCAGGCGGAACGATATCCAGCAGATAGCTAGGCACACCAGCATTTGCAAAGTGGGCCGCGATGCGGGCACCCATGGTTCCGGCGCCAAGTATGGCGACCTTACTGATGCGCTTCATGATGAGGCCTCGATAACACTTCTTTTCGACAACTAAGCTTTGAATGAACAACCGTGATCGTGACGGTCGAGCGCTGGTTCTGGCCGCTCGCAGCCGGGCTTATGAACTGCCAATCGTAATCGCGCGTAGTTGATTTATCTAGCCCTATCAAAGCCAGCCCAATCAAATGTCGGGATGACTCGCGAGAAATTCCAGCGCCTGTTTTGCCATTTGCTTTTCGCCGCGGTATGCCAATAGCTTAGGCGCCTCGTCGAGACGCACCCATTTCGCACGCGCAACTTCTACGCGCATCTCTTCAGAAATGTTGTCGATCTCTCCGGATTCGTGCTTCAGCAGGTAGAAGCTTACGATTTTGAAGACCCGCTCACCATCGCCCCACGATCGAACGTAAACATACTTAATGTCGGCAAGTTTGGAGACCAGCGTTGCGGTGATGCCCGTCTCTTCCCGAACTTCCCGTAAAGCCGCATCAAGGGCCTTTTCGCCCGCATCTACCAGGCCCTTCGGCAGGCAGACGACAGCTTTGTCCTTTGCCCGGACAGCGCGTTTTTTGGGCTCAGGCGGCTTCGCGGGCCCAGTCGGCAGTTCGATCACCGCCATCCACCAGGCATCTTCCTGCTTCCGGACTACGACGCCGCCAGCCGAGATCTCACGCACCATACTGTCCGCAACTTAGCAGGAATACAGGAATCACGTCACCTTCCTGGCATAGCTCGACCGTAATGGTTACCTTGACCGAAGGTGCCTCTGCAAAGTTTTGCAAACTGGCCCGGTTGTGCCCTTACAAACTCCGGCGGAATTATGGCATCTTAACGTGTAAGTAATGGTTGAGCTGTGGGCCGTTCGCGGGCCAAAGAAGTGGGGTTCGCCGTGAAACGACTGGGGAAGATCATTCGATCGGTGCAGGCCTTTGGCCGGGAACTTTCCCGTAAGACCGCGTTCGAGGGGACGTCATCAGCCCCAGCCATCGGCGTAGCACTCGGAGGAGGTTTCGCCCGAGGTATTGCTCACATTGGAGTTCTGAAGGTCCTCGAAGAAGAGGGTATTCCTGTCAGCATCGTTACAGGAACCAGCGTCGGAGCCCTGATCGGTGCCGTTTACTGCAGTGGAATGCCGATCGAGGAACTCGAAGGTGTCGCGAGAACTTGCCGCTTCACCACGTTCGCCCGCTGGACCGTTTCACGTTACGGCTTCGCCTCCAACGATCGCATGGTTTCTTTCCTCAATCGGGTTCTGAAGGTGAAGACCTTTGAAGAACTCAAGATTCCACTCGGAGTTACCGCGACCGATTTCAACAGCGGCGACGGTGTGGTTTTTCACTCAGGATCAATCGTCGATCCCGTTCGCGCGAGTTGTGCTTATCCAGGAATGTTTCTGCCGGTGGAAATTCGCGGCCAATATCTGGTTGATGGCATGTTGTCGCACCCCGTTCCGACCCGACCGCTTCGCGATATGGGAGCGGAGCGCGTGCTCGCCGTGCATCTGAAAGGCACATGGTCCAACGGAGGCGCACCTCGCCACCTGTTCGACGTGATCGGACAGTCCTTCGCCATCGCGCAGGATGCCATGGCCGGAGTTTGGAGAGGCGCTGCAGATCTTGTGATCGAACCCGACGTCGCCGGATTCGCCTACGATGACTTCAAACGTGCCGATGAGTTGATGCGAGTGGGAGAGGTGGCCATGCGCGCCGCGCTGCCGGAGGTTCGACGCTGGTTGGACGCATCGGCCCAGTCGCAAAGCGCTTCAAAGACCCTCCCGGCTGTGCCGCGTCCTGCACCGATGTCCGCTGACTGATGCGGAAAGGCCTCAGCGTTCCAAAATCTCTTTGAATACGTTCATGCCGATTTTTTTCGGCATGCTTGGGAGCACTGCGTCGACTGAACGGGTCGTGCTGCCGTTGATTCCAATTTGTCCGATTCGCATCCAGCCTTTGCCGAAATCCGCAAAGACGGGCACCAGCATGATGAAGTGATCATCCACCTCACTCTGCGTGAGGGTCATGTGCAACTTGATTTTCCCCCCCTCGACCGGGGTCGTTTGATATTCGAAGCGATACCGTGGAACTTGCGTACCGTACACCCACTCATCGAAGAACCAATTGAGCCGATGATCTCCGCGAACGTCCATCAGCTTGGTCATGTGCTTTTCGGCAATCGCCTTGAACGATTCGGTGCTTGCCGACCGATCGCGGTGCGCGTCGACAAAATCGTGCATCATCGCGATAAATTCTTTGTCCTGATCGTCCAGGCTGTACATGACGGAGCGCAACATTTCCAGCACATATGCGCCCTTCGGATAGGTCACATTTTGATAGGCATTTTCCGTCCTCGGAGAGATCAATCGTGTTCCCATCCACAATGGGCCGGCATCGTTCGGAGCAATACCGAAACTGTTCTTGTCGAGGACGCGTTGACGTAAGCGATCCCAAAACTCGATGTAGTCCTTCCGCCAATTACCGGCCATCCCGTTCTGCAGAAACAAGGCCGCCGAAAATTCCGCGAATCCCTCCGATAGCCACTGATCGTGATATGAAGCCCAGCCGACGGTGTGGCCCCACCATTGATGAGCGACTTCGTGTGGGGTCACCTCCTGAACGAACCCGGAGAACTTACTGTTGATCTGGCCGAATGTCATCCATCGCTGGGTCGAGTCGGTGTACGCCGAAATCGGCAGGTACACGAGGTCCGGCCATGACTGCCCGAAGTTGAAGTCTGGTTGCTCCGTTACATAAATGTCTTCGTAGGGGCTCTTGCCGAAAAAGTGAGTGCATATCTGCAATTGAGCGCGCGTTTGCTCGAGCGCATATTTCGTCATGGCTCCGGGCGCCATCGTCTGCAGAGCTGAATATCCGCGCAGGTTATCGGGAAGTTCGCTGAGGTAGTATCCGGAAATCTTGTAGTGGGTTAGATCGTCCGCCAGTTCGATCTTGGTATAGTCGCCGTAATTGAATCCTGCTACGGCAACGGGAATTGGCGTCACCCAGTGGCTTACGGCAAGATCCCCTTCGATCGATTCGCCCTGCAACTTTCCGACACTCACGACCTTGTAACGGCGCGGCACTTTGAACGTCAGATCGTAGAGAGAATGCTCGCCGAACCCGTTCAAGTTTGGATACCAGGATTCTCGTGCACGAACGTAGAAACTGCCCTCCCCAGCTTGCTCAAGCACCTTATCGCCCGCGTATTCCACGGTGACGGCAGATTCTTTCCCGGCCTCGGGCGCTTTCGAGAGCACGACATAGAACGAGCCGTCCTCCTTACGGCTTTCCTGAACGAAGTGAAGGCTCTGTCCCTGGTCGTCGACGACGCGTGTCACCCGGAGATTCGGCAGCAAGCCAAACTTCATGACGCGTTCACCGGCGATGAGCGGCTGAAAGCGAATCGTGGCACTGCTGAAGAGGTGCTGATTCCTGGCAATGACGGTTTCGATTTTGTATCCGAGAGTTGCGAACAGCTGCCGGTCTTCCTGAGAGCTTGCGGTGTGGTTCGCATATTCCGATTTCAGATGCGCGAGATACCAGACGCCGTCGCTGAGACTTTCCGGATCGTAATTGATCAGCGCAACCTCTTCGGGTGAATCGAGCTGAGGCATCGCGCCCACTCGCGTTCGCACAAAATAGCGGAGATCCTTGCGTTTCCTGCCTCGAATGTACGCGTTGAAAAAAGGTGGATGGTCGTGGTTGTAGACAGCGGCCAGGATGTCAGCGTCCACGTTGTCCATGGTTTCGCCGTGCAAAACGGACTCCGTGAACCCGAGAGGATACTCCCGACGATGCCGCATACGGTCCTGCCAGCGTTCAAACACAGTCGCGGCTTCCGCCGACGGATCGGCGTGACCTCTGAGACCAGGGAGCAGCCTCGTCCGCTCGTCTCCAGTGAAGCGAAAGACCACGTCCGTGAAATCTTCGTCAACCTCGTCGCTGCCGGTTCGCCGGCTGATCTCATGAGCATCGAGATCGGTGGCGGCCTTAAGATGGAAATGTCCTTCGCCCACGAAAATGGCGCCCGTGACCATTCCTTCGACCGGGGTCAACCAGGTCAGGGTCCCCTTCTGAAACTCAAACTTTCCTGCATCGTAGTTCAGTGTGAAGTTGTCGAAGCGAAATGTTTCGCCAAATCCCACGTGGCGCAACTTCTGGTAGACAGGATCTGAGTTCGCCAACGCCTGTCCCGGCACCGTGATATTCGTTTGCGCGGTTGCGATCGCGAGGGTGAGTTGGAGTTCGAGTGTGTACTGCAAATTAACCGTTTTTTCCAGAGTTTGGAATCCGTCGCGAGTGACACGCACCAGATATTTTCCCGCTTTGAGATCGGGGGTCGAGAATCTGCCCAGTTCGTCCGATGTGAGTGCGAGGGGCTGTGGAAGGCCTGCTCCACTGATCTCGATCCGCGCGTCGGGAACCACGGCTCCCGATGGATCTTTCACGGTTCCGGAAAGGATTGCGGCGTACAGGAAGAGCGGAAATGCGAGCCAACCGACGAAGACCGCGAAACGCCAGCCCATGGCGGGCCTTCCTTTCACTTCTAACTACCGATCTTGCTTTCTTCTTGTATCCGTTTCCATGCCCGTTCGACATGTCGCGCAGCGGTGTGTGTCTGACCAACGGAGAGGCGCAGCGTCAGTTTCCCGTCAAGCTTAGTGTGGGTGAGAAACAGATCGCCGCTGCGGTTCAGTCGATCCATGATGGATTGATTCACGTCGTCCCCAGCCTTGTGCCGGAAGCAAACCAAGTTGAGCGGAACAGGTGCCGCTATCTCGAAGCGGTCATCGTTTCGTACCCAGTCCGCAAATTGTTGAGCGAGCCGCACGTGCTCCCGTATGTGGTGCTGCAAACCCTCAATCCCGTAGTGGCGAATCACGAACCACAATTTCAGGGACCGAAACCTTCGGCCCAACTGGATGTGCCAGTCCCGGTAATCGATAACGGCTCCGGATTCCGTTGCCTGATTGCGCAAGTACTCCGGCAGAATGCTAAGTGTTTGGATCAGAGCTTTTCGATCTGCGACCCAGAAGCAGTTGCAGTCGAAGCTCGTAAACATCCACTTGTGCGGATTGAAGTTGTAGCTGTCAGCCAGTTCTACTCCAGCCTGCAGATGGCGAAACTCAGGACACAGCATCGCCGTGCCAGACATGGCGGCGTCAACGTGATACCAGAGATCGTTCTTCCTGCACACTTCGCCGATTGGCGCTAGCGGATCCATTGCATTCGAGGATGTCGTCCCAATTGTTGCGCAGACAAAAAACGGCGTCAGCCCGGCGCTGCGGTCGAGTTCAATCTGGCGCGCAAGCGCGTCGGGGTTCATCGCGAATTTTTCGTCTACCTCGATTAACCTGATGTTTTCGACGCCGATCCCGGCGATCATCGCCGCTTTTTCGAGCGAAGAATGTGTTTGGGTCGAAGCATAGGCGATCAATTTTCCGTTGCATCCCCTTTTGTTGCTGACGTACCCGGTTGCGCGCTCACGACCCGCCAGCAAAGCGCACAAAGCTGCGCTCGATGCCGTGTCTTGAATGACTCCCCCGCCCGTACCTGAAGACAGAAATTTTTCTGGAAGGCCGAGCATGCCGACGAGCCAATCCATGACATGGGTTTCAAGTTCAGTGCAGGCCGGACTCGTTGACCACAACATGCCTTGCACGCCGAGGCCGGAAGAGACAAGGTCGCCCAGAATTCCAGGCCCCGATCCGTTGCATGGGAAGTAAGCGAAGAAATTCGGCGACTGCCAGTGCGTTACTCCAGGCAGAATCAAGCTCTCGACGTCTCCCAGGATCGTATCGAAATCTTCACCTTGCGCCGGCGGATTTGCTGGCAAAGAAGCGCGAATTTGGCCGGGCTTGACCTGCGACAGTACTGGGAAAGATTCAACGCGAGATTGATAGTCGGCGATCCAGTCGACGACAGCATGCCCGTAGCGCCGGAACTCCTCGGGCGTCATATGAAATGATTTTTCGTCGGACACGAAGACACCTCAGAATGTAACGGGAAATCGTATCAGAGGAAGTTGGTGTGATATTGCCGCGGTGAACGCCGGTGTCCTCGGTGGTTAAGAGGTTGGGTAATGCCTACTTTTGAGTAAGGTGCCCGAAGTAAACGCGGGTGATGTAGTCGAAGCTGACGCGTCCCTCCGCTGCATTGGCATCAAAAATCCGGCGCAGTTCGCCCAGCATCGGTTCATGCTTCGGATGGCCGGGTCCGGGAGCGTAGGAGGAAGACAAGAGCCTGCCTTCGAGGCCAGCGTAGTCAAACTCCTGCCGCATCGGGAATGTTCGCTCCTGAAACGGCATTGGATCGAAGAACTCGTTTACGGACTCGGTCGTTCTCTCATGCCGCACGTCAGCATAGTCGGTCCCATATCTCTGAAGCAGTTCTTCGTATTCCCGGAGGAAGGGCGTGGAGTCGGTCAGGCGTTCGTTCCAGAGAAGCACCAGCCAACCTGAAGGCCTCAAGATCCTGCCAAATTCTTTTCGCGCCTTAATGCGGTCGAACCAGTGTCCAGCCTGCGCGGCGGTCACGACGTCGACGCTGCTACCGGAGAGAGTGGTAGCTTCTGCAGTGCCGGCAACGCTGCGAAACTTAGGGAAGCTGGCGAGCAAACGTTCGGCTGCGGCCCGCATATCGTCGTTGGGTTCGACCGCAAAAACTGGATTGCCATTTTCCAGAAGAGTCTTAGTCCAGATTCCAGTACCGGAGGCGATGTCCGCGATCGCCGAAGTCTGCACGAGGCCGCACTCCTGTTTCAGGGCGGCAAATGCTTCCGCCGGATATTCAGGCCTGTAACGTACATAGTTTTCAACACGATCAGAGAAGCGACTTGTAGCGTTGGAAGCCGGCATCAGAAGTAACCTGGAATCGTTTTTGAACTTGCCAGAATCTCATTCTAACGGCAGGATAGATATATTGTCCCTCCCCGCCGGGGTGCCGATCCTGCCATCGACACAGCGAATGAACGGTGAATTCGCCCCGCGAACCATCACAATTATGCGCGTCGTCATCAAAGTCGGTACTAGTCTTATTGCCCCCGGAGGGCAGGTCGATATCAACCTGCTGCGCGGCATGGTCGATCAATTTGATCTGTCGAAAAACGAATACCTGATCGTGACTTCCGGCGCGATTGCGGCCGGGATGTCCGGACTAGCCCTCGACAGCCGCCCGAGCGACGTCCCACGCATGCAGGCCTGCGCTGCGGTCGGACAGAGCAAGCTAATGCACACATACGAGCGCCTTTTTTTTGGAAAGAAAGTTGTCGCGCAGCTGTTGCTTTCGAGCGATGACTTCACCTCGCCCGTGCGCTACCGTAACCTGCAGAATGCATTGGCAGAATTGCTCGCGTTGGGTACCGTTCCGATCGTGAATGAGAACGACAGCGTGTCAGTTCGCGAACTGGAAGGCGCATTTGGCGACAACGATGAGCTGAGTTCGTTGCTCGCGACCGCGGTCAAAGCCGATTGGCTGCTTCTTTTGACGAACGTCGACGGATTTCTGGTGCCAAACGGGCGCAAGAAACCCAAACTCCAGCGTGTAATCCGGAAACTCACCCCGACACTTGAAGCGCAGTGTAACGGCAAGAGCGCGCAAGGGCGGGGCGGAATGATTTCCAAGCTGAGGGCGGCAAAACTCGCGAGTGAAGGCGGGGTCCACGTGGCGATCGTGAACGGACGACATCCGCAAGCGATTACCATGGGGATGGCGCGCAAGATAGGCACTTATTTTCCCCCAACGAAGGCTACCCGATGACCGCGACGTTGGCGACAACCGCACCCACACAGGAAAAGTTGCTGCGCGCTCGCGCTGCGTCCGGGAAACTCGCGCTGCTCTCGACCGAAGAGAAGAATAGTTTGTTGCTCGCTATCGCGAGTGCCATTGAAGCGGGCGAGGCGAACATCCTGGGCGCTAACCGGGAAGACATCGAGAGTTCCGGCCTCGAAGGCGCAATGCGCGAACGGCTGCTTCTGACTGCGTCGCGGGTCAAAGAGATGGCTCAGGGAGTGCGAGAGGTCGCGGCGTTGCCCGACCCGATCGGCGAAACTCTGGCCGAGTGGACGAAGTCCAACGGTCTGCATATCCGAAAGCTGAGAGTGCCGCTCGGCGTGGTGGGAATCATTTACGAATCGCGGCCCAACGTCACGGTCGACACTGCGGTCCTCGCGCTGAAAACGGGCAATGCCATCGTCCTGCGCGGAGGCAAAGAGGCAGTCCGCAGCAATCAGTGCCTCGTGGAGATCATGTCTGCGGTTCCCGGTGTTCCCGAGGGCGCAATCGAATTGCTGGATTCGAGCTCGCGCCAATCAGTGCATGACCTGATCAAGGCGCGCGGGTTGGTTGACGTGATCGTTCCTCGCGGCGGCGCAGGCCTGATTTCGTTCGTCACGGAAAATTCTACGGTGCCCGTGATCGAGACTGGAGCAGGGAACTGCCACATCTTCGTCGACGCCTCGGCAGACTTCGAAATGGCCGATGCCATCGTCATTAACGCCAAGACGCAGCGTCCTTCGGTCTGCAATGCAGCTGAAAAATTATTGGTCCACGAACATATCGCGGCGGAATATGTGCCTCGCGTCGTGAAGAAACTGATCGAAGCGGGCGTCGAGGTTCGCGGAGATAGCCGTGCCCGCTCGCTTGCCAAGGAATTGCCCGTAGGTCAGCCCACGGAGCAGGAGTGGTACGAGGAATACCTGCGTTTGTGCATGGCAATAGCAGTTGTTGCGGACGTCGATGGCGCCATCGCGCACATCAACAAGTTTTCCACCAAGCACTCCGACTCAATCATCACCAGTGATGAAGGGAACGCCCGGAAATTCCTGCGCGGCGTGGATTCGGCTGCGGTCTACTGGAATGCTTCCACACGTTTCACGGATGGAGCCGAATTTGGTTTTGGCGCCGAGATGGGCATCAGCACGCAGAAACTCCACTGCCGTGGCCCGTTTGCCTTGAAGGAATTGACGTCATCGAAGTACGAGATTGTCGGTACCGGTCAGGTAAGAAAATAGCCGAGGATCGCCCCCAGTTTTTCTCCAGTTCCAGCCCAAGTTCCGTTAGCCTCTGAGGCCGAATCTCGCGACCCTGTGCTAACTTACTAGCTTCGTTCAGGATCCTCATGAGACTTCTGTCGACTGCAATCCTCCTGGCGGCTGTTCTTTTTCCCGGTTCGTCGCCGACTGCCGGCGGCAATGCGATGGCTCCGTCTGCCGCGCCGATGTTGGGCTTTCGCGATGCTACTGCTGAATCGGGCGTCGAGGCTAAATTCCTTGCCGTTCCCGATCCTAAACTTGCCGAAGAACACCTCCGGATACTGACGAAAGATCCGCACATGGCTGGCACGATCGAGGACAAAGCGACGGCCGATTACGTCGCACAAAAGTTCCGGGATGCTGGCCTGGCTACGGAGATCGTCGAGTACAAGGTTTGGATGAACTACCCGCTCGAGATCAATGTTGATTTGACCGCCCCGGCTGGCGTCGAGATGCATGGGCCGACGCGAGAACGTGTCGAGGGCGATGCATATCAGGACGATCCGCGCGTTGTGATGCCGTTCAATGGAATGTCGCCGTCTGGCGATGTTGAAGCCGATGTTGTATACGCAAACTACGGCACTCCGGAAGATTTCGACAGACTGGAAAAGTTGAAAGTCGATGTTCGCGGAAAGATCGTCCTCGTCAGATATGGTCAAAATTTTCGTGGAGTGAAGGTGTTCATCGCGGAGGAGCGCGGTGCGGCCGGAATGATTATCTACTCCGACCCAGCGGACGATGGCTGGAGGCGTGGTGACAAGTATCCGGACGGCCCGTGGCGTCCTGATACCGGTGTTCAGCGCGGTTCGGTGGGATTTATGTTCGAGTTCCCCGGCGATCCGACAACGCCGGGAGTGGCTTCGTTGCCGTCGTTGCCTGAAGCGCAGCGGGTGTCTCCAGAGAAATCCGCGCAGATGGCGAAGATTCCTGTCACCCCGATTTCATATCACGATGCCTGGCCAATTCTTCAGCACCTGGGTGGTCCGGACTCGCCGCGTGAATGGCAAGGATCGCTGCCATTTACGTACCACACCGGTCCAGGGCCGTCGCGGTTGAAGGTGCATCTCAAGCAGGATTATCAGTATCGATCTTTGTGGGATGTCATTGGACGCGTGAACGGAAGTGAACTTACGGATCAGTGGGTGGTTGCAGGGAACCACCGCGACGCATGGGTGTACGGTGCAGTCGATCCGAACAGCGGGACGGCCGCGATGCTCGAGAGCGTCCACGGTGTTGGCGAGTTGCTGAGGTCGGGATGGAAACCAAAGCGCACGCTGGTTTTCTGCAGTTGGGACGGCGAAGAAGAAGGTCTCATGGGTTCGACCGAATGGGTCGAGCAACACGAGGCGGAATTGCGGAACGCGGCCGCGTATTTCAATGTCGACGTGGCTGTCTCCGGAACGAAGTTCGGTGCATCCGCCGTTCCGAGCCTAAAGCAGTTTCTGCGGGATGTGACCAAGATCGTGCCCAGCCCGAAAGGTGGGACGGTATATGAGGCATGGCAGAAATCCACGCAACCAGATGCTCAGGCAACGCAATCTCCGACAGAAGCAATCGGAGACAGTCGTCGCACTCCCGTCGCACAGGTCAAAAGCGACGTCGCAGTTGGCGACCTGGGCAGCGGTTCCGACTACACGGCATTCCTTCAACACGCGGGAGTGCCTTCGAGTGACGTGAGTTCCAGTGGGGCTTACGGCGTCTATCATTCGGTGTTCGACAATCTCGCATGGTTCAAGAAATTTGCTGATCCGGACTTCGTGTATGTACAGGAAATGGCTCGTATTTTGGGACTCGAAGCCGTCCGAATGGCGGATGCCGATGTGCTTCCCTATGACTACGAGGAATATGGGAAAGAGGTTACCGCGTACCTGGAAGCGGCGCGGAAGCGATCGGAAGATAAGTTTGGGAAGGGGGGGCTCGATTTTGTGGCAGTCGATGCAGCTGCACACAGGTTTCAGTCGGCAGGGGCGAAGATTCTGGCAAAACAGAAGAATCCGCCGCACGATGCTTCCCGCTTGAATCAGGCTCTGATCGACGCGGAACGGGCTATGTTGGTGCCGCAAGGATTGCCGCATCGGCCATTTTTTCGTCATGTGATTTACGCGCCCGGAGAATACACAGGCTACGCGGCAGTCGTGATTCCGGGAGTGAACGAAGCTCTCGACAAGGGCGACAGCGACCGCGCTCGCCAACAGCTGGCTGCGCTCGCCACGGCGCTTGACCGCGCGGCAAAGACGCTTGAAGAGTATCGCTAAGCTATGTCTTCTTCTACTCACGCTCTCGGCGAATTCCTGCGCACCCTACCCTCTTCCGCGGCAGCCACCTTCCTGGCGCTATTTCCAATTGTCGATCCGTTCGGCGGTGTCCCCATTTTCTTTACGATGACTTCGGACTGGACTGCGCGCGACCGTTCTCGCACCGCCTTCAAGACCGGGTTGTGGGTCTTCGTTATCCTGGTAACCTTCCTGTTCTTCGGACGCTTCGTGCTTCATTTCTTCGGCATCTCGCTTCCAGTGCTGAAGATTGCGGGCGGGCTGATCGTGGCGAATACGGCCTGGGGCATGGTCACATCCACAGCGCGCATCACACCCGCGGAGAGCAGCGAGGCTGAGAGCAAGGAAGATATCTCCCTGACGCCGCTCGCGATGCCACTGATGTCGGGGCCTGGCGCGATCGGGGTAGTCATGGCGCTCGCGGCCAACGTCGAGAATGCCGCCGGCTATATCGGGATGGTCATCGGCGTCGCGGGCATCGCACTCAGCGTAGCCCTGTTCTTCTGGTTGGGCGGGCCACTGGTTCGCAGGCTGGGGCCGAGCGCCGTTGGCGCGATTAACAAGATCTTCGGCTTTCTGATTCTCGCCATCGCCGTCCAATTGGTGTGGGATGGCGTTGCCGACTTTCGGAGCTGACCGTGGTTCCGGCACTTACGTGGCGTCGTGCTCCTGCCGGGCGAACTTCCTAGAGCTTCCGAATTTGCCTGGAACTGGCACGACCGCTCCTCCGTATCTTGATCAGGCGCTCCTGCGCAAGAGGTGTTCCATGCCCGGAAGGTCTCTTCTCCAATCAACCCAACTGCATAAAGTCGCATTGTTGTGTCTCGTTCTGGTTCCGTTCTGCGCTGCCAAGGACTGGAAGTACGAGGAGACTCACAACGATTCCAAAGAATTTGCGGCTGGCGGATCTCTGCACGTGCGGTTAAGCGTAGGAGACATGCACATCAAGCGTGGCGACTCGAGCGTGATCCGGATGCAATACACGGTGAGATCGAGGGGGGAGAAGAACGTGAAAGAGGCGACTGTCGATTTCGAAGTGCGAGGGACTAGCGCCACGATCGAATTTCATGCCCCATCCGGCGACAGCACCGAATTTGACGTCGAACTTGAAGTACCGCAGAACACTAACATCGATGTGCACGACAAAGTTGGGGATGTTACGGTCGAGAATATCGACGGTGACAAAGACCTTAGCCTTGGAGTCGGAGACCTCCGCGTTGCGAACCAGCAAGCTGGGTACCGGCTGGTGCATGCGAGCACCGGCATCGGAGACGTTCACGGCGACTACGGCGAAACTAGCGGCTGGCTGGGGAAGACTTTGAAGTATCACGGCGACGGGAAATACGAATTGCGCGCGCACGTGGGGGTCGGAGATATTCATCTCGACGGAAACTAGCTGGTTTGCGCCGCGACAAAACTCTAAGAACTGAGGAACGCACTATTTCAAACGGTGGCGAAGCTTTCGCGGCTTCCGTCGGCTCCATCATTCTTCTCCCTTCCGCCCTGCTGTTCGGGTTTCAGGAATGTATGTGTGTGTTCTTGGACATCGCAGTCAGCTCTGATAACGTGATCCATCCCAGATTGATCCCTTGAGCTAGGCGAGGCCGACGTGGCAGGAACCAGGAAGAAGAATTCTGCAGTTTCGGGCGACGAATTCTCTGTCAACGACAATCCGACGACCTTCAGCGAAGTTCTACCCCGCGAACTTGACCGCGTCAACCTCTCGCGGCAGAACCGCGGAGTAGAAGATCCAGCGCACCCCGACAATCTGATCGGTTTGGCGTTTTCAGGCGGAGGCATCCGAAGCGCTACGTTCAATCTCGGGGTTGTGCAGGCGCTCGCCAAGAAAGGTCTCCTTCACAAGTTTGACTATCTCTCGACGGTTTCAGGCGGCGGCTACGTCGGGTCGTGGCTGGCGGCACTGACTCAGAGGCTCACCAGGGAGCTGCACTGCACGTTCGCTGGGGTCGAAAAGGCTCTGAGCCCGCACAAATACGAAACTGACAAGCGCAGCGAGCCCACCGTCCTCCACTGGCTTCGGCTATACAGCAATTACCTGACTCCGCACCGGGGAGTCATTTCCGGCGATACGTGGGCCATGATGGGGACATGGATCCGCAACGTAGTCTTGAATCAAGCCATCCTGGCGATGATCTACATCAGCATTTTTACGCTGTGCCAGAGCGTGCTTCTGCCGCTGGTGATGGCCGACAACGATGGCACAGGTTTTGTGTACGGCGGTGTTGTGGCGCTCTTCATCGCTTCCTTATCGATGGCAATCAATGTTGTGCAGGAAGCTCCATCGCAGGCCCTGCGTGAAAAATCCTGGTTTCAGCGAAGTAAAGTTACGACAACGGTGATGCTGCCGTTTGTAGTGGCCTGCGTCCTATTGAACTGTGCCCTGTGGCAGAGGACCGATTTCGGGGATATAGGAATCAGTTGGTGGGCCCTGAAGGGGGCGGAATTTTATTTCGTAGTTTGGGGCATCGTCGCTTTAATGGCGTGGTGCAGGAACCAATGGCGCGCGCGCCACGGAAAGCCGGAGAAAGCGATGGTTTCGAAGATTGGTCTTGTGATTTTTTCACCAATCGCCGGAGCTGCGGGCGGCTGCATGCTCCGAGCCTACATCCTGCTGCTGAGAAATCTCGGAGATTGGGAGAGCACGAACTGGATCGTCATCGTTTTCGGTAGCGGCATCGTCATGCTGATCATGCTGGTGGCCGGGACGCTGCACGTCGGCTTGGTTGGTCGAGGCTCAATGGACCTGGTGCGCGAATGGTGGGCGCGGCTCGGCGGCTATTTGAGCTTGATCACTCTTGGCTGGATTTGTTTGGCCGGTATGTGCGCATTTGGTCCTTTGGGATTGAGATGGACCTTTTATGAGTTGAAAGGCTGGAAGTCGGTCAGTGCGGCGCTCCTGTGGGTTCTGCACAACTATGTGGGGTTGAAGGCGGCGAGCAGCGGGCGCATCAGCGGGACGGAGGCGGTCGATCCGAACACTGCGAAGGCTGTCGCCGGTGCGGCGTGCGAGGGGTCGGATAAGAAATCGTCCGCCATCGCCAATGCTCTCAAGTCGCCGCAAATTCTGAACGCTGTGGCGAAAGCGGCTCCCTATGTGTTCATTGCCGGTTTAGTCGTGGGCCTCGGAACGGCGGTGCAAGTAGCAACGGGTCTCGTCTTTAACAACGAGCTGACGAGGGAGATGTGGACCTTCAACAAGTTCGATTGGTCCATTCTGTCGGGTGACTACTGGCTGGTAGTGGAGAACGGATCGCCACACTGGCTCGCGGCGGTAGGCGCAATCTTCTTCTTGGCAGGCCTTGCGCTTTCGTGGCGCGTCGACGTGAACGAATTCTCGCTGCATCACTTCTATCGGAACCGTTTGGTCCGCTGCTATCTCGGCGCTTCGAATGCCGAGAGGAAGCCGGAGCCCTTTACAGGCTTCGATGCCGCCGACGATATCGCGCTCTGCGATTTCGCGGACGACTATCCCGGTCCTTATCCGATTTTGAATGCTGCTTTGAACATTACGGGCGGGGAAGAACTCGGGTACGCCACGCGGCGGGCGAAGTCGTTTGTGTTTACTCCCCTGTACTGTGGATACGAATTGGGTTCTTCAGGAGATGGGCCATTGCAATTCATTTGCGACGACGGCTATCTGCCCAGCTACGCCAAAACTGAACTCGGACGAAGCGGCAAGGGCGTAGGCAAGTTCGGCAACAATGCTGGAATTTCCCTGGGAACGGCGATGGCGATTTCTGGCGCCGCTGCCAGCCCCAATATGGGGTATCACACGTCGTCCGCAACCGCCTTCTATATGACCTTATTCGACGTGAGGCTCGGCTGGTGGATGGGGAACTCGCGCAACCGGGAAAAGTGGCGCAGCACCGGTCCTGCGCTGGGATTGGGGTATTTGCTCTCGGAGGTCATCGCACAGAGCGACCAGCAGAGAGGTTATGTCTATCTTTCCGACGGCGGGCACTTCGAAAATCTAGCGGTGTATGAACTGATCCGGAGGCGCTGCCGGTTGATCGTTGCCAGCGATGTCGACTGTGACTTGCAATACGGGTTTGGAGATTTGCTGAGCCTGATCGAAAAGGCGCGCACGGATTTCGGAGCCCGCATCGAAATCGATACCAGCCCGATCCGGCCGGGCGACGGTGGACGCCAGAGCGGTCATAACTTCGTGGCTGGCACGATCTTCTACGATCCGACGAACTGTAACGACACCGGTGTTCTGATCCTGATCAAAGCGAGCATGCCTCTGCGAGACGCCCCGGCCGATCCGGCATCCAGGCCTGACGAAAGAAAGCTCCCGGACGATGTCTGGCGATATTACGACCAGCACGCAACATTCCCGCACCAGAGCACCGCCGATCAGTGGTTCGATGAAATCCAGTTTGAAAGCTACCGGGCGCTGGGGGAGTACATCGGAGGACGCGCCGCAGATGTGATTGGGCCCGAAATTGATGCCGCCTTGCAGCAGTCGAAGAGAGTCTGAGTTTTCTGAGAATAAAATGAAATTTTACTAGCCAGCGTGCTGCTCGACCTTCTTTCCGCTGGGTCCATTCCACGCGATCTGATTATCCGATGGTTCAAACGATTAGCGAACTTCGGAATCCCACGCGATTCCTGCTCGGACATCATCCGATCTAACAACTGTAACGTCTTGGAGGATGTATGAAATCTGTGGCTACAATTCTGTCTGCTGCCCTTGTAATGACGATGCTATGCAATGCTCAAGAAAAAATGGGCGGTACCGTAAGTGAGCTCAATAAATTGGCGCCTCTCGAGCAACGCACAGTAGTCGGATGTTTATCGAGAACTGCCGATACCTACGTGATCACTGGCGGCGCACCGGGACTGAAGCAATTTCGAATCGTCGGCGGCGATACTTCCGTTCTGAAGGGCAAGATTGGTCATACAGTCAGAGTCGTTGGAATGGTGGGCGAAAGCGATCCCGCAAAGGTCGCTGCACCACCGTTTAATGAAGGGTCGACAACCGGCGTCGGCTACAACACGATCGTTGCCCAAAAGATCAAGCTGGTGGGCGGCCTTTGCAGCAATGCGGGCGAAGAATATCGGGGAGACTATGAGTGAGGGTCGGTCCGCATCTGAGGCGTCAGTTTGGAATTCCCCTAAAAAAATCAGGGCTGACGCGAACGTCAGCCCTTGGGGGAAGGGTTAAGAGTTAGAACGTGAAGTGGACGCCAAACTCACTCCAGATCGAGCGTGGAATGAAGGTGGCCGTGGGAGCGAAGAATCCAATCGGTTTGCCAAAATTATCCGGACTGGAAATATTGTTGCCAAAGTTGTTTCCGTAGTTTGCCCGGTTGGTGAGATTGAATGCCTGTGCTACTAACTGGATGTTGACGCGATCGCCGATCTTGATGTTTTTGGCCAGCTTCGCATCAAGTTCGAAGACCGGAAGTCCGCGGAGAGGGTCGAACTTCGCGATTGTGCAATCCCCAGTCAGGTAATAGCAATTTTGCGCGCCAATATCGTTTCCGGCGAAAGCAAAATAGTTTGTCGGATCGCTCTTGGGGACGACTACAGCGTTGGTCGTTCCGCCTCCAGCATTGATCGTGTTGGTTGAATTGGTCAGGGTGTAAGGACGAGCCGACCCATATTGCAGGATAGGCGCGAACTGAAACCCTTTGGGCAGATCGACGAGTCCGCTGATCGTAATGTGATGGCGCTCGTCGTTGCTGGTCGGACCGAATTCGTACGGCGCAAACGGGTGATAACCATCCCGAGCGTAATTGCGGAAGGCCGAAAACCCACCGTAGTCATAGCCGACCGCCCAAGCCAGCGTGTAGTTCGCATTCAGCGAAAAGTGCCGGCTCATGCGTTGGCGGAAGCTGAGGTTGATTCCATCGTAACGGTTGCGATTGATGGAAGTATCATCGCGCACGCTGTTGAGCACCGGCTGCCCAGCCGCTGTAAACGCGTCGGAGAGAGGGCGTACCAGGTTCACGTTCCCGAAATTCGAGTTGCATCCCACAGGGATGTTGTCTCCAGTGCAAGGCACGCCGCTGGTGTCTGGCCCGGTGGAAACTTTTTGGTCGATGTTGATGGTCTTGTTTTCATGCAAGCCAAGAACGTGGGTATATTCAGCTTCAAAGACTGAGTTGTTGTTGAGCGCCCAGCTGTAGCCGACGTTGAATTCCTCGGAAACAGGATTCCGGTATTTGGGGTCGATGATGCGGCCTACGCTCCCATCGGTTAGAGCAGCTTGAGGACCGGGTAAGCATCCCTGCAGTGCCGTAACAGCCGCCTGAGTAAAGGCCCATTGCCCGAGAGGCTGACCGGTGCATGGAACGATGTCGTTAAGCGGATCGGACAGGCTCAGGACGGTCTGGAAGATGGTCGGGTTGGCTTGCTGTTCCATGAACAGAGGAATGTTCTGGAACGAATTGCCGAAGTAGAGACCGAAACCGCCGCGGATGACGTGTTTGCCTGCGCCCGTCACGTCATACGCGAAACCGATGCGGGGGCTGAAATCTTTGTTGTCGTCGTGAGGCAGATGCGCGATGTATGGATTTGAGATGGGGCTGTTGATGGCGACCAGCTCCTGATAAGTACGGCTTTTGGTGATGTCCGATTGACCCAAGGCGTTGAAGTCGCGATCCCATCGCAGGCCAAGATTCACGGTCAGGCGCGGAGTTACTTTCCAGTCATCTTGGCCGTAGAAACCAAGCTGCTTGGTGGCGACGAGGAAATACGGATCGCCGGTCGAGTACGACATGCCCGCGATGAGACCAGGAGTCGCGAAGCCTTGTTTGTACGTCGCCGGGTCACCCAGAATGGTGCTTGGATTCTGTGCAAAGTCGACTTCGAGGGTGGAATTGAACTTGAAGAATCCTCCTTCGACGGGGTTGTAGATGTAGTCGACGCCCGCTTTGAACGTGTGCTTGCCGAACGTCTTCGAAACGTCATCCTTGAACTGCCACTTACGCTGGAATGACTGCTGCGGCACGTTGGTATTCGTTCCGAACTCGGCCGGGTTGGGGAACGTGATCAGAGGCTCGTTGATCTTGCTGGCGATTAGGTTATTCCAGTACTGGAAACCGAACGTGAACTGGTTTACAACGGTCGGCGCCAATTGGGAATTCAAAGTGAAGTTGGCAATCTGGAGATGGTTCACAGTGTAGTTGCCGTTGGTTAGGTCCGCGGTGCCGTCAGACTGATCGTTCAGACTGTCGTTCGCCTGCGAACTATAACTGACATAAGCGGTATTGCTGCGGTTGATGGTCCAGTCGGCGCGGCCGTTGTAGCGCCACTCGTGAAAGGGCCGGGGCAGAACCGCCGCCGGTTGGGCATCGAGTCCAGCGCCCGCCGCGAGTTGCAGTTCGGCAAGCGAACTGCCTGATTCGGAAAGTCCCTGGCTCTCGCGCTGACGCTCGATGGCGAAGAAGCCGAAGAGCTTGTCTTTCACGAACGGACCGCCGATCGATCCACCGAAAAACTGGCGACTATAGTCCGGGTGTGCAGGAGTCGAAGTACCGTCGCCGTTGGCAACTTTTTCGTCCGTATCAAGGGCGGAATTCCGGAAATATCCAAAAACCGAGCCGTGGTACTGGTTGCTTCCGGACTTGGTGATCATGTTGATTGCAGCGCCTTGCGAGCGGCCGTTCTCTGCGGAAAAACGCTGTGTGCTGATCTGGAATTCCTGAACAGCTTCGAGCGGCATTTGCATCACGGCACCACCGACGGTGTTGTCCTTGTTGTCAACGCCGTTGATGGTTGTGTTGATGTTGCGTCCGTCAGATCCGTTGACCGACAGGATGGCGTACCGGTTCTTGGTAGGATCGTAAGAGTCTGCGGCCTTTACCCCAGGAGCGAGGTAGGCAAGATTGGCGGCGTCGCGGCCGACGAGGGGAAGTTCCTCGACTTCAGTCGGCGTGATGTCCTGGCTCACACTGGTCTTCGTGAGATCGACAATTGGAGCAGCTCCGGTCACTTCAACGACTTCCGTCGATGTCCCTGGGTTCAGCATGATGTTCACAGTAGACGATTGGCCAACCAGCAATTCAGTGGTCTCGACCACGGATGCGAAACCCTGCTTCGTCACGCGCACCTGATAAGCGCCCGCAGGCACGAAGTCGAATCGATAGTTTCCGGTGTCATTGGTGGTTGTGTTGCGGGTAACGCCGGTAGCCTTGAAGATGGCGACGACTTCTGCGCCGGCCACTACCGCCTGGGATTTGTCGCTGACTGTTCCCTGAATCGTTCCGGTCGCCGTTGCCTGGGAGAGCAATCTTTCCGAACCGAAGAGTGCTACCACCAGCACAACTAGACACACGTATACGTGCTTTTGCCTGTGGATCATTTTCGCTCCTCCGATATTCAGCCTTCCGGCTGACTTTCGTCCGCACGCCCCAATCGCGAAGCGAGACGAGGAATTTTTAAATCGGCTTGCACAAACTGGGTCTTTCGCCCCAACAGACCTGAGGATGAGACATATCAGGGAAACAGGGGTGACACACAATACAAATTGTCATTCCGAAAGGCAACAACAATTATTTGATAGGGGGGATACAAATAGCGGGATTCGCGCAGCAATACTCGCCTGCGGGTCCGCGAAGGTGCTTTGTCCAACGCCGAACCCGTCGATTTTGCCTTACTTGAGCGTTACCAGGCGTTCCACGAGTTCGGAGTAGTCCTTTTTCTCGATGCCGTGGACTTGCTTGTTGTACTCGTCAACCTTCGACGAGTAATTCATCGAGCAGAATTTCGGACCGCACATGGAACAGAACGCCGCTTCTTTGTAGAAGTCGTCGGGAAGCGTCTCGTCGTGCATGGAGCGTGCAGTTTCCGGGTCGAGGGAGAGAGCGAACTGTTTTTCCCAGTCAAACTTGTAACGCGCGTAGCTAAGAGCATCGTCGCGGTCGCGGGCTCCAGGGCGTCCCCGCGCGATGTCGGCGGCGTGCGCGGAAATCTTGTAGGCGATGATTCCGTCTTTCACGTCTTTCTCGTTCGGAAGGCCGAGATGCTCTTTCGGCGTCACGTAGCAGAGCATCGCCGCGCCATACCATCCGATCATGGCCGCACCAATCGCGGAAGTAATGTGGTCGTAGCCGGGAGCAATGTCGGTGACCAGCGGGCCCAGCGTATAGAACGGAGCCTCGTAACAAAGTTCGTGCTCTTTCTCGACTTGCTCCTTGATCTTGTCCATGGAGACGTGGCCGGGGCCTTCGATCATGACCTGCACATCGTGTTCCCATGCCTTCTTGGTCAGTTCGCCTAAAGTCTTCAGTTCGGCGAATTGGGCCTCGTCGCTGGCGTCCGCCACGCATCCGGGTCGAAGGCCGTCCCCGAGAGAAAAGCTGACGTCGTACTTTTTGAAAATCTTGACGATCTCGTCAAAGTGCTCGTAGAGAAAATTCTGCTTGTGGTTATAGGCCATCCACTGTGCAAGGATGGCGCCGCCGCGGCTCACGATGCCCGTGATGCGCTTGGAAATCATGGGCAGGTATTGAATGAGCACGCCGGCATGGATCGTCATGTAGTCCACGCCTTGCGCGGCTTGCTCTTCAATAACTTCGAGCATGACATTGGCGTTCAGATCTTCCACCCGCTTCACGCGCGCGATTGCTTCATAAATTGGCACAGTGCCGATCGGCACTGGCGAGTGGCGCAGGATGGCTTCGCGGATCTCGTGAATGTTGCCGCCGGTGGATAGATCCATCACCGTGTCCGCGCCGTAGTGGACGGCAGTGTGAAGCTTCTTGAGCTCCTCATTTATCTCTGACGTGACGGCCGAGTTGCCGATATTGGCGTTGATCTTGCACAGCGAGGCGACGCCGATCGCCATGGGCTCAAGCTCGGGATGGTTGATATTGGCGGGGATGATCATGCGTCCACGAGCGACCTCGTCGCGAACCAGTTCCGGCGTGATCTTTTCCTTGTGCGCGATGAACGACATCTCCTCGGTGATGACGCCCTGACGCGCATAGTGCATCTGGGAGAAATTGCCGTCCTTGTTCTGCTGTTTGCGCTGCGCCAGCCATTCCGCGCGGGGTTGAGGGACGGAGTAGCCGTTGCCGTTGGAGCCGTTCTTGGAAGTCATCACCAGGCCAACCTTCTTAGAATTCTGTGAGTCTTGATTATAAACAGGTTGTCGCGCGAAGGCTCGAAGGTGTTTAAGGATAGGTCGGAGAATTGTCCGCGTCTATTCTTAACGCCATCAGGCTTGTCATTTTGGGCGAAGCGAGGAATCTGGCTACCCGTACCAGAATCTGCAGCGGGATACGTATGTATCCGAGTTTTTCGCGTCGATTGGTTGATGAAGCCTGAAACATGGGCTTAGAATCTCTGCGGTCCGACACAAGGAGAGTTTTCTATTTATGCGTCGAGTTAGTTTCGCCGTGGCTTTTTTCCTGCTGTTTACCGTCGCCGGTTTCTCACAGTCCACACCCGCTAAGGCGGCGCCGGGTTTCAGTCTCGATACGATCGACAAAACGGTCGATCCATGCGTCGATTTCTATCAATATGCCTGCGGAAACTGGATCAAGAATTCGGAAATTCCTCCGGACCAGGCGCAGTGGGTGAGTTTTGTAGAACTCAACGAGCGCAACAAAGACATCGAGCGGGGCATTCTCGAAAAAGCGGCGGCTGGCGGCAGCGGGCGGAATGCCGTCGATCAAAAGATCGGGGACCTCTACGGTTCTTGCATGGACGAGAAGACGGTCAACAGTAAGGGCATAGCAGCGTTGAAGCCGGAACTGGATCGAATCGATGCAGCCAAGACAAAAGAAGAGCTGATCGATCAGGTGGCGCACATTCACATGACCGGTCCCAATCCGCTGTTCAATTTCTATTCTTCGTCCGATTTGCACAACGCGGATCAGGTGATCGCGAACATCGATCAATCCGGGCTTACGCTGCCCGACCGCGATTACTACCTGAAAGATGACGAGAAGATGAAGGGTATCCGGCAACACTTCACCGACTACATGCATGAAGTGTTCACGCTCGCGGCGACCGAGCCTGGCTCGACGAGTGCTTCCGCTGGCGCGGGGGCAATGGCCGATCAGGAGTCGCAGACCGTACTGCGTATTGAGACGGCAATCGCCAAGGCCGAAATGGATCGGACGGCGCGCCGCGATCCGAAGAATCGCGACCACAAGATGTCGCGGCAGGAGGCCGTTGCGCTGGCTCCCAATTTTTATCTCGAACGGTATTTCCATGACGTGAATGCCCCCGATTTTAAAGAAGTGAATGTGGCGAATCCTGAGTTCTTCAAGCAACTGAATGCAGTGCTTGAATCGGAGCCTTTGGAATCTCTGAAAACTTACGTGAAGTGGCAGGTGCTGAATGCCTCGGCACCCTGGCTGTCGGAGCCCTTCGTCGAAGCGAATTTCAAGATGCAGCAGACACTCACGGGACAAAAGGAGATCCAGGCGCGTTGGAAGCGTTGCGTGAATTTGACCGACCGGCAACTGGGAGAAGCGCTGGGCCAGCGGTATGTTGATGTGGCTTTTGGGCCTGAGAGCAAAGCGCGCATGCTGAAGATGGTGGACGCGCTGGAGAAATCGCTGGATGGCGACGTTCAGGGCCTCTCTTGGATGAGCGTCGAAACCAAGAAACAAGCGAAGGTCAAGCTGCAGGCGATCCGGAACAAAATTGGTTATCCGGATGTGTGGCGCGACTACAGTTCAGTGGTGATTCAGCCGGGCGACTTGCTCGGAAACGTCGCCCGCACTACTGAGTTCGAGTCGAAGCGGCAGATTGCGAAGATCGACAAGCCGCTTGATCGCAAGGAATGGGGCATGACTCCTCCTACCGTGAATGCCTACTACAACGCTTCGTTCAACGAGATTGTTTTCCCCGCTGGAATTTTGCAGCCGCCATTCTTTGATCCGAAGTTGGACGATGCAGTGAACTTCGGCGGCATCGGACTTGTGATTGGTCATGAATTGACCCACGGCTTCGACGACCAGGGAAGGAAGTTCGATCCGAAGGGAAACTTGCACGACTGGTGGACCGAAGAAGACGGCAAGGAATTTGAAAAGCGCGCAAGCTGCGTGGCTGATGAGTATTCGAGTTTTGTGGCCGTCGACGACCTCAAGCTCAATGGCCGGCTAACGCTTGGAGAGAACACGGCCGACAACGGCGGGGCACGTATTGCCCTTGCCGCGCTCGAGCGCATGATTGCAGAAGACAAGACCGGGAAAGAAGGACAGAAAATCGACGGCTACACTCCAGAACAGCGATTCTTTCTCGGCTTCGGAAGAGTATGGTGCGAGAAGCGGCGTCCTGAAGTTGCGCGCATGAGGGTATTGACCGATCCACATTCGCCCGGGAAGTATCGCGTCAACGGAGTTGTGCAGAACATGCCCGAGTTCCAAAAAGCTTGGGGATGCAAAGCTGGCCAGCCGATGGTGGCCGAGAACGCTTGCCACGTCTGGTGATTTTCCGTTTCGCGGCTAACAAACAGCCCCGTCCTGGACGCGCAGAGTGTGCGCGGGGACGGGGCCTTTTCTTGCCAGCACAATCTACGCCTGCGGTGTAGCCAGGATGACTTTCGCTCCGGTGGAGCGGCAGGCATCGATCGCGCGTACGACCTGCGCAAACGGCAGGGTTCCGTCTGCTTTGAGAAGGACCGTCTTCTCGGTCTGACTTTGAAACACGGTCGTGAGGGCACGCTGCAAATCGCCCAACGGAACTTGCTGATTGTTGAGTTTCACCGCGTCCGGATCTGCCGACATCTCGATTTCGGCGGGCTTCGGCCCCACGATCGCTCCCGATTCCAGCGAGACTTCCAAACCCTTCGGTGGAATCTGCGTCCCTGGCTTCGTCGACTCCTTCTGCGCAGTCAGCAGAACGGGAGCGTCAAACTCGACTGTGTGGGCCGCTTTGAGCACGTATTGAACATCCGAATAGGGCGCACGCGCGTCCGCTTTAATGTAGATGTTCTCGTTGCGAAGACGGGGCGTGCGAATCATTTCATCCACTAGAGTTGCGCGTGTCACCGGGTCAGCTCTGAAAAACAATTGGCCCTCGCTGTTCACGCTTACGACCCAAGCCTTCTCCTGATCAGCGGCCGGCATGGGTTGAGCATTGTTCGTCCGTGCCAGGTCGACATGGACGCCTCTTTGCATCGTTTGACCGACGGAGAGAGTGGCGACGGCGAGGAATGCGGCCACAACCAACGAAATGGGAATGAGGCGGGATCCTTTTTGGCGAATCATCCGATCTGAATTCATAGCAGTACTCCTTTTTTCATGGCTGTCCCACAGACAGTCGGGTTCTTGGATGAGATTGCGGGCCTTAGCGGCATGACATTCTCATCGCGGTTGAGGGGCCGGAATCACGGCAGGGCCAGTTGTCGTGGCAGGTTTTCCTGGCGAACTAGGGTTTCGCGCCTCCAAGGGACGCGGTAGCCAAGGTGCCTCCAAGGCCCATCGTTTCGACGGCGGATGAAGGCACGATCACCATCGAGCCGCGCTCCTTGATGGCTTCATACAGCATGTTCATGGCGCGTAGATGCAGGGCCACTGGGTTTTCGGCATAGGATGAGGCCGCGTTCACGAAGCTGTTGGCGATTTCGTTCTCCGCTTGACCAAGAATGATGCGAGCCTGACGCTCGCGCTCAGCCTGCGCCTGGCGTGACATCGCGTCTTCAAGTCCTTGCGGAATCTTCACGTCACGAATCTCGACCGATTGCACCGTAATACCCCAAGGGTTGGTCTTTTCGTCGAGAATACGTTGAAGTTCGCGCCCTAGCGTTTCGCGCTCCGTAATCATCTGGGCGAGCTCGTGACGTCCGATGGACTCTCGCAGAGCGGTCTGTGCGCTTAGTGTGATGGCCTCGACGAAATTCTCGACCTCGAGAATGGATTTTTCCGCGTTCCAGACCATCCAGAAAATGATGGCGTCGACGTTCACCGGCACGGTATCGCGCGTGAGAGTAGATTCTGCCGAGACACTCGCGACGCGGACGCGCTGATCTACGTAAGGGCTCAGCGTCTCGACAATCGGCACGATGTGGCACAGTCCCGGCCCGCGCAATCCGACATAGCGCCCGAGACGCAGGACGGCGACCTTCTCCCACTGACGGACGATCTTGATCGCGAAGAGAAAGTAGGCGCCCAGAACGACTCCCATGACGGCAAACGCCGGTTGCCGCGTTGCCTGCGAGATTGCGATGCCGGCGAGCGCGCAGACCGCGAAAAGCAGGATTGCGACTCCATTGACTTCGTTCATTCGGATTCTT
>CAVYUY010000007.1:0-190590 GCA_963771765.1 uncultured Acidobacteriota bacterium
GCGCTCCATTTGATCGAGGAACTGACGGGCATAAGCCGACAGGGTTTCCACGTACCGCCGTTGCCCTTCGGCGTAGATGGTGTCGAAGGCCAGCGACGACTTCCCGGATCCGCTTAACCCGGTAACCACAGTGAGGGTGTTACGCGGGATCTCGACGCTGATGTTCTTCAGATTATGTTGCCGGGCTCCCCGGACAGAGATTTTGGTAATGGCCATTATTCGTCCGGGGACAAGCGCCTTCCGTAATGTCGACAGGGCAGCAGGTTTGTCCGAGAGTAGGTATGCACAGCTCTACTCCGTATCTTAGTCGTCACTAGCGCGGAGCGTCAACGCAGTTAGATTGAAAAAGCCTTACAGCGATTTTTTGGAAGGCATAAATCGCGGAAGTGAAAGATTTAAGACGTAGACGGGTTTCAGAGCCGTGCATCTGATAACCGCTTCGCTAAAGGTTGGTCGATCGTGAATACGTTCTTGATGCCCTTCGTTCTCTGCTTTACCGTCATCGCCTCTGTAGCTTTCGGCGTTCTGGCCGCTTATGCCGCAGTCTTTGGCATCATTTCGGCCTTCGGACGCCCGGCCCAGTCCGAATCGTCCCGGCCTCGCCTGGTGTTGGTTCCGACCCAGACCCATGCCAGCGGCGACTAGTCGCAACGGTCTCGTCGAGATCCTCACCGCGACGGGAATCTCCGTCCTTTAACCTGCGCAACCCAAAAGCAGTTCGCAAAGCGCGTTTTTGCCCTCACTCCGCCGGCCCTACCACCTTCATCGTGGACTTCACGTGGGTGCGCTCGAAGGCTGAATTCTCCAGCGCAATGGAAACGTCCCGGTTAATGAAAAACAGCGCGCGGATCCGGAACTCCGTTCCGAAGGTTGCCGGGAAACCAGACTCCATCCTCTTGCCGCGCATAGACAACGTTGAAACCGATTCCGGGGAGGTCGGTTCCCAACATCGTCCGGACCATGAACGGAATGCGCCGCGACAGCTTGGTAAAGACCCGCACTGGCTCAAATTCGACTGCGTCGATATACGCCTCGCCCGCCCAGTCGATGTCGTCTTTGTCCTTCGGACGAAACCCAATGTGGTAGACGTTTCGCCCCTCCTGAGTTTCTTGCCCGAGCAAACTGAATTTGTATTTCTTCTGCTCCTCGCTGGTAAGTGGGAAGAGGTCCTTCGCCAAACCATCTTTTGATTTTTCATTCGAGAGATCGTCGCGGAAGTCCTTGATCAGACCGCCGTCGAGACTGTCCGGGGCCGGTACGGGCTCGCCTGTGAAGTTCTGATATTTGCCTTTCAGCAGATAACGCCCATTTAGCGTTTTAAGTTTCTTCTCGGTTCCGTCCGGCAACGGAGTGACATCATAATCTGTCGTCTCCTCGCGCAAGAGTTTGCCGCCAGGCTTGTGCGTCAGGACGTGAATATGCTGCCGATAGACGAATTCTTTTCGCATCGCCTCGCTGCGGTCCTGGTTGGCCGCGACGCGAGCCATGATTTCGTCAGCGGTGAGGACAGGCGCATTCGTTTGCGGAGCGGAGTTCTGTGCCGTTAGACCCGGGAGAGCAAGAACCAGGAGAATACAGAGCCGAGACAGCATAGACGGAGAACCCCCTTCTGCAATTACGCGCTTTCGGAGGAGAATGTTCCCAATCCATATCTCGGTATTCTCCGGCGTTTGCGGGCCGCAGGATTCCCCGGGTTGAAGCGTGGCAGCCGATCAGGTTGCTCTATTAGCCGGATTTTCGGATCCTGTCGTGGAAATCGATTCTGGCGCAGAGTCAGGCGGAGTGCCTATCGGTTTGCATACTCCATCCCATCACAGCTTCAAGACCGGGCGGTCGATTGAAACGAGAAGACCTTCCATCGCTCATCTTCCCTCTTAAGCAAAGCTGGAACAACGACTCTTCCGGTAAACGCCGATATCGCACGCTCCCAGAAATTGGACGCCGAGACATTCGATTCCAGTACGCGAACTTCCCAGGGCCCGGCGAATCGCCGCCAGATATCATGCGCCATCTGGGTACCTATCCCGCGCCGCCGGCGACCACGAACCACAAAGAATTCTGCGACGTCCCAGATGCCGGCATCGCCAGAAATAACCGACCCCTGTTGAACTAAAATAAACCCCGCCCATTCCCCGTCAAGACTCACCAGAAATGGATGCCGGCCGGGCTCGCTCCAATACAACGGCAAGCGTTCGTATCCGAATCGTCCATCCGGCCCCAGTTGAAGATCGCGTAGCTCGCTGAAATCGTGAGCGTACAACTCAAGCAGATTGGAAAGGATTGGTTGCTGTTCCAGCGTGGCTGGAGTGACTTCGAGACGAGGCTTTCGATCGTCGGCGAAATGATTCATAGTGGCGGTCAGGCGGTCATTTCTACAACCGGCTCGGTCGGTACTCGAAGCCGATGGTCCCGATTCTTGAAATATGGAGTCAGCTCTTCGCGAAGTTGCAGCCGAGCGCGAAAGAGTCTTGCTTTTACGGCAGTTATGCTGAGCTTGAGAATCTCTGAAGTTTCGGCGATTGACAGTTCATCCATGTCCCGAAGGACGAAAACAACTCTCAGACTCGGCCGCAGCTTGCGCAATGCCTTCGTCAGGATAGTCCTAAGTTCGACCTGGGAGTAACGTGCTTCCGGGCTTTGCGCCCAATCGCTCAAATCGGCCGGAAGCCGGTCGCGCAGTGTGAACGTGCCGCCGTCATCCTCACTGCGAAAATCAGCATCAATCGACTGTTCCTGCAGAGTGTTTCGTTTTCGAAGTCGCGTTAGGGACTCATTCAAAGCGATACGGGTCAACCACGTCGAGAACTTGGCATCTCCCTTAAATCGATTCAAGTTCTGATATGCCTTGAAAAACGCGGATTGTACAGCCTCTTCCGAATCCTCCTCATTGTGGGTGACATGCAGCGAAATCCGGAAAAGTTTGCCATCGTAACGTCGGATGAGTTCCTCGAAAGCGCGAATGTCTCCCGCTCTACTTTGCTCGACGAGAACCGAGTCTTCCAACATGGCGCGCATCTCAGGCTGACTCCGGTTTTGAATCCTTGCTTCCATAAGCATCTCCTCAGGAATTCAATCCAACTTCAGGGAGTGAACTTGTAGCCCAACCCATGCACCGTACGGAAGTGAACGGGACTCGCCATCTCCGCTTCCAATTTCTGTCGCAGTCGCAAAACATGATTGTCCACCGTGCGGGTACATGGGTAGCTGTCGTATCCCCAAACCTGATTCAGAAGCTCATCGCGCGAAATCACCCGATCCGGATTCAATACAAAGAACCTGAGGACCTTGAATTCCATGGCAGTCAAATTCACAGGGCGGTCCGACCGGCGCGCTTCCATCTTCAGGAGATCGATTTGAACCTGGCCAAACCTAAAGATGGTGCTTTCATCTCTCGCTGGATGGCTCACTCCCATGCGAATCTTCGCCATAAAATCCTTCCAGGTGAATGGCAGCAACAGGAATTTGTCCGCGACGATGGTTCGTACCGGTCCTTCGTCTGGATCGTCGACGTTGGCTCGAAATGGGACGAGTGCGACCTGATAGCTATCCAGTTCGAGTTGATCCGGCCACTCCTGGGTCAGGCAGGATCGATTTTCGCGTGGAACGTTCCGATCGACCACAAATTCGTTCGTCCGACTCCGAATGAGAGGAGCGTTGTGGTCGGCTTCCAGTGTTGCTACAGCCTTAATCGTCATAGAACTTGCCCTCCTTGAATCGAATGGGTCCCTCTTCTGTGGTTCGTCTGCCAGACTCGCCTGAAAGCCCAGGGCCAGGAAGTCGAGAGACTCTTCGTTGTCGAGCTCCCCGGCGCGAGAACTTCCCAAGCCGCGGGATGAATAGCGTTCTTTGCGGAACGCAACTTCACCCCGCGACACTCAGGTCGTCTGCAAACTACGGATTGCAGCTGGCAGGGGTCGTGCTGGTGTTCGGATTCGTGCACAGCGGTCCGAGATTGGTGTTGGCGTTCGGAACGGTAATGAAAGCCACCGGTCCCGCGACGTGCTCGCCGTTGAACGGAGTCGGCTTGGTCACATCGAATACGCAGCCGTCAACGTTGGCATCATTGGGATTGTTGAACCAGAATCCGAGGTGAAACGTATTGATCGGACTTGGATTGCTCTGGTCCGGATCAAAACCGAAGATCTGGTCCAGCAGGATGGTCTTGATCGTGGCAGTGAACGAACCCTGACTGCTCGCCTGCAGATCCGACTGGTACCACGCCATCCCGAAGTTGGTGAAGTTCGGGTTGACGGTAGCATCGGAAAGCAGGTTGCTGCGCTCCACCGTAAACATGTCGAACGCCAAACCGGGTTTGAAGTTGTGGCCGGTGATCGTCAGGGTGTCATTCAGTTTGCCGCGAGTCACCGTGACTTTGGCGATGGGCGTTGGGCCACCGGCGACTCCCAGGCAACTGATGAACTTCGGGTTCGGATGAAGAACGAAGCTCCGGGTGCTGACCTCCTGCGGCAAGGCAAACTCGCCATCCTGAGCGACCATAGGTTGAATAAAAACCGCCAAGCCGACAACAAAACATGCCGTCAAGATAGCGATCTTCAAAGATTGTGTTGTTTTTGCGGAACAGCTCATCACTGTGTTTCTCCTTATTTTCTAAACGTTTAGACGTACGATGCCGGGGGATGCCAGTTGCGCATCCGGACACCGGAACGCAGGTCGCAAGCGCTTTCGCTCGGGGACGCTTGCCGTGTCAGGCGAATGCACTTACAATTTCGCCAGAGTTAGCTGGGGCGCCCGCAACCATCCCGACCGTACGTGAATGACTCCGCAACGTCCTTAAGAGGGTCATTAAGAATTCGCAGGAGTTTCGCAAAATTTTTCCAAAGCGGTTATGGCACTGGAAATGAAGGTGTTGTACGAATTCGACAGCTTCCGCCTGAACCCCGCGGATCATTCTTTGCTGTGCGGCGGAAAGCCAGTGCCTCTCACTCCGAAGTCTTTTGACATCCTGGTGACACTGATAGAGCGCAAGGGCCTGCTTGTCACCAAAGATGAACTCATGAAAAAGATCTGGCCTGACAGTTTTGTGGAAGAGGCCAACCTCACTGTCAATGTTTCTGCGCTGCGAAAAGCACTGGGAGACACGCCCGAGCATCAGCAATACATCGAAACCGTGCCCAAGATGGGGTACCGGTTTATCGCCTCTGTGACTGCGCGGAATGACAGCCCGGCTTCGGCTGCGGAAAGCCCATATTTGCCAGAAGAAAGCGCCGGTCTACAGGGACTTGAGAGACGCGAACTCGTCCCGATTCCGAAGGCGAATCCGATTCATGGCAGGAAAGCGCGAATGGGGGCGTTCGCTTTCCTGGCAGCGGGACTCGCCATTGTTATGTTCGGCTATTGGCTCCTTCGAAAAGAGTCCGGGACAACTCGAGTCTTTTCAAATTCCCGACGGTTGGCGATTCTCCCTTTCCGAAACATGAAGCAGGACTCCGGCAATGATTTCCTCGGCTATTCACTCGCGGACGCAATCATTACGAAGCTGGGATACGTGCAGACACTTCGCGTGCGTCCTTCCTACGCGATCGAGAAATATAGGGACCAGGTGGTCGAGATCTCCAAGGTCGCTGCCGACCTTGACGTCGATACGCTGTTAACTGGGAACTTTATCCGTGAAGGCGACGATTTGCGCATCACGTGCCAACTCGTCGACGTCAAGACCCGGAACCTTCTCTGGAAAGGCGCGTATGATCTTCGCTACCAGAACCTTCTGACCCTGCAGGACCAGGTAGCCGAAAAGATCATTCAAGGGCTTGAACTTAATCTTTCCTCTTCAGAAGCCGCCCGCCTGAAATTGGACGAACCGGCGAATCCTCTCGCTTATGAGTATTACCTGCGAGGCGTAGATCTTTACTCGAGAAGCGATTTCCCAATGGCGACGCAGATGTTGGAAAAGTCTGCTGAAATCGATCCCAAGTATGCTCTGACATGGGCTGCGCTGGGGCGCTCTTACACCGCGGGTGGCTCGTTCCAACTGGAGGGCCGAAGCTACTACCAGAAGGCTCAGGCGGCGTTTGATCGGGCTCTCGCGCTGCAACCGGCCCAGATCAATACTCGAGTTTTCCTTGCGAACTTCCTCACCGATACAGGCAGGGTGGAGCAGGCGGTGCCGCTATTGCGCGACGCGCTGAAAACCAACCCAAATCATGCCGAACTTCATTGGGAATTGGGATATGCGTATCGCTATGCCGGCATGCTAAAAGAGTCGGTTGCCGAATGCGAACAGGCACGACAACTCGATCCTGGAGTGAAACTCAATAGTTCCGCTTTGAACGCGTATCTATATCTTGGCGAGTACGACAAGTTTCTGCAAAGCTTGCCGAAGAGCGGAGAGTTACCGTTCCACATTTTCTATAGAGGTTTCGTCGAATATCACGAAAAGCACTTCGAACAGGCCGTTGCCGATTTTGACCGATCCTTCGAGCTCAGCCCAGCATTGTTGCAGGCGCAAATTGGCAAAGCGCTCGGCGATGCCGTGGCGCACCAGGAATCGAAAGGACTTGAGATTCTTCAGGCAGCCGAGAACAAGATCAACGCGCGGGGAGTGGGCGATTCGGAAGCGATCTACAAGCTTGCTCAAGCCTACGCGGTTCTGAACGACAACGCATCAGCGCTTCGCATGTTGCGGCACAGCATTGACAACGGATTTTTCCCTTATCCTTACTTCAAGACAGATCCCTTACTGGATCGCGTGCGGAGCGAACCGCAGTTTGACGAGCTGATCGTCCGCGCCCGCGAGCGGCATGAAGCGTTCCGCAAAGCTTTTTTCTGAGCGGCGAGCCCTTCAGTAAATCACTTTCAGGGAAAACTGGATCTGGCGGGACGTCCCTGCCGTTTTGCTGATAATCCCGAAGCCGCTGCCGCTGAGGATATTTGACGGCAAACCAAAATTGACGATGTTCATTATGTTGAAAAATTCTGCGCGGAATTCGAGGGTGCCAAGTTCTGCGTTTCCCCGGTGGCCGAATGGAGTGTCTTTGATCAAGGCGATGTCAAAATCGTGATATCCGGGACCCCGAAATGTGTTACGGCCGAGAGTGCCAAAGCGCCCTTGATTCGGCCCTGACCCGCCCGGAATATTGATGGGAATATCGAAGAACGACTTGTTGCCGTTCGCGCCCATGCCGAAATAATCGTCACGGACCGCACGGCTCGTCGAAAGATGGGGCATCGACACCAAGTCCGGCCGATCCCCGCCACCCAGGCCGAATCCGGTCTGCTGCACTCCCGAATACACCGTAAAGGGCGATCCAGTCGTCAGCGTCGTGATGTTGAGGAACTGCCAGCCTTTGGTGAACGTTCGTCCCAGCGGGCGCAGGAACGCGACATGGTCCAGCGGCAGCACCTGAATCACGCTCGCTGCAAACACGTGGGTCACGTCAAAAGTGGAAGGACCTTTTTCCGCTGAGGGATCCCACGGGTTCTGCGGCGCCGTCTGCAGGATCGTCCCGGACGCCCCGAGCAATCCGCCGAGCACAGAACTTGTGTCATCGAGCGACTTCGCATACGTGTAGCTCGCCTGCACGCCCAGCCCTAGACGCGCGGAATTCTTGGTCAAGCTCGTTTGCAGCGCGTGATACGACGAGTGCGAACCGCTCGACATAATGACCTCGGGACCGAACCCGCCGCTCGCGTGGCAGGGAGAACTGAATTGCGTGAACGGTGCGAACTCCTCGCACGCCCCGCCGTAACCATTTGGGTTGTACACCCTCGCCAGATGAATTCCGGTTGTGGCTACGTACGACGCGTTGAATTTGAAGTCGCCGAAATCATGGTCGACGCCGGCGGTCCAGCTCCCGATATATCCGTTGGAAAAATTCTTTGCGATCCCGGTGATGTTCAGCAACTGCACGTTGCCGGGCGCGAGCGTGTTGAGGTCGTTCTGAAAACGAATGTAGTCAAAGACCGTATTTGCCGGAACATCTTGCGAGCGGCCGGTTGCAAAGATCGCTTTGCCGGATGTGTCGTAAGCTGTCGGCAAATTCAGAGGAACGAAGGCATTTTGAAATGCAATCGGCTCTTTCGGCTGCGCATAAATCGAGGGCGCAAAGACATACGGGATCGCCGCCGTCAGAAAATTGTCCTGCCACAGGTTGTGAATGAGGCTCGTGATGGCGCCGCCGGCGTGCAACACTGTGTGGCTGCTCGCGGCGTAGTCCACTGCAAGGCGCGGTCCCCAACCGTTCCAATCCTTGTCATACGGAGGCTGAGGGTTGATCAGCAACTCCTGATGCGCTGTCGGATCGCCGTAGGGGGCAGGCTTTCCGTTCGCATCAAGGAAAACTGGCAGTGACGTTCGCTTGGTCGCTTCGTGGATGCGGCTGTTTACTTCATAGCGCAATCCGTAGTTTATCGAGAGCTTTGGTGTCGCCTTCCACGCATCTTCAAAATAGAAGTTGTAGGCTTCACGCTGAACGCCCGCCTCGTTGAACTTGCCACCCACCGGAGTGATATTCGCCGCCGCAATAATGTTGTAGGAGTACGGTGTGGCCGTCAGCAGGCCGGTCAGCGAGTCCGGCAGCGCTTCGCCGATGTTGATGTCATGGGTGCCACTTGCCGATGAAATATTTACCGGCGAAAACGCCGTGCCTCCACCAAACTCGTACAGTCCGTTGGGATTCGTCCCAAAAATCGTTGAATCGCGATTTGCCCGGATCTCCGTTCCCCACTTGAACGCGTGCGTTCCGCGCGTCCAGGCCATGTCTTCTTTGAACTGATACAGATTGCTGTACGAGCCGAAGATCGATCCGCTCGGTTGGTTGTAAGGTTGGAACAGGCCGTCGGCAAACGTGATCCCAGGCTGGACATGATTATCAGCAGGGAAAAACGGGGTGCTGCGAATGTAGCTGAGCGATGTCTCCGACGTCATATGTGGAGAAATCGTCCGCGTGTATTTCACTCCGGCGTTGCGTTGGTGATCGAAGAACAGCACGCCGAATGTAGGATTGATCGCAGTCTGATCGGGATTCGTCAGCGGGCCGGTCACCTGGTTCAAGCTGAACCGCGTCACCAGATGACGCCTTGTTTGAGATTGCATGATCGATCCGGATCGAGAACTGATCGGTCCGGGTCACCACCTTCGACGATGCCGCATAGGTCCTGTCTCCGAAGGCCCCCGTCGGTTCATTGGGCAACGGATATCCGTTGAGCACACCGGCCACAGCGGGGTTGACCGGCACCGTCAACGTATCGCCCGGGAAAGTCGTGGTATCGATTCCCTGCCGTTCGGCCACGGTCGGCACCGGAATCACTTGCGTGGTTCCAAGTACCTGCCGAAATCCCTGGTACTCGCCGAAATAAAAGGTACGGTTACGTCCATCGTAAAGTCCCGGGATGACAACCGGACCACCGTTGGTGAATCCAAATTCGTTGCGCTCAAATGGAGGAATGCGGCGGCGTCCCGTGGGATCTTTGTAGTCGAAATAATTGCGCGCATCGAGCGCCGCGTTGCGCAGGAACTCAAATACGCTTCCGTGAATCTGATTCACTCCGCTCTTTGTGATGACATTGGTTGCGCTCGCCGCTCCGTGCCCAACGTCGGCCGGCAGGACTCCCGAACTGGATTGAACTTCCTGGATCGCATCTACGTTGAAATTGGAGAAGGTTGCGCCGCCCATCTCCGGATCAGTCGTGTCAAAGCCGTCAATTGCGAAGATCGTGGTCACGCCTCGCTGGCCGTTGACGGCAAACTGTTGCGTGAAATTAGCCGCTCCATTCGCGTCGGTCATCGTTCCCGCAGCCAGCAACAACAACTTGCTGAAGTCGCGGGCATTCAATGGAAGGCTGGAAACCTCCGCGCTCGAGAGGCGCTCGCCTCCGCTGGCCTGTGCTGTTACTTTCGCGCCGGAAGGGACGATCTGATCTTCCGAGCCGGGGCTCTGCGTTTGCAGTACTTGGCCCGAGGCGGCCAGTTGCAGAGACACACGCAGGGAATTTTCATCTTTCACAACAAACGCAGCTGGAGCGTTCCACTGCTTCCCCTCAAACGTCACCGACAACTGGTACGCGCCCGCGGAAAGGGCCGCGAAAGTGAAAGTTCCGTCGGGGGACGTTGTCGCCGTGAAGTCCTTTTCTGCCGCGGCGGAACGCAGTTTTATAGTCGCAGCCGGAACCGCCTTGCCCGAAGCGTCGGTCAGAATTCCATCCCAGGATGAATCTGAGGATGCGGCTGAAGTGTTCATCAACAGCAAGGCAAGCGCAGCTACGGAACAAAATCGGTTTAGGATCGGCCTGAACATGAAGTCGGAATTATAAAGGTCGTCGCAGATGGAAGCCGTGACCAACCAACAAAACTTAAAGAATAGAAGCCGTACAGACCCACATCGGGCCAGCGTCGCACCCAGAGTGGCACCCAGCGAAGAAGGCGAACTGATGCGAAAGGGACAGCTTCATCCGGTCGCCAAACCGCTCCATCCGCCGTCCCCGTGATAGCATTTTGCTGGAAGCTACTCCCTCCCGCAGCCCATGCCACGAGATCGTTCCATCCCGCTGTACGGCGTGCTCCTGGCGTTAATCCTGTGTATTCCCTCTCTGGCAGTGGAAGCTCCCTGGCAGGAAGTTCATTCCACACATTTCACCGTCATCACCGACGGAGGTGAGAGCCGAGGCCGGGAGGTTGCCCTTCGTTTCGAGCAGATGCGTTCGGTGTTCGCCATCATGTTGTCGAAGGATCGCCTTCACGAGTCGACTCCGCTGACGATCCTCGCGTTTCAGAATGACAAGTCCTATTACCAGATTGCGCCGCTAAACCATGGCCATCCAATTGATGTACCTGGTTTTTTCCTGCATGGCGAAGATCAGGATTTCATCGTTTTGAATCTGTCGGAGCCCACGTCGTGGCGCGCTGTCGCCCACGACTTCGCGACCATGCTCCTCAGCTATAACTATCCGCCTGCGCAGGGATGGTTCGACGAAGGCCTCGCCGATTACTACAGCTCAATTCAGATCGATAACCGACAGGTAGAACTCGGCGGGCTTCCCCAGAGTCAGCGATCGTCCGGGGATAAACCTGCATCACCGTCTTTCGTCGACACGCTTTCGAGCGAGACATGGCTGTCGATTCCTGAACTTTTCTCCGCAAAATACGACGCCACGGCCAGTCTTCCTCCGATCTACGAAGCTGAATCGTGGATCGTGATGCACTACCTGCTCCACGAGAAGAAATTGCCGGAAACAGGGTCTTATATGGGCATGGTTTTGATTCAACACATGCCGGTGGATGAAGCAATTCAGAAAGCCTATGAAGTTTCTCCGGCGAAACTCGAGCAGGCTGTAAAGACATATTTCCAGACCATCGCTCCAGAGCTTTCGGCTGGTGCCAGCAAGCCTGCTGGGACGGCCGCCTCCACGGAGGCTGGCCCGATTGATCGCTTTCCCGATCCGGTGCTGCCCGATGATTCGGTCATCACTTCGAAAGGAATTCCGGAATCTGACGCGCGAGCTCTTTACGCGGGCGTTCAGATTCGAATTCCCGAACGACGCGACATCGCGCTAAAAACTTTGCAGGCGCTGGCGACCACCCCTACCGAGGCTGACAAGAAAGCAGCGGTCAAACAACAGGAAAAAACCAAACGTGTCGGCGAGGATGCCGACCAGTTACCCGATAACGCGATCGGCAATGCGATCGCTCATCGGTTCCTTGCGTGGGACCACATCCTTCACGGCGAATTTGAGGAATCTTTCGTAGAGATCGGCGACGCAGCAGCCTTGAACCAGCGCGATATGTGGGTTCGTTACTACCTGTGCGTCGCCAAATTCCGTATGGCCCAGGTCAAGCACACCGAAATTACCGGGCTCGCAAACATGCTGCTCGACCTGAGGGCGATCGTCGAATGGAATCCGGAGATGGCTGAAGCTTACGATTTGCTAGCGCGGGCGCGCAACGCCGGAGGCACCACTTCGGCTGCAATGCAAGCGGCGCGGGCCGCAATCACCCTTAGTCCGCGGAACGAGAACTACAACTTTCATCTTGCCGAGATTTATGTTTCAAGCAAGAAGTGGGAAGCCGCCGATGCGTTGCTTCAGCGATTGAAAACAAGCAGCAACGCACAGGTCGCAGCTGAGGCCACCGAACTTCTGACAAAGTCAGGCGCCGAACGCAAGTACGGCGTCACAGCGAGTTCATCCGCGCCGCAGCCCCAGTATGAGGCGCAGAAGACGCCGTTCGACGTTCTCGATCAGGACGCCGCCAAGCGCGAGACCGACGAGAAATCTCATCCCGGTGGACCGGATAAACGCCCGACGAAGTTCGTCAAAGGCCGCCTCATCGCCGTCGACTGCTCCAGACCTCCGTCGGCGGTGCTGACCGTGAGTTCCGAGGCGGGAATGCTCAAGCTCCACGCCAACGACTACCGGTCTTTGCTACTCATCGGGACCGACGATTTCTCCTGCGATTGGCGCGACCGCCAAGTCACCGTGAACTATAAGCCGAGCAGCGGAAACGACGGCGACCTCGTCTCCCTCGAAATGCGCTGACCATTTGTGAGTCCTGCGGTCCACGCTAAAACGGTGATACTCTGCCGCCTGCAAGTTTTCGTACGGCCAAACGAATTCCCGAGAGGTTTGGCAACAGCGTTCCGCGAAACTCTCATTCCTGGAGGTCTCAGCGTGCCCACAGAAGACGCCATCTGACCGGCAAATCGCGCATTACGTTCATACACCCGCGCAAGAGATCTGGCGTCTCGTGTCGCATTCCGTTTTTGCTTCGTCTATTTCGGTCTCTACTGCCTTGGGACCCAAATCATCACGAGCTTGCTCTCTATTCCGAATGTCGAGATTCCCGATCTGGCGACGTTCTGGCCGATGCGCTCAATCGTCTTTGCGGCAGGACGGCTCTTCCGAGTGTCGGCGACGCCAAATTTTAGTGATACCGGGAGTGGCGATCGCAGGTTCGATTGGCTGTTGGTGTTTTGCCTGCTCGTTATCTCTATCGTTGCAACGGCGGTCTGGTCCTATGCTCGATCGCAATCGCGAATCCTACGCAACTCTCGCCAAGTGGTTTCGCGTGTTCCTCCGGTTCGCGCTCGCCGGACAATTGATCTCCTATGGACTCGTCAAAGCAGTCCCGCTGCAGATGCCGTTCCCTTATCTTGGCAAATTGGTTGAGCCCTTCGGCGATTTTTCTCCGATGGGAGTTCTTTGGTCGTCGATCGGCGTGTCTCCGGCTTATGAAACGTTCGCGGGTTGCGCCGAGTTGCTCGGCGGCGTTCTCCTGATCTTTCCTCGAACAACCATGCTGGGAGCACTGATTTCGCTGGCGGACATGATCCAGGTCTTCACGCTGAACATGACCTACGACGTCCCTGTCAAACTGCTCTCGTTTCATTTGATTCTTCTGTCGCTACTTCTGCTTGCGCCCGACCTTCCGCGACTGGCACGCTTCTTCTTGTTCGATCGCAAGACCGAGCCTTCAAAGCAACGTCCGCTGCTTTTCTTCTGCGCGCGCGAATCGCATCGCGTTCGTTTGTCAGATCGTCCTGGGGTTATGGCTGCTGGGAACCAACGGCTACGCAAGTTAGTCTGGATGGCACAATTACGGTGGCGGATCGCCGAAATCTCCGCTGTACGGGATTTGGGACGTGGATCAATTTTCGGTCGAAGGTCAACCGCATCCACCGCTCGTTGGCGACAGCGAACGCTGGCGTCGCGTCATCATTCGAAACTCCTTCGTTCGCCACTTTCCAGCGCATGGACGAATCCCTTGTCTATTTCGGTACTGGACTTCAAAGAAACTGAGAAGACGTTAACACTTTCAAAGAGAGACGAGAAAAGCTGGTCGGCAAGCTTCGTCGTCGAGAGGCCATCCGCCGATCAACTGACTCTCGATGGAACGATGGACAACCATCACATCCACATGGAAACTGAAACGGGTCGATCGTAACAAGTTTCTGGTCGTCAATCGCGGCTTTCACTGGATTCAGGAATCGCCGTTCAACCGCTAATCCACATTACGGTAAGCCAAAATCGCGCCGCTGAGTTCGAAAAATAAAAAACCCTTCCACTGGGAACGGAAGGGTTCTGGAATGGTTCGCTGGTTATGCGCGGACGACGTTGGCCGCCTGAAAGCCCTTAGGGCCTTTCAGCAGGTCAAACTCGACGGTCTCGCCCTCGTTGAGGGTGCGGTAGCCGTTTTCCTGGATCGCGGAAAAGTGTACAAACACGTCTTCCCCCGTAGAGCGCTGGATAAATCCATACCCCTTCGCTCCATTGAACCACTTCACTGTACCTTTCTCTCTCACGAAAAACTCCTTTCACCAATCGCGAAGAATAGTTCTTCAGTTTCTCGGATTGCGCTTCGATAAATCGAAGCCCCCCTCAAAGAAACTGTTTGAACTTTCGGTTGCGTCCAGCTTGTGCAGAGGGAATTACTTCCAAAAAGGAAAAGACTCCTTAGCCCCCGCTCGCGATGAACATCGGCTGCGGGAACCGCTGGAGTCCGGCAATTTGGCTCGTTTCCACCACACTACAAACGTCAACCAATACTGGTTTCTCAATACCAGAAAGCGTTTCCCGGTATTGAGCACAAGATAATAAGCAGTATTAAAACGTTTCGCAAGATAAATTAGAAGGAAATCGTAACCTGACTTCCGGTCAATCCATCGATAACTTTAACAGCGGTAAGGAATAGGTTAGTGACCCAGGCCAGGGCCTTCGGTTCCGAGGACGATTGCACCCCTCTGATACGATTTAGTTTCCGTGCCAAGTCCAGCCATTCCGGCCATTTCCAGCCCCGAAACCGGGCAAGTTTCACCTCTTCCTCGCTCGCGACGGCGCCCTCCCAGCCTCATACTCTCGACCGTAAAATACCTTCTCCGAACCGAAGTGCATACTTTTGCATTCTCCGTCGCTGCCAACTCGATCCTCTCGTTCTTCCCCTTCGTCGTATTGATGATGACCCTGATCCGCCGCGTCTTTCACTCGCGCGTTATGTACGAGGTCGTCCTTCAATTGCTTCGCGACTACCTGCCCGCGGGTCAGGAATTCGTAATCCGAAATCTCAATTCGATGGTCGACTCACGCCAGCGCGTGCAGGCTGTATCGTTAGTGATTTTGCTGGTCACATCGTCCGGAATTTTTCTTCCGCTGGAAGTCGCGCTCAACCGCATCTGGCGATTCGAAAGCAATCGCTCCTACCTCGGAAATCAGGTGATCTCGCTGGGACTCGCGTTCGCTTGCGGCGTACTTGCCTTGCTCTCGATCGCTCTGACGGCAGGCCCTGTCGCTTTCATGGAATTCCTGATGCGCGGCTACGGTACGGGGTTCGTCCGCCTCGTCGGGTTCTTGACGATGAAAGTCTTTGCCATCGGCGCCAGCATTGCAATTTTCTTCCTGATTTACTGGCTGCTCCCCAACGGCAAGGTTCCGGCTCGAGCTGTCTTGCCCACCGCCATCATCATGGGATTGCTCTCCGAAGCGTTGAAATACGCATATATCGTTGCGCTTCCCCGCCTTAATTTTCAGGAAGTGTATGGTCCCTTTGCGTTGTCAGTGAGCCTGATGTTCTGGGCCTTTCTTTCAGGATTGCTGCTGCTTGCGGGGGCCAATCTGTCAGCCGAAGAGCACCTGGGACACGCGCTCTAAGAAATTATCCGTCTCTCTAAATAAAAGCGGCCGCCTGCAGTTGCAGGCGGCCGCCACGCGTCCAAGAAAGCTTTACTTCTTTGGCTCTCCGATCGAGAGTAGCTCCACTTCAAAAATCAATGTCTCTCCCGGACCGATGTCTCCTCCCGCTCCCCGATCGCCATAAGCGAGGTCTGCGGGGATGAACAACTGCCACTTCGATCCCACCGGCATCAACTGCAGCGCCTCGGTCCAACCTTTAATGACTCCGCCCACCGGAAACGTAGTGGCCTGACCGCGCTTGTAGGAACTGTCGAATTCCTTTCCGTTGATCAAGCGTTCCGCGATAGTTCACGCTCACGGTATCGCTGGCCGAAGGCTTCGGGCCCGTGCCTTCCTTCATGATCTTGTACTGCAATCCGTCGGGAAGGGTCGTTACGCCCTCTTTGGTTTTGTTGGCAGCCAGGAAAGTCTCGCCTTCCTTGCGATTCGCACCGCCAGCCTCGTGTGCTTTGGCTTCCTGCTTTTCACGAACCGAAGTCTGAAGTTGCGTGAGAGCCGCTCGTACTTCGTCGTCGGTCATTAAAGATTTGGTTCCAGCCAGTGCGTCTTTGATTCCGCGGGCGACCGTTGCGGGATCGACCGCTTCATTCACTCCCTGTCGGCGAAGATCTCCGCCGATTTTTGCTCCCAGCGCGTATCCAGCTTTTTCTTTTGATGTTTTCAAGGTATAGGGTGTCGCAGTCTTCGCCGTTGTGGGCGTTTTCTTCGTTGTAGCGGCTTTCGGGGCCGTTCCCGCCGACGATTGTCCGGATGCTGCTGGAGGAGTTCCCTGCGCCGAGGCATAGCCCAGCAGCATGGTCCCAACCGCGGCAAGTTGAATAACGATTGCGGTAAGCGATTTTTGCATAGACCTTTATTGTCCCATTGGCGCGGGAGATGGGCAAACACACGATGCCGTTGCATCTGCACCTGGATCGCTAGCGAGCGCGATTCCCTACCAAATCCACGGCACAAGCCGATAACGTGTTCGCTCGCAATATTCTGAATAGCCTTCCAGCAATCGCCGCAGAGTTCGCTCTTCGTGAACGAGCCGGTAGATAAACAAGGGAATCATCAACGCGAAAACTGGCAATGCAACAAGAGACCCGAGGCCGATTGGCATCGATACCGCTGTAAGGGACATCCCCAAGTACATGGGATGACGCACCAACGCATATGGACCACTCGAGATGACGCCCTGCTCCGCTTCGACCTGAATCGTGCTAGAAGCGAAGGTATTCGTTCGCATGACCCAGAAAACCAATGAGTATCCAGCTACCGTACCGATCTGTCCCACGATGACCCAGTAAAACCGAATCGGTAGCAACGATCGTGTCCACCCGAAGCGAAAGTCGAGGCCCGAGACAACGAGTGCCAGCACCAACATCAGGAGGAACATCACTTGAAACAGCCGCTGCGCTGGCTCGCTCTCCTTTGGGTTGAGTCGGCGCTCCACAATTCCGGGATCGTGTCCAAGCAAATTGATCAGAACAATAGTCGAACACGCCGACATCAGCGTGAGCAAAATCCACGCTTGCCAGAATCGCAGGGATCCGGCTGAGAGGAACAAGACTGCGGCCACGAAGGCAATATTCCGCCCAAGTTGCCGCGCAGCTCGCGTTGGAAGGGAGTTTTGCAAAACCACTGAATCCTATGAGCCGCCCGATAGTCGCTTGTGCCATCGTACCGAATACCGAATAAACGAATTTCGAGGCTTACGCACATCCCATGTGACATCCATCACTGCTTTTTATCCTCCAACAACTAGGCTGGCACGTTTTCCGGTAATCCTCCGAGCAGACATCATATTTTGAGGTCTTCCCCATGTTTGGGAGAAGTGTGCTGAGTCTGCTCGCCAGTTTCGTCTTATCGCTCGCACCGCGAGCTCTGAACGCCCAAGCCGATTCGTCCGCAATTTCACAATCCGCAATCGGGGTCGCTTCCGAGCTGTTGCAACCGCAGCGAGTTGTCCCGTTATCCCCTCCCGACCCCGTCGGCCAGCGTCTCCCGGCACGCCGGTTGCGGGCCGTCACTTTTCCTGAAATCGCGCGTGCGGCCGGAACCATCTTTTACGGCAAAGTAGTCGCAATCGAGCGTCGCCCTGCGACTCGCGGACAAGCCGTCGAAACCGTCGCGATCACATTCCGGGTGGATGGCGCGATTCGCGGCGCGGTGCCCGGTGATCGACTCACCATCTCCCAATGGATCGGTTTGTGGTCAAGCGGGCAGCGCTATCGGATCGGGGAGCGCGTTCTCTTGTTTCTATATCCACCCAGCAAGTTGGGGCTCACCAGCTGCGTGGCGGGTCCGATCGGCCGGTTTTCTCTGGATGCATGGGGCCGTGTGCTCTTCTCGGCCCAACATCTTTCTGCTTTTCGAAAAGATCCCGTCCTCGGTGGGAAGTCGCGGGTTGCTTTCAGCGATTTCGCCTTGGCGGTGAGGCAGGCCAGTGAGGAGGAATGAGATGAGAAGAAGTGACCATGATTACCGCATGGCATTGACTAATCCCTTGTTCCTTCTCAGGCTGGCCGCGCTTGTGTCCATCGTGCTCGGTTGCGTCATTGTTGACGCGCGCCGGAGGCCCAAAGTGCGTCGCGGGATCCAGCTATTTCGATTCGACCATGACCGGCCAGCCTTTGCTCTGGCCGCAAGGAATCGTGACCTATTACACCGATCAGGGAGACCTGAGTCCGATCTTGCCCAATGTTTCCGCAAACGGTTTTGTCGCAAGCGCATTCAGCCAATGGACTTCGGTCTCCACAGCTGCGCTAAGCGTGATCAATTCTGGCCAACTCGGCGAAGATGTGAGCGGAACCAACGTGATGGTCAACGCCAATGGCACGATCTCGATGCCTTCCGATATTCAATCCACAGCAACGCAACCCCAGTCGGCATCGTCTATGACCAGGATGGATCTGTCACTGACGCGCTTCTCGGCGCCGGAGCTGGCGGAGCCAGCCAATGCTTCACGAACGCCGTCTTTGGCGGAAACGACAACTACAGTTCCTTCGGCACCTACCAGCACGCCCTGATCGTCATTAACGGCGAGTGCGCACAACAGTCATCGCAACTCACCGAGGTTGAATATCGCCTGGTCCGGGTGATAGGCAGCGTGCTGGGATTGGGCTGGTCGCAACTCAATCTCAACGTTCAAACCGGATCGCCTACGGCCACCTCCGATGACTACTTAGGCTTTCCAGTCATGCATTTTTCAGACGCCGCCAACTGCGTTCCCATCACGCGTTGTTATGCCAACCCCTACCGCATTTCCATGGATGATGCGGCCGCGATCTCGCGGCTCTACCCAGTGACTACTCAGAACGTATCGAGCTTCCCGGCAAGCAGGTCTTCTCCTCCTCGACGGCTCGCATTCATGGATCCGTGTGGTTTACCGATGCACACGGTTCTCCAACGCAGCCCATGCAGGGAGTCAACGTCATCGCTCGTTACATCGATCCGAGCACAGGGCTTCCTTCGCGCCGCTATGCGGAGAGTTCCGTTTCCGGATTTCTCTTCACCGGAAACACCGGCAACCCGATCACCGGTTTCGACGATTCCATCGGAAATCCCTTCAGCGAATGGGGATCGAACAATCCGTCGACCGAAGGCTTCTTCGATCTTGCCGGATTGCAGCTTCCAAGCGGGACGAGCGGTCAGTATCAGCTTTCCGTGGAAGCGATTGACCCCAGATGGTCGCCAGGAGTCGGACCCTACTCACCCGGGCCGGTCGCGCTTTCAGGATCGTTCCAACCCCTCATCGTCACTGTGACGGCCGGCGGCGACGTAGCGCAGGACATCCTCATGACAGGCAGCGCGCAACCGCTTGCCCAAGCTGCGTCGTCGTGGAGTGCTCCTGCGACGATGCCCGCCGGAGGAGACTGGGTATCGTCGCTCAGCGGCTATGGAGACACTCCGTACTTTCTGCTAAACGCTCATGGCAACCGCACTTTGTCTGCCGCGGTAACAGCATTCGACGAATCGAGTCGCGCCAGTGAAAATAAGGCACAGCCGGTCGTCGGCATGTGGGCGGCATCCGATCCGCAAGGAACGGTTCCGCCGACGTTCACCCCATCGCCTTTCAACCAGACTACGTTCGGAATGACACGGCTCGATACCCAGGTTCTCGTATCAGGAAGCTATCTGTTGGGCATTTCGGATTTACGCGGCGATGGCCGGCCCGATTACCGCTATCACGCGCACGTTCTGTACGCGGACACCGTCAGTCCCCCGCGGGTTAGCGTAAATGGCGGCGCAGTCACGGTTCAGGGAATCGGCTTCAGCTCAGGACTGACCTCGACCGTGGGTTCGTCCAACGCCGCGCTTCTCGCAGCCAGCACTAGCCAGATCGCTGTTGCCGCGCCTGCACATCCCGACGGTGTGCAAAACCTCACGATCACCGATCCAGTCTCCGGTGGCTCAGCAACGATGACGGGCGCGCTGACCTACGGCGCCTCCGCCAGCGACAATATCGTTCTGCTTTACGGGATCAATCCAACAACTCCCGTCGGAGCTCAGGCGGCACACCCCGTCAGCGTGCGCGTGCTAGCAGCCGATGGAGTCACGCCCGTCAGCGGCGCAACCATTGGATGGACCGCCACCAACGCGCTGCAACTCTCGGCATGCAATGGAGCGTCCTCATGTTCTTCGATCAGCGATCAAAACGGTGACGCTGCGACATGGCTCACACCCGGTGCGGTTGGCGTGGCAATTGTCTCCGCTACGTGTCGCCGGGGTTTTATAGCTCATCAAAATCGGTAAATGCTTCGATCTATTCCACCAAACGTCTTCTGACATCGGAATCGTATCGCCCTATCTGTACGTTTCTCAGATGGCGACGGCGAGTATTCCTCTTACGGCGCGCGTTCTCAGCAACGGCACTGCAAAGAAGAGTGCGCAGGTAAATTTCATCCTCGTCGCAGGTTCAGGAACACTCAGCGCCTGCAGTTCGCAAACTAGTTCGGCGGGCTACGCAACAGTCACACTTGGCGTGACGCAATTTGCCGCGTGGCGCAAGTGACGGCGTGCGTTGCTCCCAAAAACTCGCCTTGCGGAACGTTCTATATAAATCCGGTGTCTGCCTCGCAACAGCGGTTGCTTCAAGTCGCCGGAGCAGGACAGATATCGACTGGCGCAGTTTTTCAACCAATCGTCGTGAAGTAACGGACCTGTCCTCGCCACCCAATCCAGTCATTGCGGCACCGATCGTGTTTCAGACCACTGTACTGCGCCCAGGAGGAGAATCTTCCTCGGGTGGGGGCGGCGATTTGAATCCCGGCAATCCTGCGATGCCGGTCATCATGCAAGTCAGCCAAACCAGCGCCATCACCGACGCAAACGGCGTGGCAAACATCGTTCCTTCGAGCGGCGGATTCAGCGCCCCATTGGAAGTGGACGTATCGATCAGCGCAGGGACTGCCGGATTTCTCGATGACCCCTTGGGAGTCTTCCCGCCAACCGGCGGAACTCCTCGGATCAAGACTGCCGACATTCCTACGCCGCCCGGTACTTCGAAACGAGGTCAGAGGAAAGGACGCTGGAGAAACGATAGGAGAAGGCATGATCCGCAGAGTCGCGCCCGGACGCTTGTCCCCGTAGGGACAACTCAGATAGCCCGGCGTTTCGAACACCGGGTATCAGGCCGCGAAGAATTGCGTCGCGGACGCGACACCTGAAAACGTCAACCGTCAGTCCCGAAGCTGTCTCATTCGCCCGGGCGCGCACGAAGAGACTGAGCCGCCTCTTACTTCGTCCACTGGTCGACCCAGTCGTTGACGGTCTTGTACCAGAGCTGCGAGTTCTGCGGCTTCAGCACCCAGTGGCCTTCGTCGGGGAAGTAGAGCATCTTCGACGGGACGCCTTCCATTTGCAGCGTGGTGAAAAGCTGGAAGCCTTCGCTCACGTCGAGGCGGTAGTCGCGCTGGCCGTGGATGACCAGCGTCGGCGTCTTGAAATTCTTGGCGTACTGGTGCGGCGACCACTACACGTAGCTCTCGCGGTTGTCGTAAGGCGTGCCTTTGAACTCCCAGTTGTTGAACCAGAGTTCTTCGGTCGTGCCCCAGGCGGACTCGGCATTGAACATGCCGTCGTGCGACACCAGGCACTTGAAGCGGTCGGTGTGGCCGAGGATCCAGTTGATGGCGTATCCGCCATAGCTGGCGCCCAGCGCGCACTCGCGGTTCTTATCGATAAATGGATAGGTCTTCTCGGCGTAGTCGAGGCCCTTCATCAGGTCTTCATACGGAGCGCCGCCCCAGTCGCCGTTGATGGCGTCGATGAACTTCTGCCCGTATCCGGTCGAGCCGTGGAAGTTGATCATGATGACGACGTATCCGAGGGTGCGATGAAGTTGGCGACGCGAAGAGTTCGGGATTCCAGCGGTAGCTCCAGTCGTCTCCCCAGGCGCCCTGCGGCCCGCCGTGGATGAGGAACTTCACGGGATATTTCTTGGAGGCATCGAAGTTCGGCGGCTTGACCAGGAAGCCTTGGACTTTGTCGCCGTGGGCGCCGGTGAACCAGAAAGATTCGAGTGGCAGACATGTCGAATTGCGGAAAGAACTGCATCGTTTAGATGCGTAAGTTGCCCAGTCATCGCTGATGAGCAGATCGTAGGTCGATTCTTCTTCGAGGCATCGCAGTTGTCGCTGGATCTCGCGTCGGACGCGATGCATCGGACATCCGTCGTGACGACAGGCGCATTACCGATCCGCGAGTAAATACCAGATCGTCGTTGACCATCCTGGGTCGACCGCAATGTCATCATCGTAGCCGTCCGGCATCGGATTCACTGCGGATTGACTGTCCTGCTCGCGAGGTCGTCGACAGCATAAGATCGAGCGATCTGCCCTCTTGTCTTCGGCGACGAAGATAGATCGTTTCGAATCCGGCGCCCAAGCGAAGGTTCCGACCCAGTGATCAAAATCTTCCGTCAGATTCTTCTTCTCGCCCGTCTTGCGGTCGTAGAGCATCAGGCGGAAGCGGTCGCTCTCGTATCCCGGACGCTGCTGGGCGCGGTAGGCGATGTAGCGTCCATCGGGCGAATAGAGCGGCGATCGTGTCGCTGGCGGGATTGTCGGCAGTGATGTTTTTGGTCTTCGCCAGAATCTGGGCGGACGAGGCGTCCGCCGCTACATTGACCGGGACGATCCACAGATCGTTGTTCGTCGAAGCCGCCGGATTCTTGTCGTGATTCGAGGCGTAGCAAATCTCCTGCCCGTCGGGCGAGAAGGCATAGTCATCCTGCCCGCCGAGCGAGAACACGGGCGCATCGTAGTCGCCGGGAGTGAGATCGCGGGACGGCTATCGATGCGGCAGTTGATCGACGACTCCGTCGCGCCGCAGGTACGCGATCTCGGGAACTCGGCTAACAAAGATATGGGTGCGCTTGCCTTCTTTATATGCATTCCAATGGCGATAGAGCAGATGAGTGAAGATCTGCGCTTTGACTTTGGATTTGCTCTGCTTCGTCCAGCTTCTTCGCGTTGCACGCGACTTCTGTCGCTGGCTGCGCCATCGCACTCGGGATAAACATCGGAAGTGAACAGAATATTCTTGCCATCCGGCGACCAGAGCTCGCCGCTGGCTTCGGTCGCGATCGAAGTGAACTTGTACATGCCCGTAACGTTCCCGCCGCGCCATCGAACTCGGCGATCCAAACCTGCGATCCGCCTTCTTTCGTCGAGAGAAACGCGAAGCGCTTTCCGTCCGGCGCCCAGCGCGGACGATCGCCATCTTGATCGGCGATGATTTCTCTGCTCTTGACCTCCGGCCGTGGGCACGATCCAGATGTGCGGCGTCTTCGTGTTGGCTTCAAGATCGACGTCGACCACGCTGAAGATCACCCACTTGCCGTCGGGCGAGACCTGCGGATCGCCGACGCGCTTCAGCTTCATCATGTCCTCGAAGGTGAAGGGATGCTTGGCTTGAGCGATGGCGGGAAGGGTGAAAGCGAGAACTAGAAGGGACAGAAGAAGACGGCGCATGAGGAAGCCTCCTCGGCAAACGGATGAGTGTAGCAGGGACGGGCGGGTTTCTTCTAACGCCGCCCAAAGCCTTGCCATCCTGAGCGCCGCGAAAGACTCTGTAACGGGTGTCAGTGAACTTCCCTGGAGCAGACCCACTCATATTGAAAAAACTTTACGCGAACCTCAAAACCGGTTTACTTTCCAACGGCAACCTCTTATTCGAAGAGGCATCCAAAGGAGTGGCAGAACTGCAGCACCCTACCCTCCGACCTCACTGAGCGGAGAGGGGTTGGAGGGCGGGGTCGCTGCGGTGCCTTTACTTCTTGCGGGGACGCAACTTGCTGTCCTTTGGTTCGCGCCAGGGAGTCGCTGGTTGCGTCTCCGCGCCAATTCTCAAGATTCGATAAACTAAAGGGATGAAGTTACCCGGTCGTATTGCCCTCTGCCTCGCGTTGCTGGCCTGCGGGTTGGCGTCCCCATTTGTGCTCGCCCAGGAAGGTGCGCTCGAAAATACTCCTCCCAAAGACATCACTCCTGAAGAAATCATCAAGCACTTCGCCGCGAAAGAGACTGAATTTGCCAAAGCCCGCGACCAGTACACCTATCGTCAGGACGTGACTGTCGAGACGCTGGATGGCGAGACGGTGGACGGCCAGTACCACGAGGTGTTCGACGTGATGTTCGACGACAAGGGCCATCGCATGGAGAACGTCGTCTTCGCGCCTCAGTCGAGCTTGCGGAAGATCTACATGTCCCGCGAGGACATGGAAGACATTCGCCACAAGCTGCCATTCGTCCTCACGACCGAGGATCTTCCGGAATACGACATCCTTTATGTGGGACAGCAGCAGGAAGATGAGCTGCGTTGCTACGTATTCGATATCGCGCCGAAGAAGATTGAAGGCAAGAAGCGGTATTTTCAGGGACGCGTCTGGGTCGATGATCACGACTTCCAGATCGTGAAAACCTACGGCAAAACCGTGCCGGACATTCGCCCCAAGCACGGAGATCAGGAAAACCTGTTTCCGAAGTTCACCACCTGGCGGCAACAGATCGATGGTCAGTATTGGTTTCCTGTGTACACGAAGGCGGATGACGAACTGCACTTCAAACTTGAAGATGTTCACATCAAAGAAATTGTGAAATATCAGGACTACAAGCGGTTCGGATCAAACGTGAAGATCCTCTATCAAGGCAAGGAAATCGAAAAGGGCAATCAAAAGCCGGACCCAACAAGCCGGATCAAACCAAGCCCGATCCGAATAGCCCGAATCCACCGCAGAAGTAGCAGTCAAATCAAACGGGGTACTCGAAACAGAGGGTACCCCGCGGTGTTTCTGCGCGCATACGGATCAGTAAAACAGATACTTCCGCCACTTATCGTCGGAGCGGCCCATCAAGCGCATGATGTGACGACTGGTATGAAGGTTGAACGCGCGCGGTTCACGCATCAGCTTCATGTTCGCTTCGGCGGGAGACTGGTTGCCTTTGCGGCGGTTGCACGGATGACAGCAGGCAACGAGATTCTCCCAGGTCGAAAGGCCTCCGCGAGAGCGTGGGATCACATGGTCAAGAGTGAGCTCGCCTGAGGCGAGAACTGTAGCGCAGTACTGGCAGGTGTTGCGGTCCCGCAGCAGAATATTTTTTCGCGAGAGTGCACGGCTCTGATGCGGAATGCGGCGGTACTCGAGCAGTCGGATCACTGACGGCAAACGCATCGCCACGCGCGCCGAGTGCAGAAAGTGACCATTTTCTTCTTCGGTCATAGCGACACCCTTAAGCACGAGAACCAGCGCCCGGCGCGCCGCGCACACATTGATCGGCTCATACGACGCGTTCAACACGAGGACGGGCGCGAGCAGAGCATAGCCATCGCTCGAGCGATGCGGCGCAGACTGCGAGAATAGTCCGGCTGTGTGCCGGGATCCGCCGTCGTGATTAATCCGCAGAGACATTTGATTCAATGTTTCGAGATTTCAAATCCTAACGTTTCAAAATCTCAACTATCCGATGTTTCAACTTTTGAAATCAGACCTTGCAACTTTGAGACCTTGAAACTCCGTCAATCTCCTACCGTCTCCCGGTCCCCGCCTTCGACCTCGTTGGGCACAATCTCAGCATACTTAGATGCTAGTTTCAGTGTGCGCGCCACGGTCGCGACCCATACCTGGCGGGCTCCGGCGCGTCGCAGGACGCGCGCACATTCCGACGCCGTAGTGCCCGTCGTATAAACATCATCCACGAGAAGCACTTCGCGGCCAGTAACATCCTGGGCACGCGCGACGGCGAAGGCTCCACGAAAATTTTCGCGGCGCTGGTGACTGGTCAGGCCGATCTGGGAATGGGTGTCGCGGGTGCGCAGCAAAAGGTCGGAAGCCAGTTTCAGCGGATCGCGCCCCGGTTGGACTTCAGCGCGGCCGCGCAATCAATTCGGCCTGATTAAATTCGCGCTGGCGGCGCCTTGGCTTTGTAGAGCGGCACCGGGATCACGAGAATTGCGGCCTGATCAAACATCCCACGCTCGCTGCCGACTGCGCGAAGTCAGGCTCCAGCTTTGCGATTGCCTCGGCCAACATTCGTCCCAGCACTTGCGCCGCGGGACGCACGCCGTTGTATTTCAGCAGATGAATGAGTTCACGCAGCCCGCCATCATAGCTTCCATAGGACACAGCGCGCTCGAAGGGACGATCAATCCGACGGCATATCGGACACCGCCGCAGGCCGTCTTCGTCACACTCTGCGAAAACAGATAGCACGCGCTCTCCGCAAATCGAGCAGATCCTCCCGGCGGCAGCGTGAATACTCGCCAAGCATTCCGGACATACCGGAAGACGAGAGATGTTGGTAAGGGGTATTCCGCAGATGCGACACTCGGAGGGAAACAGAACGGTGAAGAGGCCTTCAGCGGCGCGTTTCGCCCATCCTCGCCCGCGAGGGGACGAAACTGCCTTGCAAACAACAGAAGGCCCAACTACTGCAATGGTGGCCTGGCTAGCCCGGATTCGGTCCTCACTACTGCTGAAGACGGCCTCCTCATTCGCAGCGAAGGCTCGCTGCGACTAAGTCCAGTATAGCGGCCAGCGATGCCGCTAGGCAACGTTGCGGTTTGGAGGCGCCGGAGGCTTGACCGTCACCAGACGAGGCGCCCCAGAGAACGGTCGCGCACGTCGGTGAAGATCAAACGGTAGTCCCTGCGGAAACACTCTCCGCAGCGCACTGGCTGCAACAACAGCAGTGGCAGGACAAATCGTTCCGTGATGGAGCGGCGGCGTGAACGAAAACCGACATCGCTTCCACAATCACGGCAATGATAGGGCTGGACAAATGGCCGATCGGGGGAGACACCCATACTTCCACCTCAGAAGACGAAACGCGAAGGGCGGGGCAACAGACTGACTTCATTTTACACCACGGCGGTTCGTGCGGCGGTGACGTATACTGACTTTCGGCGTGCAGGACGCCGCCCGTCCGCGGACAGGACCGAGTCCACCTGAGCGAATTTTTCGACAATCAAGGTTCTTACGAACCTCCTTTTTCGCCCTCTGTGCGGACGCGGGGCGCGACCACAAAGGAGGTCCGTCATGACGAAGCAGTTCCACGATCGCCACTTCCCTGTTCGCCCCAACCTCGATCAACTTCGAAATCAAGCGAAGGATTTTCTTCGCGCTGTTCGGCAAGAATGACTCCGGAGCTGTCGCGGAGTTCCAGAAAATACCGCCCCGAGAGCACCAGACCCGACGCTGCGAAACTTGCGGACGCCCAACTCGCTCTGGCCCGCAGCTATGGCCTACCGAGTTGGCCCCGGCTAGTGCAGCCTGTCGCCTGACCGACGCGATCTGGCGCGGAGACGCCGAAGCGGTACGCAACCTGGTGTTGAAAGATCCCAGACTGTTCACGAGGCGGCTCGCGGACTTCCCGATAGCAACTGGGGCCCTCCCATGTCGTATGCGGCGAACATCGGACAGAACGACATCATCCAAATGCTTGGCCAGATGGGCGCCACCGATGTACAGCACGCGTTCGATCGCGCTTGCCTCCAGGTCAAACTCGAAACTGCTCGCCGCTTGCTCAAATGGGTGCGCGCCTGTCCCAGGATGCGTGATGGGACCGTGCGAAACGTTGAACGCGGATGGGCTCGCCCTGCTGCTCGAGCTTGGGCGCGGACTTGGCAGACGACAGAGGAAATCGTCTCGCCCCAATCGCACTGTTACTCGAAACTTACTGTCGAGAACCCGAAGGAAAGCATCGGTGCCTGGAGCTAGCTGCGGACAAGGGAGTCGAAACTGCCGGATACGCCCGTGATGGCGATGCATGCGGGCCGGATTGACTTGCTCGAAAAGCATTTGAGTCGAGACCCGCTCCTGCTCAGCCGAACGTTTTCGCACGAAGAAATCTATCCGCCCGCCTTGGGATGCCATGCCGATCATTCCTTTGCACTGCACGGAACACCGTTGGCCGGAAGTACTTTGCTTCACATGTGCGTGGATTTTGACGAAATCGAAATTGCGCGATGGCTGATCGAAAACGGCGCCGATGTGAACGCCAGGGCCGAGGTCGACGCAGATGGCTTCGGCGGACACACTCCGCTCTTCGGATGCGTCGTTTCGCAGTCTTACTTGTGCCGGCGGCAAACAGATGGCGTGTTCACCAGGCTCTTGCTCGATCACGGCGCAGACCCTAATGCTCGTGCGTTCGCTTCGCAAAAGGCTTCGCTTTGTCCCGGACGAGTCGATGCACGAGTACCGCGAAGTCACCCCTCTGGCGTGGGGCGAAAAGTTCCACGGACCCGGGTCTCATGGGCACACATGGGTGAGCAAAGAAGCGATGGAACTGATCGCGCAGTCTGGAGGACACTTTTGAGGTATACGGCCTACCGCAACTAGGGGGATCCAGCTCGTCGCCGCACTTGTGTTCCGCCCATGCCGCGTGCTAACGTGCGCCGTTCCATGTTTTGTTTTAGGCCGAACAGACGAGATCATCGGCTCTGCCTTCCATTCGACGAACTAAAAGGATTTCCTCTATGAGTAGTCGCCCCACCGAGCCGCCGGCCACCAAGAAGCACGTACCCTACGTTCCCGAAAATATGGAGATGAAGGAGTTCACGCTGGCGGGCCATGTTGCTCGGACTCTTTATGACGGTCGTGCTGGGTGCGGCCAATGCCTACCTGGGATTGCGCGCCGGGATCACCATCGCGGCCACTTATCCGGCCGCCGTGATCGCGATGGCCGCAATGCGGGCGTGGAAAGGATCACTGCTCGAAGAAAATATCGCCCGGACCGCAGGGTCCATCGGCGAGTCCGTGGCTGCGGGCGCAATTTTCACCATTCCCGCTTTTCTTCTGGCCCGGGCGTGGCCATCGTTTCGCCCAGCCGACGCCTACTGGAAATCGACTGCCTTAATCATGGTGGGCAGCATTCTTGGCGTGCTTTTCATTTCCCTGGTGCGCCGGGTCATGGTCGAGGATCCCGAATTGCCGTTCCCCGAATCGGTCGCTGCTTCCGAGATTCACAAAGCCGGACAGCGCGGCGCGGAGGCGGCGAAGTACTTGTTCTGGAATATCGGCATTGGCGGCGTCGTCTACATGCTGGGCCGGTTCGGACTCTTCGCCTGCGGATACAGATTTTTATTTTGGCGTTGGCAATCTGGGACGCAGCCAGGTTCGCCTGGGCACGACTGGCAGCACGTAAAGTTGTGGCTGCGGGCGGCACGAGCATGTTTCTGCGCCGAGCGTAAGTCCGGCTTACCTCGGCGTGGGATACATCATCGGCCTGAAATTGGCTTCGCTCCAGTTTGCCGGAAGCGTACTCGGCGTGGGGCTTGATGGTCCCTCTGCTTATGTATTTTCTGGGCCCGCAACTCAGGCAATACATTCCCGCGGACACGCCGGACAATTGGGCCGATATGGCGGACAGCCGTATGGCGCTACATCGTGCGTCCGATCGCAGTCGGCGGAATGCTGGTGGGCGCAGCCTACACGTTGTTCAAAATGCGCACGAGCCTGACCGCAGGAATTGGCAAGGCGTTCGGCGATTTGCGCAGACCGCCAATCAGCAGCGCGAAGCTGTCCCGCACCGAGCACTACATGAGTTCGAAAGCCGTTTTCGGACTGATCGCGCCTGATGTTCATTCTGATGTGCTTGCTCTATATTCACATCTCAGGATTGTTGTGGCCGGCAGTTCTTGCGGCGGTGGTCATGCTAATCGTGGGCTTTTTCTTCGCCACGGTTTCGGGCAGCCTGGTGGGCTTCATCGGTTCCTCGAACAATCCTATTTCCGGCCTAACTCTCTCAACTCTTCTCATCGCTGCGCTGCTCATGGTTTCACTCGGAGTCTCCGGCACATCCGGGGTTGCGGCAGTTTTGGGAGTAGCGGCGGTGGTTTGCGTTTCGTCAGCGGTAGCCGGTGAACTGCTTCAGGATTTCAAAGTCGGATACATCCTCGGCGGCACTCCGCAGAAAATTCAGATGGCGGAACTGATTGCCGTAGTGGTCGCAAGCTTGATCATGTATTTCCCGCTCATGCTGCTTGCACGAAGGCAACATCCGGGCCGGAGGCGTTGGATTTCGGCGGCCGCCGAATTCCGGCTCCTCAGGCAGGGCTGATGGCGACTTTGGCAATGGGCATCGTCGGCGGAGACATGCCCTGGCCGCTGGTCGTGGTTGGTATTTTGTTCGGCATCGGGCATGATCATGATGCAGGTGAAAAGCCCGATGCTGGTTGCCGTCGGAATGTATCTGCCGTTCGGAACCACATTCGCAATTTTCCTCGGCGGCGTGTTCCGCTCGCTTGGCGACTGGGTCGCGGAGCGACGTGGATTCAACGCAGCACAAAAAGCCCGCGTGGAAAATGCTGGAGTGCTTGATCGCGTCGGGATTGATCGCCGGCGAGGCGCTCCTGGGACTGGTCTGGGCGGGATTGCAATTCGTCCCCAGCTGGGGAGCTCCGAATCATCCTCCACAAATCTTCAGTGAGCCGTCCTATCTGGTGGGAGGAATGATTGTGCTGGCGGGATTGGCGGCACTGATGATCTTTCTGCCCGTTTCCGCCTGCGGAGATCCGGACGAACCGGCGCCACCGACTGCGATTATGTAGATCTTCCGCATGATGAAGCTCACGGAACTGACCATATAGCACTCCGGAAATTCGATTTTGCGTTTCGTGTATCTCGCGTCTTTCGTTGCAGAGACTTCAGTGTCGATCTCCAATAACATTGCGGCGATTCAACAGCGTATCAATGACGCTGCACGTCGCGCCGGACGCCCCGCCAGCCAAGTGTCGCTGATGGCAGTCACGAAGACTCATCCTGCGGAACTCATTCGCGCAGCGTACGACGCGGGTCTGCGATTGTTTGGGGAGAACCGCGTGCAGGAGTTTTCGGGAAAGGCTGCGGCACTCGCCGACCTGAATGGTGCGGCATGGCACATGATCGGACATCTGCAGACGAACAAAGCAGCCAAAGCGGCAGAAATCTTTTCGGCGGTCGACTCAGTGGACTCCGTAAAGTTGGCTGAAAAACTCGACCTTGTTGCGCGCGGACTGGGCAAGAAGATCAGCGTCCTCATCGAAGTAAATGTCGGAGGCGAGGCAGCGAAAAGCGGCGTCTCGGCCGACTCCGCCGAGCTCGACCAGTTGCTGCAATCCGCAGGCAGGTTCGAGGCTCTGCAATTTCGAGGGCTCATGACTGTTCCTCCTTTCACGGACGATCCAGAGGGCGCGCGTCCATTTTTCCGCAAGCTTCGCGAATTACGGGATCGCATCGCTGCGCGGAAACTGCCCAAAGTCGACTTAAGCGTTCTGTCCATGGGCATGTCACATGATTTCGAAGTCGCGATCGAGGAAGGATCTACTTGCGTGCGAGTGGGGACAGCGATTTTCGGCGAGAGACCGAGCCCCAAAGGACCTCGACGCAAAAGGGGGCACAAAAAAAGAATGGACGCTATCGCTGCCAAGCAGTTTCTGATCTCGAAGACAATCGAGAAGCGAACTATGAACAAACGCCTCTGTCAGACGTTGAGGCGAAAATGTTGCATTTCACGGAGACTTCCCCGACCTTGCCTGACATCTTGCAGGTGAACGAGCAGTTCGAACGTGAGTACGATTCTGACGAGTTTGAGGTGAAGATCGCAGGTCTGTTAAAGAGGGCCCGCCACAGAGATAGAGAGCTTCTCGCAACAGGAGATGGGCAGTGGAATGATGCGATCGCCGCGCTCAAGGACGAAGATCACTACATCCTCGTCATTGCTTACGCTGCCTTTCCCGACTACCGAAAAACCTTGCGCCCGACGCATCGGATTCGAGACTACGTTTTGTATGTCTTAATCGCCCTGGGACTGGTGGGCGCAGTGATTGCGATCGCCGTGTGGCGCCGGTAAGATTTTGATTTCCATTGATACTTCAGTATGGTGTCACCTTCGCCGTTAGAGTCCACCCTCGCGCCAAGAAAAACGCTATCACCGGTGTGGTCGGCGAAGCGCTGAAACTCTCTCTGACGACACCTCCAGTCGAAGGCAGAGCCAATGAGGCTTGCATCGAATTCTTCGCAAAACTTTTGAAGGTGCCGCGATCTTCCATTACCATTGCGTCCGGTCATGCCAGCCGGAATAAAGTGATTCGCGTGGCAGGCCTTTCCGCGCAGCAGGTGCGAGTCCGGCTCGGTTGACGCGCGGCCAGGCGCACAATACGCAGCCAAACCCATACGGAAACAGTGCCCGCGCCACACATATTCAGGAGCCACTTTGACTTTTTCCGATCGTCTCCAGGAAATTCGCACAGGATTTGAGCGGCCCTTCTGGGTTGCCAACGTCAGCGAACTGTTCGAGCGCCTCTCCTACTACGCAGTTTTCGCCGTGCTGGCACGCTACCTGCACGAGGGATTGCACTTCGACGTCGAACGCGCGAGCAGCCTCACGGGGATGTTCGGCGGCTGGGTCTGGTTTCTTGCTGTCGTAGGCGGAGCGATCGCCGACCGACTCGGCTTTCGCCGAGCGCTGTCTTTGGCCTACCTGATCTTGAGTTTTGCTTACTTCCTTATGGGATCGATCGGCGCGAGCTGGTTTGCGCCAGTCAGAAACGCCGTGCCTCTGGTCCCGCTTGTGGCGTTCATTCTGATGCTTCCTGCGTTAGGCGTCGCGCTGGTTAAACCGAGCGTCGTTGGAACGACTGCCCGCGCGTCCAATGAAAAGGTTCGCTCTGTCGGATATTCGATTTACTACACGCTGGTCAACGTCGGAAGCACTGCCGGGCCACTGCTCGCGTCCTGGGCGCAAGAGCATGGTGTAGTTGAAAACGTGTTTCGTATCGCAGCATTGAGCGTATTCCTCATGCTCTTCCTGGTGCTGTTGCTGTTCAAGGAGCCGCGACAGTCGGGACAAGGTCAGACGGCGAGCGTTGCTCAAGTCGGCAAAAATTTTGTTACGGTGCTTTCCAACCCGCGCTTCATGCTGTTTCTACTGATTTTCACCGGCTATTGGATAGTCTTCTGGCAGGAGTTCATTGCCCTGCCGCTCTACATCTCCGCATACATTGATCCGAAGGCCGATACCGCGCGCATTCTCGCGACCGATCCGGTTGTGGTGATCCTGTTTACGATGGTGATCGGATTTCTTACCAAGAAAATGCACGCTTTCCATGCCATTGTCGTTGGCACATTGATCTCGAGTCTCGCTTGGATACTTCTGATCATTCATCCATCGGTATGGATGGCCGTTATCACTCTGGCGGTCGTCGCTGTGGGCGAGATCGTGCAGGCGCCGCGGTATTACGACTACATCTCCCGGCTGGCGCCTCCGGACCAGCAAGGTACCTACATGGGATTCGCGTTTTTGCCGCTCGGAATCGGCTCCTTCATTGCTGGCAAATTCAGCGGCTGGCTGATGCGACATTTTGGAGAAGAACTGCACCAACCGCAAATGGTCTGGTGGTCTGTAGTTGGCGTCGGTGTTCTCACGACCCTGCTCCTGTTTATCTATGACCGGGTGGTGCGCGTGGAGACGCAGGAGGCAAAATAAATGCCTCGCAGTTCTCGGAAAGTTTCGAAGGATAGCGCCTCGGAGTTGAAGGGATCGGCCGCCGAAATTGCCTCGTGGATTCGTATTATTCTCAACCCCGGCGCCTCTCCCGAACCCTCTACCCGATTCGCGCAAACTCTTTCCCTTGTTTACAATAGAAGTTTGCCCATGGACCTCACTGCGATTCAGTCTGCCCTCCGCGAACGCAATATTGACGCGTGGCTCTTTTGCGATCATCATCACAGGGATCCGATCGCTTACCGCGTTCTCGGGCTTCCTTCGAATTTGATGGTGACCCGCCGCTGGTTTTACCTCATCCCTGCCGAAGGCGAACCTCTCAAGCTCGTTCACAAGATTGAAGCTGGCCACCTGGACTCCGTCCCAGGCGTGAAGACCCAATACGCAGGATGGCAGGAATTGTTCGACAAGTTGAAAGCGATGCTTGCGAACTACCGCGATCTCGCGATGCAGTATTCTCCGAACAACATTGTGTTTTACGTTTCCCTGGTCGACGGCGGTACGATCGATCTGGTGCGCGGCTTGGGCAAGAACGTCGTCAGTTCCGCCGACCTCGTGGCACAGTTTGAGTCGACATGGACGGATCAACAGATTCAATCCCACTTCGACGCCCGCGACAGCATCGACTCGATCGTGGCGGAAGCGTTCAAAGAGATCGGCAAGCGGGTCCGCAATGGCGGGACGAAAGAGCACGAAATTCAACAGTGGTTCATGGAAGCTTTCGCGAGAGAGAACCTGCTGACCGACGATCCACCAATCGTCGCCGTCAACGCAAACGCGGGAAATCCGCATTACGAGCCGCACTCGAGCCACCCAGTTCCGATTCGGGAGGGCGATCTCGTCCTTCTCGACGTCTGGGGCAAGAAAAACACAGCTGGAGCGGTGTACTACGACATTACCTGGATGGGATTCGTGGGCGGAGCTCCGTCGACCCGGATGCATGAAGTCTTCGACATTGTTCGCGACGCACGCGACGCCGGCGTAAAGACCGTTCTCGATGCCATTCATGGAGGGCGCGCGATTGCCGGATGGGAAGTGGACCGGGCGACTCGAGGACACATCCAAAAGGCAGGCTACGGCGAATACTTCATTCATCGCACCGGGCATTCGATCGGCACGGACGTCCATTCGAATGGCGCCAACATGGACGATCTTGAAATTCACGACGAGCGGCGGATTCTTCCCAACTCCTGCTTCTCTATCGAGCCCGGCATTTATCTGCCCGAGTTCGGCGTGCGCAGCGAAGTGAACGTCCTTGTCCGAGCGAAGTCGGCCGAAGTCACCGGGAAAATTCAACGCGAGATTGTGACCATTTAGATGGCGAATTCCACGACAGACAAGACAAAAGCCGCCGAGACAGTAACCACGATGGCTATCATTGCCCCGGCTCTGGGCTGGCTGATTCCAGGCGCGGGACATGCGATTCAGAAGCGATGGGTTCGCGGCGCCCTGCTTTTCATTTCGATCATGACCTTGTTCCTGCTCGGCCTAGCCATGCAGGGCCGCATCTATAAGGCGAATGGTGGCGACATTCTCGACATGCTCGGATTTGTCGGCGACGTCGGCGCGGGCGGAATTTACATTCTTACGATGGTCAACGACTGGGGACAGGGCGCGATCGCTTTCGCGACGGCCGACTACGGAACAAAATTCATGATCGTTGCGGGACTTCTAAACTTCATCGCGGTTGCCGACGCCTATCACATCGCGATCGGGAAAAAACGATGACCGCTATTCGGAGCTTAGCGCAGTGACAATTACGCTCAATCATTTCAGCGCAGCCGCAGTTTTTGCCCTTTTTGCGTCCATTGTCTTTGGCATCACTCACCGCGAGACCACCCGTGACATGGTTCGCTATGGCCTGTACTGTTTCGCGATGTTTTTGGGCGGAGTACTCGTGGCGGGCTGGGCGATGTGGATCGTCCGAAGATAGAACCGCACCCTCAAGCAATCTCCTGCGTCAACCTTCCCAAACAAATGCGTCAAAGACTCGTTTGGACTCGAAGTTCAGACGACGATAGAGCGCAACGGCTTTGCGGTTGGCCTCTGTCACGGTTAAAGACAGCAACCCAAAATTACGCTTGCGCAGGCTTCCATTTGTTGCTGCCAGCAGGGATTCCCCGATTCTGTGCGAACGATACTCGGGTAGGACGCAGATTTGCGTCACGTGCCCTACATCTTTGCGCACTCGTGAGCACAAAATCAGTCCGATCATCCCCTTCGTCTTGCGATCGATCGCCACATACGAAGATTCGGCATCGAACACGCCGCATCCCGGGAAGCGCACGATATTGTTCAGAAAGCGTAGCGACCCGCTGAGCGTGTGGTACTGGTCGTTGATCTGCGCGTCAACATGCCCGCGGTAAGATGCCGTGATCACCGCAGCCGAAGGTTGATAGTCACCCTCGATCCACTGCCGGATCTCGACATCTGGATGCGCGGGTATTTTCTGCGTCGCAGATTCCGCCAGATCCAACACCATAAACAATCGTGGATGCCGCTGAAATCCGGTTTCGATAAACGGACGAGAAACAGCATTCGCCTCATGCGCGAGCAACTGCGCTTCCACGCGATGAACACCCGGAGACTGCTGCAAGGTTTCGATCACGTGCGTGAGCAGTCGGACTTCAACCTGGCGCGCGTCAGGCAGTCGCGTACCGTTCGTTACATAGAGGTCGCCGATGACTCCCTTGTTTCCCTCGTACACGAAAAACGAGTAGCCAAAAATTCTTCCTCGATCCACGGCGGCGTAACCAGGTAGTATTTTTGCGTCGACATACCGCAGAATCATCTCTGCTGATCCGGAGTAATCCCAGGAAAGCAGGCGCGACCAGACATTCGTCTCGTCCTCAAGCAACGAACGCAGATCGACGGACGAAAAATGCCTGAGGTCGAGAATCTCCAATGGACTCCTGCGGCGGCAGACAGCTGGCGGCCGATATCGCGGCAAAACTCCGAGTGTAGATGGTTCGAACAACAGAGGCAAACAAAGCGAACACAGGGCGGCAACAGAATGTAACGGTGGAAACTCTCACAGATGTTTCACCGATTGCTGGATCAAGCAAGCAGGTCACCTTGTGGCGCCAGCACATTGCACCTTCTCTAAGTGGCTGCTCATCAGCCACTTACGAGCACGGGGACACCCGTATTCCATCTCACAAAGTCATGTGACCGCAATCACTCCCTCTCTCCACGCCGCAACTCATAATGCATCCTGCGTTGTATCGATGCGGGGGTGATGGGTCACTCCCGGCTGGGGGATTCGCGTGGCCAAAGGAAGAGTTTCCATTGTTGTCGAGCGCTGCAAGGCGTGCGGTTTCTGCGTGGAGTTCTGCCCCACGCACGTGCTGGCGCTCTCATCCGCTTTCAACTCCAAGGGCTATCACCCGCCACACGTCGTGCATCCGGAGAATTGCAGCGGGTGCGATTTGTGCGGGATGTATTGCCCCGATTTCGCTATCTACGCCACGAAAGCGGCGGGCGCAAAGACTGCGGAAAAAGTGAAGACAATGAATTCTGCGGAGGTGAATGATGAAGGCTGATCCGCGCGGCGTTCTAACCGGAACGCATTTTCTCGATGGCGACCACGCCTGCTGCGAAGGCGCGCTGGCCGCCGGCGCGCGATTTGCGGCAGGTTATCCGATCACGCCCTCGACCGAGATTGTCGAGCGCTTCGCTGCACGCGTGCCGACTGTTGGCGGAACCTTCATTCAGATGGAAGACGAACTGGCAGCGTCCATCGCGCTGCAAGGCGGTGTGTGGGGCGGTGCCAAGGCTTTCACGGTGACGTCGGGCCCCGGGTTCTCGCTCATGATGGAACATATCGGATATGCGGCGATGACCGAAACTCCGTGCGTGTTTGTCGATGTACAACGCGGAGGTCCATCCACCGGACTTGCCGACGCTTCCCGCACAAGCGGACATGATGCAGGCACGCTGGGGCTCGCATGGAGACTACGAAATCATAGCGCTGTGCCCGAATTCGCCCCAGGAATGTTTCGATCTGACCATCAAAGCCTTTAATTTCGCCGAAGAATTTCGCGTGCCGGTCATGTTCATGATGGATGAAGTTGTTGGCCATATGACAGAAAAAGTCGTGATCCCGCCTGCGGACCAGATCGAAGTTGTTCCCCGCAAACACACGCGCAAGTCGGTTGATGACTATCTTCCTTACGCAACGAATGGCGACATGGTGCCTGAGATGGCTCATGCGGGAGAGGGCTACAAATTCCACGTTACCGGGCTAACTCATGACGAGCGAGGTTATCCGAACATGACGCCCCAGGTGCAGGACAAACTGGTAAGACGCCTGCAAAACAAAGTTCGAAATGCGTCGGACCGGATCTGCATGTTCGAGGAAGAAATGCTGGATGGCGCGGACGTCGTGGTCGTTTCGTACGGGATCACCTCACGGGTCACGCAGCGAGCCATCGACATGGCGCGCGCACAGGGCCTGCGGGTTGGGAAACTGCGATTAATCACCGCATGGCCTTTCGCCGACAAGAAGATCGGTGAACTCTCCGCACGCGTGAAAGCGTTTGTCGTTCCTGAACTAAATCTCGGACAAATGGTCCGCGAAGTCGAGCGCGCTGCTGGGGGAAGGGCACGAACGCTCGCTGTTCCGCACGCTGGCGGCGGTGTCCACAACCCAGAAGAAATCATGAACGCCATCGTGGAGGCAAACCGATGCTGAACGTTCTTAACGATGACACGGTCAATCCGGTCGAGCCGTTTCTGCGCACCGACCGGATGCCGCATATCTGGTGCCCGGGTTGCGGCATTGGCACAACGGTAAATTCCTTCTCGCGCGCGCTGATCGATTCGAAGATCGATTTGCAGAATTTGGCGCTCGTTTCGGGTATCGGTTGTACGGGCCGAGTCGCCGGATACGTAAAGCTCGATTCGTTTCACACCACGCATGGACGAGCGATTCCTTTTGCCACTGGCCTCAAGCTCGCAAACCCGAAGCTCAATGTCGTGGTCTACTCCGGTGACGGAGACCTGTCTGCGATCGGCGGCAATCATCTGATCCATGCAGCACGGCGCAATATCGACCTGAAGGTCATCTGCGTCAACAACCTCATCTACGCAATGACGGGCGGTCAAACAGCGCCAACGACGCCCGGCCATGCAACCACATCTACGAATCCATACGGCACGTTTGAACCAGCGTTCAACCTGCCGCACCTGGTCGAGGCAGCAGGTGCCGTCTACGTCGCGCGCTGGACGACCTTTCACGTGCGTCAACTCGCTCGCTCCATCAGCGAAGCTTTCCAGAAAAAAGGATTCTCGTTTATCGAGGTGATATCACCCTGCCCCACTCTCTATCAGCGGCGAAACAAGATGGGAGACGGCCTCGACACCATGAAGTACTACAAAGAAAAAAGCAAAGTGAAAAATGGCGCGCCTACCAGCGAAGTCGGGCTCACGCTGAACGGAGAGATAGCAGTCGGCAAGTTCGTAGATCGAGATCGTCCCGACTACCAAACGATGATGCGCGCCCAATACGTCGAGTCTCTGGGCGAGCGCTATATCGAAGAATCGGAAATGGAGTGCGTATGCGGCTGACAGAAATTCGCGTTGCGGGATTTGGGGGACAGGGAGTCATCCTATCTGCCATTGTGCTGGGCAAAGCCGCGTCGATATACGAAAACGGCTTCGCCACGATGACGCAGAACTTCGGACCAGAGGCGCGCGGCGGTGCGTGCAGCGCCCAACTCGTTCTTTCGGACGCACCGGTCCTGTATCCGTACGTCACCCGCCCCGACATCATGGTCATTCTGTCGCAGGAAGCCTACAACCGTTTCGCGCCCGAACTGAAGCCTGAAGGCTTGCTGATCGTGGAAGAAGACCTGGTCCGCGTTTCGAACTTGGCCCAAGACACCAGGGTCTACAGCATTCCTGCCACACGTTTGGCTGAGGAACTCGGCAAGCGCATGGTGCTTAACTCGGTAGTCGTTGGATTCTTCACAGCAATTACGAACCTTTTGAGCGCCGACGCGGTACGTAAATCCGTCGCCGACTCGGTGCCGCCAAGCTTCCGTGAATTGAATCTGAAAGCATTCGAAAAGGGGTTCGAGTACGGATGCACGACACTCGCTGGAAGCCCGGCCAAACCAGAACTCGAAGCGCTCGCCTATTCGGAGGAATAAGAACGGGAGGGTACTACTCTCCAGCCTTTACGGCCGCAACCCAGTAGTAGTCCACGTTCTGGGGTGCGTAGTGGCCGAGAAACGACACCCGACGTCCAGCCGTTTGCTTCGCCACGTTGTCCATCCAAGTCGTCGGGGCCACCAGCAAATGCTCTTGCGCCGGAACAGTTCCCGCTTCATAGCGTCGTAATGACTTGATCGCGATAGAACGCGAGCCCGTATTCCAGCTCGCGCTTCACGCCATACACAGCCACTGGCAACTTGTGGGTTTCAACACTCGCCAACTCGATGGCGAGTGGACGCGCTGACAGCTTCTGATCAATCGCGGTGGTTCCGAGTTTGAGCACCGCAGCCACCGCAAGCACGACAGGAATCAATGTGACGAAGCGCAGCATTCGGAAGCGAAACTTGCTTACTAACGTCACGGCGATGGCGGCGCACAAGACAAACATAACCGCCAAGGCGAAAAACATCGGACGGCCTCCCGGCATACGATGTTCCGTCAACACAAAGCTAATCAACAGCGCGGGACCCACAGGGGCGGCGGCGACCAGCGCGTGAGCCAGCGCCATCCCTTTGGAGACCGTTTCTTCCTCTTCGATACGCCGGCGAAGGTAGTCCGCCAGAAGGAGCGCGCCGGCAGGAATTGCGGGAAGGATATACCCCGGCAACTTCGACTGCGAGACCGAGAAGAAGACCACCGGCACGACGAGCCAGCAGCAGGCGAAAACGCTGAGTTGCGATTCCAGATCCGCCTCGGTTCGTTCCGCTGACCGTTCAGCCCACCACACACGCAACGACTCCACGAAGCGACGCTACGACAAAGACGATCCAAGGCATCAACGCAAGGGACGCGACGGGAAGGTAATACCAGAATGGGTTCCGGATGGTGATACAGATTGCTGGAAAAACGAGCAAGATTGTGTTGCAGGATAAACTCGCGAAAGAACTCCGGATTTCTCATCTGCACGGCGAGATACCATGGCAGCGCAACGACGCAGAAAAGAAGGATTCCGGGGAGCCAAAGCGTTCGAACGATCAAGCGCCATTCGCGCGTCATCGCGGCAAAGATGACTATGACTGCCGCGGCAAGAAATGGAGCCACCGGCCCCTTCGCAAGCGTGCCGAGAGCGGCGCAGACGTAGAACGCGAGCGAGATAAATTTTGCTACCGCTCTCGCGCCACGCCCACCACGCCAGCATTCCCATGGCGAACGCCGCGGTGAGAGGCATGTCCATTGAGGCAGCGCGCGCGTACCCTATCACGCCCGCGCAAGATGCCGTGATCAGCGCAGCATCGGTTTCTACCCCACGACGAAATTTCCGGAAGAAAAGATAGACCGCGATAACCAGCAGGGTCGCATCGATGGCCGACGGGATCCTCGCAGCACTGTCACTTACGCCAAAGACTGAATAAGCGAGCATCGCCTGCCAGTAATACAACGGGGGCTTCTCAAGCCACGGACGCCCATTGAGTACAGGAGTAATCCAATCGTGCCGGTTGAGCATTTCCCGGGCTACCTGCGCATATCGAGGCTCGTCCGCGCCCAGCAAACCGAAGGCCCCAATTCCATAGAAGAACAGGAACGAGCAAAAGCCGGCTAGAAGGAGGAAGTCCGTGCGGGTGCGAGCGGTCATGGGCGATTTCAGAACGATTGCAGATTTCAGAAATGAACATTGAAATGACTTCGCTATTGTACGGAAGGACCGCGACGAAGCTGTAGAACCGCATGGCGAACTGCCTCGGCAAGGGGGCCGTCGACAGAGTACCCACTCGCGCATTCGTGACCACCGCCGCCGAAGGTCTCGGCCACGCGGGCGACGTCGATCTTGCCCTTGCTGCGAAGGCTCACCCGGAAACGACCGTCGGGCAGTTCCCTGAAGAATGCCGCGACCTCAACCCCCCCGATCGATAGGACGTAGTTCACCAGCCCTTCGCAGTCTTCTTCGATTGCACCGCTGCGCTCCATTTGCTTCTGGGTGACCCAGACATAGCCGATGTGCCCCTCGAGATTCAGGTTCCGGAGAGCCTCTCCGAGCAGCTTGATCTTAGCCGCCGAATGAGCAAAGTAAATGCCGCGGGCACAATGCGCAGGATCCGCGCCTGCCAGGACAAGTTCGCGAGCCAGCGCGAACGTATTCTCATTCGTCCCTTGAAACATGAACGATCCGGTATCCGTCATCAGCGCGGTATAGAGGCAGGTCGCGATCTCCGGAGAAAATTTCACCTGCGCTTGACGAGCTAGCCTGAACACCATTTCGGCCGTGGCCACTGCGTGCGGATCGATCCAATTCACATGAGCAAACGGGCGTCCGCTGACGTGATGGTCGATGCTGATCAAGACACGATCTTCCAGGCCCTCGAGGCGCGTGCGATGAATGCTGTCGCACTCCAGTATGATCGCGGCCTCATAGCTTCCCATCACTCGACTGGACTGAACAACTTCATCGGCGAACGGGAGCGACCGGTAGATGCGCGGAACTCCGTCGTGAAGTACCACGTCCGCCTGTTTTCCCATCGCGCGCAGGACCTGGCAGCACGCGAGAGCCGACCCGACCGCATCGCCGTCGGGACGAGCATGCGACGTCAGCACGAATCGTTCGTGCTGTCCGATCTGCCGGAGCACATCCTCGAGCATGTCGCTATGCTTTCTCTCCACGGGATTCCTTTGGAAGCTTCTTTCTCTTCTTGGCCCGATTCAACAGTTCTTCCACGCGCGCTTTGTCCACCTCTGCCCGGTCGAGCCGGAAATACAATTCGGGCGCGCGCCGCAGGTGCAATCGCTCGACGAGTTCATGGCGAATGTATTCCTTCGCAGCCTCCAGCCCTTCGAGACTCTCGTCGGCATCCGTGTCATCGCCTTCGACATTGACCCAGACTTCTGCCGAGCGCCCGTCGTCGGCTACATGCACTGCAGTTACACTCACCAGCCCGATTCGTGGATCCGCCAACTCACCTTCGACGAGTGTTTCAATCTCTTCGCGCAGGGCCTCGCCAACCCGTCCACGATGATGCTTGAGCGCGCGCTTCTCCACGACTCACCTCGGGTAAAACGCTTGAGAATATCAGAAAAAGTGACACCCGTGTGGACGTTAGTCCTTATTGTCCTCTGCTTTCGCGGGGGAAGAATAAGTACGGAGGTAACAATGCGTTAGCGAGCAGTCAGCGATCGTTCGCGTTGTGTCGCTGGCCAGACAAACCGACTGACCTAGAAATATTCCACGAACGAATCGGCGATTTCTGCGCCGTGATTGTTCGCGATACGCGTGGCAGCACTTTCCACTTTCTTCATCAGTCCGTCGAGATAGTCGCGCGAGCTTGAGATGCTCACCACGCCAACGGTGGCGCGGTTCCAAAGCTCGGCAGCATCCAGTTCGGCGACGGAAATATTGAAACTGGTGCGCAACCGGTCTTTCAAGCTGCGGACAACTTGACGCCGGTCTTTCACAGATTGTGCGGCTTCGATGTGAAGTTCGAGGGTGAGGAAGGCAATCATGCTGTCGCGCGCCGCCGGCCGCTGGTCGTTGGCAAGCCGCTTACCTCACGGTTCTTGGCGAACGACCAACGACAAACGACCGATGACAATTTTAAGCGATGACTTCCGCGGCGATGCGCTCGGTGGTGAAGGCTTCGATCACGTCGCGAGCTTTGATGTCGCCGTAGTTCGCGATTGAGATGCCGCACTCCATACCGTTGGTGACTTCCTTTGCGTCATCTTTGAAGCGGCGCAGCGATCCGATCTTGCCTTTGAACACGACCACGTTATCGCGTAGCAAGCGGACCTCGGCATCGCGTTTGATCAGCCCATCGCTCACGCGGCAACCAGCGACCGTTCCAACCTTCGGAATGCGGAACGTTTCCAGAACCTCGGCGCGGCCCTGGTAGGTTTCCTTAATCGTGGGCTCGAGCAAGCCGCTCATGGCGCGCTTGATCTCGTCCTGCAGTTCATAAATGATCGAGTGCAGGCGGATATCGACTTCTTCCTGCTCGGCCAACTCTTGCGCCTTCCGCTCCGGCCGAACGTTGAAGCCGATGATGATCGCGTTCGAAGCCGATGCCAATAGAACGTCGGTTTCGGTGATGGCGCCTACGCCCGAACGCAGCAGCTTCAGGCGAACTTTGTCGTTTGAAAGTTTCGAGAGCAGGTCACTCAGCACTTCTACTGAACCCTGCACGTCGCCTTTCAGAATGACGTTGAGTTCCTTGGTGCCAGCGGACTTGATCTGTTCCGCAAGACCTTCGAGCGATACGCGGGAACTCTTGGCGAGCGCGGCTTCGCGGGCTTTCTGTTCGCGGTACTCAGAAATGCCGCGCGCCTTATCGCGATCAGCAACGACCACGAACTGGTCGCCGGCCTGCGGTAAGCCTTCCATACCGAGAATCTCGACGGGCGTTGACGGCGGCGCCGATTGTAGCGCTGCCCCGCGATCGTCGAACATCGCGCGGACTTTGCCATAGACATTTCCGACGACAAAATTGTCGGAAGCGCTGAGGGTTCCGTTCTGAACGAGAACGGTCGCCACCGGGCCGCGGCCGCGATCGAGTTTCGCTTCGAGAACCACGCCGGTCGCAGCGCGCTCCGGAGTCGCTTTCAACTCGGCCAGATCCGCCACCAGGCAGATCATTTCCATCAGCAGGTTGAGATTCGTCTTTTTCTTTGCCGAGACATCGACGAAGACTGTCTTGCCGCCCCACTCTTCCGGCACCAGGCCACGATCGGCGAGTTGCTTCTTCACCCGGTCGGGCATGGCATCGGGCTTATCGATCTTGTTTACGGCAACGATGATCGGAACTTCTGCCGCGTGCGCGTGGTCAATCGCTTCCAGCGTTTGCGGCATCACGCCGTCATCGGCAGCCACTACGAGCACGACGATGTCGGTGGCTTTGGCGCCGCGCGATCGCATGCGGGTAAAAGCTTCGTGACCCGGCGTATCGAGGAACACGATCTCGCGCCCAAACGCCGGCGATTCCTTATCGGTGATGCGGACCTTGTACGCACCAATGTGCTGCGTGATGCCTCCGGCTTCGCCGTCCGCAACATTGGTCAGCCGAATCGAGTCGAGCAGCGTGGTCTTGCCGTGATCAACGTGGCCCATGATCGTGACCACCGGCGGGCGAGGCGTGATCTCAACAACTGAGTCTTCTCCGCTTCCGGCCGCGGCATCGATATCTTTCGAAGCCTGCTCCTCAAACGTGATCACGTTCGTGTCTGCGCCAAAGAAGCGCGCCATTTCGCTGGCAAGTTCCGCGTCGAGCGTCTGGTTGATCGTGGCGAATACGCCGCGACCGAGCAAGCGCGAAATCAGATCTTTCGCGCGGATATCAAGCTTCTCCGCCAGATCCTTGACGCTGATGCCTTCGGTGATCGTGATATTGCGAGTGATCGGCAAGGGCTCGTTCGACACCACCATGCGCGGCGGCGGCGTGTAGCCCTTCATTGGCCCTTCTTTTACGCCACGTGGAACGTAGCGCTGTCCCGGCCTGCGCGATGGCGCACCCGGACGGCTGCCGGGACGCGCTGGTCCTGGAGGCGGAAGCCCCGGACCAACCCCAATCGGACGCGGTCCGGTTGGAGCAGAGCGCGTAGGATGCATCGGACGCCGCTCGCCCGGACGAAGCGGCGGACGTGGCGCTCCGACTCCCGCTCCTTGCGGACGCGGGCGCTGGAAAATTGGTTGACCCGGCACTGGACGTCCAGGCGCAGGACGCATCCCGATCGGCGTTCCAGGTTGCACAGTGGGCACAACGGGACGCGGCGGCGGCGCTTTGTAAACAGGGCGCGGCCCGGTCTGGGGAACAATCATTCGCGGAGCAGGTGGCTGCGGCGGACCCGTAACAACCGGCGGTGTCGGACGAGCCGCAATCGGCGTCTGCGGCGTCGAAGACGCACTCATGGACGGCGCGGCGGGCGCGGCAGGCGCCACAACGGCGGCCGGAGGCGCTGGTGGTGCAGACGGCGCAGACGGGCGAACCGGTGGCGCCACCGTAGGAACTGTTGCCGTTGGCGGTGCAGCGGGCCGTTCCACAGGCTGGGCCACAACCACCGGGCGCGTCGGCGGCGGAGTTACGATCGGCGCAACTGATGGAGCCGGCGAAATCGGCGGCGGTGCTGGCTTTGCCTGAACCGGAGGTGGTGCGACCACGGGCTTCACGGCCACGGGAGGCACAACCGGGCGCGCGGGCGGAGCCGGAGGCGCCGATGCAGCCTCTTTCTTTTGCGTGATCGCCCTCAGCACGTCCCCGGGCCGGGAGATATGCGACAAATCAATCTTGGTTTTGATTTCCTCTTCGCCGCGCAAGGAACGCGAGGAGCGCGCAGAGGAACTCTGCGATTCGGCGGAGCCGCGGATATGAACTCGGACCTTTTCCGCTTCATGCTCTTCAAGTGAACTGGAATGGGTCTTCTTCTCCGTCACCCCGACGAGAGGTAGCGTGTCGAGGATGGCTTTGCTCTTCACTTCCAGTTCCCTGGCTAGATCGTTGATTCGAACCTTACTCATCCGGCCTTTCTTTTCCCCGCGTTAGGTCTTCATCGCAACCTCGCGGAGTCAGCTTGTTGCACTCGCACCGTTTCGAACATGTCTGCGCGTGCCATCATTATTCAGTTTTTTCGGGAGCAGCACCTTCTTCAGGCGTCTGCTCTTGATTTTCTTCAGCGGCTTCCGCTAACTCGACAGAAGGAGCCACTTCCAAACTTTCTTCGCTTGCGGTCTCGGGCACTACTTCTTCCGCGACTACTTCGCCTTCGACAGCCGCACCCTCGGCGACCCCGCCTTCGAGACTGGCGAAATAATTATTCACCGCGAGGCTGATTTTTTCCACCGTTTTAGGCCCAATGCCTTCAATTGCCTCGAGCTGTTCCGGCGTCATGTCTGCCAAGGCTTCAACCGTGGTGACCCCGGCTGCGCCCAGCTTTTCCACCAGGCCATCACCCAAGCCCGGGACACTTTCAAGCGGAGTCGACACCTGCGGAGAGAGCGCCGCCATTTGCTGCTCTACTTCCTGGCGCTTCTCTTCTTCGCTCTTGATGTCAATCTTCCAGCCCAGCAACTTGGCCGCTAGACGCACGTTCTGTCCCTTTTTTCCGATGGCAAGGGATAGCTGGCTGTCGTCGACTACAACTTCCAGATGCTTTTCCGAGCTATCGATCACGGTGACGCGGCTTACTTTCGCAGGCTGCAGGGCCTTCTCCGCGAACGTCACGGCATCTTCATGAAACTCGATGATGTCGATCTTCTCTCCGCGCAGTTCGCGGATGATCGACTGCACGCGCATTCCCTTCATACCTACGCATGCGCCCACAGCGTCCACGTCCTTGTCTTTGGACATGACCGCGATCTTGGTGCGCTCGCCGGCCTCGCGCGCAATCGCACGAATCACAACCGTGCCGTCATAAATTTCTGGAACTTCAGTCTGGAACAAGTGCTGCACAAGATCAGGTGCAGCTCGGGATACGACTACTCCCGGCCCCTTCGAAGCACGCTCGACACGCGCGATCACTACCCGCACGCGCTCGCCAATGGCGAACGATTCCAGCCGTGATTGCTCCTTGCGCGGCATCCGGGACTCGGCTTTCCCGATATCAAAGATTACATCCGGGCCTTCCACACGCTTTACGGTTGCGTTGACGATTTCGCCGACGCGACCGATGTACTCGTTGTAGACCGTGTCGCGTTCCGCTTCCCTGACTTTCTGAAAGATCACCTGCTTCGCCAGTTGAGCAGCGATGCGTCCGAGGATTCCCTCGGTCGGCTTCGGAATCTGGAGTTCTCCCCCGACTTCGAGCGACGGGTCGACTTTACGCGCATCTTCCACGGTGATTTGCAGGTTTGGATCTTCGACCTGCTCCGGCGTCTCGACCACAGTCTTGACCGCGAACGCACTAATTTTGCCGGTGTCTTTATCCAGCTTGGCGCGCAGATTCTCCTGCGACTTGTAGTATTTGCGCGTCGCCATCACAATGGCGTCTTCCACTGCGCTCACCACAATCTGCGGGTCAATGCCCTTTTCCCGGCTGAGTGCATCGATCGTGTTGTAAAGCTCACTAGCCATAAGAATTCAGAATTTCAACGGTCCACAGTTTCGAGTCATTCGACCCGCACCGTAGAATCTATATTTCCGGTACCAGATTCGCCTTCTCTACGTTGGCGAACTCAATCTCAATCTTCTGTCCGGCAGCTTCGCCCATCTTCTTGCGCGACTTGTGGCTGGCGACGCTGAGATCCAAGGTCAACCGGCCGTCCTGAAAACTCTCGAGCCGGCCTTCAAAATTCCGGTTCCCATTCACTGGCTGCCGCGTCATCAGTTTCATGCGGCTGCCGGCGAAGCGCGTAAAATCCGCTGCCTTAACCAGCTTCCGGTCTAACCCTGGGGACGAGACTTCCAGCGTGTACGAACCCGGCATAACGTCTTCGACGTCGAGAATGGTGCCAAATTCCCGGCTGAAGTTCGCACAATCCTCGTGTGTCACCCCGGCCAGCGGGTCATTTCCGGCAGCGGGCTTATCCAGAAACACCCGCAGCATTCGCGCCTTGCCGCCACCGAGGATCTCGACCTCGACTACTTCGAGCCCCCTTGAGGTGGCAACCCGGTCAGCGATTTCCCGCACACGTTCAACGTCAAGCGCCATGAATCGAATAACTTACTGGCGGATGGCTGCTACACCTGACGGGGCTCCAACTAAAAAGTGGGCTTGCGCCCACTGGTGTGCTTCGCCAAAAGCCGGTACACAGCAGTTCTCAATTCCCTAATATACGCCCGTGTTACTCAAAAGACAAACAGGCTCCAGGCTCGTTTCAATGTCGGAAATTCGCAGGAATGGATCGCCGCTCGCGGCGTCCCGCAGTTTATTTGCCTCAATTGCCCAACCATCTCTAGAATGAAAGTTTACCCGCATCACTGGGGAATCCCGAGACATTTATGATCCATTTTCCCGTTCCAGAGGCTCTTACTTTCGACGATGTCCTGCTTTTACCTGCGCGTTCCGACGTGATTCCCGCGCAGGCCAACACGCAGACCCAGCTCACACGCAACATCAGCCTGAATATTCCGATCGTGAGCTCTGCCATGGACACCGTGACCGAATCGCACATGGCGATTGCGTTGGCGCAGCAGGGCGGACTCGGGATTGTTCATCGCAACCTGAGCATCGAGCAGCAGGCGAATGAAGTCGACAAGGTGAAGCGATCGGAAAGCGGCATGATCGTCGATCCGGTGACGATGCATCCCACCGACAAGGTCTCGGACGCGCTTGAGGTCATGCGCAAATACAAAATTTCCGGCGTTCCCATCACCGAGCACGGGAAGCTTGTCGGCATCCTCACGAACCGCGATCTCCGCTTTGAAAGCCGCTTCGACATTCTCATCGACAAGGTGATGACCAAGAAAAATCTCATCACCGTTCCTGTGGGTACAACGCTTGAGGAGGCGGAAATCATTCTCCACCAGCACCGCGTGGAGAAGCTTCTCGTCGTCGACGACAAGTACAACCTCAAGGGCCTGATCACGGTCAAAGACATCCAGAAAAAACTGAAATATCCGAATGCTGCAAAGGATTCTCATGGGCGGCTGCGTGTCGGTGCTGCGATCGGCGCCACCGGAGATTTTTTGGAGCGCGCCCAGGAACTGGCCGAAGCGAAAGTCGATGTGCTGGCGATCGACAGCGCTCACGGTCACTCCTCGAAAGTGCTCGAAGCCGTCAAGTTGGTGAAATCGAAACTTCCTAACGTGGAACTTCTCGCCGGCAATGTCGCGACTTTCGACGGCGCCTGCGAGTTAGCGCGCGCTGGGGCGGACGGCATTAAGGTCGGAATTGGGCCCGGATCGATCTGCACCACCCGGGTCGTCACTGGCGCCGGAGTGCCCCAGATCACCGCCATCGCCGAAGCGTATCGCGCGACGAAAGATTCTGGAGTGCCCATCATCGCCGACGGCGGCATTAAGTATTCCGGCGACGTCACGAAAGCGTTGGCGGCCGGCGCCAGTTCGGTAATGATCGGTTCTCTCTTCGCCGGCACCGACGAAAGTCCCGGCGAGCTGATCCTTTATCAAGGCCGTTCGTTCAAGTCTTATCGTGGCATGGGATCTCTCGGAGCGATGGCGCAGGGATCGAGCGAGCGTTATTTCCAAAGCGCCGAAGGAGATTCCTCCGCATCGGTCTCGGCTTCTGACGGAGAGTCCAACCGTCTAGCGAAATTGGTTCCTGAAGGAATCGAGGGACGCGTTCCCTACCGCGGCTCTGTGGCGATGATCATTTATCAGATGGTCGGCGGACTGAAATCGGGCATGGGCTACTGCGGTTGTTCCACGATTGCAGAGTTGCTGCAGAAGACGCGATTTGTGCGTATCAGCGGTGCCGGCCTCCGCGAATCTCACGTCCACGACGTCATGATCACCCGCGAAGCTCCGAACTATGCGATTGAATAGACGACATCGCACATGGGAATCGGGGCTGCGCGCGGGAATTTGGCACGCTCTCTCTTCGTCGCTCGAACAAGGCGTTTACGCAGGTTTGCCACTCGCTTGAGCGAAAAGAAACACGACGCTCTCAAGGCCTGGGTGGCCACGATCCTGTGGCTGATTGTCATTGCCATCGAATCGAGCGCGTATCTCTCGGCTCACAATACCAGCAAGATTCTCTATCCGCTGCTGCACTTCCTGTTTGGGGTTGATCGCGCCGGCTTTGAACCCTGGCACTTTTTCTTGCGTAAATCCGGGCACGTCATCGGATACGCCCTGCTCAGCATCCTGCTTTTCCGCGCTTGGCGCGAGACTCTGCCCGCTTCAGAGCAGAAGTGGACTCTTCGCTGGGCCGCGATCGCTCTGATGGCAACCGCCCTGGTGGCAAGCCTCGACGAGTGGCATCAGAGCTTTCTTCCTTCACGCACCGGGCGCTGGCAGGACGTCGTGCTCGACACTTCCGCCGGGGTCGGCGCTCAGGTGTTGCTGTTCCTGCTCAGCAGATGGTTGTAGGCTCGGAGCTTCAGGTGCGTGGCTTCTCTGTCCACACATACAGGAACTTCTCATCGCTGGCCGTTGCAACATTCCGCCTTGCCTTTCGCGTCGCACGGTTCAGCGCGGAACGAACTTTCTCCTTGCTTTCCGATAGCCCGGACAGCGGCACCTTCAGAGCAATGCCCTCATCCACCTGATCCAGGTCTGAAAGAATCTGGTCGACGATGTGCTTGTGTTTTCCATTTCGCCCCTGAGGAACATCAGGCACGGACATCGTTTTAAAGTTCATTACAGATGAACGGCGGGCACTCATGATCAATGCTCTTTCGTTAGTAAATTGGGACACGTTAAGCTAACGTAGCGCAATCGTATCACTAATCATCCGTTAGTAAAGCAAGAAAAATAGTAATCCGCTCCGACATGGCGCGTTAGCTGAATGCACAGGCGGGGATAAAGAGTCCTAGATTTGCCCTGCCAGGCGCGCAGTCCGCTACGTATTTGTTGCTCTAAAGATCTCACTCGTAGCGCTCTTGGCCTGTTAGGTTCGTATTAGCGCGGAAGAGGAAATGAAGATATGAGAAAAACGCATTTTGAGCAGATTCCAGTAACTGTGGCAAAACAAATCGCTGAAAAAGAAGCTGTCTTGTCGCGTACGCAGTCAGTCTCATGTGCCATCTGCAAGGCCCCGGTTGAACTCGAACGATGCAAGATCGATGAACTTGGCGACGCAGTCCATGAAGCTTGCTACATCGCCAAACTGGCTCAGAACAGTTCTCTACGCCTGGTCCGCACCAAGCTGGACGCCTAGTTCTGACCGGCATCGCCGGCAACTTGCCTGCGGACACTGACTTTTGCCCTCCCAGCTATCGACAGAGGCGCCCTTCCCGATCCTTGTCTCTGAATCTGTTTCTCCCACTTGACACTCACGTTCTTAACTGTTACATATTGTAACGCTACAATGACTAACACACGACTTACACGTCTAAGAAGCCTGGGGGAAGTTGAGCAGAACGTGATGGATCACATCTGGACCCACGGCCCCTCTACTGCCGAAGACTGCCGAGAGGCGCTAGCCGCGACGCGTCCGATGAAAGACTCCACGATCCGCACGGTTCTGCGCCGTCTTGAGCAGAAGGGCTATCTCACGCACGCGGTGGATGGCCGCACTTTTATCTATAAGGCCTCCGACGCGCGGCAGAATGTAGCTGTGCGCGCCGTCAAGAACATCATCGATCGCTTCTGCGGAGGCTCCGCCGAGCAGCTCCTGCTTGGTATGGTCGATAACTCTGTTCTCGATCGCAAACAACTGGAGCGGCTCTCGAGGAAAATCACGGAACGAGATGCGGCTGAAGATCGGCTCGCCGGTACGAAGGAAAAGAAACCATGACGCATATTGTGGACATGACTGCGCTTTCGGCTCTCGTTAGTTCTGCGGCGCGGGCTTTGGTTTTGGCGGGCACCGCCGCTCTCGCCTTGGCGATATTTCGCGTGCAGAATACTTCCCTGCGACTCTTCACGTGGACTGCGGTCTTGTACGCCGCTCTGGCCATGCCTTTGCTCGGCCGGCTTCTGCCGCCACTTCCGATTCCGACGCCGGCATTCCTGCAATCGACCCGCAGTCAATCGATTGCAGCGGCCGAACGGCCGAGCTCCCAAACTTCAGCGCCGACGGTACCGGTCGCCTCCAGTCGCCACAGGACCTTCACGCCGTCGTCCACTCAAATCACTACGGTCAGTCAGTCCGCACCGGCTGCTTCCAATGGTGCTTCTAATACGATCTCTCCCCCGAATACGCTGGGGCACTGGCTATCCGCATTGCCGTGGGACTTGGTTGCCGTCTTCATTTACCTGGCTGTCTCGCTCGCTCTGGTCTCACGCTTCGTCGTCGGAATCATCTTTTCACGCCGCCTGCTTCGCGCGTCACAACAGATTCGTGATCCCCGCCTGGTTGAGAAGATTGCTTTCCGAGTCCGCATAAGCGGACTCGCGACGGGTCCAAATGTCGCAGAGTCTTCGCTTGTTTTCGTGCCGGTAACCGTTGGAGCGTTGCGCTCGACGATCCTGCTTCCCGCAGACTGGCGCAATTGGGATGACACCACGCTTGACGCCGTCATCGCTCACGAAATGTCGCACGTCGCCAGGCGCGACGCTCTGACGCAGCGCTTATCCCTCTTTCATCGGGCAATCTTCTGGTTCAGCCCGTTCGCCTGGTGGTTAGACCGGCATCTCGCTACTCTTGCCGAGTGCGCCAGCGACGAAGCGGCGCTGTCATGTGGAACCGATCGCAGAGAGTACGCCAGAACGCTGATCAGGTTCTTTGAGGCACTGCATGCCGCACCGGGACGCATCTGGTGGCCCGGCGTGTCGATGGCCAAGGCGGGGCAGGCAGAAGAACGTGTGGAAAGAATTCTCGGTTGGAGAGGAACGGTCACTATGAATCTCAAAAAATCTTTTGTCGTACTCGTCATCGCATTCGCAGTCCCGGTCGTCTATCTCACCGCTTCGGCACGGCCAAGCCAGAGTCACGATTGGCAGGATGTGGACCGCGCACCGGTTCCAGTTCCTCCGGCGCCTGCGCTCGCACCGGCGCCTCCGAAGGCGGCTGTGCCCGCACTTGGTAGCAACGACGCAGTCCTGTCCGCTCCGGCGGTAGCGCCTGTCGCTGCGGTTGCTCCCGCCAATAAGGCTTTCGCTGGGATCGCCCCCGATGGCGCCCGTAGCTCCGTCTTCGACCGCACTGATCGCACCGGTTGCGCCTTTTCCCTTCGCGATGCAATCGGGATCTTACGGCAATGGCTCTTCCTACACTTACGGATTTGACGACGAACAGCGGTTCGTCATCGTCACCGGCAATAGCGACTCACTGACGATGTCGGGATCGTCTGAAGATGCTCACCACGTCGAGAGGCTTCGAAAGAAAATCCCGGGAGACTTCATTTGGTTCGAACGCGACGAAAAGTCCTACATCATCCGCGATCAGGCAACGATTGATCGCGCCCGCGCCTTCTGGGCTCCTCAGGAAGAACTTGGCAAGAAGCAGGAAGCTCTCGGAAAACAGCAGGAGGAATTGGGGAAGCAGCAGGAAGCCTTGGGAAACAAGATGGAGGAGGTTCGCGTAAACGTTCCTGACATGACGGCCGCTCTCGACAAGCTCAAGGCCAAGCTGCAAAAGCTCGGGCCCAGCGCCACGATGGAGCAAATCGGCGATCTGCAATCCGAGATCGGAGATCTGCAAAGCAAAATCGGCGAGATTCAATCGCAGGCGGGCGAAGAACAGGGTAGGCTCGGCGAGGAACAGGGCAAGCTGGGAGAGAAACAGGGCAAGCTAGGAGAGGAACAAGGAAAGCTCGGTGAACAACAAGGCGAACTGGCTCGAAAAGCCGCGATCCAGATGAAGCAATTATTCGACGAATCCATCAAGAACGGGAAAGCGCAGCCCGAACCCGAGGGTGGAAGCAGCCCAACCCTGTAAGTTGAGATTTCTCGCTCGAAGGCGGCCCCACGTGGGCCGCTTTTTCTTTCCGCTCAATCTCGTCTGTCGCGCATCATCAACAAAATTCCGGCCGAAACGAGGGCCAGTACCGACGATAGGTAAAATGGCAGACTCGCTCCGTACATCTTCCACATTTGTCCCGTGATCAAGCTGGCCGCCAGCGTCGACACGCTGGTTACGAAGAAATAAATTCCCAGAGCCCGGCCGCGAACCTCGTTCGCCACAGTCTCAACAACCAGCGCCTTCAACACCGGCTGCGTCAGGGCGTAGTACAAGCCATAAATCGCCATCGTGATCCAGATAGCCAGCGTTGACGGCGCCCGCCCGAAAACGAAATAGACTCCGGAAAAAATCAGATATCCCGCGGCCGCGATCCATCGCCGCGGAGAAATGATCGCTGAACCACCCCGCCGGCCAGGATCCCAGCGTGTACGTCACATTGAAAACGAGTCCGAGCAACGGCGCCAGGGACACCGGGATTCCGATGCTCTGCGCCCGCATTACCAGAAACATGTCGCTCGAATTCCCCAGCGAGAACAGTGCCACCGCAATCAACACCATGTAGAACGCAACGGGCAACGCCTTGTTTGAGTCTTGAGAACTAGCACTGGGCTTCGCGATGACCGCAGGTTCTGCAGACTTCAAACTGCGTCTTCGTTTCGCGAATACCGAATATTGCCACCAGAACAGCCAGCGCTCCGGGAACTGCAGCAGCCCAAAACACGCTTCGGATCCCGAACCGCGCCAGCAAGACTAATGCCATCAGCGGACCTGCAATCGCGCCCGCCGAGTCCATGGATTGGATCAGCCCGTATGCAGCACCGAGACGCTCCTTGCCGACCGACTCGGCGACCATCACATCGCGCGGCGCTCCGCGGACGCCTTTCGCCAGGCGGTCTGAAAATCGAATCAACAGGATGTGCCACCACGCCGTCGTGATCGCGAGCAGCGGTTTCACCGCGTTGGCGACGAAGTATCCGCGCAACCACAAGCGGCTTGCGGCGATCGATACGGTCGGTGAGATATCCGGAGAATAGCTTTGCGAAGGACGCGACGCTTTCCGCAATCCCCTCGATCACTCCCAATTGCGCCGGCCCGGCGCCGAGCGAGATCAGGAAGGCCGGTAACACCCAGTACGCCATCTCGGTCGCCGTGTCATTGAAGAACGAAGTGATGCCGAAGGAATAAATGTTGCGCGCGGCGGAAGGTGGTTCATGGGAGCGCGCGGGCATAGAAAGGTTTTACCACGGAGGCGCGGAGGCACGGAAACGGAGAAGGTGATTCAGAGAAAGCCAGCCATCGACGGCTGAACTGATCAGCTGACAGCTCTGAAGGTGGGTCCGGCGCTGTTGTTTTTCAGTACATCGCGTCGTACTTTGTGACAACCCACTGGCCGCCCTGATGTTCGAGGGTGACGGTGAAGAGATCCTGATCAATTCCGGGTTGATTCGGAGCGGCGTTGCTGGGACGCTTGCCGCGATAGTGAAGAACGATCAGCGGCGGCGCTTCTTCCCAATCGACCAGTTCCCACGAGAGCAGCGGGTGCTGCGCCTCCGAACTGCAAATGTACTTCGCATATTTCTTGTGGTAGTCGTGCTCCCACTTGGCGAGGAGTTCGTCGCAATGTCCGTCGCGCAACTCGCGCAGGAATTTGTTGGCAGACTTTTCGGTCGTACGGTCGCGCAGCGGATTCATCTTGATGCTGACCGGCATCCCGGTCAGCGGATCTTGATCCTCTGATCGCGCCAGCACCGGCCCTTGATTGCTGAGCCACCACAAGTAGCCCACAAACACCATGACCAGCAACGCTCCCGCGCCGACGGCAATGCCGATCTGTGTCTTTGTGAAGGCCATTGACAAGTTTACGGACGCGGCAAGGAAGCGGACAAGATTACCGCCGGGAGACACGGTCGTACATGTACGAGTGGGGCAAGAGCGACGCATCGGCGCGGAACCTAACCAGCACGCGGAGTCCTGAAGGACAAGCATATAACAGCAGACGAGCAGCGAAGTTAGGTAGTCTGAGGGAAACGAGAAGCCGCCGAAAACTTTGTCATCCGAGCGCCGAGACAGCGAGCAATCTGCTGTCCTCGACACCCAACATCGCTTCGCGCAAAATAAATTCCCCCCTGTCGGAACGACAAGAGCGCGGGCATCGGCCCGGGCAGATCCCGCGGGCAAAGTGCCCGCACCACACACTGAAAAGAAAAGGCACGGCGCTGAGCCGTGCCTCAAGAAAACCGGGAGGGCTAATTTACTCTTTCTTATCTTCTTCTTTGACTGGCTCGACGCCGCCATCGTGCGCGGCTTGCGCCTCGGCATCTTCCATCGCCTTCTTGGCTTCGGCCGCCTTCTTGGCGCGAACCTCGGCGCGCTTCTCTTTCTTCTCGTCGAGAATCTTCTCGCTGCCGAGAAGCTCCAGGAAAGCCTTGTCGGCGCCGTCGCCCTTGTTCCAATGCGTGCGAATGATGCGCGTGTATCCGCCCTGTGCGATCGCCGAAACGCGGGCCCACCGTGTCGAACAACTTCACGACGGCTTCATCGGTCATCAGATAGGACGCAGCCAGACGCCGCGCAGCCAGGTCGCCCCGCTTGCCGAGCGTGATCATCTTCTCGACGATCGGCTTCGCCGCCTTGGCTTTCGGCACGGTCGTCTCGATGCGCTCTTCCACGATCACCGAAGTGACCAGATTGCGCAGCAGCGACCGCCGGTGCGCGGTGTTCCGTCCGAGTTTGTATCCTGCAACTTTGTGACGCATGAGAACCCTCAGTGACTAGTGGTGAGTGTCTAGTGGCTAGTCGGTCTTTACTCGCAACTGACCACTAGCCACTAACCACTGATTCCTACAGCTGGTCGTCCGGTCCGTACGCGGACGCGGGCAACGGTACGTTCGACGTCGGTCCGGGCACGGCATTGCCGTGCTCGTCGATCTTCATGCCGAGACTCAGTCCCATCGAAGACAGAATCTCTTTGATCTCGTTCAGCGACTTGCGGCCGAAATTCTTCGTCTTCAGCATCTCGGCTTCGGTCTTCTGCACGAGCTCGCCGATCGTCTGGATATTCGCATTCTTCAGGCAGTTGTAGCTGCGCACCGAAAGCTCAAGCTCCTCCACGGACCGGTTCAGGTTCTCGTTGTGGATCTCGGGCTTGCGATCGTCCGACGACGACGTGCCGGTTTCGATCTCTTCCTCGAAGTTGATGAAGATGTTCATGTGGTCCTTCAGCAGCTTCGCCGCCAGGCCAATCGAATCGGCCGGCGTGATGGAGCCGTTGGTCCACACTTCGAGAGTCAGCTTGTCGTAGTCCGTGATCTGTCCGAGACGCGCGGCTTCGACCGTGTAGTTGCACTTGCGCACTGGCGAGTGGACGGAATCGATCGGAATGAATCCGATGCCAAGATCCTCGTCGAAGTTCTTGTCGGCGGAAACATAGCCGCGGCCGCGCTTCAGCCGCATTTCCATGTCGAGTTTGCCGCCCTCGCTGACCGTCGCGATGTAGACGTCTTTATCGAGCACTTCGACATCGCCATCGGCTTCGATCATGCCGCTGGTCACCACGCCCGGCTGATCCGCGCGCAAGTAGATCGCCTTGGGCGCATCGCCCGCAAGCTTGAACGGAATCTGCTTCAGGTTGAGGATGATGTCGGTCGCGTCTTCGACGACGCCGGGGATCGACTGGAATTCGTGCAGCACGCCTTCCATCTTCACCGCGGTCACGGCCGCGCCTTCGATCGAGCTCAGCAGGACGCGACGCAGGGCGTTGCCCACGGTCGTGCCGAATCCGCGCTCAAACGGCTGCGCCCAGAAGATGCCGTACTTGTCGGTGAGAGAGGAGTTGTCGACTGCGAGACGTTTCGGTTTTTGAAAACCCTTCCAAAGCATTTGTTTCTCCTTCGGCCGTTTGGCTCAATGCTGACTCCCTGAATCGGTCCGGATTCAGGTCCAACGTCAGCAAAGGCTGATCTGGCACGAATGTACAGGACCAGTTTCGCGTTCCCAATTTCAACTTTCATGCAGCTACACGAAAATCGAAACCTTGAACTTATTTACTATACAACTCAACGATCAACTGCTCGTTGACGGGCAGCTGAATATCTTCGCGTTTCGGCAGCGACAAAATCCGCGCCTTGTAGTTGTCGCGATCAACTTCCAGCCAACTCGGCAGCGTTCCGTGGCTGGCAAATTCTTTCGCCATCTCGAGCACCGTGAGCTTCTTGCTGTTCTCGCGGATCGAAATCTCTTCGCCCGCGCTGACTTCATACGAAGGAATGTTCACCTTGCGGTTGTCGACGGCAACGTGCCCGTGGCGTACCAACTGGCGCGCCTGCCGGCGGGACTGTGCGAATCCAAGCCGGAACACGACATTGTCCAGACGACGCTCGAGCTGCTGCAGCAGTTTCTCGCCGGTCACGCCCTTTGAGCGGGCAGCCTTCTCGAAGTAGTTGCGGAACTGGCCTTCCTGCGTGAAGTAGATGCGCTTCGCTTTCTGCTTTTCGCGCAACTGCAGACCGTAGCCAACAATCTTGGCCTTGCGGTCTTTTCCATGTTGTCCGGGAGCGAAATTGCGCTTCTCGATGGGACACTTATCGCTGAAGCACTTTGCGCCTTTGAGGAACAACTTCATGCCCTCGCGGCGGCATAGACGGCATACTGCATCGGTATAACGTGCCAAGTTTCTTCTCCTTTAGATGACCGGTTTACGGGTTTGGCTTCACCCTTCGTCCCGGACAAAAATCAGTGCTTGCGCTTAGCTTCGCATCGTTAGCTAGAAGCTGGTCTGCACGTTCACACTCTACGTCGTTTCGGCGGACGGCAGCCGTTGTGCGGAATCGGCGTGACGTCGCGGATCGATCGTACTTCGATCCCCGAGGCCGCCAGAGCACGCACAGCCGACTCACGGCCCGATCCGGGCCCGCTCACCCGCACATCTACGCTGCGGACTCCATGATCACGCGCCATGTTGGCTGCGTTCGACGCAGCCTGCTGGGCGGCAAACGGAGTTCCCTTGCGCGATCCGCGGAAACCGAGCGATCCTGAACTCTTCCACGACAGAACGTTGCCGTTCATGTCGGAGATCGTCACGATCGTGTTGTTGAAGGACGCCTGCACATATGCCAGTCCATGCGGCACATGCTTGCGTTCCTTCTTCTTGAAGGTTTTCTTCTTGCCTTTTTTATCGGGTGTGGCGCCGGCGCCGCCCGCTGCTGCTGGTTTTGCCATGCTAGCTTTTAGCTCTCTAGCTTAACTTAGCTTCTAGACCTGGAAGCTAGAAGCCAGAAGCTTGTTCTTATGTCTTTGCCGTCGCCTTCTTCTTCTGTGCGACCGTTCCCTTGCGCGGACCTTTTCTCGTCCGGGCATTCGTATGCGTGCGCTGTCCGCGAACCGGCAGGTTGCGGCGGTGACGGAATCCGCGATAGGAGCCGATTTCGATGAGACGCTTGATGTTCATCGAAACTTCCTTGCGCAGATCGCCCTCCACCAATCCTTCCGCCTCAATGACCGTACGGATCCGGTTGACCTCTTCTTCGCTGAGGTCCTGAACCTTTTTCATCGGCTCGACCTTCGCCTCGTCGAGAATGCGTCCCGCGCGAGGATGACCGATGCCGTAGATATAGGTCAGAGCAATGTTGATGTGCTTCTGGCGGGGAAGATCCACGCCTGCAATACGTGCCATTCCTTGACTCCCGCGCGGGCTTAACCCTGGCGCTGTTTGTGTTTCGAATTCACGCAGATCACCCGCACCACACCCTTGCGGTGGATGACCTTGCACTTGTCACAAATTTTCTTAACGGATGCTCGTACCTTCATAACCCAGCTTTCAGTCTGTCAGCTTTCAGCTGTCAGCAACATCTTCTCGCTGAAAGCTAATGGCTGAGAGCTGACGGCTTATTTATAGCGATACACAATTCGTCCGCGATTCAGATCGTACGGCGAAAGCTCGACTGCGACTTTGTCTCCTGGCAAAATGCGGATGAAATTCTTGCGCATCTTTCCGGAAACATGCGCCAGCACCTGATGCTTGTTCTCCAGTTCCACGCGGAACATTGCATTCGGGAGCGGCTCCAGCACCACCGCCATTACTTCAATCGCGTCTTCTTTGCTCATTCGACTCCTTAAGATTATGCTCTAGCTTCTCGCTAACTGCAAAACCCCACTGCAGGAAGCTCAGGAGCTAGCAGCTAGAAGCCTGTTTACTGCGTCAAAATTACCGGACCGTCTTTTGTCACCGCCACGCAATGTTCAAAGTGCGCACTGAAGCTTCCGTCCGCCGTAACCGCCGTCCACTTGTCTCCCAGTACTCGCGTTTCCGGCTTGCCGTAATTCACCATCGGCTCGATCGCGATCACCATGCCCTCTCGCAGCTTGGCTCCGTGCCCGCGATTGCCGTAGTTGGGAACCTGCGGCTCTTCATGCAACCGCGTTCCAATCCCGTGTCCTACGAACTCTCGCACCACACTAAATCCTGCGGCCTCTACATGCTCTTGCACTGCGGCGCCCACATCGCCAATCGAATTCCCGATTCGCGCTTGCTCGATTCCCCGGTATAGCGAAGCTTCGGTGACTTCCAGCAGCTTCTGCAACTCGGGTTTCAATGCCGCTCCTACCGGTACCGTGATTGCCGCATCTCCGTAGTACCCATCGAGCACTACGCCGCAATCGATCGAAACTATGTCGCCTTCCTTCAGCGTCCGTTTCTCCGAAGGAATGCCGTGCACAATCTCTTCGTTCACCGACGTGCAGAGCACGCAGGGATAATCGTAGTACCCCTTGAACGCCGGCTTCGCCCCGAATTCGGCAATCTTCTTTTCGGCGGCCCGCTCCAGATCCATCGTCGTCACGCCCGGCGCCACCAGCGTCCTGACGTAGTCCAAAACCTGGCGGACGATGTGGCCACTCTGCCGCATCTTTTCAATCTCCGCCGCCGACTTGCAAACGATCGCCATGTTACGCGTGATGATCTTCCAATATCCGGTAAATCTGACTGGTAACGTCGTCCACCGGCAGATCGCCGTTTACCGTAATCAGCCTGCCTGTACGCTGATAGTAATCCGCAACAGGACGCGTCAGCTCCTGAAATGCCGTGAGTCGTGGCTGAATTACTTCCAACCGGTCGTCATTGCGGGCCTCCAGCTTCGTCCCGTGCGCTTCATCGCAAACTTCATCGAATCGGGGCGGCTGGAAGTGGACGTTGTAAATCCGTCCACAGGTGGGACAAGAGCGTCGTCCAGTAATCCGGAGCAGCAATTGATTATAGTCGACCGCAAGCCGTATCACAATCGGCCAAGCCCGCGTCGGGCGCGAATTGTCAAAGAGGTCATGCTCCAGCAGCGCATCCAACCATCCGGCTTGGGCCGCAGTTCGCGGAAACCCATCCAGAATGTAACCGCGCTTCAGGTCCGGCAACAGCAGCCGTTCCCGCACCATGTTGCAAACCAAATCGTCGGAAACCAGCTCTCCGCGGGCCATCACGGCCTTCGCCGCGATCCCGAGCTCGGTTCCCCGGACCACGTGATCCCGCAAAATGTCTCCGGTGGAGATCTGCGGAATCCGATAGTGCTCCATGATTCGCTTGGACTGAGTGCCTTTTCCTGCACCCGGTGGACCGAGCAGCACCACGGGACCTACTATTCGCGAGGTTTCCTGCGCCATCGGCTTGGCCAAAGCCCCCCGACATCAATCTCCCCGGCGCCCCATTTACAAGCCGAGGTGCAGCAACCCCACCACTTCTACTACGGAGCTTTTTTACTTCCAAAATTCTACGAACGATGCCTTACCACTGACGCCGGCCGCGAATGCGTCCGCTGCGTGGAGTGAAACCATCGTAGTGTCGCATGATCAGCTGCGCCTCGATCTGCGTTACCGTATCCATCGCAACGCCAACCACGATAAGCAGCGACGTTCCACCGAAGTAGAAGCTCACACCCAAACCATTCGTCACCCAGTTCGGCAATCGCTCAAAGAATCTGCCGAGCGGCCCGTACAAGTGGTTCAAGTGAATGCCGGTGATCATCCACTCCGGAATAAACGAAATGATGATCAGGTACAGCGCGCCAACCAGCGTGATACGCGTCAGCACTTCGTTGATGAAGTCTGCCGTCCTCTTGCCTGGACGAATACCCGGGATGAACCCGCCATACTTGCGCATGTTGTCGGCAACTTCGCTCGGATTGAATACGATTGAAACGTAAAAATACGCGAAGAAGATAATACCGACCGCATACAGAACGGTGTACAGCGGCTCGCCCCATCCCAGCCATCGGAAAAGATCCGCGAAGTAGCGGCTATTGCGCATTCCGTAGCCGATGGTTTGCGGCAAAGTGAGGATCGACGATGCAAAAATCACCGGCATCACGCCGCCCGCGTTTACACGCAAAGGCAAGTGCGTCGACTGTCCGCCCATCACCTTGCGTCCGACTACACGCTTGGCATATTGCACCGGAATTCGTCTCTCGCTGCGTTCGACGTAGACGATAAACCCGACGACTGCGATCATGAAGACGAGCAGGAATACCATGAGCGGGAACGTAATCGGTCCCCACGCCGCATTCTTCGCCTTCTCGACCAGATCCACCACGCCACGCGGCAACCCGACCACAATGCCCGCAAAAATCAGCAGAGACATTCCGTTGCCGACGCCGCGCTCAGTAATCTGTTCGCCCAGCCACATGATGAACGCGCTGCCCGTCGTGAGGGTGAGCATCGTCATCAATTGGAAGGTCCAGCCCGGGTTCAGAGCGAAACCACCCTTTTCAAGGCCGATTGCGATGCCGAACGACTGCACCGCGCTCAGAATGACCGTGATATAGCGCGTCCACTGGGTGATTTTCTTGCGTCCCAGTTCGCCTTCCTTTTGCAGTTTGGCAAGCGGCTCATATACCACTGTCAGCAACTGCAGAATGATCGATGCCGTGATATACGGCATGATGCCTAGGGCGAAAATCGTCATGCGGCGCAACTGGCCGCCTGAGAAAAGGTCGACAAATCCAAGCAATGAACCGCTCGTGCTGCCCTGTGTGAAGAAACTCTCCAGCTTGGCCGTATCGATTCCGGGAGTCGGCAAGTGTCCACCGAGGCGGTACACGAACAGCATTGCCAGTGTGAACAGGATCCGCTTGCGCAGATCCGGAATCCGGAAGATATTAGCCAGTTTGTCGAACATTACTGCTGCTCCGCCTTCACTGATAAGATCTCGACCTTGCCGCCCGCCTTGGTGATTTTCTCCTGCGCCGACTTCGAGAATTTGTGTGCGCTCACTGAGATCGCGCTCTTCAATTCGCCGTCGCCCAGAATCTTTACCGGATGCTTGGTCTTAATCACGCCGGCCTTGCGAAGGACGTCCGGAGTGATCGTCGTTTCGCCCAGTTCTGCCAACCGCTCCAGGCTCACGATGTTGTATTCCTTGCGGAAGATGTTGGTGAACCCGCGCTTCGGCATGCGGCGGTGTAGCGGCATCTGGCCGCCTTCAAAGCCGCGGATCATGCGCGAACCGGTGCGCGACCGCTGACCTTTGTGGCCTCGGGTCGACGTCTTGCCCATGCCGGAGCCCATACCGCGACCTACGCGTTTGCGCTTCTCGGTGGCCTTCTTCGGTGCGTGAATATTGGATAAATTCATAATTAAGCTCTCAGCTTACAGCAATGGGCAGAGACATGTATCTTCCGCCGCAGCTCTACTCGACAAACTCCACCAGGTGCGGCACCTTCGCCACCATTCCGCGGATGGCCCGCGTGTCAGGACGCTCGATCACCTGATTTAGCCGGGTAAATCCCAAACCCTTGATCACCAGCTTTTGCTTCACCGGAGCGCAAATTGCGGACCTCACCCACTTCAAGTGAAGCTTGCCCCCGTCCGAATTCGTCTTCTTTGCCGTCATCTTCTAAGCCTCGAAAATCCGTAAGCTGCTTTCCGGAATTCTAAGTACTAAGCACTAAATACTGAGCACTGAGTACTGAGTACTGTTTTTACAGCTCCTGCGCGGTCTTGCCTCGCAGGGTTGCAACGCTTTCGCGATTCTTCAATTGCTTCAGAGCGTCAAACGTTGCCTTGATGACGTTGTGCGGATTGGTCGTACCAATCGACTTGGTCAGAACATTCTGCACGCCTACCGAAGTCATCACTGCGCGCACCGCGCCTCCTGCTATCACGCCCGTTCCTTCCGGAGCCGGCTTCAGCAGAACCTTGCCCGATCCGTAACGTCCGAGCACAAGGTGTGCGATGCTGGTCTGCGTCAGGTTCACCTTGACCAGATTTTTCTTGGCAGACTCAATCGCCTTGCGGATCGCCTGCGGAACTTCCTTCGCTTTGCCCGAACCGTAGCCCACCACTGCCGCGGACGGATCGCCGACTACCACCAGCGCCGCAAACGAAAGATTCTTTCCGCCCTTGACGACCTTGGTCACGCGGTTGATGCCTACCACCTGGTCCTTCAGCTGGTACGCACCTGCATCGAGTTTCTTGATCACTGTTGGCATTTATTAAACCTAGCTTCTAGCTGCTAGCTCCAAGCTTCTAGCTCACTCAGGGTCTGAGTTTTAGCTAGGAGCTAGAAGCTCAGGAGCTTCTTTTCTAGAACTGCAATCCCGCTTCGCGAGCAGCGTCGGCTAACGCCTTCACTCGCCCGTGGTAAATGTAGCCGCCGCGATCGAAGACGACCTTGGTCACGCCCTTGGCTTTGAGGCGTTCGGCAATCGTCTTGCCGATGGCCTTCGCCGATGCGACGTTTCCGCCGGTACGCCGGTCTTCTTTCTTCCCTTCGGCGGTGCTGGCCGAAACCAGCGTCTTGCCGTTCAGATCGTCAATGACCTGTACGTAGATGTGATTCAGCGAACGGTACACGTTGAGACGCGGACGTTCTTCCGTCCCTTGCATCTTCTTGCGAATGCGCTCGTGCACATGTCCGCGCTTCTCGTTCTTCGTAATTTTAGTAAGCATGATTAACTCGTCCTTGGTCGTTCATCCCCGGTCGTTGGCTCAAAACGTCCGACTGCTGCAGCCCCGCCGGCCAGCCACTAACGACCCAGAGACTACCGACGGTTATTTCGCCCCGGTCTTACCGACCTTCTTCTTCAAACGCTCGCCAGCATAGCGAACACCTTTGTTCTTGTACGGATCCGGAGGACGCAGCGATCGCATTTCGGCTGCCACCTGTCCCACCTGCTGACGATCGATTCCCGTCAGTGCAATTTTCGTCTGCTTGGGATCCACCGTCGCATCCACACCGGTAGGCAACGGATATTCAATCGGATGGGAATATCCCAGGTTGAACACAACCATCCCCTTGCCCTTCATTTCGGCGCGATACCCGATGCCGACGATTTCCAGTTCGCGCGTCCAGCCCTTGGTGACGCCTTCGACTGCGTTGTTGACCAGAGCGCGCGCCAGACCGTGAACCGCTGACTGCGAATCGTTTTCGCGGACCGCAACCAGATGCCCATCTTTCTGCTCGACAGTGATGCCCGCCGGCAGCGCAGTATCCATCTTGCCTTTCGGCCCCTGCACCGCGATCGTGTTTCCTTCGATTTTGATCGTAACTCCCTTGGGAATCTGCGATCGGCTTTTTTCCAATTCTCGACATAAGCTCTCGGCTCTCAGCTTTAAGCTCTCAGACCTACCGCCGCAGCTCTTGCTGAGAGCTGACGGCTCGTGACTGAAAGCTGTTTCTCTAGTAGATCTCGCACAAAAGTTCGCCGCCGACGCCTTCCTTGCGCGCCTGCCGCCCGTCATCACGCCGCGCGGAGTGGTGAGGATGTTGATCCCCATGCCGCCCAGCACGCGTGGAATCTCGCTGCGGCGCACGTAGACGCGGCAGCCCGGACGCGAAACGCGCTCCGCCTTCGAAATCGCCGCCTCGTTGTTGGCGCCATACTTCAAATAAATCCGGATGACCTTGTGGCCTTCTTCTTCCGTCGGCTTGAAATTGGAGATGTAGCCCTCTTCTTTCAGAATGCGGGCGATCTCCAGCTTCAACCGTGAAGCCGGAACGTCAACTTTTTGGTGCCGCGCCTGAAGTGCGTTTCGCACTCGCGTCAGCATATCTGCGACCGGATCGGTCAACCTCATCGTTTGCTTCTCCTTCAGCCACTCGTTCGCTCCGCATTTCCGCGGAGAACCCGCAGTGGCTTGCTCACATCATCCCTGCATTTCATCCTGAAGCGACTGCTTTTGTCGCCGAAGGACCTAGGCGTGCCGCGCGAAACGCCGCGTTCTCTGGGGCACAGCATCCGCGCGATCGGCACGCATCCCTGCTACCACGAAGACTTTGAAACCCCTGGAATCTCACCCAGCAGCGCCAGCTGCCGGAAGCACAAGCGGCACATCGCAAACTTGCGCAGATATGCTCGCGGACGTCCGCACCTTTTGCATCGGTTGTGCTTGCGCGTGGAAAACTTGGGCTTCTTCGCGTCCTTAACTCTTTTTGCTGTAGTTGCCACTTAGCTTCTAGCTCCTAGCTACTGGCTGTCAGCTCTCAGCCGCCAGCCCTAGCTCAATTCAGAATTCTGTGATCTACCTTCTGACTTCTAAGTTCGCTATCCCCGAAACGGCATGCCCATATGCTTCAACAGCGTTCGCGCCTGGTTGTCGTTCGCGGCCGTTGTCACGATCGTGACGTTCATTCCCTTTTGCTTGTCGACCTTCTCGTATGAGATTTCCGGGAAGATCAGCTGATCGTGCAAGCCGAGCGTGAAGTTTCCGCGTCCGTCAAACGACTTGGTCGAAACCCCTCGAAAGTCTCGTACGCGCGGCAGAACGATATTCACCAGCCGGTCAAAGAACTCGTACATCCGGTCGCCGCGCAGTGTCACCATCGCCCCAATCGATTGGCCCTGGCGAACCTTGAACGCCGCGATCGATTTCTTCGCGCGGGTAACCACCGGCTTCTGCCCGGTGATCTGTCCTAACTCGTTCACCGCCGGATCGAGCACCTTTGCGTTCTGCGTCGCTTCGCCAACGCCCATGTTGACGACGATCTTGTGCAGTCGCGGAACGGCCATCACATTCGCCAGCTCCAGCTCTTTCAGCAACGCCGGAGCAACTTCCTTGTCAAACTTCGAACGCAGCCGCGGACGTTCCTTCGCGCTGTGTCGCGCCTGATCCGGAGCTTTCTGCTCCGCCGAATCCTTCTGTCCCTTTTTCTCTTTTGCCATGTCGTTTTCAACTTCCCTCTCACGGTTTCGGAGTGGTTACCGGTTCGTGAGAATCTGCGAGCTATTTATCCAGCGTGGTTCCGCACTTCTTGCAGATGCGGACTTTCCGATCGCCCCGCACTTCGTGGCCGATCCGTACAGGGCCGCACGTTGGGCAAACCAGTTGCACATTCGAAATCGCAATCCGGCTTTCCTGTTCGGCGATGCCGCCCTTGATGTTGCGCTGAGGATTTGGGCGCACGTGCTTTTTCACCATCATCACGTGCTCGACCAGAATCTTCGAGTCATTCGGAAACACGCGGAGTACGCGTCCTTCCTTGCCTTTGTCCCGTCCGGTGATCACCTTTACAGTGTCGTTCCGCCGGAGATCCACCCGTTTGTTTTCTGTGCTTACAGTTCGCATAAATTTCGGTTCAAGGTATCAAATTCCGATTCCTGCTTCCCGTCCAGTTCCTGACTCTCAAGGCACCTTGAAACCTTGAAACTCCGAAACCTGCGGCCTGCTGTTAGATAACTTCCGGCGCGAGCGAAACGATCTTCAAAAACTTTTTCTCGCGCAACTCGCGCGCCACCGGACCAAACACGCGTGTTCCCACCGGCTCCCCGGCTTCATTGATAAGGACGGCTGCATTCTGATCGAAGCGGATGTAGGTTCCGTCGCGACGGCGATGTTCTTTGCGAGTCCGCACAATCACCGCCTTCACCACGCTGCCCTTCTTCGTCTGGCCTTCCGGCGCCGCCTCTTTTACCGCCGCCGTGATTATGTCGCCCAACCCGGCGTTCAGCCCCGTCGACCCGCCCAGCGGCAGAATCATCTGCAACTTGCGGGCGCCGGAATTGTCGGCGACCTCAAGCATCGATCTCATCATCACAGCCATGGCAATCTCCCTAAAAGCCTTCTGTCATTCCAACCGCCTGGCAAAGCTAGGTGGAGGAATCTGCTTCTAGCTCGCAACTTCGGTCGCAGCCTCTGGCACCAGCGCTGCCTTGCGAACAATGTCCTTAAGCTTCCAGCGCTTCAGCTTCGAGAGCGGACGCGTCTCTTCGATCCGCACCACATCGCCTACATGAGCCTGGTTGGTTTCGTCGTGTGCGTAGAACTTCTTGTTCCGTGCGATCACGCGCCCGTAAAACGGATGGGCTTTTTTTCGCGTAACCTGCACCACGATCGTCTTCTGCATGCGGTTCGCGACCACTTCTCCGACCACCTCTTTGCGGCGGCCCTGCGCCTTCTGTGTCGTTTCCGCCATTATCGTTTCTCCGTTGCGGCCGTACGTTTGCGCTCACCCAGGATCGTCTTCACCCGCGCAATATCCTTGCGCAGCCCGCGAATCTTCTTCAAACTCTCCGTCTGGCCCATGTTCAGCTGAAACTTCAGCTTGAATAACTGGTCAGCAAGTTCGCGCTCCTGGTTGCCCAACTCGTCTTCGGTCAAGTTTCTGATTTTGTCTGCCTTCATAAATTCCTCTGACGCCCGATCTAGTGTCTGACGCCTTCGCGCTTGACGAGAGTCGTCCGCAGCGCCAGCTTGTGCGACGCCAGACGCATTGCTTCGCTCGCATCCTGCAGCGATACGCCTTCCATCTCGAACAGAATTTTCCCTGGTTTCACGACCGCGACCCAGTGGTCGGGCGCGCCTTTCCCTTTTCCCATACGGGTTTCGGCGGGCTTCTTCGTAACCGGCTTGTCGGGAAACACGCGAATCCAAATCTTGCCGCCGCGCTTCACAAAACGCGTCATGGCCACGCGGCTCGCTTCGATCTGGCGATCGGTGATCCATCCCGGCTCCAGCACTTTCAACCCGAAATCTCCAAACGACAACGTTGAACCGCGCCACGCCTTCCCGGTCATGCGTCCGCGTTGCTGTTTCCGATACTTCACTTTCTTTGGCATCAACATAGGATCAGCTCTTAGCTTCTAGCTCTTTGGCTTTTAATCTTGCTTCTGGTTAGAACCCGCCCGCTGCTGCAGGCACCGGCTCCCGCTTTTTCTGCGGCAGGATTTCGCCCTTGTACACCCAGCACTTCACGCCGATCACGCCATATGTTGTGCGCGCTTCGGTGAAGCCGTAATCGATGTCGGCACGAAGTGTGTGCAACGGCAACCGCCCCTGCAGATACCACTCCGACCGCGCAATTTCATTTCCGTTCAGGCGTCCGCTCACGCGAACCTTGATGCCTTTGCATCCGAAACGCAGCGCCGAGTCCACCGCTTTGCGCATTGCGCGGCGGAATCCCACGCGCTTCTCGAGTTGCAGAGCGATCGACTCCGAAACCAATTGCGCATCAAGCTCCGGCTTATGCACTTCCTGGATGTCGACAAAAATATCTTTGCCTCCGGTGCGCTTTTGCAGCTCGCCCTTCAGCTTGTCGATTTCCGCGCCTTTGCGCCCAATGATGATTCCCGGACGCGCCGTCTTGATGATGATGCGCAGCTTGTTGCCAGGACGCTCGATCTCAATTGCGCTGACTCCAGCCGACTTGAGCTTGTCCTTCAGCTCATTCTTCAGCTTTACGTCCTCGTGCAACTGCTTGTCGTAGTCCCGCTCCGCAAACCAGCGCGACTTCCACGGCTTCGTGAAGCCAAGCCGAAACCCATAAGGATGGACTTTTTGTCCCATTGCTTCTCCTGAAAAACAAAAACCCAACTCTCGAAACTTATAACCGAGCTATTTCTTCACTGCTTTCTTCTTCTTGCCCGCAGCTTTTACCGCCGGAGCGCGTCGCCGGGCCTTTGCCGGAGCCGCCGGCGTTTCACCGCCAACAATCGTGGCGACCTCACCGCTCTTGCCCCGTTCCGCCAGCACCAACTCGATGTGCGCGATGCGCCGCTGATACCGGTACGCGCGGCCCTGCGGCGCTGGACGAATGCGTTTCATGCGCGGTCCGTCGTTCGCCACAGCCCGCTTCACGAATAGGTTGTCGAGCTCGACATCAATGCCCTTCTCGGTTGCGAGAAAGTTCGCGTTGTCGAGGGCCGATTGCAACAATTTGCCCACGTGCGCTGCCACTCGCTTCTTGGTGAACATCAAGGTATTGCGCGCATCTTCTACGCGGCGCCCCTTGATCAAATCCAGCACCAGCCGCGCCTTTTGGGGCGAGACTCGCAGGTAACGCATTTCCGCTCGAAATTCCATAGTCGTATCTCGCTCTTATGCCTTCGGTGCCGCAGGCGCTGCCGGAGAGGCCGCTCCTGGACCGCCCGGAATACCTGCTGGCCGTGCCGCGGTTTCCGTTGCCGCCTTCATCGAGTGACCTTTGAACGTTCTCGTGAAGCTGAACTCACCCAGTTTGTGTCCCACCATGTTCTCGGTCACGTACACGGGGATAAACTTCTTCCCGTTGTGCACTGCGATCGTGTGCCCAACCATCTCGGGCACCACGGTGGAACGCCGCGACCAAGTACGCAGCACTTTCTTCTCATTGCGCGCATTCATCCCGTCTACCCTCGCCTGAAGGTAAGAATCGACGAATGCGCCTTTCTTCGTTGAACGTGCCATAAATTCAGCTCTCAGCTTTCAGCCGTTAGCTTTCAGCCAACAGCTTTTAAAATTCACTCCAACCCGTTTGCCATCCTTACAACTGGTTGTCATTCCGAGTGGAGCGAGGAACCTGTTTCTCTCGCAACCCTACTTGCTGCGCCGGCTCACAATGAACTTGTCAGTCCGCTTGTTGTTCCGCGTCTTATATCCGCGGGTCGGTTGCCCCCACGGTGTTACCGGATGCCGTCCGCCCGAAGTCTTACCTTCACCGCCGCCGTGCGGGTGATCCACCGGGTTCATCGAAACACCGCGGTTATGCGGGCGCTTTCCCAGCCACCGCGATCGTCCAGCTTTGCCGATCGTGACGTTTTCGTGATCGATGTTGCCAACCTGGCCGATCGTCGCCATGCAATCCTGCGAAATCTTGCGCGTCTCGCCCGAAGGCAACTTCACCAGCGCGTACTCCGCTTCCTTCGCGATCAACTGCGCCGATCCACCCGCCGACCGCACCATCTGTCCGCCCTTGCCGGGCTTCAGTTCCAGATTGTGAATCTGTGTGCCTGGCGGAATGTTCCGCAGCGGCAGTGCGTTGCCCACCAGAATGTCGGCCTCAGGGCCGCTCAACACCTTCTGTCCAACCTTCAATCCTTCGGGCTGGATAATGTAGCGCTTCTCACCATCCGCGTACGCCAGCAGGGCGATGCGCGAAGAACGATTTGGATCGTACTCTATGGTTGTGACAGTCGCGGGAATGCCGGTCTTATCGCGCTTGAAATCGATGATGCGCAGCTTGCGCTTGTGGCCGCCACCGATAAACCGCATCGTCGTGTCGCCCGAATTGCGCCGTCCACCGGTGCGCGGCTTGGGCTCAAGCAGGGGCTTGTGCGGATTTTTCGTGGTGATGTCGTCGTTGACGATCGTCGTGCGATATCGCAACGTCTGCGTCGTCGGTCTGTAAGTCTTAATTGGCATAAATAAACTCTTAGCTCTAGCAACTAACTTCTAGCAAATCGGCTTCCGGATTTAGCCAGAAGCTGTTTTTACAAATTCTGCGCGTACTCCGGCATTTTCTCGCCGGATCGCAACCGGACGTACGCCTTCTTCCAATCCGGACGGTAGCCCGCGAACTTTCCGCGCCGCCGCTCTTTTCCCGGATACGTGGCCGTGCGCACGGAATGCACTTTCACTTTGAAAATCGACTGCACAGCTTCCTTGATTTCCGTCTTCGTCGCCTTCGTCGTTACCTGGAACACCAGAGTGTTCTGGTTTTCCTTAATCGCGAGGCCCTTTTCGGTAATCACCGGCCGGCGAATGATCTGGTATGCGCTTTTCATCAGGCCACCTCCGCCGCTTTTTCGTGCCGCGTCTTGCGTCGCCGCTCATGCGTTGGCTTCTTCGCGCCTTCATCTTCTTTCGGCTTGTGCTGGCGCTTAGAAACCGAACTCTTCAACGATACCTGCAGCTTTTCAATCGCAGGATGCGAGATGACAAGGCGGTCATACTTCAACAGATGATACGGATGCACTTCGTTCGACAGAGCCAGTTCAAGGCCCGCGATGTTGCGCGCGCTTAATGCGAGATTATGGTTCTCGTGTTTCGCTTCTTCGACAATCAACACCGTCGAATCCACTTTTAACGAGTTCAGCGCTTTGCGAAACTCTTTGGTCTTTGGCTCTTTCAAGTCGAATGCGTTCACAACGATCAGCTTGCCGTCGGCAAACTTCGCGGCCAGCGCAGAACGCAACGCGCCCAGCAGCTTCTTGCGCGGGAACGCATAGTCATAGGAGCGCGGTTGCGGACCATGCACGGTATACCCATGCCGCCACAGCGGCGAACGGATTGATCCAATACGCGCCCGGCCCGTGCCCTTCTGCTTCCAGAGTTTTTTGCCTGAACCGGACACTTCCCAGCGGCCCTTGGTTTTGTGCGTACCGGCACGCTGCCCGGCGCGGTAGTGCTTCACCGCTTCCCAGAGCAGATCTTCATTCACCGCGCCGAAGATCTCATCGGCGAGATCGAATGTTCCAACCTTCTCGCCGCTCAAATTGTGAATATCTATCGTTGCCATATCTTTGCATTCCCTGATCACTGGCCCCTGGCCAATGATCCCTGACTTATGCCTTCTTCGCCGCTCTCTTCGCCGCCTTCAACGGATCGACTGTCGCCGAACCCGCGAATCCGCGGCGCTCTCGTGGCGGTTTCTTCGCCTTCGTAATAACGATGTAGCCGCCTTGCGGCCCGGGTACGCTGCCTTCCACCACCAGCAGGTTTTCGTCTTTGTCGACACCCAGGACGCGCAGGTTCCGCGCAGTCACGCGCCGATTGCCCATGTGTCCCGACATCCGCATACCCTTGAACACACGCGACGGAAATGCCGAACTACCGATCGAACCTGTTATTTGAAACATGGACCCGTGCGACTTCGGACCACCGCCGAAATGATGGCGCTTCACAACGCCTTGGAATCCATGACCTTTGCTGACTCCAACGATGTCGACAAACTTTTCGCCGTCGAAAATCTCGACCAGCACACGGTCTCCTACTTTCACAGCCCCGTCGCCATCCGCAGACGCTTCCACCTCGAGCGGGACCTCGCGCATGAACTTCACTGGCGGAAGATTGTTCTTCGCAAGATGCCCCTTCGCAGGCTTCGTCAGACGCGACTCTTTCACAAACTCGACCAAGCCAATCTGGGCCGCTTCATAGCCATCCCTGGCTGCCGACTTATGCTGCGTTACAACACAAGGACCGGCCTGCAACACTGTGACCGGGCGAACATCGCCCTTCGAGTCAAACAGTTGCGTCATCCCGACCTTCTTGCCCAGAATTCCCGCTATTTTCGTTGCCATTTCCTTCTCCATGCCAGCTTGGGTCACCAGTCTTCGACGCGCTATTGGCTGGGAAGCGTTCCGTCCTCGCTAGAGGCTAGGAGCTAGAAGCCTTATTTATGCTCTTTGCCGAACGCTTTGATCTCGACATCCACACCCGCCGGCAGATCCAGCTTCATCAGCGCATCCACCGTTTGCTGCGTCGGCTCGAGAATATCGAGCAAACGCTTGTGCGTGCGGATTTCAAACTGTTCTCGCGATTTCTTGTCCACGTGCGGCGAACGCAGCACGCAATACTTATTTTTCATCGTGGGTAGCGGAATCGGTCCCGCAATCTGCGCGCCGGTACGCCGCGCCGTCTCTACGATCTCGCCCGTCGACTGATCCAGAATGCGATAGTCGTAGGCCTTTAACCGGATGCGAATTCTTTCTTTTCCAATCACTGTCTTTTCTCTCTAACCCCTCCCGGCATCTCCAGGAGGAAAGAACTGGCGGCAAGCCGCAAGCCGCTTGATTTTGTCTGCTGTACAGCTGAGCATTTTCGCCCGCTGCTTTTGCTTAGCTTTAGCTAGAAGCTGCTCTACTGCACGATCTCGGCGATCGTGCCTGCGCCCACGGTGTGGCCGCCTTCGCGAATCGCAAAGCGCAAGCCCTTCTCCATGGCCACCGGCGTAATCAACTCGATCACCAGGCTTACATTGTCGCCCGGCATCACCATCTCCGTGCCCGCCGGCAACTCCGCTACCCCCGTCACGTCCGTCGTTCGCAGATAAAACTGCGGCCGGTATCCCTTGAAGAACGGCGTATGCCGCCCGCCTTCTTCTTTCGTCAGGATGTAGACCTCCGCCTTGAACTTCGTGTGCGGCGTGATCGATCCACCCTTCGCCAGCACCATGCCGCGCTCCACATCGTCTTTGCCGATGCCGCGCAACAACAGTCCGGCATTGTCCCCCGCCATACCTTCATCCAACTGCTTCTTGAACATCTCGACGCCCGTCACCACCGTCTTGCGCGTATCCCGGAAGCCGACGATTTCTACTTCCTCGCCCACCTTCACCTTGCCCCGCTCGATACGCCCCGTCACCACCGTGCCGCGTCCCGAAATCGAGAAGATATCTTCGATCGGCATCAGGAACGGCTTGTCCAGTTCGCGCGCCGGTTGCGGCACGCTCTTGTCCACCGCTTCCATCAATGCGTCAATCTGCTTTTCCCACTTCTCTTCGCCGTTCAACGCGCCCAATGCCGACAGACGGATCACCGGCACATCATCGCCCGGGAACTTGTAGGTCTTCAGCAACTCGCGCACTTCCAGTTCAACCAGATCCAGCAACTCCGGATCGTCCACCGCATCGCACTTGTTCAGCGCCACCACGATGTACGGCACGCCGACCTGGCGCGCCAACAGCACGTGCTCGCGCGTCTGCGGCATCGGACCGTCCGTCGCCGCCACCACCAGAATCGCGCCATCCATCTGCGCCGCGCCCGTAATCATGTTCTTGATGTAGTCGGCGTGGCCCGGGCAATCCACGTGCGCATAGTGCCGGTTCGCCGTCTCGTACTCCACGTGCGCCGTGGCAATCGTGATTCCGCGCGCCTTCTCTTCCGGCGCGTTATCGATCGAATCGAACGACCGGAACTTGATTCTTCGGATTGTGCTTCGACAATACCTTCGTGATCGCCGCCGTCAACGTCGTCTTCCCGTGGTCAATGTGACCAATCGTCCCTACGTTGCAGTGCGGCTTATTCCGTTCAAATTTCTCTTTCGCCATATCCTTAGCCTCTAGCTGTGAGCTTCTAGCTCAAATCCTGGTCGGCTCTCGTAGTACGCACCGACGAATTCTTGTTTCTCGACCAGTCCTTCCACAATGTCCCGGTCGAACTGCACAAAACCTTCCGAAGACTGCTCGCGGAAAATCTCGAACTCGCGATGCCCTCTCCAAAAGTCCCGCACCCGGTACCGCCCATCGCCAGGAGCCTCTAACAACTCGCTCTCCACTTCGGTTGCGATGTAGCCTTGGGCCTGCCGCAAAAACCGCGCCCAGATTCCCTCAGCCCGAAAAATATTTACGAACTCAACTTGCTTCGCCTGGTCTGCACCCAGAACCTGCGGTCGACGACGAACCGCGGCGCTCGGAGTCACTTCGCCGTGCCCTGCACCTTCGCAATGATTTCCTCCGCTACCGATCGCGGAGCCTCCTCATAGCGCGCAAAGTGCATCGAGTATTCCGCGCGACCCTGCGTTGACGAACGCATGTGCGTCGCGTATCCAAACATTTCCGCCAGCGGAACGATCGCCTTGATCACTTGCGATCCAGCGCGATGCTCCATGCCTTCAATGCGTCCGCGACGCGAGCTCAGATCACCCATGATGGTTCCGGCGTAATCTTCCGGTGTGACCACTTCGACTGCCATCACCGGCTCCAGCAGCACCGGAGAAGCCTTGCGGGCCGCCTCTTTGAACGCCATCGAGCCGGCAATCTTAAACGCCATTTCGTTCGAATCCACATCGTGATAGCTGCCGTCGTACAGCGTCGCCTTCACATCCACCATGGGATAACCCGCAAGAATTCCGCCTTCCAGCGCTTCGCGAATTCCCTGATCGATCGGCTTGATGAATTCTTTGGGCACCGATCCGCCCGTAATATCGTTCACGAACTCGTAGCCCGTTCCCGGTGGTTGCGGGTCGAGATAAATCTTCGCGTGTCCGTACTGACCCTTACCGCCGGTCTGCCGGATGTACTTGCCTTCCGCTTCGGAGTGCTTGCGGATCGTCTCGCGATACGCCACCTGCGGCTTGCCGACGTTGGCCTCGACCTTGTACTCGCGCATCATGCGGTCGACGATGATTTCCAGATGCAACTCGCCCATGCCGCTGATGATCGTCTGTCCACTGTCGGGATCGGTATGAACCTTGAAGGTCGGATCTTCCTGAGCCAAGCGCGCCAGCGCCATGCCCATCTTTTCCTGGTCCGCCTTCGTTTTCGGCTCGACCGCAACCGAAATCACGGGAACCGCAAACGTAATCGACTCAAGCGCAATCGGCTTGTCTTCATTGCAAATCGTGTCGCCGGTGCCGACGTTCTTCAAGCCCACCGCCGCGCAAATATCGCCCGCAAGAATCTCGCTGATCTCTTCGCGCTTATTGGCGTGCATTTTGAGTAAGCGGCCGATACGCTCGGTTTTGGTCGTGCGCACATTCAGCACCGAATCGCCGGTTTTCAGCTGGCCTGAGTACACGCGGATAAACGTCAACTGCCCGACAAACGGGTCAGCCATGATCTTGAACGCCAACGCCGAGAACGGCTCTTTGTCGTCCGCTTTGCGCGTGATCGTCTCACCGTTATCGGGGTTAAGTCCGTGGGTTTCAGGAACGTCCAGAGGCGAAGGCAGGTAATCGACCACCGCATCGAGCAGTGGCTGCACGCCTTTGTTCTTGAACGAAGTTCCAACCACGACCGGGAAAACCTTCAGTGCGATCGTCGACTTGCGCAGCGATTTCCGCAGCTCGTCGGGGCTAATCTCTTCGCCCTCAAGGAACTTGTGCAGCATATCGTCGTCGTTTTCAGCAATGGTTTCGACCAACTGCGCGTGGAACGCTTCCGCCTTTTTCTTCAGTTCGGCGGGAATCTCCTCGGTGATGTACTCCGCACCCATGGTCTCGTCTTTCCAGACCACCGCCTTCATATTGATCAGATCAATGACGCCGACGAACTTCGCTTCTTGTCCGATGGGGATCTGGATAGCAACAGGCTTGGCACTGAGGCGCTTGCGGATGGTATCGACAGCGTGCTCAAAATCAGCACCCATCTTGTCAATTTTGTTGATAAAGCAAATTCGCGGGACGCCGTACTTATCGGCCTGGCGCCAGACTTTTTCTGACTGCGGCTGCACGCCATGAACCGCGTCAAACACCGCGACAGCGCCATCGAGGACGCGCAGCGACCGCTCCACTTCGGCGGTGAAATCGACGTGGCCCGGCGTATCAATAATGTTAATGCGAATGTCTCGCCAGGTGCAGGTGGTTGCCGCGGACGTAATCGTAATGCCGCGCTCCTGCTCCTGCTCCATCCAGTCCATGGTGGCAGTGCCTTCGTGCACCTCTCCGATGCGGTGCGTCCGTCCCGTATAGAACAGGATGCGCTCCGTCGTAGTGGTTTTGCCGGCATCGATGTGAGCCATGATGCCGATATTTCTGCAACGCTCTAATGGAACTGTTCTAGGCACGACCTATATCTCTTTCTTTCTGGGCTCCGAGTTTCTTGTCATCCTGAGGCGCAGATCTTAGCGCCGAAGAATCTCTTACCACCGGTAATGCGCGAAAGCCTTGTTCGCTTCCGCCATCCGATGCACATCTTCTTTCTTCTTGATGGCGGCGCCACGACTGTTCGCTGCGTCGAGCAATTCATTGCTCAGCTTGTCAATCATTCCCTTTTCGCCGCGCGACCGCGCGTAGCTGATAATCCAGCGAATCGCCAGCGATGTGCGACGGTCCGCATTTACTTCTACCGGAACCTGGTAGTTCGCTCCACCGACGCGGCGCGTCTTCACTTCGAGCAGAGGCTTGGTATTCTCTACCGCCTTCTTGAAGAGCTTCAGAGCCTCGTCGCCCCCCTTGGCCTCCACGCGCTTCAAGGCTTCATAGAAGATGCCCTCGGCCGTGCTTCGCTTGCCTTGCCACATCATCGAGTTGATGAATTTCGTCACCAGATCCGATCCGTAAACAGCATCGGCCGGAACGGTCCGCTTTGCGATATGTCCTTTACGAGGCATGTATCTATTCCTTAGCCCTTCTTGGGCCGCTTTGCGCCATACTTCGAACGTCCCTGCATACGGCCGGCAACTCCCACTGCATCCAGCGTTCCGCGAATCACGTGATACCGAACGCCTGGCAGATCCTTCACACGGCCTCCGCGGATCAAAACAATCGAGTGCTCCTGCAGATTGTGTCCAACTCCGGGGATATACGTCGTAACCTCAATTCCATTCGTCAAGCGCACGCGCGCCACCTTGCGCAGAGCCGAGTTCGGCTTCTTCGGGGTCTGCGTGTACACGCGGGTACAAACACCGCGTTTCTGCGGACATCCCTGCAATGCCGGGCTCGCCGTCTTGTAACGAGGCCGCTTCCGGCCCTGGGCCACCAATTGATTAAACGTAGGCACTCTGGCCACTCCTTGGCCGCACACTCATTCGCGCATCGAGCATGCAGCGGACAGTCTGTTGTTCTAGACGCGCATCGTGACATGGCCGGCACCGGGCCAACCATTACTTCTCGCTGCGCAACCCCAACTGCAAGCTAACGCCGCAGAGATTCTGGATTCCCTTAAGACTTACGCTGCCGACGGTGGCGCCCGGCCTAATTCCGGAGGCACTCCGTTTCGTCAGCCTTGTCCCGCATATCCTTCAGCATAAGGGCCGAAGGCACCGCAGGAACGTTTCAGCGAGGAATGTTTCCGAGCCTACCTTGATTCGGAAACGCATTTCTCTAAAGCTCTGCTCTGGATTTCCCCCGCACACAGCGACGGAAAAGACACAGCACACAGCAAGCCTGGATGAACTCGCGGAACCAAACTACTATAGCAACTACTTGCAAACATCGTCAACGGGCGATTTTGCATCCCACTTCACGGATGGCTTGGCGACGGAATCGAAATCAAAATTCCCAGCTCGACGACGGCTCTTGCAGCGAAATCCCGCCGGCGCTTGCTGATTCCCGCTGCAGCCTCTAAACTACAAGTTTTCCAATTCATTCGAGAGTCTCGCCTGCGTTCATTTCCGAAGACGGTGGCCGCGGCAACGTGCGAAGAGGGGTGCATGGGTCGTTTCCGTTCTCGTAATCTGTGTTTGGCAATCGCAATCCTTTCTCTTTTGGGCATCATCGGATGCAGCAGCTATGCCAAATCTGGCACTCCCCTCTTTGCCGGACGCGTCAACCTCACTCCTGCGGTGAATACTTCCCTCGTCCTCGGCGGCACCATTGCTTTCGTCGCTTCCGCTCAGACTGCTTCCGGAACCAACCTCAACGTCACGATCACTTATTCCTCGAGTGACACAGCGATTCTGAATCTCGCGCCAAACGGCGTAGCTTGTGCCGGACACTGGGACGTTAACTTCACGCAGTGCACTCCGGGGGCCACCGGACCCGTCACCGTCACAGCCACCGCCCAAGGCCAGTCGAGCGTTCCCACCTATGTCTTCGTCCATCCGGCAATCGACAACATCACTGTATCTGGAGTTTTGCTCGAACAGCCTCCCGGTTCAGGAACCTTGCTTGTCGCAGGCCCAGACCATGACGGTTGAGGCTCACGCCTTCAGCCAAGGCACCGACATCACGTCATCCGTCGGGCCGTTCACGTGGTCCGCCAGCAACAACGCGGTGGTCACCCTGACCCCGCTCGTTAATTCCGCCTATAACTTTCCGACAAACCAGGCGACAGCAACTGCCGCGTTCCCGGGGATGACGGAGATTTTTGCCACCGCCAGTGGAGTCACCAGCCACTCTTTCCAACAACCCCAATACTCCAACTCACAGGGAACAACGTCTCCGCTTCTCGATTTCTTTTCGACCTGCCCCATTCAGAGCATTGGCCTCGAGATTGGCGCGGTCGGCACTGGACAAACCAGTTTCGTTACCGCAAAGGGAGTTTCCGAAAACGTCGTCGCAACTGTCTTTGACGTAATGGGAAAGAGTTCTCTTCCGAACACGAATGGCCAGGTGATCCTCACGAAGGTGCCTCTGACTTGGACTTCGTCTCATCCTGGAGTAGTCCCCGCCGGAACCGGTTGCACCCAGTCTTGCACGGTCACGACCCCATCTCCGGGCGCTGGAACCGTCAACGCATCCTGTTCACCACCATCGTGCAACGTCGGGTTCCCGATCGTTCCAGCATCTCTGTCTACGACGCAGCAAATCGATGCATGCACGCAGTTTTTTCAGGCAACTTCGCCCGCGTCATTCAGTTGTCAGCTTCTGATTCCGATGCCCGTCTACGCCTCGACTGCGGTTTCGGGCGTGGTCACGGGCACTCCCGGCGCCGCGGCTGTGTTTGCCACCAGCATGGGATGTGCGAACCAATCTCCCGCCAATTGCAGCGACTCGAGTTACTTCTTCTCGACCGCCAAAGCCTCCACCGGACCCGAGACTCCATTTCCCACAGCGCCGAATTCCTTCGTCTTCGCTCTCAACGGCGACAAAGTGTACATGGGTAGCAATTACGGCGCTGAAGTCATCACTCCTGGGCAATTCAATACCTCGAACAATCCCTTTACGCCTCTCGGGACAGTCACCGGCAAGGCACTGGCGGTCTCGACGAGCGGATTGACGGGAGTTTTCTCTGACACCATTCACACCCCCAATCAAGCGTATGTGGTCGGCACTGCCAACGCGACGTCCCCTGCCGTCACTGCCTTGGCCATCCCGAACGCGACGGTGGCCGCATTTTCGCCCGACGAATTGAAAACTTTCATCGTAGGCGGCACTACCAGCAGTTCCCTCTTCGTCTACTCGACGTTGCAAGCCTTGCAGGGACCGATCACTTTATCCGGACCTGGAAACGCCGTGGCATTTTCGCCGAACGGGGCCTTCGCCTTCATTGCTGAGTCCGCAGCGACACCCAATGTCACGGCTTACAGCACGTGCAACAATCAAGTCGCGGCGACCGTGACGCTTCCGGCCAACCCCATTCTGATGAAGGTGCTGCCCAACGTTCACATGGACGGCAAGGACTCGTACGGCAACTCAATTCCTGATGGCATCCACGTCCTCGTACTCGACTCCACCGGACTCGACATCGTAACCTCGACGATTGCCGCTCCAGCCCCCGGAAATCTTTGCCCGCAGACCATGACCTTTATCAGCGGAGATCCCTTGCGGCCCGCCCAGCGTGTAGAACTCGGACAGGGCACAGTTCCGGCGGGGACCTATCAGAACTTCTTTACTTCCGCGGACGCGTCACAACTCTATATCGCGAACGGCAGCGCTTCCAGCATCCTCACTTACAACTTTGTGGTTGGCTCGGTCACCGGCGGCATCGAAATATTGAACAACGCCACCCCCGTTATGGCCGACATGAGCATGGACGCAGGCACCATCCTGATTGCCGGCAGCGACGGCATGGTGCACGAAGTCAGCACCTCTCTCGGTGGAAGCGATTTGGTTCAGTTGTCGTTTCCTAATATTCCCGACTACTTGAATCCCTTCTGCACGATCTACCCATCAACCGGCGTTTGCAAATTGGACGTAGCGATCACCAAGCCCTGAATCCGTCATTCCGAGCGGAGCCGTTTTTCAGGCGTAGCGAGGGATCTTGCGCGAAGCTCGGCAGAAGATCGCCTCTTCTAATTTTTCTGTCTGAGAATTTACGGAAAAGAAGCGAAGAAGAACTACTGGCTGGCGCTCTCCAACTCTTTGCCCACACTATCGAGCACACCATTCACAAAGTGAACGGACTCCGGACTCGAAAACTTTCGCGCGATCTCGAGCGCCTCGTTGATCACGACCGCGCGCGGCGTGTCGCGATAGGCCAGGAGTTCCGCCACCGCAGCCCTCAGTAGATTTCGATCGACCGCGGCCATACGCTCCATGCGCCAATGCTCTGCGTGCTTTTCGATCAGTCCGTCGATCTCACCCACGCGATCCGTCGCCACGCGAAACAGATCGTCCGCAAATCCGCGGACTTCCGCGCTCGCCGTTGCATTCTCGGCCCAGAACGTCCGCCGCACCTGCTCCGCATCCTGTTTCCCCATATCGGATTGGAACAGCATCTGCAGCGCCATCTCCCGTGATTTTCGTCGTGTGCCCATTGTTTATGTAGGGTGGGCGCCTCGCCCGTCCCGCGGGCAAAGCCCGCGTCTGACTCTGGCCCAATTCTGTTGTCGCTTCTTGGCACAAGTGTACTTCAGGAAGGAACTATCTGCGTGTCTTCGATGCGCTCTTCTTTGAGTTTGAAACTTTGTCGTTCCGAGCAGTTCTAGCCTTGCCATTCCGGGCCGTCTTACCCTTATCGCCCCGAGCACTCTTACTCTTGTCATTCCGAGCAAAGCGAGGAATCTGCTTCTCCCTGACTCCTGCCCCGTGGCCCCTGATCCCTCTCTGCAGCCCCACCATCTCCACAGCCGCGAGCGCCGCCTCAAAGCCTTTGTTCCCCATCTTCAGCCCAGCCCGATCAATAGCCTGCTCCAGGGTGTCACACGTCAACACGCCGAACGCATGTGGAACGCCGGTTTCCTGCGCCGACTGCCCAATCCCCCGCGTCACTTCGTTGACGATGACGTCGTAGTGCGCCGTATCCCCGCGCAACAAGCATCCGATACAAATGATCGCGTCATACTTCTCGGTTTCAGCCAAAGTCCGCGCCGCCAAAGGAATCTCAAACGCCCCCGGCACCCGCACCACATCGATATCTTTCTTAACCGCGCCCGTCCGCAGCAGCGCGTCGCAAGCGCTCAACAGCAACCGCTCCGTGATAAACGCATTGAACCGCGCCACGACAATCGCGAACCGCAGCCCCGTGGCAGTCCAACTTGCCTTCCATCGCGGACACCCCGTCTCCGGTACAGATTCAATCTTCAATTTCATCGGCCCCTGTGATCTCATTGCCCTCTTTGTCGAGATCATCCATTGTCGCCGTCATCCAGAGCGGAGCGGTCATTTCAGGCATAGCGAGAGATATCGCGCCAAGTACCACCGCCCAACAACTTACTCTCCCCTCAAACCATCGCTCGTTTCTCCGAAGAGTTTTCGTTTGGGGTTCTCTGCGGTCCCCAGCGCGCTCTGTGTAAGAGATCTCCATATCCCCGGAACTCTGTGGCAGTGAGATTTCACTCCTGAATCCGGTTCCAACAACCTTACTTGCCTTTGAACACCGCCGGCCGCTTCTCCAGAAACGCCTTCGTTCCCTCGGTCTTATCCTCGGTCGCGCAAGCGACGCCAAACAACACGGCCTCAAGATACAGCCCCTCGGCCAGCGTCATTTCCATTCCTTTATTGACCGCCTCCATCGCGTACTGCACGGCCAGAGGAGCATTCGCAATAATCTTCGCCGCGATCGCCTCCGCTCGCGGAATTAATTCCGCCGCGGGCACCACCTCATTCACCAGCCCGATGCGATGCGCCTCCTGCGCCGAAATCATCTCGCCCGCTAGCACCATCTGCATCGCAATGCCCTTACCGACCAGCCGCGGCAACCGCTGCGTGCCGCCATATCCCGGGATAATCCCCAGCTTCACTTCCGGCTGCCCCAGCTTCGCGTTCTCGCTGGCCAACCGCATCGTGCAAGCCATCGCAATCTCGCATCCGCCGCCGAGAGTGAATCCATTGAGGCAGGCAATGACGGGCTTGCCAAGATTCTCAATCAGATTGAGAACGTTCTGCCCGCGGTGTGTGTATTCCTTCCCGACACGGCGTCGTGCTTCGACAACTCGCCAATATCCGCACCGGCGATAAACGCCTTCTCCCCGGCGCCAGTGAAGATGACGACGCGCATCGCCGTATCGTTCTTGATGTCATGAAACGCCGCCCGCAGCTCCTCCATGGTCGCCATGTTGAGCGCGTTGAGCACCTTCGGCCGGTTGACGGTAACGTAAGCAATCGAATTTTTCTTTTCGAGAAGTATGTTTTCAAAGTTCATATCTCAGACCTGACCTGGGATCGACGCCGCTACGGGCGGCGCTTTCCCATAAGAACGTCGCACAACAGGAAGTAGAAGAAGGACGACCCCAGCGATGGAAACAACCGTGAACAATATCAACTCCGCACCGATGTCGCGAATGTCGCTGATCATCCCGGAAACGAAGGAAAGGACCAGGACGGCATCGACTAGCAACATTACCCACCATCCCCAGCGTTTCTTCCTCCACAAACCGAGACAACCCGCGATGCCAACCAAGGCCGGTATACCAGCACCCGCCGCTCCGATCTCCAATCCAAAAATCTCATCGACAGCGCCGGGCCCACCGTGAACTCTCGCTTCATGCGTCAGCCACAACAGGTACACGGCACCGCCCAACATCACCAGCATAAATACGAGCTGATAAGCAACCGCAGCGACCATCCAACGTGTGCGCTTCATGTTCAGTTTGCCCGCCAACTACCTTCAGCCCTCGATCGATCCCTGAGGCTATGCAAAATCCCTTGTCATCCTGAAGCGAAGATTCCGCTTCTCGCCGCTCGAAATCGGCGGCAAACAGTAGAGTGGCTACAAGCTTCTGCGCTCGCGGCTTCTCCGGATCCGCATAATCATAAAATCCCTTGCCCGACTTCCGTCCGTACCACCCCGCCATCACAAGCCGCTTCAGCAGCGGAGGCGACGCAAATCGCCGCTCCTTGAACTCGTCATACATCACATGCGTAATGTAATAAGTCGTGTCGAGCCCCACGAAATCCAGCAGCGTAAACGGCCCCATCGGATACCCGCATCCCAGCTTCATCGCGTTATCGATATCTTCAATCGACCCCACGCCCTCTTCGTACGCGCGAATAGCATCGAGCAAATAGGGCACCAGCAGCCGGTTCACAATGAATCCCGTCTTGTCCGATGTCCGCACCGGAACCTTCCCAAGCTTCTTCGCGAATGCGTAGGCCGACTCATACACATCGTTCGCCGTCGCAATCGTCCGCACCACTTCCACCAACTTCATCAGCGGCACCGGATTAAAAAAGTGTAGCCCGATGAACCTCTCCGGACGCTTCACCGATGTCAGTAACTCCGTCACCGAAATCGAAGACGTATTCGAAGCAAAGATCGCATCTTTCTTCACAATGCCGTCGAGCGATCCATACATCTTCTTCTTCTCTTCGACGTTCTCGATGATGGCCTCAATCACGATGTCACAATCCGCGAGGTCCGCCTTATTCGTCGTCCCCTTGAGCCGTGCGCGAATGGCGTTCTTCTGCTCCGCTGTGATCCCTCCCTTTTCGACGGGACGCTCCGCAAACTTCGCCAAGGATTTCTCAATTCCTGCGAACCCTTTATCGAGAAACTTCTGCTCAACCTCAAGCACCGTCACGTCGAATCCGGCCGAAGCACAGACCTGCGCAATCCCCGACCCCATCAACCCGCAGCCAAGAACTCCCACTTTCTTAATTTCCATAAGTGCGTCCCCTGTCCCAAAATAAAATCGTCATTGTGATATCGCAAACATCCCGTCCATCCCGGTCCGGTAACACCTACCAGCTCAACTCCACCAGCGAAACGCTCTCCCGAGGCATCGAGAGATTGACATCCAAGCTGCCGACTCTTGCTCTCGACCCACCGAGGCGATCCCAGCATCTGCAACTGCCCCGCCTCTTTCAGCCTCGCGTATTGCTGGGCCGTCGGATTTTGCGGCGACCCCAATTCCTTCCACAGGGTAAAGGCGTTGCTGCGCTCTTGATCAATACGGTAGTGACGTTCAAGAATCTTCCGCGTGTCTGTCGGCAGTCCTGCGATTTCCAAGCCGCACCTTCGCCTCGGCCACCGACGGATCCTCGCTGTCGTGATAGTTCCATACCATCACCGTAACGCTGTGATCCGATCGCGCAGCCAAGCCATCCACATCTGCCCCGCCGCGCACTCCAGATTTCAGGATCTCTTCGCCACCGATCGCTCCCGAACTCTGCAGTTCAACGCGATCGCCCTTCATCAACCCCAGCATCCGGAACAGATTCAGCACCGGCTTGTCGATCCCGTTGGTCGCGAGGTCGCGGAAGCCATAGAAATAGGGTTGATCTTCAAACTCGAACGCCCAGGTCAGAAAACCTTCCAGATGCGTCTTATGCTGCGCGCTCAAATCGAGCATCTGCCGGATCGACACCGCCGTGTACGTCGGATACAGCGTGCCATTGCGATAAGAGTTCTGTGGATGGTCATGAGCCGAACACGCCGCACATCCCTCGGGATCGGACTCGCTCAGAACAATCGGCAAATTTGCAAACTCCGGAAACGCGGACACAATCGCGAATCCCGCATCGGCGTCCCGCAAGTTCGCAGCTAGCCCCATGCGAACACTTCCATCCTCGACCTGCGGAGATCCCTTCGCATGAAAAGAAATGAAATCGAGCGGCGCTCCTTTTTTACCCGTAGCAAAATTCGTCCCGCGCGCGCAGTGCTCCAGAAATTGCTTCAGAAACACCGCCGCCTTTTCCGATCCTGGACCCGTCGTTGCCGGACCCCCTACATGCGCTTCCGGCAGCGCGCGCCGCACCGCCTCCACGCTGTAGTCATAAAGCTCGTCGTACTCTTCCGCCGTTCCGTGCCAGTATCCGATATTCGGCTCGTTCCACACTTCCCAATCCCAGTTGCGGACCTCTTCCTTTCCGTACTTTCGCGATACAGTGCACGTACCATCTGGTGCACGAGTTCCGCCCACTTCTTGAAATCACGCGGCGGATACGCCCACCCGCTATAAAGCTCATCCTTCGGCCAATGATGTCGATACGGTTCCGGATGCACCGACAGAGCCTCCGGCATGAAACCAATCTCGACAAACGGCTTCGCCCCTGCCTGCAGATATGTGTCGAGAATCTGATCGACGATCTTCCAGTCGTAAACCGGACGTCCCGCTGCGTCCTCGGTGTACGCGTTGGTCGAACCCCATTTCAGCGCCGGAGTGCCGTCCCCAGTGGTCAGAAGATTGTGCGTCCGGATCTGCACCTTCCCGGGACTCATCGCAACAAGCTCGCGGATGAGTTCTTTCCCGTGCGCCGTGTAGGTATAGTTCGGCTCGTCGTACCCGAAATATTCCCAAACACGATGCAGCGGACCCATGCTCTTGCTCGCATCCACGCGAATCATCACCGGCGACTGCGCGAGCAGTGCGGATACAAAGAGAAAAAATACAAGCAAGAGATTCACGACCGAGACAACCCGAAGCCGCGAGCATGTCGAAGTCATCATCTCGAAGCACCACGAGCCTGTTGTCGGCTCTACCCTGTGAACCCCTGTGTCCTCTGTGGTGAAAGAGGTTGTCTTGAAGTGCCGCAGCAACGATGCCCAAGGAAAGCCTAGTTCATACACTCCACGACCATCGCGATTCCCTGCCCGCCGCCGATGCACGCCGACGCCAGTCCGTACTTCTTGTGTCTTCGACGCAACTCGTATAGAAGCGTGATCACCAGCCGTGTCCCCGTCGCTCCCAGCGGATGCCCCAACGCAATCGCCCCGCCGTTCACATTCACCTTCTCGCGATCGAGTCCCAAGCTCTTTCTCCACTGCCAGATACTGCGCCGCGAACGCCTCATTCACTTCAATCAGATCGATGTAATCCAGCGAAAGCCCCGCCTTCTGCAGAGCGATCTTCGTTGCCGGAACCGGACCGCGCCCCATCACCTTCGGATCGACTCCCGCCACGCCCCAACTGACGATCCGCCCCAGCGGCTCCATATTTCTCTTGCGCACTTCATCGAGCGACATCACCACGACCGCCGCCGCGCCGTCGACAATTCCGCTCGCATTTCCGGCCGTCACCGTTCCACTTTTTCCAAACGCCGGCTTCAGTTTCGCCAGCCCTTCCATCGTGGTCTGCGGACGCCGGTGATCATCCTCGGTCAACGACTCTCCGCTTGGCTCGCCTTTATGATTTCGCAGCGGCACCGGAACCAGTTCTTCCTGGATGCGTCCTTCTTTGTAGGCTGCGTCCGCGCGCTGCTGCGACCGCAGCGCAAACTCATCCTGCATCTGCCGGTCGATCCCATGCTGCGATCCATACAGCTCCGCGGTATTCGCCATGTACGAACCGCAATACGAATCCAGCAGCGCGACCATCAGCGAATCTTCCAGCTTCCCGCCCGGAGCCAGAGTGAATCCGTCCCGCCCGCGAATCACGAACGGCGCCTGCGACATCGCTTCCATCCCGCCCGCGAGCACCACCTTCGCCTCGTCGGTCTGGATCATCTGTGCTGCGTTCACAATCGCCTGCATCCCCGATCCGCACAGTCGATTCACCGTCAGCGCAGGAGTTTCAATCGGAAGCCCCGCCCGCAATCCCACATGCCTCGCGCCATACAGCGCATCGCCCGAAGTCTGCTGAGCGTTCCCAAACACGACGTGATCGAATTCTTTCGGATCGATCCCCGAACGCTCAATCGCGCCCTTCCCGGCGATCGCTCCAAGTTCCTGTGCAGTGAAATCTTTCAGCTTGCCGCAATACCGCCCAAAAGGCGTGCGCGCCCCGCTGACAATGGCAATATCCCCGGCTTTTAACATGATTTTCTCGCAGAACTCCAACCGGATCGGTCAGAGTCGATTCGCCAAACTTTTTAGTGTAGCAGTGGAATTGAAGGTTTGCCTATCGAGGTTGAGTGAGAAGGCGTCGTAATCGGACAGCTGATGAGATCCAGCTGGCTGTCGCAGTCTGGATTTCGGAGGGGGGATCCCGAGCGTAGCCGCCGTTTCAGGCGAAGCGAGGGATCTCCCTCTTAACCGGTCAGGCGTGAGCTGAAACAGCATAGGACAAGGATCAGATGGAAGTTTCCGGTGTGAAGGATCAAGGAGGTCCGCGATGCCCACGAGCCCTGAAACTGGAAACCCGAAACTTGAAACTCGACGCTCGGAACTGCTCCTACGCCACTGCGCTGGCCGCGATCGCCGCCGGCCCGAGCGCCACAACCTTGCCAGCGCCCTGCGCCATCGCCTGGCTCAACGCGTGTTCCGCGCGATTGATAATTTCAGTCACCACATCGACTGGATCGTATTCGGTCCGGATCACCGCCTCGGCCACTCCCGCCGAGAACAGAGCTGGTTGGGCGGGCACTCCATCTTTCGCCGGCAAACGCACATCCGCAATAATCTTTCGCAGCTTTTCGATCGCCAGCATCGCTTCCTTCTCCGCCGTCTCGCCCAGCAGAATCGCAATCGTCGACACGTCATACCGGAACGCCAGATCGTTCGATCGGATGTTGGCCGCGAACAACTGGCCCGCACGCTCGATCATCGCCTGTACTTCCGCCTCGCCATATTCCTTGATAAGCGTCGCGCCCTTGCCGAACTGCAGCAGGACCACCGACAGACGCCGAAGCATTCTGGATGGCGCGCTTGCTCTCGGCCAGCAGCAGATCGATGTAGGACGCTCGCTTCAACAGTCCCGACTTTTCGTCCGTCACCGACAGATTTTTTACCAGCCGGCGCAATCCGGCGTTGTTCAGCGCAATCACCATCTGATCGGCCAGCGTCTTGAGCACCACCATATCCCCTTGTTGCCACGCTCTTCGGACGGTTGTGCACCACGACCAGCATTCCAACAATTTCCTCACCATCGCTCAACGGAATCGCCAGAATCGACGATGCTCCCATTTCCGTGACGACCTTCCGGGCGCCCTGCAAAGATTCGGCCTTCGACGCATCCTGGATCGCCAGCGGTTCGCCACCGTCGACGGCCTGCTGCAAGCAGGCCACTAGATCGGCTATCCCCGCGGACGCCGTCTTCTTGTATCCATCCGCGCAATATTCATCCACAGCGGTCGGCGATAACCCGGCCTTGCCCATGGCCGCGATGCACCGCGTCGCTTCCCAGTGCGCGCCAATCTCCTTCACCGCCGTTCCTAAGACCGCCGGGGCCGTTCCCTGGTGATACAACTTGCGCGTAATCGCCGCCACGCGCTGGAAGCTTCTGACATCAGCCGCCGGATCCTGTGCTGCAACCACTGGTGCCGCAGCGACGGGAACCGCCGGAGCAGGCGCGGGTGCCGGCGCAGCCGGAGGCAATGGCGCCGATCCCGCATAGCGCGGCGTCACTCCTGCAGCCAGATATAGCCGCTGCAAGTCTTCGTTTCGCTCTTCCTCGCGCGGAAAAAGTTCCTGAATTCTCTGCAGTCGTTCGACTGCCTTGTTCCGCATCCCGTACTGCACCAGGATTTCCGCCTGCAACATCAGATCCTGCAGCGTTCCCGCTCCGAGCGTTGGTCCCTCGTTATGAACAGGCTCTTCCGGAGCCTTCGCCGCCGAACTGAATCGCGACGCAATCACCTTAAACCGCGACTCGTCCACCTTGCCCTTTAGCATCTCAAGTCGCTTCAGGTGTCCCGGCTCATACGGATCAACTTCCGCCGCCCGATCCAGGCACTCCGCCGCTTTCGCAAATTCACTCGTGCTGCAATAGAGATCAAACAACTTCAACAGAGTCTGGCAATAATCGTTCTCGCGGTTGGACGAGTTATAAAGTTCGCTGAGAAACTCCAGAATCTCCGGCGACGCCCGGTGCGCCCCGGTGATGTCTTCCATGATTGCGATGAACTGCCGCCGCTCGCCCCGCCGCCTCTGAAACTGTTCCAGCTTCCGCGCCAGTTCGACCGCTGGACCATCTTGCTGCGCGTCCAGAAAATGTCCAATCAGCGCGATCACTTGCTGCACACGCGCAGGATTCAGCTCGAACAACTGCCACACCAGCGGCTCTGCTTCCGCATAGCGCCCCGCCGCCAGCAGCGCATCCGCATACGTCTCGCGCAGCGCGGGAGTGACCTGCCCAGAATTCAATTGCGGCTCAAGAATAAAGATGGCCGCGCCCGCTTGTCCCTGCGTCAGCAGGCTCTTACCGTAAGCCAGTGCGATGCTCTGATCCGACGCGTCTTCCTGGTAGGCCCGCTCATACCACTGCGTAGCGTCGCCACCTTCAGAGACTACGACTGCGGCGATCCGTTGGAAGGCAATCGCCGCCGCCTTCCGATTCCCTAGCTCCGAAGCCAGTTCCGCCACGCGCAGCAGATTCGCTTGCGTTGGCTCGATGGCGACCACGCGATCTAATATTTCTGCGGATTCCTGCTTCTTCCCGAGTTTCGCAACATCCTGCAGCGCCGCTTCGTATGTTCCAACCGCCAGCTTTTTGTTTGATCCTTCGAGTAGCTGCCCAAAGCGGAATTTCTGCTGCCACGTCGGATTCCCGTGGCGCGCTAACTTCTTGTAAGTAAGGCTGGCGCGCGTGGCATCGCCCGCCCCAACCTGCTTTTCAAACAGCTCGCCCAGCAGGCGCACGGCATCGGCATTGCGGCTCAGCGAGAGACACAAATCGGCCGCAAGTTGCCGTACCACATCATTTTCCGGATCGTCTCGCAGGACCAGCAGATACTCTTCCAGAGCCTCGGCGGTCTTACCCTTTTGCAGGAGCTTTTCCGCGCGCTCCACGCGCTTCCCTAGCTCAGCTCGGTCCAATCGTTTTGTAATTTCAGGCATGCAGAACTCGGGCGCAGTAAACCCTGCTCAGATTCTAGGAGTCGCCCCCACCCCCAGCAATGCGGTAACGCCTCCCCGCGATTACGAAGGTCACCCCGAAATCTCTGGACCATGGACTTGTAAATCCAAGCAAGCGAGGAACCTGCTGCCGCCGACAGCACCTCGACTCATGTAGGGGCGGACGCTTCGTCCGCCCCGGCAGGGCCGTGCCCCACCCGAGGACCCCGCCGTATCCCCGCCAGAGCAGTTGTCATTCCGACTGAAGGGAGGAATCTGCTTTTTCTTTCCCTGAGCACATCTCCATCGTTGGCGATCCATCCATATTCTTGCTATCGTGCCGCATGGCCGCTCCAGCCCAGTTCCACGAAGAAGGCCTCCGCCACCAGCTTTCCGCGGGGCAAATGGCCATGGTCGCCGTTGGAGGCTCCATCGGCACCGGACTCCTCCTCGGCTCCGGAGCCGCCATGGAGATCGCCGGGCCGGCAGTCATCCTCAGCTTTGTTCTCGCCGCCTTCAGCAACTTCGCCTTCGCCATGGCCCTTGGCGAACTCGCTTGCGCTCATCCCGCCGCCGGGTCCTTCGGTGTCTACGGCGGTCTCTACCTCAATCCCTTCTTCGGCTTCCTCGCCCGCGCCGGATATTGGCTCGGTATCGCCCTCAACATCGGTGCTGAAATGGTGGCGGCATCCACCTACATGGCGTACTGGTTCCCCGGCGTCCGCTCCTACATCTGGGTGCTGATTTTCTTCGCGCTACTTCTGTTTATCAATCTGCGCAGCGTCAGGTCCTACGGACGGTTCGAATTCTGGTTTTCCATGATCAAGCTGATCACGATCGTAGCCTTCATCGTGATCGGCGCATCGTTGCTTTTGACGGGACGCACCGCTCCGCAATACAACGCGCACGGTGGTTTTTTCCCCAACGGGTCCTGGGCTCCGCTGGTGGCAATGACCTATGCGGTCTACAGTTTCGGCGGGGGAGAGATGGTCGCGATCACCTCGGGCGAATCGCGTTCTCCCGCGGAAGTGCGGCGCGCCGTCTGGCTCACACTGTTTACATTGACAGTCGTCTATCTTGGAGCTATGACTGTCCTCGTCGGAGTCATGCCATGGAACCATGCCGGAGTGACGGAGAGCCCCTTCGTCACGACCCTGCGAATCGTCAAGATTCCGCACGCCTCGGCCGTGATGAACTTCGTCGTTCTTAGCGCAGCCCTTTCCGGCGCAAATGCGGCTCTGTACGCTGGCTCTCGCATGATATTTTCTCTGGCTCGCACGGGATGGGCTCCCGCCCGCCTCGGACGCCTCAATCACGAAGGCTCGCCGCAGTTCGCTGTCGTGGCTACTTCGTTCGGCATCTTTATTTCACTTGCTCTCGTTCTCTGGGCTCCGGCAAATGCCTTCCGCTCCATGATCGGCGCGGCGTTCACGGGATTGATCGTCTCCTACCTGATTTCTCTCGCCGCCCACATCAGTTTTCGCCGCCGGCGCACCCCCGCAGAACTTGCCGCCCTCCCGCTGCGCTCACCCCTCGGAAGCTGGGGATCATATCTCGGCTTCATCATGATCGCGGTGGTCACCATCCAAACATGGCTCTACCCCCGCATCAACCTCTGGAGCGGCCTCACCTGTCTGATCGCACTCACCCTCGTCTATTTCGCGTTGAAGAATCGGGCGCAAAAGCGGCCGGAAGAGACAGCGTCATCCCGGCCATAAAAAAGCCATCGTCATTCCGACCAAGCGAGGAATTCGCCTTCGCTGACGCTTACCGACTCATCTGGGGATAGCCACATCGGCTGGCAGACGGCCGGGTTGGATCGGGCCGCTGCATTCTCTTTCGCATCCGCGCCCGGTGTCATCCTGAGCGAAGTTCAGGGGCCCTGTCTTGCTTTGCCATTCCGAGCGAAGCGAAGAATCTGCTTCCCGCGCCCACCACCTCTCATGGCTTACACTGCGCCGGATCCTGATTCATATGTTCCAGCAACGACTTCGCCTTCCCGGAATCAGGATTGAACTCAAACACCCGATCCACATACTTCCGCGCTGCATCCTTCTGTCCGGCAGCACAAAACAAAATCGCCAGATCGATTCCAATTTCGCTTCGATGGGGTGCCCTTTCAAAAGCGCCTTGCCATAACTTCACCGCGCCCTGCAGATCGCCCGATCGCGCTTCCAGTATCCCCAGATTGGTCGCCGCATCGTTATTCAGTGGATCGTTCTTCAGAGCCCGCCGGTATAGGTCCTGCGCCGCCGTAGCATCGTGGTGCTGCTGCTCGACATAACCAAGCGCCGCAAGTAGCACGGGATCGTCCGGGCGCTCATTCACGGCTTTGCGCAGATATTCCTCCGCGATCTTCGGAGCCCCATCCAGCCCTCGCTGTGCCAGATTCTCCCAGGCCAGCGCGTAATCTCGGGTTGTCGCCAGCGCTTCGGCACTTTCTGGAAACGACTTCAGCGGCTTTCCTCTCACCTGCAGTTGCGGTAACGGCGCCGTATTCGGATAGCGCAGAATTCTGTGGTCCGTCGACTGAGTGTGTGCCACGTCCTTCGACGGCAATGCCGGCATGTGACACTGCACGCAATCCGGCTTGTCCGGATGATGCTTCGCCGCAAATGACTCACCGTGGCAGACCAGGCACTTACCCCGGAAATACGCAGCCTTCTCATTCTCTGCGGGCTCGAAGTGCGAATCGTGGCAACTGCCGCACCACATCTTTTCTCCCGACCGTCTTTTGCACACGCTCAGCGAGAGCGCCTCAAACTGGCTTAGAGCCTGGGGCTTCTCCTGCTGCGGAAGCCCGGGCAAGAGGAAATAGTGGATGTACTCCGAGAGCTGCTGGCCCGGCTGGAACTCGTAAGTATGCTTTGCCGGCTGCTGGATCGCCACCGCGCCTTCGAAGTGGCACTCCATGCAGATCGAATCGCGCTCTTCGGTCGGCAGCTTCGCCGGATTCACAATCGGACCTTTCCCGCCCTCGTGATCTTTGCCCGATCCGTGACATCTCTCGCAGGTGATGCCCGCATGTTGAAACGGTTTCTGCGGAAACTTGTTCTCCGTTCCCGCCTGCGGAACCTGCATCCCGCTGGTATGGCAATTCAGGCAATCGACATACGCGGGCAGGTTCATCGGAATCTCTTGCGCCTCCGTATACGCGGGCGTCATGTTCCAGCGCTTTTCCTGCGAGTACCAGTTGATCGGCGCTTCGAACAGAAATCCCTGATCTGAGAAAAGATAGGTTCGTCCTTTTTTCCCCGATCCGATGAAATACAGGAGCTCGCGCTCGCCGCGAAGCCCTTCCTTACCCGCGCGCTCGTAGCTCATCCATTCTTTGCCATCGCGTTCAAAAACGCGATAATGCACGCCCGATGTCTTGTGAACGAAGTCTCCCGTCACAATTCCGTCGGCAGCGGCTCCGCTAGCTGTCGCCATCGTCGTGGTTTTGTAGGTTTTGTAAATTTCCGCGTGGCAGGAAGCGCACGCCTCATTTCCGGGCACAGACGCCGCGGCTGTGGGATGAGTCATCTGAGGGCGAAGCGCTACACCCGCCGACAGCGCGGCTGAAGCCAGCAGGCTCGCAACTGCAACGCGCACTCCCATCAGTCGAATTCTATAACTCCTCGCTGTATTTTCCTCGCGTGGCGCAGGATGTTCTGAAATTTCATGGAGTGTGGATCACGTATAATTCGCATTCCCAAGAATCCATTGACCTGCTCAAACAAAGGCATCATGCGCCTCATTGCTTCCGCTGCACTGCTGACCGCGTTCGCCGTTTCGGCCCTCGCGCAAGACCGCACCAACGCGCGTTCCATGGTGATTTCCCCCTACGGCATCGTCGCCACCAGCCAGACGCTGGCATCGCAAGCGGGCGCGGAAATTCTTTCCCACGGCGGTTCTGCCGTCGACGCTGCCATCGCGGCCAACGCCACCCTCGGCGTGATGGAGCCCGACATGAACGGCATCGGCGGCGATCTGTTCGCCATCTATTGGGAAGCGAAGACCGGAAAACTCTACGGCCTCAATGCCAGCGGATGGGCTCCCAAAGGTCTCACCATCACTCATCTGAAAGCGATGGACGCCACCGCCATGCCCTCCACTGGAATCGATACCGTGACCGTTCCGGGCGCGGTCGAGGGGTGGAACAAGCTGCACGAGCGATTTGGCCGCCTCCAGTGGAAAGATCTTTTCACTCCCGCAATCTTCTACGCCGAACACGGATTCGCCGTGCAGGAACTCATCGGTGCCGACTGGAAGAGCTCCGAACCCAAACTGAAAGGTGATCCCGAATCCAGACGAGTCTTCCTCGTTCACGACGAAGCCCCCAGGATGGGCGAGGTTTTCAAGAATGCCGACATCGCGAAAGCTCTTCGCCTGCTCGCTTCGCAAGGGCCGCAGGCCTTTTACTCGGGTGACATCGCCAAAGCGATCCTTGCCACCGAGCGCGATCTTCACGGCACGATGCAGGCCGATGACTTGCGGGAATTTTCCGCCGAATGGGTCGAACCGATTTCAACCACCTATCGCGGTTGGAAAGTCTACGAACTCCCGCCCAACGGTCAGGGCATGGCTGCCCTGGAAATGCTCAACATCCTCGAGCAGTTCCCTCCCGCGAAAACCGGCCCGCTCGGTGTGGAGGAGATTCACACCCGCATCGAAGCCATGAAGCTGGCCTATGCCGATCTCGCGCAATACAACGCCGATCCGCGTTTCGCAAAAATTCCCGTGGCAGGATTGCTCTCTAAGGACTACGCGAAACAGCGTGCCCAACTCATCGACCCGCACAAGGCGAATTGCACGATGGATGCCGGCCATCCTCCCGCCAGCGATACCACCTACCTCACCACCGTCGACCGCGAGGGCAACATCGTGTCTCTGATTCAGAGCAACTACTCTGCCTTCGGCTCCGGCATTACCGTGCGAGGCATGGGATTCGCCCTCCAAAATCGCGGCGCCCTCTTCATGCTCGACCCCTCGAAGCCGGACGCTCTCGCCCCGCGCAAACGGCCCTTCCACACCATCATTCCCGCCTTTATGGAACATGGCGATGACCACATTGGATTCGGCATTATGGGCGGAGCCAACCAGCCGCTCGCCCACGCGCAGTTCGTTTCCAACATCGTCGACTATGGCATGAACCTGCAAGCCGCCATGGAAACCGCGCGCTTCACTGTACGCAGCAATTTCGACATCGGCTGCAAAGCTCTGATCGAAGATCGGGTTCCCGCTGAAACCCGCCAGCAGCTCACGTCCATGGGACATCAACTCGATGTTCGCGGAGACTTCTCTCTTTTTATGGGACGCGGCCAGGCCATCGACCACAACACAAAATCTGGACTCAATTTTGCCGCCTCAGACGCCCGCACCGATGGCTCCGCCGAACCGGAGGTCCCGCCCGCGCTCCGCTAGCCCTCGATTTCGGAGACCAGTAGCCAACCCGCCGATGCGTCAAAATTCCTGAAACAATTCCCTACAAACCATTAATTTGTCATTCCCGCGGGAGGAATTTGTTCCGGGTTCACTTCAATCGCAGCGTCCGCAGCATCGCCTCGAACGCCGGACGCATAGCCCCAAACTCTTTGTCGGGAGAAATAAACACGAGGTACAACACCGTCCCATCGCGCCGCGGCATAGTGACCACCCAATCCCGCTCTTCGAGCACCTTGCCGTTCGCATCCCTGATCGGAGAGGTTCCAATCAGATCCACCGATTTGCCCGACACTCCGTTCGCGCGGATGTTTTCGTCATTTCCAATCTGCTTCAAATCCGGATTCGACTGCTTCAGCGATGCCAGCAACGCGTGGGTCGACGCATCGAGCCCCTCCCCTTTATCCTCCGGCTGATAATTCGCGATCATCACTCCGTAAGCAATCGCATTCTGCGACACTCCGCCTTGCGGTGCGATCGTTACATTCGAACCTTGGTCGCCGTATACCTGCCAGTTCTCCGGATACGAAATTCGATACTCGTTATGACTGAAGCCTTTCAGATTCGCGCTCGGTGTGATATCTGGACCCGGAGTGGGATCCGCAGCCGGCCCCCCGCCCGGCTTCTGCATGGCGGCGACTTCCGCGGACGTTAACGGCCTCATGCCCGCCACGCGCGCCTTGATCTGCTTGAAGTCGCTGCTGTCCGTCAGATACGTTCGCGCCATCAGCGTCTTCACTTCGTTCGAGACCGCCGCAGCCCGATTCCCCGGATTCGGATGGTCGCTCATGAACTGGTTGATCATCGAGTTCGCGCTCGTCCCCGCCTGCTTTTCGAGTTTCTCGAAAAACACGGCCATCTGCCGTGGCTCGTAGCCCGAGTCGTACATCACATCCGTCCCCAAAAGATCTGCCTCCGACTCCGATTGCCGCGAGTTCTTCAGGAAATACGAGCCCACGCCAAATGAAACTCCCAGCTCTGCCGCCTTCGCGAGCGTACTGTTGCCCATCAGCCCGCCCAGAATCGCGAGCGGAAGTTGGGCGCCCATCTGCTTCGAAGCCGCCCGCGTCCCGTGACGCTGAACAACGTGCGAAATCTCGTGCGACATCACGCCCGCCAGTTGTGCCTCGTTATCTGCGGCCTGAATCGTTCCCAGATTTACAAAGATCGGCCCGCCCGGAAGGGCAAATGCGTTGATCTCTTTCACGTTCACGACATGAAAGTTGTAGGGCCATTGATATCCAGGTGCCCGCTGCGACAGCTTTGCTCCAAGACGCTGCACATACTGCACCACTGGATCCGAATCCGGCAGCATCGGCATCTGCTTCATGACATCGGCAGCGTTCTGCTTGCCCAGTTGGATTTCTTCGTCCTGAGAGAAGATGTCGAATCCATGCGTTGGTTCGACGCGCGCCTCCAGACATGCCGAGGCGATCAGATTAAAGACGCACGTCAACACTACTAATCGAAGCCAGGGTGAGCGTTTCATGCCCCCATGATAATGCTTCCTTCACGGCACTTTTGTTTACAACGCTCTAGAATCCTGTCATTCCGTGCGATCACCCTTTGTCGTTCCAAGCGAATCGAGGAATCTGCTTGTTCTCATCAGCGCAACTGAATGTTGCCGAAAAGAGGAAGGCCGCGACGCAAGCCGCCTCCAATATCCTGCCAAGAAACATTAATGCTGCCCTTGGGCGCTATTAATTGCCGCCGCGTACGACCCGTCTCCCGTTGCTCCTGACTGCCCTGGCGCCCCCACCGCCTGAAAATAAGGCAGCTGATCCTGAGGAGGCAGCGCGATGATCGGAATTTGCACGCTCCCCGCCCCACACAACCCATTCACTGCCGGCAGCACGCAGTAGTTCGGATCGTAAGCTAGCAACGCATCCAGTGAATAAAGTTCGAGAATCGTCATATGCCGGCCGACAGCAAAAGGCAGCAATGGCTGCAGATCTCCCGTTGCGCTGTTCGTTCCCGCAATGGCGACCGGCGCCGACAGCCCAGCCTGCTGCAACTCCAGCGGCACTCCGGACTGATAGTAGTTATCAAACTCCGCGCACCAGTCCGATGAGCAACTGCTCCCTGCGTTGTAGTTCGTGATGTCGCTCGCCTGCATTCCCTGACTTCCGATCCCGTTCGTAAGGCCCGAGGCGTTCTTGTAGCCCGCAGCAATCTGCGCCTCGCTCGACCCGTAATTCGTGTTGGCGCTTCCCCCGCTCCCCGCCTGGTTCAGCGGGTCGAGAATCTGCATCTTCGGACTTTGCGCTTGCACCAGTTGATCGATAGCGGTGTAGTACTGCAGCCAGCCCGACATGCTGTACGTATTCGGCGCGGGGATCTGCTCGAGAGTTGAAATGCACTCCGGAAATGCTTCCCCGCCCGCAGACCGCCCAACCCGCATATACGAAATCTGCGAGAGATTCGGTGAGGCGTTGTAGTGAGCGATGGCAGCCGCCACAAATGCTTCCCACCCCGTCTTGTAGGGCGCTTCGTACGGCACCGGCCACGACTGTTGCTCGCTCAGCACAGTCCCCGGAGTCGTCGCGCTCCCGGCAACCGCAACCGATGTCTGATATTGGAAAGTGTTGGTCGACGCGCTCTGAACTTTAACTCCAAGTGGATTCGCGACCCCTGCTGTCTCTGCTGTCGGACCGTAGTCTGCATGCGCAAAGTTTGCAGTGAAACTTGTCTGCGTCGCGCTCGTGACCGTGACCGTCTGGCCGTTCAGAAAGGTCGCCGCCCCCAAACCTTGCAATGTAACGGACATCCCAACAGGAAAGCTGTTGCTCGCAGTAATCGTCAGCGTTGACGTCGCCGCTACGACCTGCACATTCGTCACTGCCTCTTGCGCGATATTGAAATTCGCAGGCGTCGTTCCGCCAATCCAGACCGTGTCGCCGTTCGCATATCCATGATTCGCTTCGGTGACCGTCACCAGCCCGCTCGCGCTGCGCGTCATCGATGTCGCGATCAGCCCGAGAAAATTTGTGCAGCCATCTTTATTCGCATTCACCAGGTCTTGGCTGCCCGCACCAATGTGCGTCGCCCAGCTCGCGCTCGTCACATAATAAGGGGTAACTCCATTGATGCAGGTGTCGACAAGCAGACAATTCGCCGCGGCATCTCCGATTCCGTCCAGAATCATGTTCACTTTTTTCGATCCCGCCTGCGCCGAGAACCACCCTGCATTCTCGCTGTCAATCGTCGACCAGTCGTAAGTGTGCGTCCATCCCGAAGAGTCGAGCTGGCACGTATCTGTCCCGACAGGGCTACACGTCCCCGGCCCCGGCGTACCGACCTCCGCCTGTATCCACGGATTTCCCACGGTCACGCCTTCGATCGCCGCCTGATTCATCACCGTATTCATGAAATGCGAATGATTCGGATCGCTGGTCCCCGGAGGAAATACGACATAGACGTGCGTGAACTGTCCCGGCCCCGCCGTGGCACCCCCGCCTTTAGAAACTCCTCCACATCCGATCAAAATGCTCGTCGCGCCCACCGCAAGCGAGAGCAAGAAAACGCTCGTGCTTTTTCCCGGCAATGAAAACTCCCTTTTATGTTTGAAAGACGATGAATAGCTTTTCCGGTCAAGCTTGTTATTTCGCGCTTGCCGACAGGTTGTCATTGCGAGGCGAAGCGAGGAATCTGCTGCCCGCCTTCCTCGCTGATGCTGACGACTGAAAAGTTAGGTTGGAACGCCGAGCCGAACCGACCTACAAAGTTCGTCGTTCCGACGAAAAGGGGGAAATCTGCTCTTCTGCCACGAGTGGCACACTGCCCCCTTGAATGTCCACGATGAAAACTACGATCTTCACCACCCAAACCCAGAAATCGAAGAAATGTTTCGCTCAATCTTCCCCCGCGCTGCCCTCTGTGTTGTAGGTGTATGTCCTTCAGAAGCGCCCCACCCACAAAGACCCGGCAACGAATTGTGTATATTGTTTTTTCGCTTCGACTTTCACGCTCCTCAACTCAAAGAGGTTTACGCATGGGACGAATCCGGGTTCTATTTTCCGCTGCACTCTTTCTAATCGCAGTCTTCACCGCATCGGCCCAGGGCACCGGTAACGAACGCATCTTTTTCAACGCAAAAATCTTTACCGCAAATCCGGATAATCCCTATGCCGACGCTCTCTCCATCCGCGGAGAAAAGATCGTCGCTGTGGGCACGCTCGCCGAAGTCACGAAGTCTGTCTCGGCCGCCGCCGAGCGCATCGATCTCGACAGCAAAACTCTCTTTCCCGGGTTCATCGATTCTCACAGTCATTCAATCGATGGCGGCCTCACCCTCATCGCCGCCGATGTAACCGACAAGGTCACGGAACTGGACCAGCTTCCGGCCTTCGTCGAAAGCGCAAAGAAAGATGGACGCGGGCTGCGCGGCGAAGTCCTCGAAATCACTGGGCTCCCGCTCGAATTCTGGTCGCATCCCGACATCCTCAACGCAGATTTCAGCAATGGAGAATACGAGAAGCAGCCAATTCTGCTTCGCGGCATGGACGGTCACACCGCGTGGGCCAACCGCGCCCTCTTGAAGAGCGCGGGCATCACTGCCGAGTTACTCGCAAACTTCTCCCCTGACGTGCGCAGCTACTACGGCCTCGACAACAATCAGCAGCCCAACGGATTTCTCGTTGACGCTGGCCTCTCAAGAATCGAGCCTCTTCTGGCTCCATACACGCGCGACCAGTTGCTCGCCGCTGGCCGGGCTGCCCTTCAGTACAACTACAGTCTCGGTATAACCGCGTGGCTCGACCCGCTCGCTACCGCCTACACGCTCGAAGCGTACAAAATGCTCTCGTACCACGGCGAACTGACATCGCAGGTCGTGGCTTTCCCTCAGGTCTTAGCGAAGGATCCGGCCGGGGAACTAGGCGGGGTTCAGCAAACGCGTGAGAAATATAAGAACGTTTCTAACCTTCATCTCACTGGAATCAAAGTCTTCGCCGATGGCGTCGCGGAATTTCCCTCGCAGACCGCACACTTCACCAAGCCGTACAAAAACTCCGGCCGATACGGCGAGCTTCTGTTCGATCCGAAGAAATTTGCGGAGCTTTGCGTCCTCGCCGACAAACAAGGACTAATCATCCACGTTCACGCCATCGGAGACGGAGCGGTCGAAGCTGCTCTCGATGGTATTGCCGCCGCGCGATCCGCGAATCCAACTTCGAACCTGCCGCACACGTTGACACACGAACAGTTTGTTCGCCCGGAAGACTTCCCGCGCTTCCGTGAACTTCACGTGATCAGCGCGCTCCAGTTGTTCTGGGCTGAAGCGAGCAACGACACCATCGAGATCCTGAAACCCTATCTCGATCCCGCGATTTACAAATGGCAGTATCCCGCCCGATCCATTCTCAACAATGGTGGCGTCATCTCCGGAGCCAGCGACTGGCCGGTGTCCACCGCCAATGTCTTTCGTGCGATTTATCAGGCGGAAACGCGGAAAGGAACGGAAGGGATTCTGGACGCTTCCCAGGCCATGCCCCGCGAGGCGATGTTTTATGCGTATACGCGCAACTCAGCCAGGGCGATGAACATGGATTCAATCGGAACTATTGCGCCCGGGAATCGCGCCGACCTCGTAGTTCTCGACCGCGATGTCCTCACGGTTTCGCCCGAACAAATGCGCGACACCAAGGTCCTCTGGACCATGGTCGCCGGCAAAACGGTTTACCAGGCAAAGCAATAAATCCTGGCGTGAAAGGTCGCGCAGCGACCGACGCCATCCCAGCTCATGTGGCGGTCGACGCCTTCGCCCGTACAAGCCAGCGCAAAGCGCCGCGCCAAGGATTCACGATGTAGTCCTGAGCGCAGCCTCACATTCTCGGTCTCAGAATCCCTAGTTCAACAGCCCGAACACAACCAGACTCTTCTGCGTCATGAAATAAACCTTGCCATTCACGACTGTTGGCACCGAGAACTTCACCGGCGCTCCCGGATTGTCTCGCGTCCCCTTCGTCTTGGAGCTATACAGTTGTTTGGCGAGGTTCGTTGCATCGTACGCAAGCAGCGTGGCTTGCGAGGTCGTCGACTTATACGTCGAGTTGTTGAGCGCCCAAACAATTCCATTGGTTGTCCCGTTGGACGAAATCGAAACCGTCGTTCCCGGATAAGCAAAGCTCGCCGCCGTTTTCGACGTTGCCGTCGTCGACAACAATCCGGTCGCAGGAGTAAACGTAAACGACTGCAACGGATTCGCCTGACCGCCGATGTACACATGATTGTTCCACCAAGCCGGCGAACTCCACATGCCTCGGTTGATCGCAGGCAGGTACTGCACGATCTGATTGTTGTTGCTCGAGTTATAGTGGCCCATGTTGTCCCGGTTCACGAGAAAAAGGTCCCCCGCCTTGTCTCCCTGCACCAGCAGATGTTTGACCGGGCCTGTTTGATCCGGCAGCAATGTCAGCCCCGCCGATCCAATGTCCAAATCGGTGGTGTTATACGTGAGCGCATTGAATGGTGTGAAGTAATCGGCGATCGGAAAGCTTGTGCCAATTGGAGGGCTCAACTTCACCACGCTCTGCCCGTAGTCGCTTCCGCCCGTATTTGCGTCGAACGCCCCGTTCCCGACCGCCACGAACGTATTAAAGGATGAATCTCCTGCCACCCCGTTCCCGCTCTGCCAGATTCCGCCATCTTTTCCGTTAGGAGTTGTAAGCCATACCGCCGTTTGGCTCAGCGTCTGCGAGTTATATGCCATCACCCAGCCGTGGTACTGGCTGTAGTCGCAGAGTGACGCCCACGAAATGTAGACGAGGCCGTTTTGCAGCAACATCGCCGAACGCTGGTTCTCGAGCTGCGGATTGAAACTGATCATTCCGTTTTTTGATCCCGGCCCTTTCCCGGGAAGGCTTGCCGTAATCGCGATCGGTCCGCCGAACTTCTCATGTCCCGTCGTGATATCGAGCGCGTGCAAGCGGTGAAAATACTTCCCTGACTCCACGGTCCGCGCCAGCACGTACATCGTGTTGGTCGTCGTATCGATCACCGGCGTCGACATGATTCCAACCTCCGTGGTGATCGGATCCGGGCAATGCAAAGCAGTCGTATTTGCCGTCGTGATGCCATCTTCCGGATTCGTGAAGTTCACCTTCCACAGCGGCTCCGCGTTTTCTCCGGTGTTGTTGTCTGCGTCAAACGCGTAGACACTATCGTTCATCGTTGTGACAAGCACCACATTGTGCGTCCCCAAGATTGGGCAGCACCAGCTCCGGCACATAAAGAGGTTGCGAGTAGGAGTATCCGTCAACGGCTTGCGAAAATAGCTTTCCGAAGCTGTTCGCGTTCACATTCGTTGTCGTGAGAATGGTTTCTTTGGTGTTTTGACCGGTGCGGCCGTTGTCGTTGTGATACGTCGTAACGTTCACTTGAGCGGCGGTGGAAATCGTCCAAAGTGCAGCTAGTAAAGAGGTAGCAACTTTCGCTAGAGAAGGGACACGCATGGTAAGCACCTTTGCGAACAAAGCCACGCGAGATTCCATCGAGCTTCCCGCGTGCGCTAAGGGGCCGGCGCAAATAGCAACTCGTCGCTGCTATCAGCGGAAAGGGAGAGGTAGTGAATGGGGGAAATGGGCAGAAAACGGACTCGTGCTCTGCTTAAGTTGGACTTTAGGACTGGGCTTTTTGCCTGTCAAGATGAAAGAAATTGCGCACAATTTTCTTTGTATTTTCTGGCGACCTCCGTCTTCACGATCCGTGCCTGACCACAAATCAATTTTTGTAAGTAGCTTAGATTTTGCGGTTGCACCCAGGTCATTCCGTTGTAGAATTCCCACCCTTGGCAGGTGGCCATGCAATTCTTCCGGTTCCCTCTCGGTCCGCGTTCTTGAACGGCCTCGTTTCTTGCGGTTTTCGATCTGCCTCTTGGGTCGCCTCGCTCGCGGCCTGCCTTCATCCTGCCGCCGACTGCTCAAACGGATTCTCCCGGCCTGCCAAACCCACGACCCGCGACCGAATCCACAAAGAAGGAGGCGCTTCCCAAAGAAGATCAGAAGAAACTCGACAAGTACGACGTCAACCGCATTGGCCAGCGTGGTATCGGACACGGCTTCAACATCTACTCCGCAAAGCGCGAACATGAACTGGGTCAGAGCCTTGCCTCCGCTTTCGATCGAAACACCCGCCTCATCCACGATTCGAGTTGGTGAACGACTACATCAATCGACTCGTGCAAAAGATCGTTGCGAACTCCGATGCCGAAGTCCCCTTCACCATTAAAGTCATCGATTCCGGGGACATTCCCCGCGCCTACGGATTGCCCGGCGGCTATCTCTACGTCGACAGCGCGCTGATTCTCTCCTCCGATGGAGAAGCCGAATTGGCCACCGTCATCGCGCACGAGATCGCGCACGTCGCCGCCCGCCACGCAACGCGCGCTCTCACCCGCAAACAGTTCTCCAATATCGCCGGCACCATGGCGATGATGGCCGGGCCCGCCGGGGTCGCGATCGAAGATATTGGCGGAATCGCCGGTCCGCTCTCGCTCAAAAAGTTCCTTCGCGACGCGGAGTACGAGGCCGACCTCCTCGGCATCGAATATGCCTATAGCGCAGGATACGATCCCCAGGCCTTGATGGCCGCACTCGAAAAACTCCACGCAATCGAGGCCAAGCGATCTGAGAATCTTGCGAAAATTCCTGGCTATCACTTCGCCAGCAGCTTGCCCTTTCACAGCAAGATCGCCAGGAGTTTCGCCAGTTATCCCATGACCGAGGAACGGATTCAGCGTCTCCACACCGAAATCGCTTCGTTTCTTCCCAATCGCAGCGACTACATTCTCGATACCGAGGCTTTCCAGGAAGTAAAATCGCGCCTTCTCACCTATAGCGCGCCGATCTTGCGCCATCACGGCGGCGATAACGACTCTAAGGGTCCCGTTCTCCGCCGCACCACCGACTCCGAATCCGAAACGCAAGCTCCCGCGGATATGGCGTCCTCGCCGGTACTCCACGAAGCCACCTGACTCGTTCATTAAATGAAATGGATTCGTCTGGAGCGGGCATTTCCTGCCCGCTGGATTTGACCTCTTGGAAGAGAACGCTTCAGGAAAGAGCGGCCCAGCGGTTGCCGATTCGATCTGTGAGATTACGGGCGCGGAGCCGCGCCTTTTCCAATGTACTTGCCGGCAACTTTCGCACAAGACTCGACAAACTCCTGCTCGCCTTTGTTGAACGTGCCTGGGAAATAACTTTCGACGTCGAGTTCACCCACCAGTTTCCCAACCACGATGATGGGGACAACGACTTCGCTCACCACCATGGACGACCCCGCCAGATAGCGCGGATCCTTGGTAACGTCATCCACGATCACCGTTTGACCGGTGCGGGCGGCGGCGCCGCACAGTCCGCGATCCAGTGGAATGCGCGCGTTTGGAGTGAAACTCCCGACAAATGGGCCGACCACAAGCGTGCCCGGATCGGCGGCGTCCACCAGGTAAAAGCCAACCCAGTTATACCGAGCCATTTTTTCGTGCAGCCGCCGCGCAACATGCTCCATCACCGCCATCCCGCTCGAAGCGGTCTTCCCGAACTCCTCAAATTCCCGAACTAGCTCTTGCTGCTCAGCGTTCATGGCTCAGCCCTCAATCTTTCGCCCGCGTAAGGGCGGACGCCTCGTCCGCCTGGCGCCGCATAGCGACGCCTATTCACACGCATCCGTAAGTTGTCGTCCCTGCCGGCAGCCCCATTTTACGCGCCCTTTACGACTAGAGTGGGGGTTTTGCCTTCAACCCATTCTGCTCCCGCCCGATTTTGAATTTGAGTACCCACCCATAGTCGCGTCAAATAAAAAAGGCGCCGGGAAGGGTTCCGGCGCCATTCGAGATGCGCGTCGCGGGATGCGTGTCCGCGACAGCGGTAATGCGAAACTTATTTGCTTTCAGCCACCGACGGGCTTGCCCCGAAATCGCGGCGATTGTTGGCAGCCGTGCGTGCTGCACGGGTCGATGGTTGGTTAACCGCTGCTGCTCCGTATCGCTCAAGGAGCACAGGAGCCATCGCGTTCTCGGCTTCTTTCACAAAGATCATCTTGTTCTCCGAAGCCATGTCCACGCGAACGAAGTCACCCAGCTTCACCTGCCCGGTGGCGACCAGGTTGGCCATTGGAAACACTAGGTTCCGCTCGATCGCCCGCTTCAAATGCCGTGCGCCATAACGTGGATCCGTGCCCTCGCGAAGCAAGAACTCTTTCACGGCCGGCGTGCAGTTGAACACGAACTGGTTCGTGCCCGCCGCCATCAGGACTCGTTGCTGCACCATTCCCAATTCGATATCCAGAATCTGCGAGAGATGTTCATCGCGCAGCGTCTTGAAGACCACCGTCTTGTCGATGCGGTTCATGAACTCCGGCGTAAACTTGCGCCGCGCCGCTTCCACCGCCGTGCGCTGAATCTTGTCGTCGAACGATTCATCGACCTCGACGGCTTTCGGCGCAAATCCGAAACCCGCCATCTACCAGGCTCGTCATTTCGCTCGCGCCCAGGTTCGAGGTCATGATGATGATGCATTGCGATAGATCGACCCGCCGGTTATCGCCGAGCGTCAACGTTGCCTTGTCGAGAATTCCGAGCAGTAACTGCCACAATGAATCCGACGCCTTCTCAATTTCGTCAAACAACAGAATCGACAGTCTCAGTTTCTCGGTGAACCACTGGTTCAACGCTTCCTGAGTAAGCAGCGGATGCGTCTCGCGGTGTCCCAAATATCCCGGAGGTGAACCGATCAATTTTGCAATCTCGTGCGAGTGCTGAAACTCTGCGCAATCAATCTTGATGCAGGCTCGCGAATCTCCGAACAGCGACTCCGCCATCGCTTCCACCACGCGCGTTTTGCCCGACCCCGTCGGCCCAAGGAAAAGCAGGTTCCCCACCGGACGCCCCGGCGCATTCAGTCCCGCCAGGAACATCTGGTAAATCTCTACGACCTTTTCGACCGCCTGGTCCTGCCCCACAATGCGGCGGCGAAGCGCGGTATCAAACTCTCCAGCATCGTTGCTGCGACGGTTCGGATCGAGCACTGTTGCAAGATTCGTTCTCATAAGATCGTTGCCGGTTCCCCGGATCTTTTCCCTTTCGGCCGTTTTCTTCGGCTCTCTATTGTTATCGCCGGACTTCACAGGCCTAACGCCGTTTTCTTTGCCTGTGTTCTGGAAGTTCCCCAACCTGCCTTCCAGCTTTGATGCGTCCTCGCGCATTAGAAATAAGCAACCTTCTGGCCACCCCGAAAGGAGTCTTGCCACTTTGTGCAACTACCACAAGACTCGATACTTAGCGCCGGCACCGAACATTTCCTCAACTCTACCCCTGTACCCTTCCCCTACATAAGCGAAAACCTTTGCAGCATCAAGGAAGGAACATCGCTTGCCCAAACAACCCGATCCGTGTGGCGACGACCGCGTCCGTCGTCCAGAAAAGGCGAAGCCGAGCGCAGATTCCGAGAATCGATAGCCGTACACCCACAATCGCAAGCCAATCGTGCTGCGTCCCCACGTAACTAGCGACCTCCCAAACCGCCTTCTACGATCCAACTAGGTAAGGGGAGGATCGCTTGCGTCATTCGTCAATCCGCGTCGTTACTGGAATTTCCTGTCTTCTTTTTGGAGCCGCCGCCTGGCGTCTCGGTCCCCATTCTGCCGCTGATTTCGTCGCGGAAGCTCAGACTGCGAAGCCTGTCGCCGCATCTTCACAATCGACGGCAAAACTGAAATCTGTCAGCGACACCGGATCCGCAAAGCTCTCGATCCCCGATCCCCGTCCAACGCTGCCCGGCGGAACCGAGCTCTACACCGCCAAGCGGGGAGAAGCGATCCCGACGATCGCCCGCCACTATCTTGGCAAGACTTCGTATCTCACATCTTCTGAATTGGCCGATGCCATCCGCGCCGCGAATCACAAATCCGACGCCTCAAATATCCTGAAGGCCAACGAGAATATCATCATCCCCGGTATCCTGGCAGCACCTATTACAGAGAAAACAGTTCCCGTTCCCCGCGACTTCGAGGTCCGCGCCATTTACCTCACCGGAGTCATGGCGGCCAGCGATCACGGCCTCCGCATCATCAAGCACTGGCGCGAAGTTGGCGGCAACTCCGTCGTGTTCGATATCAAGGACTCCGACGGCAGCGTCAACATCCCCTTCGAGCACCCGCTGCTCGGCGAACACAAGGTTTACATCCACGACGTACCCAAGCTCGTACACTTCCTGCACCAGCAGAATATGCATGCCATCGCCCGCATCGCCATGTTCCGCGACGAGCGCCTGGTTGTGACGCATCCTGAACTGGCCGTCCAGTCGCGCAAGAACCACACGGCGTGGCGTGAAAACGGCAAGCTCGTCTGGACCGATCCTTCGAACCCCAAGGTTCAGGACTATGACATCGCCCTCGCCAAGCACGTCGCCCAGCTTGGCGTCGACGAGATTCAGTTCGACTACGTCCGCTTCCCTGCCGAAGGCGACCAGAAAGACGCCCAGTTCGTATTCCAAAAAGATCAACCAGAAGCACAAGTAGCGGAGGCCGGAGTGGAAGAAAGCTCATGTGGAGACGGCCGCCTCGGCCCTCCCGCCGAAGCGAAGCGAGGCGGAATCTCCAAGAAGGCGCACACTGACCAAGGCGCGGTCACGTCAGCCCCGAAGGGGCGAAAGATCGGATGCCAGGTTGCCAACCGCGGTCCACAGCGCTCCGACGTCATCACCGGATTCCTGAAGAAAGCCTACGCTGAACTCCATCCCACGGGCGTCCTGCTTTCCCTCGACGTCTTCGGCGTGATGGCATGGCAGCGTCAGGTCGACCTCTCGCACACCGGACAGGACATCGTTGGCATGTCGCACTACTGCGACGTGCTCAGCCCGATGATCTATCCTTCGCACTTCTTCGGCATGGACAACATCGCCCACCCCGGCGACGAGCCTGCCCACTTCATCGGCGAATCGATGGACCGCTTCGAACTCATCACGCATCCCGACGGCAACCGATCGACGGGTGTCGTCATCCGTCCCTGGCTCCAGGCCTTCCACTGGCGCACGAAAACCTATTCGCCCGAATACATAAAGATTCAGGTGGAAACCGCGAAAGAAAAAGGTGGCATCGGATTCTTGTTCTGGAACGCCGCCAACGACTATTCGAAGCCTTACGAAGCCATGCCCGAAATGAAGTCGGCCAATAAAGGATCGAAAGACAGCCCGAAATACTTCCGCGGAGACGAGCAACCCGTAGCCACGGTGCAGGCTACCCTAGTTCGATAGTCCTCTTACCAGATGGGTGCCCCACTCGATCCGGGACTTTCGCGGCTAGAGTGGGGATTTTAGTTTTCGCTCAAGAGCAGAGTGCGAGGGGTCTGCGCTCGTTCACGCAACTGGCGTGACTGCCTCTCGTTTTGTTGGCAGAAGCGCTAAAGGGACGCCTCCGATCACGAGAACTATGATCACATCGATAAAGTTCCTGTGGACGCTGTGAATCCAAGCTTCCGCGGTTTGAATAGCCATCACCACGGCATGGGAGATGTTCCACCAAGCTGCTAGAGCAATCATCGAGCGATGCTCAGATGGTCTTCTTGCGGCCATGAGTAGGAAGACCCCGACCGGAACAAAGAAACTCAGAAACACCGGCTCGGTCTCGTTTTTCCGCTCCAAAAGCCAGCTGGAGCGGATTGGACTTGGTAAATCTCCGCGAGCAGCGCTTCATGCACGGGCACCTTGTTTGTGCTGCACGTCGGTCCGCCGTGGCAGATGCTCCCATAGCGCGCGCGCCGAGAGGATGACGGAGAAGAGCGCGGTCACGCTGAGCGCGAGGAGCGTCCAGATAAAGAAGAAGGCTCCGCCGGACCTGGCGATCGCTCCGCCGACTCCCGCCCCCTTCATGTGGATGACGGGGACGACCAATAAAAGAAGCGACCCGAGGAGAATGATGATGTACCCCGATCGCTTACCGGCCAGCACCAGCGTTCCGTACAACTGGAAGACAAGAATGGGCACCACAATCAGGTCAAAAAGCGTTCCTGGCTCCATCCCGCGGACGATGTCGTCCGTCATGTGGAACGTCATGAAGAGGATCGAGAGCACAGACGCGATGACTAACAGGATGTTGTGTTTCATTGGAGAGTCTCCTTGTTATTTTGGAGTGCCTTGGTCTTGTATTGCGCGTCCCGGGTTCCAGACGACGTGCTCCGAACTAACTGCGGCTTCAACCCCTGACCACCTCCACGCCTGCCAGATGATGACCGAGGTGCATACAGTTTCGATCGTCGCGAAGAACAAGTACGCTGGAAGAGCGGGCGTCCGGAGACCGAAAAAAGGCGGAACGTAGGTCAGGCCGCCGTTTATAAGGGTCACAATGGCACCCGCGATGATATTCGCCAGCCGGTTCGCCCTAAACGGAAGTAGTCGACACGCCACAATCATGGCGATGGGTATTTCCATGAAGACCGACTGAAGCCAGCAGAACCCATGGTGGGAAATGTGGGGCGTCGGATAGATTTGGCGATCCAACAATAGCAAACAGGGCAGTACAGTCCGCATACAGGTAGTTCAATAACGCGAAGAGCCAGAATAGAGACAACCGCTCCTTTGTGTCATGCATGTCAACCTCCTATGGAAGAGCAATGCAGGATCAGAGTTGCGCTCCTGCGCTCGTGTACTGTGCATTTGAGCACTTTGGGAATACGGGCGAGAACATCAAAAGGATGCAAGGTACGAGGGAGTCTCCGAAAATTTCTGTGATTGAGATACCTAGCAACACCAATCTAGCAACTGCATCTCTTGCGTCTTTTTTGGGCACTCATCCGTATTACGAGTATGGTGGTGGCGACCGCACTATCGCTGGAGGGGCTTGTGGCAGTGGATGCGGACGTGGTCCGGCTTCGCCGAGGCGACCTGAACGCTCTCTCGGAACTGATTACCCGGTACCAGAATCGGCTGTTTCGGTACCTGCTGCGCATCGTGCGGCAGCCCGCCGAGGCGGAAGACCTGTTCCAGCAAACATGGTTGAGAGTGGTCGAGAAGATTCGTTCCTTTGATGCAAGCCGCAATTTCGACGCCTGGCTGTTTACGCTGGCGCGCAACCTGGCGATCGACCATTTGCGCCGGATTCGTCCGCAGAGCCTGGACGAGCCGCTCGCCGACAGCTGGAATAGCGAAACCGTGGCGGACCGGATTCCGTGTGAAGACCACACGCCGCTCGATCACGCACTCGCCGCCGAGCGCCGAACAGAGATCGGCGAAGCGATGGCGGGGCTGCCGATGATCTATCGCGAAGTCCTCACACTGCGGTTTGAGGATGAGATGAAGATTGAGGAAATCGCGCAGGTCACAGCGGTTCCGCTATCAACGGCGAAGTCGCGGCTGCGGCGTTCGCTGGAACAATTGCGGTACGCGCTTGAAGCGCGGGATTCCGGAGGTACATGGCAATGAGCGAGCACGACAAGATTCGAGAACTGCTGCCGCTGGCCGCGGCGGACGCGCTGACGAGCGCGGAAGAAAAGCAGGTTGCAGAGCATGTGCGGTCTTGCATCGCCTGCTTCAACGAATTGGAGGTTTGGAGGCCGATTGCAAGCGAACTCCGCCGGTTGCCGACGCCGCAGCCTTCTTCGTGGCTGGTGCAGTCCACGCTGGCGCGTGCTGAGGCGAAGCTCACCGAACAGGCCGAACACGAGTGGCATCGCCGCGTAATGATTGTTTGCGTAGCGTTTGCGTGGCTGATGACCATTGCGAGCTGGCCGGTTTTCCACTTTGTGAGCGGACGGTTCGGGAGCTTGCTCGAGCCGCGGTTCAGCCATACGTTGTTCAGTTTTGCCGCGTTCACCGCTCTAGGGTGGCTCGCGGGAGGAGTGGCCGCAGTGATGCTGGCAATCCGTCAGCGCGGCGAAAGGAGGCTGGTATGAGCCGCTTCACAGATGAATTGCGCGTGATTCCAAAGGCAGCGTGGATCGTTGCATGGCTCGCATATTTGTGCGTCACGGTGCCGTTGTTCTTCTTCGTGGCGCCAACGGATCCGGAGATGGGCAAATGGCCGCGATGGGGTCAAGCGCTGCTCATTTACGGATTTCTCCTTCTCCTGGTGGCTTGGGTTGCGCTGATCGGATACGTTTACGGCGACGCGAAGCGGCGGCAGATGCGGTACGGAATGTGGACGCTGCTGGCAATCTTCATTCCGAATGCGATTGGGGTGATCTTGTACTTCATTCTCCGCGACCCGCTGCCGAAGCCGTGTCCGGGCTGCGGGCATTTTGAAAAAGCAAAGTTTCCATTCTGTCCGCACTGCGGCACTTTGCTGCGGCCAGCGTGCCCGAAATGCGATAAACCGGTTGAGGTCACTTGGGCGAATTGCGCGCATTGCGGACAGCACCTGCCCGAGGCGGCGACGCGAGCTACACAAGGTCATTCTGTGGCGACGTGACGCCATGAGCTTTGCGTTGGGATCGCCTGATTGGCACCGAAGCCTCTTGAGCGTTGGGAGGCACCGCTATTCGCTGTGTAGTGCAATCATCGGATCGACTTTGGAAGCACGACGCGCCGGAATTGCGCAGGCCAATCCAGACACCAAGCCCATAAGGATCGTTCCCGCTACGAGAATGACAGGATCGCGCGGGTTTCCTGGGGCCCACTTCGCAATGATTCGGCTGAGGGCAACCGAAAGGACGATACCTGCAAAGATTCCGGCAGCCAGGTTTCCGAATGCCGACTTTAACACCATGCGCAGCAAGTCTCCGCGTTGCGCGCCCAGCGCCATACGAATCCCGAATTCGTTGGTCCGTTGTGCCACTGTGTAGGACACGACGCTATGTAGCCCTACGGCAGCGAGAGCCAGCGCGAGCCAGGCAAAAATGCCAAAAATCCAGGCCGCGACATGCTCCTGCTGCCACTCGGGTTCATAAGTGAGGCGAGTTTCGAGATCATAGAGCGTCACTGATCTGATCCGGGTTAATGGCCTTCAACTGCTCGCGCACGGCATGTTACAGCGTGACGGGCGGAACCTTGGAGCGAACCAGAATCTCCGTGGCCTCTCCCATGCTGAAGGTATAGGGCACGTAGACAGATGGTCTAGGGGCACTTCGGAGTCCATCATTGCGGGCGTCCCCGACGATGCCCACAATCTGGAACCAGGTAGCTCCGATATTCGGCGGCGAGAGAACCGTGGCGGGATTGCCTTCGAGACCTCCCGATCTCAGCGAGTGCCCAATGGCATCGCCATTCGGAAAGTAGCGCTGCGCCAGCGTACGGTTGATCACGGCTACATGTGCGCCTTTATTATTCTCGGCGTCGCTCCAAATCCGTCCTTGCAGCAAGGGAATGCGCAAAGCCGCAAAATACTCCGGGCTAATCAGGTTGACCGATCCGATCTCAGCCCCACTCGAATCAGAAAGCGCCCCTGCACCCGGAGCCATGGGTTTGCCCAGTACTTCAAATCCCATAATCCATCCATTCCGCGGCGGCGTCGCATCGGTGGAAATCGCCGCGGTGGTCACGCCCGGTGTCTCCGCCACTTTCTCTCGCAGTTGCTCAAAATAGGCGGCACGCGCCGGCCAAGTGCCGTAGGAGCCTGCGCGCAAAGGAATTCCTATCGCCATCACGTTGTGCGGGTCATAACCGAGGGGTTGATGGATCAGCTGGGTGAACCCCTTCATTGAGGAGCCCGCAGCTGCGAGCAACAATAATGTCAGCGCTACCTGCGCGGTGATCAGCATGCTATGGGCCTTTCGTCCGCGGACACTCCCGGCTAATCGGCGCGCGCCAGACTGCATGATCTCGCCGATGTGCGTACGCGAAAGTTGCAGCGCTGGCCAAAGCCCGAACAGCACGCCCGTTCCGAGCGCGACCATGACGCTGAAAAACAGCACCGGCAGGTTGATGCCAATGACGGCCTCGGAGGCGAATGTAGATTCCGGCAGCAGACGCAGAGTCAGTCGCCAGAGCGCCGTAAGAAGCCAGAACTCCGAGCGCCGCGCCCATCGCCGCGAGAAGAAGCGACTCGGTGAGCAATTGACGAATGATTCGGAAGCGGCCCGCGCCGATTGCGGTTCTCACAGCCAATTCATGTTGCCGCGCCGTACCCCGCGCCAGCAGCAGAATCGAGACATTTCCACATCCAATCACCAGCAGCAACATCACCGCGCCAAAAAGCAAGTACAGTGTTCCGCCCATGGAGCTCACGACCCAGTCGTTCAGCCCATGCACATGGACCCTGAAGACGTCAGGAAAATCGTGCGGCATGTCGAATTGGCGAACTGTTCGACGAGGGGCTGCAGTCGCGGCTTCGGCTGTGGCGTGACTGACGCCGGGCCGCAGAAGCAAATCGACGATAGATGTGCGCCCCGGATCTCGCAACAGCTTCAGTGGGAGATAGACGTCGCCGTCATACCAAGTGAATCGCGGCGCCGCGACGCCTACGATCTCGAAGTTCCTGTGATCCAGTTGCAGAGTGCGGCCCACGACATCCGGATTGGACAAGTAGTGTCTCCGCCAAAACCTGTAGGAAAGAACTACAACGGGTCGTGGCTCCTGGCCGTCCACTGCGTCGGATGGCCAAAGTCCGCGACCCAGCAAGGCAGGCACGCCGAGATCCTGGAAATTATTCGAGATGAGGCTCACGGCGTGCACGAGTCTCCGGAAGATCTTGCCCGGTCAGCATCAGAGCGCTGTTGTCCGAGGCCAGAACGCTTTCGACCACCGGTGATTGCCGCAAGGTCTGAATTTCGGCGCCATTTAGATAGACGGAGTCGCCGGACCCCGCTACGCTGTCGATCGTGAGTCGTACGATTCGATCCGCGGCAGGGTATGGATAAGGATGCATCAAGACTGCATAAATCACACTAAAAACAGCGGTGGCCGCTCCAATGCCGAGCGCCAACGAGATGACTGCCGTCAGTGTGAATCCTGGATTCTTGATGAGCTGCCGTGCGGAATAGCGGAGGTCCTGAAGCAAAGTGCGCATGACTCACTCCTGGCGGTGCACGAAGATTGGTAATGATCTCATGGGTTACTCCACGAGTCACGGGCAATTCGGAAGCCAACTGTTGAGACCGCGCGATTCCACTCACTGACCCAGACGGGACGCTTCCAATTTCCCCGCTCCCTGATGGAAGTCATGCACGCACTGATGCGTAACACCATCGCCCGGAAGCGCGCCGACCTGCTCGTGTGGGGACAGCCGCCCCGGCTGTCCAAGCGGCCCGGAAGTATCGGGCCGCGGGGTTTTCTTTCGCTCCTCCGGGGCTTGTTACTCCTTATTTTCCTTTACCCACGGCTTGCGCCGTGGGCTGCGGAGCTTGGATCACGGTGGGGGCCGCTTCCAAATCGGCGCGGGGGGATTCCTTGATTCGTGAAGTCGTGGGATGGGAGGGGATCCGGGTTTTGGGCGGCGGCTTTACGGCCCGGCGTTGCCGGTCCGGGGCGGACGGAGGCGTCCGCCCCTCCACGAGCGGCGGCGCGGAGGCTTACGGCGGCGAGATCGAGTTCGCTTGCTTCGGGTTCGGTTACGGAACTGCGGCTCAATGATTCTGGGGCTGCTGTCCCGCAAGGGCCGCCACTATGGCTCGGATATAATGATGGGTAGCGTGGGTGGGGTTTAGGGCCGCTTTTCTGCCGGGAAATCCCACTGCGTTGCGCACTTTGACCTTCCAAGGAGTTGGCATGGCATTGCAGAAGACCGATAAGATCTGGCACAACGGCAAGCTCATCAAATGGGACGACGCACACATCCACGTGATGTCGCACGTCGTTCATTACGGCTCTTCGGTCTTTGAAGGCATACGTTGCTACGACCTGCCGAGCGGCCCTGCGATTTTCCGCGCCAACGAGCACATGCAGCGCCTGCTCGACTCGGCCAAGGTCTATCGCATGGACTTGCCATTTACGCGCGATGAACTCGTGCAGGGCATGCTCGAAACCGTCGGACACAATGGCGCGTTCCCGTGCTACATCCGCCCGGTCGTGCTTCGTGGATACGGTGATGCCGGCGTGAACCCGCTGAATTGTCCGGTCGAAGTTTATATCTGCAATTATCCGTGGGGAAAATATCTGGGCGGCGAGGGCGATGGCTGCGACGTCTGCGTATCGTCGTGGACGCGGCTCGCTCCGAACACCCTGCCCACTATGGCCAAGGCCGGCGCGAATTACATGAACTCCCAGCTCATCAAGATGGAAGCCATCGCGAACGGTTACGTCGAAGGCATCGCTCTCGACGTGAGCGGTTTCGTCAGCGAAGGCTCGGGAGAAAATCTTTTCCTGGTCCATCGCGACAAGCTGATCACGGCGCCGCTGGGTAACTCGGTGTTGCCGGGCATCACCCGTGATTCGGTGCTGCAGATTGCGCGCGACATGAATATTCCGATCGTCGAACAGATGATCCCGCGCGAAATGCTGTATATCGCCGACGAAGCGTTCTTTACTGGGACGGCGGCGGAGGTCACGCCGATCCGCTCGGTCGACAAAATCAAGGTCGGCAACGGCATGATGGGGCCGATCACGAAAACCTTGCAGAAGGAGTTCTACGCCATCGTGCGCGGCGAGAAAAGCGACCGCCACGGATGGCTGACGCCGGTGCCAGTGCGCAGCAAACAGCCGGTCGGGGTATAATCCGGGACGTCAATTCGAGCCAGGGGCGCGGCTTTCCTAGACGAAGGCCGCGCCCCTTCTGGCTCTCCAGCCCGAAAACGTCCGTCACCGATTAAGAAGGAGAACGATATGTCCCAGCAAGGTTTAACCCCGGAATATGTCCTTGGCTATCGCGCCATGATGCTCGACGGCATCGCGCGGGAAACCGAGACGACGAAGAAAGTGATTGCGGCTGTTCCCGATGACAAATCGGAATACCGGCCGGATCCGAAAGCACGCACCGCGAAGGAACTGGCGTGGCACATCGCAAACACCGACGTGCAGTTTCTGACTGGCATCGCTGATATGAAATTCAGCATGGCGACGCCCGAACACAAACCGCAGACGTCGGCGGAAGTCGTTGCCTGGTATGACCAGAATATGAAGAGCGGCATCGAGCGCGTGGGAGCGATGTCCGCAGAAGACTTGATGACGCCGGTCGAGTTCTTCGGAGTGTTCAACTTGCCGGCGGTGCTGTATCTGGGATTCTTGAACAACCACAGCATTCATCATCGCGGAGAGTTGGCGACGTATCTGCGTCCCATGGGATCGAAAGTGCCTTCGATCTATGGAGGCAGCTTCGACGAGCCGTTTATTCCGGCAGCGCCCGCGGAGACTGCGGCGTAGCTTTAAATTTGATTGAGTAGAAGCCGCTCCTTCGAGGGCGGCTTTTTTGTTTTGCGGACAAAAATTTGAAGGCAAATTAGATTTCAGCGAATGCGCCACGCTTTGCGCGGAGGATGGATTAGGCGTCCGCCCCTACGTCACGAACGCTTGCTTTGCGACAGCGCCGAAGACTGCTTCGCTGTCTCTTGCACCAGGAAGCCCATCTTTGGATGAGTGGGTTCGAGGTCGACGGTAATTCCCTGGCGGCGCAATTCAGCGGAGGCCACAGGTCCGATCGATCCAACGACGACTCGGCCGAACGCGCGAATCAGGTCGGCGGAATTATTTGTTTCGTTGGCAATCTGAATAAGGTGGCGTATTTGCACGGCGGAGGTCACGAGCAGAACATCGATCTCGCCGCGGATTACCGCTTGCACGGCCTCTCGGAGCGGCGCGGTGTCTTCGGGCAGGCTCCACTCGTAGATGCGGACGGGCATCACTTGAGCACCGCGCTCGGTGAGTCCGGCGAGCAATTCGGGAGATGGCGCGCCGTATTCTTGAACCGCGACGCTGCGGCCTCGAAGAGGGATGTCACCTATTTTTTCGTCGAGAAGTTGGAGGAGTTCGCGCCAGGTATTCGGTTCGGGAACAGTCGCCGCGATGGGGACACCGAGCTCGCGCAGTGCGGCAACGGGCTTCGGTCCGCGGGCGATAACTGTCGTGCGGCTGAGTGCGTCCACAAATTCCTGGCGGGAGCAAATCGTTCCCGCGGTTTGCGCGAGCGCTCGCGTTCCCACGCCGGTCAGAAAGATTACGACGTCGACGCGGCCTTCCCGCAAAGCGGCGACAAATTTCAACGCGTCGCCCTGATCTTCGACGGGAACTTCGCGGGTGGCGGGAGCGACGAACCGCTTGGCCTCCGCTATTGACGATGAGTTGGGCCATCTCGCGGGATCGGCGGCTTTCGAGAGCGAGGACGCGTTTGCCGTTGAATCCTTGTACGGTCGTTGCGGATGGCATGGTGGTCCTAGAGTAAATCAAGCTTCATGCAGCCTCAAACTAGAAAGGCAGCGCGCAGAAGGAAGCGGCGCTTACAAATAAGGCCACTCGCTTCGCTGCTCGCGGACGAGGGGCACGCCCCTACATGTTCTTCATGCGGCTTCGAGGGGGGCGTGCATGGGGGCAGATTCTTCCCGTGCATGCGCCGGTTGCGGCGCCCGGCGGGCGAAGGCAAAATACAGGGCAAAGCCGACGAATACGCTTCCACCCACCAGATTGCCCAAAGTCACTGGAAGCTGGTTCCACCACCACCACTGGCGCAGGGAAACTTTGGCGCCCATCAGCATTCCTGTCGGGATGAGGAACATATTTACGACCGAGTGTTCGAAACCTTGCGCAAAGAAGGTAAGGATGGGAAGCCAACTGGCGACGATCTTTCCCAACGTGGAGCGCGAGGTCATCGCCATGACGACTCCCATGCAAACCATCCAGTTGCAGAGGATACCTTTCAGGAAAGCCAAGGCCAGGCCGGAAGAGCCGAGTTTGGCGTATCCGAGAGTCTTCGTTTCGGCCGCGGTAACTATGAGGGCAGCGGCCCCGGTGGGCGACTGCCGAAAAAATTGCGTCTGCACGGCGCTGAGTAAGAATGCATAAAAGAGTGCACCGAGAAGGTTCCCGGCAAAGACCCAAGTGAGATTGGCCGCGGCTTTCGGGATGGTGGAATCTCGTTCGAGGACGGCCAGGGGAATCAGAGCGAAACTGCCTGTCACCAATTCGAGGCCAAGAACCACGATCATCGCGAAGCCGACGGGGAAAATAATCGCTCCGACGAGAGGCGGCAACCCTTGCGAGTTCGAGACGAACGCGAGACTGGTGGCGAACGCCAGGAGTGCGCCGGAGCAGGCACCCCGCAACAGGAGCTGACTTGGCGGCAGTTTGATCTTGTTCGCCGCAGATTCGATCATGTTGCGCGTGACGTTTGCGGGATCGACGTAGTCCACAGATGTCCTCCTTATGTTGTTGCGGTCTGGGAGTGCTTCGTTCAGGCGGCAGAAAATCCGGTGTCGGTCTCAACCACAGCATTCGAAACGATCTCAGACTGATCCACATCGGGCTGCCGGACGTCGGGTAAATCGCCATGAAGAGGCGGCCCGTCGTGCGTATGTTTGTGTGCGTCGAACTGGCGAACGATCTTTGCCACCAGATCTGGCAACGTATCGTCGCACGGAGCGATTTCAACTATCTGCTGTGCCGCGGCAGCGTTCGGCCCGGTGCGGCCTCCAACGTAAATTGCAACGGCCTCCACCATTTCGTTGCCGCGACGCGTTTTGAAGCCGCGAAAGCCAATGTCGGCGGCTTCGTGGTTGCCGCATCCCGCCGGGCATCCCGACCAGTGCATTCGTACAGGCGCACGCCAACTGCCGAGGCGTTGTTCTAAGGCCGACGCGAGGTTTGCGGCTTGTCCCTTGGTATCGATCTGAGCGAGGTTGCAGTAATCCGTGCCGGTGCACGCAACTAGGGATCGGCGAAAGGCAGAAGGCCTGGGAGAAAGTTCCTGAAGCAAATCTTCTTCGAGAAGACTGGAGACTCGCCACGCGGGGACGTTCGGCAGGATTGCATTCTGTCCGGTCGTAAGGCGAACCTGGCCATCCCCGTAGTCTTCGGCAACGCGCGCAAGTTCTTCGATCTGATCTGGATTGATGCGGCCCTCGGGAACGCAAAGCCCAACGGAACGGAAGCCATGATGCTTTTCCCACGCCACGCCGAGATGATCGGTGTCGTGCGCGCCGCGAACATCTCGACCGGCGGGGGCGAGTTCATGTCCTATCCGGCCGACCAGTTCCTGCCGCAAGCGCGGCAGGCCCCATTCTTCGACCAGGAAGGCGAAGCGGCATTTCGAGCGCGAGTCTCTGGGACCATGATCGCGAAAAATGCGAATCAACTCCGCGGCCACCAACGCTGCGTGGGCTGGTTCAACGAAAACATCCAGCGGCGAGGCGATGGTAAATCCGCCCGAACCCATTTTTCCGCCGACGAGCACGTTGAATCCGGCACGATCGCGCCGCATGGCGGGAATCAGGGCAAGATCCTGCGACTCGCTGTGGGTACAGTTCTCAAGGCATCCGGTCACAACGACGTTGAACTTGCGCGGGAGGTTCGTGAACTCCGGGTTGCCGTCAGAACCAACGAGTATGCGGTCGAGCTCTGCCAGCACGAGGGATGCGTCGAACAATTCATTGATCGTGATTCCAGCCAGGGCGCAGCCGTTAATGTTGCGGACATTATCCATGCCGGTTTGAAGCGAGTGCAGGTCGACGCCGCGCAATTTTTCCCAAATCTCGGGCAGGGTGGGAAGCGAGAATCCGCGAAGCTGAAGTTGCTGGCGGGTGGTGATGTCGAGAACGCAGTTTCCCAGCCTTCGCGATACGTCGGCGATCGCACGCAACTGGCGGCTATTGGTGAAGCCGTTGGGCATGCGGACGCGCATCATGAAACGGCCGGGGGTGGGCTTGCGAAAAAAAACGCCGACCCACTTAAGGAGATCTTTTTCGGCCGTGGTGAGAGACTCGTGACCCTGGGCGATCAGGCGAGGCAGGTCATCGCGGATGCGAAGACCGTCACCACCTTTCAGGGCCTTCGCGGTTTCGGCAGCGTTCGATCCGGTTCGCAGGAAGATAGCTCCAAGACTGAAATGACCCGGCGCCGCGAACGGGATGAGCTCACGACCGACAGCGCGAAGACTGGGAGATTGTTAACACGCGGGTCGCGGAGCGAAAAACGCAAAAAGCCGATAGCTCCCATTACCAGAACCAGTAGACCGCAAAGGTGCTCAGAAGGCCGGATTTCGCTGGGTTTCAGGCGTGCCAATCTTTTTCTGTGATCGAAGGAATCGTTTCTTTGCGTCGAAATCCCGAAGGAGTCGCGAATAACGGATGGGCAGAGATTCGTTTATCGATCCTCGCAGCGTCGCGTCGCGGTTGCAGGCGTTTGTGATACACGCCCGTTCGGAAAGAACGTGAGGCGCCGACGAGTCGTTGAGGGCGCGATCGAACGCGAGCGCCGCAACTTTTGCCTCGAGTCTACTGATTGGCGTGACGCCTGAGCGAACTTCCCCACTCAAGCCAACACCGGGCTTGAATGGGGCACCCGGCGTCTAGGGCCGTTTAGGGCTACTTGTTACGGGACCGTCGCAAAACTTCCGTATGCCCGGTTTTTCGCCGTAATTTGTAATTGCAGGCGCGGCTATTTGTTGGCAGTCTGATTTGGCAGCTGCGCTCGGAGCTCTTCTTTGTGCTGGATCTGGTCTTCGGACAGGATGGGTGCGAAATCTTCCATCTCATAGACCCGGCGGATTTCGACTTCGGATTCGCCGGCCTGGGCGTTGGGAGCACGCTTGACCCACTCGATGGCCTCTTCGAGGGACTTGACTTGCCAGATCTGGAAGCCGGCGATGAGTTCCTTGGACTCGGTGAAGGGGCCGTCGATAACGGTGCGAGTCTTACCCGAGAATTTGACGCGTGCGCCTTTGGAGCTGGGATGGAGTCCATCGGAGGCGAGCAGGACGCCAGCTTTCACGAGCTCTTCGTTGAAAGCGCCCATCTCGGCCATGAGTTGTGGATCGGGGAGGGCGCCTTCTTTTTCTGTCTCCGGCGTTGCTTTGCCAATGATCATGAATCGCATTGCGAAATCTCCTTTGGGTGGGCGATTAAGAGGGCAGTTGGATCGGCGTTGCTCGCTATCGTACCGGCTCTCTGCTGATACGTCGAACGGGGCGCGGACGAATCGACGAGAATGGAACATTAATTAATTATTTTTGGGGATGATGAAGGACGGTAGAAATTACAGATTTATTGAGGGTTGAATGGCCGTTTTTGGTCAAAATCACGTTACCTGGCCATCATCGCGTCAATCGCCGGATCGAACGTCATGGTGGCGATCGTCCATTGCGCATAGCCGCTTTGCGACCGTTGAATTCTTGTCGCCGAAATACGCCACCGGAATCAGAATGGTTGTGATGAGGCATATGATACCTGCCCAAAACGCCACTAAAACGCGCAGAGTCATAACGTGGCGAGCATAGTAAATGATGTTATCTCAGTAAACGCCAGGAATTAGTGAACGGCTTCCGAAAGTTAGGTGATGGTGAGTGTCAGCGTGGTGCTGGTTCCACCACTACTGCACCCCAGGTGACCCGAGTTGCCCGACGGCGTGTTGACCGACACGGTCGCGCTCCCGGGACCAGAGATCAATTCCGTTGTAATGGTCACCTGCAACTGGCTGCTGCTCGCTACAGTGGTAACGAGTGTCGTTCCATTGATGATTACGACAGAAGATGAAACAAACTGCTTACCATTCAGCGTGAGGAGAAATCCCGGTTGCACCTGGGCGAACGTTATCGTAGTGGACGAGAGCGAGGTAAGCACCGGAGCCGGCCGGGAGCTTCCGCACAAGGGATTGAGCGCGTTGCAGCCTGGAAGGAACAGCAATCCGAGCACGACAAGCCACAGGGACCCTGGCATGGAGGATTTGCCGTGGTGGAGTTCGGGGGCGCGGCTCGGAAGATCCTGCGAAAACGCTTCTTGAGACATCAAAGAGAAAACCGCCTTCCGAATGCGCCGCTATGTTCCGTCTTGGTGATCCTAGACTGATTCTATGCTGCGCGAGAGATGTGTTTCGGAATCAACGTGACTGACGTAATCGGGTGATTCGCCTCTGACTGCAGGCGGGATAGTCGCAAATGAGGATGTCGGGAATCGAATCGCCAACGATGGCGGAGGTTTTAGAGCGCGGTTGACCTGAGATTCATCCAGATGCCGAAGATGATTATGGCCAAGCCGAATAGCGCACCCACGATCCGCGCTGCGACTTTCGTTGCGGGCTGGTCTGATCCGATGCCCTTGAGAGCCAGAACCATTACGATTAGCCCGGCAAGACTGACATACGCCCAGCTATTCATATACCAGAAGCGCATGGTCGGATTATCTCACTGCGGAAGATACAGGCGCGCGGAAGCAGTCACGGCTCAATTGGGCTCTTGATTTGGATTGAGAAAATCCGGGTAGTAACGCAATTTCGACGCTTGCAGAAAGATTTCGGAACTGGACCGATGCGATGGGCGAGGACGACGCGATGCCGGGGACCGATTATCGACGTTCCGGAAGCTGGAATATCGGAGCTTCGTTTCGGCAGCAGACGCCGTAGCTTTGCCACAATCGGAACCAGGGGCTATTGGCCAGCATCTGGTCATGCCTGCGATTGGCAGCCGAAATGTCGTTGGCGTTGAGCGGACGGATATCCGGCGCTTCGAACATCTCCTGGAGCTGTTCGATATCATCGATGATGCGTTCGACGTCCACTGGGTTAAATATCCAACAAGAACAGGCCCACCGTCAAACGCGCCGGTCACAACAGGCTCGGCAAAATCACGCCCCTCGAAGCCCAAGGCGCAGACTTTGCAGGAATGCAAGTGGCTACGATGGCTTGTAGATGAGGCCGATGGCTGCTCCGACGATGACCCACTGAATGAAGTAGGCGATGGACTGGGAGATGGTCAACGTGAGTCCGATGTTCAGGTTGATGTAGTTATGGATCGCGAACGTGCAGACGGAGAAAAGACCGATGAGCGCTCCGAGGCAAATACCCGACACGATGCCGCCACCGCCGGTATAGACCTTGGCGTAGAGGATCGCGACGATCACGATCGCGACGAAGATTGCGATCATGCCGTAGGGCATCACCTTCATCATCTCGTCCTTGGGGCGGTAGACATTGGGATACTTCAGGAATTCAGTTTTCATCGATGGCCATGCGGCGAACACGGCAAAACCGTAGACAAAATAGGCGACCATAGCCCCGAGGGATGCCAGAGCGATACGGGCATAGTTCACGGTCACTCCTTCAAGCGCGGCGAATTTGGTCGGGGAATTCTACATCAGGCGGCTAGTTCGCAGGATGTTTGCCTGGAAAACCTCACTGAAGAGACTCGAGCTTGAACTAAGAATCTTCTTGCTAATCAGTGAGGGTATAGATAACCAAGAACGAGGGAAATGGCGAGGTTGCTCCAAGTAGGCTAGGATTAGCGTCTTACGGCACAACTTACGGCATGCTTACTCTCCTTTTCTGCATTGTCTTCGCAGTAGCGGCTGCGCAACAGCAGGCCCTGTCCCCTGCCTCTTCGGCAACGGTGCAAGAAACTCAGAGCCGCCACACATTAACAGCGTCAGAGATCTCTCGGCTGCGAAGTAAGGCCGAGTCTGGCGATGCTAGCGCGCAGGTCGCCTTAGCAACGGCCTACAAGGCGGCGGATGGAGTTGCTCTTAACTATGAAACTGCGGCCTCTTGGTTTCGAAAGGCAGCCGATCAGGGAAACGCCGATGCGGAAAACGCGCTTGGCGTCATGTATGGCATGGGGGAGGGAGTCGAAAAAAACAAGGAAGAGGCGCTCCGATGGTTTCACAAGGCTGCAAAGGATGGAAGCGCCGCCGCCATGTTTAATTTAGGTGCAGCTTATTACAACGGTGATGGTGTGAGGATTGATGACGTAACTTCATGTGCCTGGTTCTTGCTGGCACAGGAAGCAGGATATCCTCCGGCAGACGACGCAGTGAACCGCGCGACTTCCGAGAGTCAGCCGCGCGTAATGCAGGCGGAGGAAAGGATCGGCGAAGTCTATGAAAGGGGCGGCGACCTGCCCAAGAATCCGGAAAAGGCCTTGAAGTGGTATCGCAAAGCGGCTGACGGAGGGGTTCCCGAAGCTGGGGTCAGAGCGTCGGGACTGATTATCAATGGTAGGGACGTAACTCCAGACGAGGCCATAGAAGCTCGCAAACTCTGTGAGGATGCAGCTAGTCTTCGCTATTCTCCGGGTGCCTACTGCGTGGCTGTCATTCATCGGCTCGGAATCGGAGTGCCGAAAGATCCGGTTGAAACGGCGAAATGGCTCACGCGAGCTGCTGACCTCGGACATCCAAAAGCCACTCTGCAGTTGGGAGAGGCCTACTGGAAAGGGGATGGAGTCAAGCCAGATCGTGTAACGGCGTACATGTGGATTTTCTTGGCGTACAGATTTAGGGTTTCCGGTGCAGAGCATGACGAGGAAGAGATTCGCAAAGAGATGAGCGCGAAGGACATTGAGAAGGCCAAGACGAAGGCCGACGAGTGGGCTCATCAGCACAAATTATTGGTGGTTCGAACAGACGCAACGAACACTCAGACCAGTAGCCCTACCCAAAAATAAGTCTTTGGCATGGAAGACGCTCGCCAAAGTTTCGCCGAAGCCATTTGGCATCAAGCTTCACTTCGATTGGCACCGCCTGAGCGAAGACTAGCCAGGCCCTGCCGCGGCAGGGGACTTCATCTATAACTTCACTCGCTTCGCTCGGGGCGGACGAGGCGTCCGCCCCTACATCGCTTCCGTCTTCTATGGCGGGTCGATCACTTTAGGGAGTGGCCAATGTCGTGGCGGAGGTCATTACCTAGGTCATCTTGGGGAAGGTGACGGTTCGGGCGATGATGCTGAGAGAGAGTCCACGTCCCGAGAACGACTCGGGCTGGGCATCAGGAAGAAATCCGCATGAATATTGATGACCTGCTGCGAATAGCGACGGAACGGCGAGCCAGCGACTTGCATTTGAAGGTGGGGAATTATCCGCACCTGCGCATTGACGGCGAACTGGTGCCGTTGACCGATCAGCCGCGCATCAGCGCGGAAGACATGCTGAACATGGCTTTCAGCATGATGTCGGCGCGGCAGAAGCAGAAATTCAAAGAGACCACGGAAATCGATATGGCGTACGGCGTCGCCGGACTAGGACGCTTCCGTGTAAACATCTTCCAGCAGCGCGGCAACGTGGGACTGGTGCTGCGCGTCATTCCGACGAAAATTCGGGCTCTGGACGAACTGTTCCTGCCCAAAGTGGTCGAACAGATTTGCGATATGCCTCGCGGACTGGTGTTGGTAACGGGCGTAACCGGTTCGGGTAAGTCGACGACGCTGGCCGCGATGGTCGACCGCGTGAACTCGTCGCGAGCGGAACACATTGTCACCATCGAAGACCCAATCGAATTCCTTCATCGCGACAAGAAGGGATACGTCAACCAGCGCGAGATCGGCGTGGACACACCGTCGTTCGGGGCGGCGCTGAGAGCTTCTTTGCGTCAGGATCCGGACGTGATCCTGGTCGGCGAAATGCGAGACTTGGAAACGATCGGAACGGCGCTGCACGCGGCTGAAACGGGCCACATGGTGTTCTCGACATTGCACACGCTGGATGCGGTCGAAACTGTAAACCGTATCATTTCAATTTTCCCTCCACCGGAGCAGAAGCAAATTCGCATGCAACTGGCGGCAGTGTTGCGCGCGATCGTCAGCCAGCGCCTGGTCCGGCGCTGCGATGCCGAAGGCCGCGTACCCTGCGGTGGAAGTCATGATCAATACCGCGTTCATTCGCGAATCGATTCTGGTGCCGGAAAAGACGCGATCGATCCGCGACGCGATCTCGGCAGGCACATCGCAGTACGGTATGCAGACATTCGATCAGTCGCTCTGGGATCTGTTCCAGGCGGGCTTAGTCAACTACGAAACCGCTCTCGAAAACGCTTCGAACTCCGATGACTTCAAGCTGCGAATGCAGGGTATCGCGTCCACGGCAGACATTTCGCGGCAGTCGATGCAGTCAGCGGGATTTGGCGGGAGGTAGCGGACAAGGTTCACGTTTCGAGTACTTCTTGGATTGGGGCGCGCTTGTACAGCGCGCCTTTCTTTTTTGGGAACGAAAATGCTTTCAGACAGCGGACACAGGGTTCCAAAGGGAACATCTTAGGACGATTTGCGCTATCGTTGACCCATGGCTTTTTCGCATCCGAAGCGGCGGCAGTATTCCGAGGAGGAAATGTACGAGTATGCCGTGGGGGCGCTGGCCCGGCGGATGCGGACCGTCGCGGAGTTGAAGCGGTTGATGCGCGCTCGAGTCGAGGAACCGGAGTCGGAGTACGCGGTCACGCTGGTGGAGTTGGTGATCCGACGACTGAAGGATCAGGGATACCTGAACGACTCCAAGTATGCCGCATATTACTCTTCAATGCGGCGGGACAACCAGAAGGTCGGGCGACGGCGTGTGATCACGGAGTTGAAGACGCGGGGAGTGCATGGCGACGTAATCGAAAACGCGGTCGGAACCGCGTATGACGGAATGAGCGAAGAAAAGCAGGCGCGCGAGTACCTGCGGAAGAAACGGCTGGAGAAGCCGAAGGATCAGAAACAGACAGCACGAATTTTCCGGCAGCTGGTGCGCGCAGGGTTCGGCCCGAAGACAATCTTTACCATCCTGAAGAAATGGGATGTGGATGATGAAACTCTGACACTTCTCGAGGGAGAAGCTTCTTGAAATCAAACAATTATTATCCCAGCCCCATCGATACGTCGCACGTGCAATTGCCTCGAGAGGTGGAAGCGCTGACCGAGTTGCTGGCACGGAATACGCATGAACACTGGGCGCGGCAGCGCATGGAGGATGGATGGCGATGGGGTGCGGAGCGCGATGACGCGAAGAAGCTGCATCCGGGGCTGGTGGCGTACGAAGAGTTGCCGGAGTCGGAACGAGTGTATGACCGTGCGACCGCGATCGAGGCGTTGAAGACGATCCTTGGGCTGGGCTTTCGAATCTCGAAGGGCTGAGGAGCGAATTTGCGTCGAGCCATCGGGATGCCTCATACTCTCGCACGGATTTCCGTTCACAATTTTAGGAGGAAGTTATGAAAGCGAAATTGGCGGGGATGGTTGTGGCTGGATTGTTGCTCGCGGTCCCAACATTGGGTGCGCAGGATGCGAGCAGCGCAGACAAGAAAGGCGCCGGAACAGAAATGAAGGATGCGACCAAAACGGCCGCGAAGGACACGGAGAAGGGGACAAAGACGGCAGCTAAAGATACGAAGAAGGCCGCTACCAAGACCGGACACGCAACCAAGGTTGCTGCCAAAGATACAGAAAAAGATTCGAAGATAGCCGCGAAAGACACCGAAAAAGGCGCGAAGACCGCTACAAAGGATACCGAGAAAGCCGCCGACAAAACTGGCAGCGGAATCAAGAAAGGCGTAAAGAGTGTCGGGCACGGCGTCAAGAAGGGCGCTGACAAGACTGCAGATGCCGTGAAGTAGGTCGAATACCAGGATTCACCACCGAGGGCGCAGGGGAACACAGCGGAATGTTGTGTTCCCTCGTGCCCTCTTCCTTTTAGCTCTATCGTTTAGAATTAGTCATTCATGCTCACCGGCTCTGAAATCCGCAGGAAATTTCTGGACTTCTTTGTGCAAAAGGGACACAAGGAAGTGCATTCGTCGTCCCTCGTGCCTGCCAATGATCCGACGCTTTTGTTTACCAACGCGGGGATGAACCAGTTCAAAGACGTGTTTCTCGGGCTGGAGAAGCGGGACTACTTGCGGGCGACGACATCGCAGAAGTGCGTACGCGCGGGCGGCAAGCACAACGACCTGGAAAATGTCGGGTTCACGAACCGGCATCACACATTTTTCGAGATGCTGGGGAATTTTTCCTTTGGCGACTACTTTAAGAAAGATGCGGTCGCGTATGCGTGGGAACTGATCACTTCGCCCGAGTGGTATGGGATTCCGAAGGACAAGCTCTACGTCACGGTGTTCAACGGCGAGGGTGGATTGCAGCGCGACGCCGAGGCCTACGACTTGTGGGCTGGCCAGGGCGTGCCGAAAGATCGCATTTTCGAGATGGGGCTGAAGGATAACTTCTGGCAGATGGGCGATACCGGCCCGTGCGGCCCGTGCAGCGAGATCCATTACGACATGGGCATTGCAGCGTCGGAGCAAGGGCACGTCGACTGCAGGTTCCCATGTGACTGCGGACGGTATGTCGAGATATGGAACCTGGTGTTCATGCAGTTTGACCGGGACTCGTCGGGAAAGTTAACGCCGCTGCCGAAGCCATCGATTGATACGGGGATGGGACTGGAACGACTCGCATCGGTGCTGCAGGGAGTGATTTCGAATTACGACACAGACTTGTTTACGCCGCTGATCCAGCGAGCGGCGGAGTTGACGCAATCGGTGGCCGCACGCGGAGCTTCGGTCCGCGGGGCGGACGAAGGCGTCCGCCCCTCCACAAGCGGGGATGGCTCCGGGCATAAAGCAGCGGCCTCCTTGCGGGTGATTGCGGATCACTCGCGTGCAGCTACGTTCCTCATTTCGGACGGCGTGTTGCCCTCGAATGAAGGGCGCGGATACGTGCTGCGGAAGATTATCCGCAGAGCGATCACGCACGGAAGATTGCTAGGGCAGACGAAACCATTCCTGTATCAGATGGTGTTTGCGGTCCGGGATTTGATGCGGGATGCGTACCCGGAACTCACAGATACCGCGGACCGCGTGTCTAAGGCGGTGCAGGCGGAGGAAATGCGCTTCGCTCATACGATGGAAGTGGGACTTGAGAAGTTGGAAACTCTCCTCAAGTCGTCCAAAGAGGAGCTAGCTGGCGAAGACGCGTTTAAGCTTTATGACACTTTTGGCATGCCGCTTGACTTCATGCAGGATGCGGCACGCGATCAAGGAATCCTGTTCGACCGTGAGGGGTTCGACCACGCGATGGATGAACAGAAATCGCGGGCGCGCGCTTCGTGGAAGGGTGCGGCGAAACAGACTGCGAATCCGGCGTACCAGTCGCTGCCGAAATCGCAGTTCGAGGGTTACAAACAGACTCGATCGGATGGATGCGAGGTTCTTGCAATCATCCATGACGGACGTGGGGTGCAAGATCTCAAAGCAGGTGAATCGGGGGAAGTGATTCTGGATCACACGCCCTTTTATGCCGAGGCGGGCGGACAGGTTGGAGATCGCGGATGGTTCTATTCTGATGATCACAACACGGTCGTCGCTGATGTGAAGGGATGTTATTACCCGATTCAAGGGGTGCGGGCACATCAGGTTGTGATGAAATTCGCACTTCGTGTCGGCGATAGGGTCGACGCCGTGGTCGATATTGACTTTCGTCTCGCCACAATGCGGAATCACACGGCGACGCATTTGCTGCATGCGGGACTGCGCGAGGTTTTGGGAAAGCATGTGAAGCAGGCCGGGTCGCTGGTGGCTCCGAATCATCTGCGGTTTGATTTCTCGCACTTCACCGCCGTCGCCGACGAAGAACTGCAGGACATTGAAGACATCATTAACAAGGAAGTACTGCGTAACCGGAAGGTGGAGACGCTTACCGACGTCCCGATCGATGAGGCCATTAGCAAGTATCACGCGATGGCGCTTTTCGGGGAAAAGTATGGCGACAAGGTGAGAGTAGTCCGGATCGGTGATTTTTCCACGGAGCTTTGTGGTGGGACGCACACAGCAGCTACGGGCGAAATTGGACTGATCAAGATTTTGAAGGAAGGCAGCGTCTCGTCGGGTGTGCGCAGGGTTGAGGCGATCACCGGCGAGGGATCTTTACATCACTTTCGAAAGGATCATCAACTGGAGAACGTCGTATCTACGTTCGTCGCTCCCACCCTTTCGCAGAAACCGCGAAAGGATGGCGCACCCGCTTCTGAATCGGGTACCGAAAGCGACAAATCTTTCTCTCCGGCTGATGCTTTGAAGGCAGAGCTGGAACGGAAAGATTCCGAGATCAAGCGGCTCACCCGCGAACTGGACCAAGTGAGAATGAAGTCGGCATCGTCCGCATCGGCGAACGTGAGCGAGAAAATCAAGGAAGTAAAGGGTGTGAAGGTGCTGGCGCATCGCGTGGACAATTTGGAGCGGGCGCAGTTGCGCACGCTCGTCGATCAACTGCGTGACAAAATCCAGTCCGGCGTCGTGGTGTTGGGTTCGGCAACAGATGGAAACGTTGCGCTCATCGTGGGCGTGACCAAGGATTTGACGTCTCGGGTTCAGGCCGGCAAGGTGATCGGGCCGGTCGCGCAAAAAGTAGGCGGCAAAGGTGGAGGGCGTCCTGACCTGGCGGAAGCTGGCGGCAAAGACGCATCCGCGCTCGACGCCGCACTCGAAGGGGCCTACGGAGTCGTGGAGGGCTTGCTCGCGTGATATCCGAAGAGGGCGTGAAAGAGCGATTGCGCTTCGTCAAGCACAAAGGCCATGCCATCTTTGTGATTGACTTCAGTCACTGCCCGGAAAAAGAAATGCTCTTGCTGCTCGATCAGGTACGGGCCGATGTGGCGCGACACGCTCCGGGATCGGTGCTGACGCTGGCTGACTTTACGGGAGCGGAGATCGACAAGAAAGTTGCGATCCGGATTAAGGAAGTCCTGGCGCTCGATCGTCCTTACGTGAAGCGCTCTGCCTGGGTGGGCACAGAAAGCCTGCCGCACGTGTTCTACGAAAATTTCAAAACCTTCTCGCAGCGGGATTTTCCTACCTTTAAGTCGCGGGATGAGGCGATGGACTGGCTGGTCACGGAGTAGCCTGCGGCGCCCGCGTGCGAGGAACACAATCTGAAATGCTCGTCACCGGCTTTCCTTGGAATGAGATTCCAGCAGATGTTTCGTGAGCAGGACCATACCGAAGATCTGGGTCCATTCGGAGACAATGTTGCCGACGACTTGTCCCCATTTCGAGTTGGGGTCACTGCGTGCGAAGAGCCAGACCCAGACCGCGCCCGTAATCGCCAAAAAAATACTCAAAGAATGATCTTCGAGGACGCGGAGCACGGGCGTTAGCCAGTGGTCGGGCGGCCTGCGACTCTCTGCGGATCCAATTTCAAAGAAGTATTTCGTGGCGACCACGGTCACGAAGAGTCCCGACCAATCGGCGATAGCGTTTCCGAAGAAGGATCCCAGATGAGTGCTGGGGTTGGATCGAATGTAGAGGACAATCCAGACCAGCAGGATGACACCGCTGACGAGGCTCAGGGAGTGGTGGTGAAGCCAGGTTTTCTTATGTGGTTTATTCATGGGCCTTCCTTCGATGACGCGAATCCTAACAAGGCTGCTTGAATTTGATTAAGGCTCCGGCAGCGCCATCGTTCGGCATGGTACATCTTTGTGGCTAGTGACACGGGAGAGTCCCGCGCCATCAACTTCGCCACTTCAGGATGACGGGGGCGGACATGGGATGCTTCAAGGAAGTGCCGGTGCGCTTGGCTTCGAGATGAGCGGCTTTCAGTTGGAAGTACCAGCGAGCGGGGCGGTCGGCGTCGTCGATAAGCATGAGATGGGGATTGTGCTTCAATCCCTCGGCCTGCAATTCCATAGTGCGGCGGTCCTGCTCGACGAATTTTCCGAAAACGTATTTGAGAAGGTCAGGAACAAATGGCACCCATCGAAAAAGATTCCAGGCCGCAACCACGTCAATGCGGCAATGATTGCGCGTGATGGGCGTGACCGTGGTGAGGCTGGAAAACCAGTACTTGCCGGCACGAATGGTTTCGGTGCGAATATTCGGAAGAACGAAATCGATGGTGGTCGTGATGGAATCGGCATCGGCGTAGAGACGCAAGAGTTTGTAGGGCGCGGAGTTTGAGCTGGGGGTATGCGCGCTCATGCGGAAGCCGTTGGGGATTGGCTCGAAATTCTTCTTCTTTTCGTGAATGCTATGCTGCGTGCGCCACCACCAGGCTTGATGGACGAAGGGACCGTGCGCAGGATCCATGAGGCCGATGATCCCGTGGTCGATGCTGACCGGCATCTCGGCCTGCAGGTAAGCAACATTGTATTTCGGAGTGAACTTTTCGATTTGCGGAGCGGCGTCGGGAGCTTCTTCGGGCTGAGTGAATCCTGCGCCGGCCGGGCCGGGGTCGGAGACATAGACCCAAATGAAATCGTCCTGCTCTTCGCAGGGATAACTTCCGGCATAGATGCGATCGACCTTCAGCGTCTGGTCGGAGGTCAGCGACGGAATCAACTGGCACTGTCCGTTGTGAACGTCGAATTGCCATCCGTGATATGAGCACTCGAGGTTTTCACCGTTGAACCTTCCGCAATTGAGAGGCATGCCACGGTGGGGGCAGGCATCGCGTAACGCGAAGGGATGTCCCTGGCGATCCCGGCCGATGACAAGCGGAATTTCGAGTAGCGTTGCTTTGTAGAGAGCGTTGCGGTGAACGCGATCAGCCGGCAGGGCGCGATACCAGAAGCCAGTGAGCATCAGAGTATCGGTGGTCTGGCGCTGGGGGAATTCGAGTTCGGGCATTGTCGATAGTCGAACGATGGTTAAAAAACCTATGCTAGCATCCGCAGGGCTTTCGCCGGATACAGTTCGAACGAACCTTCAACGCAGGGGAGACTGGAAGGACCGTAAGATTGATCTAGGGCCTCCGATTTCTTGTTTGGACGAAACCCTTCTCACTACAGGGAACACTCCGGAATACAGGGGAAATCGTAAGAACACAACATCGATATGGAATTCATCGGAAACTTTCGCAGGTTGACTCCGGCACAGAGGAACACATTCATTGCCTGCTTTCTGGGGTGGTCGCTGGATGCGTTTGATTTTTTTATTTTGACGTTTTGTATCAGCGCCCTGGCTTCGCAATTCCAGGCAAAAGTATCGGCGGTAACAGAAGCGGTTTTTATCACCCTGGCATTTCGCCCGGTGGGAGCGTTCTTATTTGGCTTGATGGCAGACCGTTTCGGACGCCGAAAGACTCTGATGGTCGACATCATAGCGTACTCAGCGTTCGAATTGGCGTCGGCATTCGCTCCGTCGTTGAAGGTATTCATCATCACGCGAGCGCTGTTCGGTATTGCGATGGGCGGGGAGTGGGGCGTCGGCGCCGCACTCGCATTCGAGACTCTGCCGCCAGAGAAACGCGGGTTCTTCTCGGGGCTATTGCAGGAAGGTTATGCAGTGGGCTTTTTGATGGCGGCGTTGGTGTATGGAACTCTGTTCGACTTAGTAGGTTGGCGGGGGATGTTTGTAATCGGAGCGTTGCCTGCGCTTCTCGTCATCTATATCCGAACGAAGGTAGATGAATCTCCTGCCTGGATCGAGGGCCGGGCGGCGAGAAGCGGCGGCACAGGACTTGGGAAAGACTTAGTCAGCTTTCTCGGCGTGTTCGCGCTGATGACGATCCTGATGTTCGCCTTCAATTCGTTCAGCCATGGGACGCAGGATTTGTATCCAACTTTCCTGACAAAAGGACACCATCTTGTTCCAAAGCAGGTGATGTTTATCACGGTAATCGCGAACCTGGGCGCTCTGGCAGGTGGAATCGTGTTTGGAAACTGGTCGGAACGGATAGGACGACGGCGCGCGATTTTGATTGCGGCTTTGCTATCGATTCCAGTGATCCCGTTGTGGGCATACTCGCACTCGATTCCGATGCTGGCCCTGGGCGGATTTCTTATGCTGTTCATGGTGCAAGGAGCATGGGGAGTGATTCCCGCGCATCTAAACGAACTGTCTCCCTCGGCAGTGCGTGGCACATTTCCCGGATTCGCCTATCAGTTGGGAAACTTACTGTCGTCGAAGAATTCAGTCGTGCAGGCTAGGTTAGTCGAGACGCGTTACGGCGGAAATTTCCCGCCGGTGCTTGCGTGGACAGTGATATTGGTTGCGAGCCTGGTTGCCGTTGTCACGATGATCGGCAAAGAACGGCGCGGCGCTGATCTCTCGAAAGCCAGTTAGTCAGAAGAATCGATTTTCTAGGGAGTGTGCAAGAACTAGCACATTGGTGGATGGCACGAACGACTCATTGTCAGCCCAAGATTCCTATGGTACGGTTAGAGCAAATTCCACGCCTTCGACGTATTCACCAGGTCCCAAAGAGTAACTGATGAGCGCGAGTGCGTGTATCCCAAGGTAGCGCCACAATGAAAGAAATCGCAATGGATCCCGTATCGAGCGGCGAGTCCGTCGAGAGAGAAAACTTCGCCAACCGCAAACTGATTCGCCCAACCCTTCCGCGTCCAGAAAATCACGGAAACCACAGTTCAGCGCCAGCCGCGATGCAAGAACGGCGGGAGCGGCCCGAGAGGCACGATCGCGGAGAACGGATGGACCGTGGAGATCGCGGTGAGCGAATGGACCGGGGCGATCGCGGTGATCGTTCGGCAATGAATGGCGGCGGAGGCGGGAAGAAGCCAGCACCTCCGGAACAGACCAACGCCGAGAATTTCTATTATCAGAAGCAGATGCAATCGCGTACGCCGATGGTCGTAGTATTGCGCGATGGCGAAGAAGTCCACGGAATCATTGAGTGGTATGACCGGAACTGCATCAAGGTGAACCGCGAAGACGGCGGGCCGAACCTGATGATCTACAAACCGGCCATTAAGTACATGTTCAAAGAAGGCGAAAACCAGAAGTAAGGTGTCGATCCTTCAGCCTTCCTTAAGAATTTCCCGTTTCTCGCGCTGAATGAAGGCGCGAAGCGAGGGACGTTCGCACCCAACTCTTTTTTGACGACATACTCCGGCGTAGACTGGTCGAATTGATCTCCTTAAACGCTGGAGGATAGATGTCTTCCCTACCCGTGGTATCTCGCAGAAAATTTCTTCAGTCGGTTGCTGTCGCTTCGGGCGCGACCGTGATTCCGGGAGTGCGGAGATCTCCATTTGCATTCAGCAGTCCAAAGACAACTCCCTCCGTTGCCGCGACTACCCTTGAAGAATTCGGATACGGCGACGTCTCGCTCGATAGCGAGATTCACGAACAACAACTGAAACAGACGCACGCCGTTCTGATGGGATTAAGCGACGACAGCTTGATGAAGCCGTTTCGGCAAATGGCGGGGCAGTCCGCACCGGGAGAGGATCTCGGAGGATGGTACCGGTACGATCCGAAATACGATTTCCACAAAGATGACGCAGGATTCGCACCCTCGGCGACGTTCGGGCAGTGGGTTTCGGCTTTAGCACGCGTGTACGCCATTACGGGTTCCCAGAAGGCGCGAGGAAAGGTGCTGCGGCTGAATCGGTTATACGCACAGACGATCGACGGGCAGTTTTACGTGGATAACCGCTTCCCTGCTTATTGCTATGACAAGCTGGTCTGCGGACTGATCGATTCCCATCAATACGTTGGCGATCCAGACGCATGGACGATTCTGGAAAAGACCACAAACACCGCGATGCCACATTTGCCGGGAAAGGCGATCGAGCATGGACAGAGTTGGCGTCCCGGAAAAGATGAGTCCTGGAACTGGGACGAGTCCTATACGATTCCGGAAAATCTTTTTCTGGCATATCAACGCGGGGCCGGAGAACGATACCGGCACATTGGCGTGCAGTATCTGCACGAAACGTTCTTCGATCGGCTGGCTGCGGGGCAAAATGATTTGGCTGGACGGCACGCATACAGCCACGTGAACGCATTGTGCTCAGCGATGCAGGCGTACATGACGCTGGGAAGCGAGAAGCATTTGCGCGCGGCGAGGAACGGTTTTGACATGATCGCTGCTCAAAGTTTCGCGACGGGTGGATGGGGACCGGACGAACAGTTACGTGCGACCGGAAGCGCCGATGTGTATGACAGTTTGACGAAAACGCACAACAGTTTTGAAACGCCGTGCGGCTCGTACGCGCATTTCAAGCTGACGCGATATTTGCTGCGGGTCACCCGCGATCCTCGATACGGCGACAGCATGGAACGGATGATGTACAACACCATTCTCGGCGCAATGCCGCTGGAAGGGGACGGGCGGACGTTTTACTACTCGGACTACAACTTCAAGGCGCGCAAGGTCTACTCGAATCATGGGTGGCCTTGCTGCTCAGGAACAATGCCGCAGGTAGCGGCAGATTACCGCATCAATACGTATTTCCGCGATGGGCGGGGCATGTATGTGAATTTGTACATCCCATCGACCGCTCGATGGACGCAGGACGGAGCGCAGATTTCTTTGACGCAGAAGAGTGAGTATCCGCATGAGTCTCAGGTGGTGTTTGAAGTAAAGACGTCGAAGACCGCGGAGTTTGCAGTGAACCTGCGGATTCCGGCATGGGCCGAGGGGGCATCGGTCGCGGTGAATGGAAAGCGGGAGGCGGCCGCAGTCGGAACGTTCGCACGGCTGGAACGTGAGTGGAAGAACGGCGATCGGATCGAGTTGGAACTGCCTTTGAAGACTCGGGTAGAGGCGGTCGATGCGAATCATCCAGAGACGGTGGCCCTCGTGGTCGGGCCGCTGGTGCTGTTTGGGGATCAGGTGCCGGGACTCACGCGAGCACATTTGTTGGCGGCGAAGCGGATAGCGCGCGGAGTGTGGCATGTATCGCCGGATGGAAACATCGTGATGAAGATGGTGCCGTGGACAATGATTGAGGATCAGCCGTATACGACGTATTTGAGGGTTAGCTAGTCGATATTGAAAATAGTATTCTCCCACTTTACTGAACGGACTACTGCCTTCGCGAAAGCAGCACCCTTCCAAGGGCATCGAGAACGATGAGTGCAAGCCCTCATGACAGCAACTGGCGAATCCGTTAAATCCAACCAACCAAACCTTCCAGCTGCGTGAAGTTCTGGCCATCACTTCGCCGGTGTCTCCGGCTTCGTGGGGCCGGCCGAGGCGCGGTGCCTGCAGCTTGGACAACGATTCCTCCACACGTTTCTTGAAGTCACCCTGGTCGTTGTGCGAGAGCCCGCTATACATCGATACGACACTCATCTCGCAGGTCGCTACCCGTCGACAGCAAAGAGACGTGATTCTTGCCTTGGTTGACCGCTCCGATAACGGACCAATGAATGGAGTGTTTGACATTGTAGTCAGCAGCCATGTTGTTTTCGTCAATTTCCACGTCTTTGTAGTTGTCCGGATTGCTCAGTGCGACTTTCACCGCACCCCAAAGGTCGCTGCAAGGAACGGGGTAGGTAGTCTTGTACGTCTTGTTGCCGGCACTGAACACCGGAATGGCAATGGCAAACGCTAGCGTAGCAACAACCACAATTCTCATTTTCATGATGGCGGCTCTCCTTGTGCGGATGTTCTTTCCGGTAGATCAAACGGAGCCGGAGTCTCCCGAACAAGGGAAAACTAGTCCCCCAAAAATGCCTTGTCAGTGCGCTGAGTCACCGGAGCCGCAAGGCAAATCGGAACTGCTCTTCCACCCCCGCAAAGTCTGTTCCAGATCCTGACGAAAAAACCCACGGCTTGCGCCGTGGGCTGTATGCTTTCGCGGCCTTACGGCCGGCGACCTATGACCGTCCTACAACTTTGGCAGGACGATTCCCTTTTGCGACTGGTATTTGCCTTTGCGGTCAGCGTAGCTGGTTTCACAGACTTCGTCGGACTCGAAGAAGATGATCTGGCAGAGTCCTTCGTTGGCGTAAATGCGTGCGGGCAGCGGAGTAGTGTTCGAGATTTCCAGGGTGACGAATCCTTCCCACTCGGGCTCGAACGGCGTGACATTGACGATGATGCCGCAACGCGCGTAGGTGCTCTTGCCGACGCAGATGGTCAGCACGCTGCGCGGAATCTTGAAGTATTCGACGGAACGAGCCAGGGCGAAAGAATTCGGCGGGACGATGCAGATGTCAGTTTGCACGGTGACGAAGGATTTCTCGTCGAAATGCTTGGGGTCGACGATGGAGGAGTTCACGTTGGTGAAAATCTTGAACTCGTCGGCCACGCGCAGGTCGTATCCGTAGGAGGAAAGACCGTAAGAGATCACGCCGTCGCGCACCTGCTTTTCGGAGAACGGGTTGATCATGTCGTGCTCTTTGGACATCTTGCGGATCCAGCGATCGCTCTTCAGCATGGAGCTCCTTGGGGAAAAATTGTTAGTACGCTATACACGGCTGGCGTTATCAAAAGAGTTCAACCAGACATCACACAGAATCTGCAGCGAGTGAACTCTTTGCGAGGCCGGTAGTATGTCCGCGGCCTGCATGAGATCCTTCGAGCTGCGCTCAGGATGACAAACTTATCCGAGCATGCTCTGGTCAGGATGACAAACATGGCTTTGCGGTGCATGCCAGTTTACGGGATAGATGCTGGGGTTGACAATCTGACTTATCTCCCTTAGCATCAATCACTTGAAGGAACATTTTGCGTTTGCAACCGGGAGTTCCATGTGATCAAGCTCGACATCATCAATGAAGTGGTGGCCAAAACCGGCATCACCAAGACCAAGGCTGAGTTGGCGGTTGAAACCGTCTTCGAGAGCATGAAGAAATCGCTGGCTGCGGGCAGCCGCATTGAACTCAGGGGCTTCGGCGTGTTCAATGTGCGGCCGCGGAAAACTGGGATAGGACGCAATCCGCGGACGGGCGCGGAGGTATCGATTCCGCCGGGACGCGCGGTGCGCTTTAAGCCAGGAAAAGAATTGCAGTCGATCGACTAAGCGGACGCCTCCTGGTGTCTCGCAAACCGTTGAGAAAAGCGCGCAGCTTGCGCGCTTTTTTATTGCAGAGCTTTTGCTTCAGGGTTATGGGATTCGTCCTCGAGAGTCTTGCCCCTGATTTTCACTTGCCTTTCAGAAGTTGAGTAACCTGCTCAAGGCCGGGATCGCGACCCTCGACGATGTCGTCGAGGGTGGGGACGACGGGCAAGTCTGGGGTTAGACCGGTGTCGGGCTGAGGGGTGCTGGGAAAGGTAGCAATGAGGGGCAAGTCCATTTCGATTTGCGATTTGGGTAGGCGCAAAAAGAAGAACGCGCCGCCATTAATTCCTCGCAAGTTACCGCCGGTGGGCTGGCCGACAAGTCTTCCCAGTTTCTTTTCCTGGACGAGACGCGCGAACTGAAAGGTTGCAGAACTGTTGCTGGGATCGATCAGCACGAATACTTGTCCGCGGAAGGGCTTTCCGATCGCGGGAATGACATCGTTGCCGACTGCGTCGTCATCGTAACGCGTGAGCAAAAAGTAGTGGACGGGTGGAGCGGTCGGCCACGGTTGAGGCAATTCCTTCGCGGCGTCTCCCCAGTTCTGGAAACTGCGATCCCACGTATCGAGGTAAGGATTGAGATCAGCCGGTGTTTTGCGGTAGCGGACGAGCCGGCGGTAGCTTGAAATTTTCAGGTCCTCGCGAGCGAGTCGCTTTAGAATCTCGTCACCCACGTCGTTGCCGCCTTCGTTGCCTCTCAGGTCAACGATCAGCGCAAGCGGGTTCCGGTCGGCGAGTTCATCGAGACGCTCGTTCAGCCAGGCTTTCCAATCCCATTTGGAGTTGTAGAGCGCCCAGGATGGCATGCGGAGATAGGCAGCTCCGTTCTCGAGATACTTCCATTCAAAAGCCACGCCATTTCCGCCGTTGAGATTTTTCTGCTTCGCATCGATCGGAGCAACGCGCTGCTCGTAGGTAAGGGGAACGACGTTGATTATCTGGGCCTCGTTCTGCTTTGGACGTTTTACGCTGAGCGACATTGTCTTGCTGCTCGACGGATAAAACAAAGAGAAATAGACGTCGAATGCTTCGTAGGAGTCGTCCCCCGTGACTTCAAGATAAGCCTTCCGCTTGGCGTCATTGGAGCCATCGGCACGGGCAATCGTCATCAGGCGCCCGAGAATGGTTGCGGACGGAATCTGATTGATGGAGAGGATTTCAGTCCCGCGAGGCAGCGAGTGGTCCGGGGTAAAGTCGTCGGTAACGATCATGCGGTCGCCGAGCCATCGGAAATAAAAGGGGACACGGTCTTGCCCCTGAAAAAGCGCTTTCGCAATGTCTTTTTCCTGATTAAAAAAATTGGGATAGGTGTGTCCGCACTTGATCTGCGCGGCGAACGTGGAAAGGGTCAGGTAAGCGTCCGCGAGTGAGCGATCGCGCGTGAAGTGTGTCTTTAGATCTGCGAACCGCCGATCCATTTCTAATTTGGTGTTGTAGCGGTAGAGCCCGGGATGTAACTCCTCGTAGGCGCGTTGAAGAATTCCCAGATCATAAAGGAGATCAGCAGCTGAAATGATTCGCTCACGAGCGGGGATTGTTGAGGGCGCGGATGACTGCGAAGCGTCTGAGCCGGCCATGCAGGCAGCGAGCAGCACAGACACAAAAAAACGATGGGAGAGTATCAACGCTTTCTCCTCGGTGAAGGATCATAGAGTGGCGTGAGATCACGCGGGAATGCCTTTCCGAACATATCAAGAAAAATCAAAGATGGGCCGGGTAGTTTTGCTGTTGTTTTCACAGCAAGCAAATAAACTCGTCGCCTTACGAGCAGGGGTTAAACAAGTGCGGTCCGCAAGGCAGCAAGACTGAAATGATGTCCGATGACGCTCTGCTACGAAGCTGTATTCAACGGGCGATGCGCTGAGAGAGCCGAGCGCTGGAAAGCGATCTTGCGCAGCATCGGCTGAAGCTGTTTCGCCATCGGAAGAAATCCCTTGTCCCACAGATTGACATGCGTTTGCTTCAAGACAACGGTAACGGGGGCGGGATATTGCACGGGAGATTGGCAGAACTGGCTCTTGAAACGCGCCAATGAGCCGGGACCGGGACCAAGGTTGTATTGACTTGCTCCGAGGCGATACATGTCGCGCATGGAGTGCCAGTGGAGGAAAGCGGCGGAATTTTTGTGTTCTCCGTCGAAGGCGGCTAAGAGGCAATGCGCCGTGGTGCGATCACGAAAGGCGAGCGTGCTGCCGACCACCTTTCCGTTGAGTGAAGCGGTATAGAGGCGGGCGCGGTTGAAGGGCTGCGCGCCGCGCATAAGATCCACGTAAAAAGAGAGGGGACGTTCGAGACGAAAATGTTTGCGATTCGCGCAGTCGAGATACAGCGGCCAGATTTGTTGTAGCGCCGCCGACGAGTCGTCTGAGTGAAATACGTATCCGGCTTCTTCGCCGCGCCGAATCTTGCGGCGCGCTTCGCGATCGAAGGACGCGAGCGTTTCTTCTTCGCTGTCATGCTGCTGAACAATGTAATCCTGGGTTGCGACCGAGTAGTCGACGAGATAGGGAAAAACATCGCCAGGCAAAGAAGGTGCGGCGGATGCGAGGTCGGCCAAGATTTCAGGGTCGGAATGCGTGAAGCGAAGAAACATATACCCGCTGGCGCGAGACCACTGGATCAAGTCGCGGGACACAACTTTCGGAAGGCGAAATTCCGAAGAGATAGACGCCGGTCCGCGGAACACGAGACCGATCTTCAGCGGCCCGGCGCCAACGGTCAAGATTGTGGCGAAAGCGATCGGGCGATGGCCGCTGCCCCATACAAGATAACGAGGCTTTATCCACATGCGGCGATAAGGCTCGTTCCAGAAGGGGTACTGAAAGAGAGAGGCATCCGTGCCGCGAAGGAGGTTATTCCACTTCGCGAGGTCCTGCGGTTGCAGCTCCGACCAGCCGGCAGGAATCACCGCGCTTGTCGACCGGACTTCAATAGCGGAAATCTGGGCAGCCAGGCTCATGTTTTGGATACCAACTGGGGGATGCTTTACCGGGAGGGGAATCTTCGGCTCAGCGTTTGCCAGGGCCGCTGGGGGTCCGTATGGGGATCGGAAGGATGCAGTTCCGACACGGTAGGTTTCCCTGACTCCACCAATCTTAGGGCATCCGTGATACAGGCAAAATAGCTCCTTCGTAATGGCCCGAGCGGGCTATTGCAAGCGCCGGATGCTGGACAGGGGCCCGTAAGTCCAGAAATCTCAATGCACGTAGTAGGATGGCTGTTGGGCATCACAGTGAAGAATTAAGCCAAAAAGCATGTCGGAACCCGCTTCCCCGATCTCCCGTTCGACGCTTGAGTACTACTACGCGCTGCCGACTCCCCAAGGCCACCCGCCGCGGGAACGATACTGGTTACACGCGTTATTGCTGCTAGCGACATGCTTTACGACATTGGTAGTGGGATCGCGCATGGAATTCAACTTCCTGCACAATCTGGCCCCGTTTGCGGCGGGCGACGAGTATTTGCCGTTTTTTCCTTTGGCGTGGGTGCTGGCGCAACCGTCCCGCCTGCTGCTGGGGATTCCCTTCTCGGCGACGCTGCTGACGATCCTTCTGGCGCACGAAATGGGTCACTACCTTTTCTGTCGTTACTATGGTGTACGGGCGACGTTACCTTTTTTCATCCCCGCACCCACGCTCATTGGAACGCTGGGCGCGGTGATCCGGATCAAGGGACAGATCCGATCGCGCGCGGCCTTGTTTGACATTGGAATTGCAGGTCCGATCGCAGGCTTTGTGGTAGCGGTCGGAACGCTGGCCATAGCTCTAACTCGGTCTAAGCCGCTCGCGGGAGGGATGGGGGCTTCGGATCTGCGATTCGGATTCCCACCGATTTTCTATCTCGTGCACCATGCGTTGCGTAGCATTAATCCCGGGTATGCCATCGCAGGATTGCCGCTGCACCGCGTATATCTGCACCCGACGGCAATCGCGGCGTGGGTCGGCATGTACGCAACGGCATTGAATCTTCTCCCCAGCAGCCAATTGGATGGGGGACACATTGTGTATGCGCTAGCTCCACGCGCGCACCGTGCGATTTCTTGGCTTACCGTGATCGGCCTTTTGTTCCTTGGACGGATGAATTACGGATGGTGGTTTTGGGCCGGGATCATCGTGGTGATAAACATTCTGACGTGGCGGCAGGAACAAGCTCCACGGTATCCTGAACTTCCCGGGAGCCGATGGGTTCTGGCGGTGGTGGCCGCGCTTTTACTGCTCCTGACGCTAACAATTTCTCCCTTTCAAACCAGCTAAGAATGCGCCTCCGTAGCTCGCTAGAATTTCATGGACTCGGCTATTGTAACGATTTAATATGTGGCCGCTCATGAAAACCAATCTGCTGTTCACGGCAATTCTTCTTGCTTGTTTCTGGTCGCTGGCTGCTGCGCAGACGGTTGAAGTCGATGCCAGCCGCGCCACCAATCACTTCGTGCCAAAAGAAACTCTCGGGGCCGGGGTGGATCGAATTTCCGTTGAGGCGATCGACAAAGATTTGCTGCAGCCGACTCTCGGACAGACCTTGGCATCGGGATGGCAGCCAGTCACCTATCGCCAGAATACGGAACTGGCGATCGAGGCATGGCACTGGAATCCGAAGGGGACCTGGAGCGATCCGGCCGGGAAGGGATATTTCGTGGGCTCGGCGGAGCCTACGGAGACTATCCGATATTCCTACGGATATGGATTGCCACGCCGCGGGTTCACGCGGAACGACGGTACTGAGAACGTTGGGTTCTCACGATTGACGGATGGCGACCTCGACAGCTTCTGGAAGAGCAATCCCTATCTTGCGCAGCATTTCACCGGGGAGAGCGATAACTTGCACCCGCAGTGGATCATCCTCGATCTGGCGCAGATGCAGCAAGTGGACAGCATCCGAATCGCATGGGGTGAACCGTTTGCGAAGCGCTACACGGTGCAGTATTGGACCGGGGAAGATCCGATCCACACGCCGACGCGCGGAGTGTGGCAGACATTTTTGGGCGGATCGGTGGACATCGGAAAAGGAAAGACAGAAACGCTCAAACTGATGGGAAGCCCGCTTGCGGTGCGTTTCGTTCGAATTTGGATGACGGAATCTTCGAATACGTGCGACGCCTACGGGGCGGCGGATGCGCGAAACTGCGTTGGCTATGCGATCCGTGAAGTTTATCTAGGAACTACGAGCGGCGACGGAGTCTTCCACGACATCGTACGCCATACCCCAGACCAGGAACAGACGACGACTTACTGCTCGTCGGTCGATCCATGGCACGAGGCCGCAGATCTAGGTTCGACGACGCAGGCACAGATGGGATTCGACCTGTTTTATACCAGCGGCGTGACGCGCGGACTGCCGGCCATGATCCCGGTGGCACTGATCTATGAAACGCCGGAAAATTCCGCAGCCGAAATTGCGTACTTGAAGAAGAGGAATTATCCGATTTCGTATGTCGAAATGGGTGAAGAGGCGGACGGCCAGTACATGCTGCCCGAAGACTACGCGGCATTGTACGTACAGTGGGCAGCGGCGCTGCACAAAGTGGATCCGACTCTGAAATTGGGAGGTCCATCGTTTCAAGGAGTGAATCGCGACATCGAAGTGTGGCCCGATGCGAATGGAAAAGTATCGTGGCTGGGACGGTTTGTGGACTACCTGAAGCAGCACGGTCGCATGCAGGACCTCGCGTTCTTCTCGTTCGAACATTATCCTTACGATCCATGCCACATTCCGTGGGGCATGCTGTACGACGAGCCCGAACTGGTGCGGCATATCATGCAGGTGTGGCATGAGGACGGTATTCCCGCGGACATGCCGATGTTCATTACAGAGGGCAATCTTTCGTCCGGGGCGAGCGAGACCTTCCAGGACATTTTCTCGGGCGTATGGCTGGCCGATTACATTGGATCGTTTCTGAATGCGGGCGGCAATGGCGTTTACTTTTTCCATTATTTGCCGCTTCACATGGAGCCGGGATGCAACGGGTCGCCGGGAACGTTTGGCATGTTTACGATCAATCAGAACTATGAAATTCAGCAGTCGTTGGCGCAATTCTTTGTCGCCCAAATGATCAATCGGGAGTGGGTGCAACCGGACGGCGCGGAACACAAGGTGTATGCGGCAAAAAGCGATGTCGAAGATGGCGCTGGCCACGACCTGATCACCGCTTATGCTGTGAAGCGCCCCGACGGCCAATGGTCTCTGATGTTAGTAAACCGGGATCAAGAAGCGGCCCATAAAGTGCGCGTCGCCTTCAGAGGCGAGTCTGGAAGGGACGAGGCATTCTCCGGTCCAGTCGACGTGATGACTTTTGGCAGCGCGCAATATCGGTGGCATCCTGCGCACACCCGGTTTATGGCCCATGCGGAGCATGCCGCCGAGAGAACCGTGGTGGCGTACACCAAGGGCTGGGCGGAGCCGGACGGCCCGATTGCTCGCAGCAAGATCAACGCATCGAAAAACATGACGTACGATTTGCCGGCTGCGTCGGTCGTGGTGATTCGCGGAAATATTGGACAGTGAGTTTCTCGGTTTGCGAGTTCGGTTCTACTGGCTCTTCGATTTGCCAGGCCGCACCAGGGCCGGAATGCTTTGTCGACGGCTTGAGCAGTCAATGAGCGCAGCCAGGCGTTTGAGCTGGGTCTCCTCTTTCTTTGCGCTGATCACCCACCAGCTGGATGTTCTGCGGTACCACGGAGCTTGCGATTGGAAGTATTTCCACGCGGCCGGCTTCTTTCGAAATTGCTTTTCATACTTTGGTGGGAGTTGGGCGCCTTTCCGCTGCTCGTAGGAGTAAATCTCTGTCCTGGCTCCGGTTCGTTTCTCAAGCGCAGCGAACCCTGCGGAGTGCATCAATCCAAGCTTCGCAAGTTCCGCCGCACGTTTGACGTTTACGGCACTCCAGATACTTCGCGCCTTGCGCGGGGTAAAACGAATCTTGTAGCTGGTCGAGTCCACGCCTTTTCGGACTCCGTCAATCCAACCGAAGCAGAGTGCTCCATCCACCGCCTCAGGCCAGGTGATGCTCGGCTTACCCGAGTTGCGCTTGTAGAGACCGACCCAGAGTTCCGTACGCTCGTGGTTGTTCGCGAGCCACTCGCGCCATGCCGCAGGAGTGGCAAAGAACTTTAGCTTCTCTGGCATAGACAAAAGGGTACGTCGAGGCTACCAGTTACATCAACCAGAGGGCATCGACATCCACAATCACTTGGGTGCGCGGAATTTTTTGTTGTGCGGCGTAGGCGAGCATCGCGCGAAGTATTGTATTGAGTTTTTCGCGGCTCGGCGACTTTAAGACAAAGTGGTATCGATAGTCCCGCTTCAATCGCATGATGGGCGCAGCCGCGGGACCGAGGACGCGCACCCCCTCGTGTCGAGTTTGCTCGAACCATTTGCCGAGGACACCGGACCACTGCAGTGCGTGCTCGAGTTCGTCGCTGCGGATCAGCACGTTCGCGAGCGCAGAATATGGCGGATAGTGCATCCAGCTACGAAATTGGAGTTCTTTTTCGTAGAAACCAACGAAGTCGTGGCGTGCGGCGAACTGAACGGCGTAGTGGTCCTGGAAGTAGGTTTGGAGAATAACTTTTCCGGGAGACTGACCGCGTCCCGCACGTCCTGCAACCTGGGTGAGCAACTGGAAGGTGCGTTCGGCGGCGCGAAAGTCGGGTAGGCCGAGGGCGACGTCGGCGCCGACAACGCCCACCAGGGTCACGCCATGAATGTCGTGTCCCTTGGCAATCATCTGGGTGCCAACAAGGAGATCGAGTTCGCCTTCGTTGAGTCCGGCCAAGGTCCGCTCGAAATCTTCGTGACTACGAACGGTGTCGCGGTCAAGGCGGGCAATGCGCGCTTGCGGAAAGATGCCATGCAGCAACTCTTCTAACTTCTCTGATCCGGTGCCAAGGAAATAGACGTATTCACTGCCACAGTGCACGCACGCCTTGGGCACGGGCGCTGTATAGCCGCAATAGTGGCAGACCATCTTGTGCTCGCGCTTGTGATGAGTGAGAGCGATGGCGCAATTGTTACACTCGAGTTTTTTGCCGCAGGTGCGGCAGAGAACGACGGGAGAATATCCGCGGCGATTGAGCAAAACCATGACTTGCTCTTTGCGTTCGAGGCGGTCTTTAATTTCCGCAGCGAGCTTGCGGGAGATGACTTGCTCGTGCCCGGTCTCCTGAAATTCGAGGCGCATATCGACGATCTCGACTTCTGGGAGGGGCCGCTGCTCGACGCGGTCGGGGAGTTCGATGAGTGCGTACTTGTTTTTTTTGGCGTTGTAATAGGACTCGAGAGAGGGCGTGGCGGAGCCGAGAGCGACAACAGCACTCGCCATTTTTGCGCGCATGACTGCGACATCGCGGGCATGGTAGCGCGGTGTTTCCTCCTGTTTGTAGGACGAGTCGTGCTCCTCATCGACGATGACCAAGGCGAGATCGGAGACCGGAGCAAAAACGGCGGATCGGGTGCCCACCACCATGCGAGCGTCTCCGCGCTTGATGCGATGCCACTGCTCGGCGCGTTCGCGATCAGATAGCGCCGAATGCAGGATTGCGACTTCGTCACCGAATATCTGATGCAGATCCGCGGCGACGGCGGGAGTAAGGCCGATCTCGGGAACGAGAAGGATCGCCGAGCGTCCGGCTTCAAGCACGGACCGCATGGCAGCCAGATAGACGGCCGTCTTGCCTGACCCGGTAACGCCGTGAAGGAGCATTCCAGAAAATTGACGGGCGGAGACGCTCTCTCGCAACCGTGTCAGCGCTGCTTGTTGCGGGGCATTGAGATCGAAGTCGAAAAGCGCCGGACGCGCCTTAGCGCGAGAAACAGTGAAGTCGGCGGGTTCTTCGACGATCTCGACCAAGGATCGTTTGACCAGCGTGCCTAATGTGGTGCGCGGAACTTCGAGGGCGTTCAGAGTCTCGACTGGAACTTTGCCACCGGCCGCGGCGAGCGTGTCGATCAGTTTCTTCTGGTTTTCGTTCAGTTTGCCGTCAGAAGACTTGAGAAGAGCCATCCTGATGGTGCGCGCAGCATCCTGTGGAGAAGAGAGGTCTTCGCGGCGGAGCCATTTCTTGCGGACCATTCCATCGAGAAGCTTACGGGAGACGCCGGTCGCCGAACGGAGAGTGGTTTCGCGGACCAAGTCACCATCGAAGCTTGCCAGGTTTTCGAGCACGCGGAACTCAGCGGCCTGCTCGTCGGGTGTACGGCGGGAACGCGCTGAAGATCCGGAAATACCGGCCTGGTAAAGCGTGATCTGCCCTTGCTCAGCGATGCGATATCCAACGATGCGCTTGAACTCAGCACTCAGGGGAAGCATCGTGCGAAAGACGTCGCCGATGGGAGCGAGATAGTAATCGGCGATCCAGCGTCCCAGACGCAGCAACTGATCGTCGAGGACCGGCGTTGGGTCGAGGACGCTGAGAATATTTTTCGCTTGAACCGAGGGTGAGCGGTCGTGCAATTCGGTGACGACGCCCGTAAGGCGCTGCTGGCGAAACGGAACCAGGACGCGTCCGCCGACCACGGGCACGGCATCCGCGAGAACACGGTAGGTGAATACCATGTCGAGCGGAACCGGGAGGGCTACGTCGCAAAACTCGGGCATTGAATGGAAGGATAAACTACGCGGACTGGAGTGGTTGAAGTGCTGACACAACTACACAAAACACCTCAATGTGGCTGCCACTATGACATCACCCACGCGGCTTCGCTGCGGGACGGACGAGGCGGGCGTCCCTACGCGAGGGGTTTGGGGGCCGTGAGGCCCAGGTACTTCATCACCATTTGCAGGTCTTTCCAGGCTTCGCCTTTCTGGCGTGGGTCGCGGAGGAGAAATGCGGGATGGTAAGTAACCGCTAGCTGCGCGCCTTTCCATGAGGGATCGCTGCTACGCGCTCCGGCGGGCATGAAATCGTAAAAGCGCCCGCGCAGTTCGGACATCGGCGCATTGATGGCCAGAAGATTCTTCGCTGCCACTGCGCCGAGGGCAACGATGACCTTTGGCTTGATGGCCGCAATTTGCCGCATCAGGAACGGTGAGCAAGTTTCGCACTCGTCGCGCTCGGGAGTACGATTTCCGGGCGGACGGCATTTGACGATGTTCGCAATGTAGACGTCTTCGCGGCGAATCCCCATTGCCTTGATCATGTTGTTCAGGAGTTGGCCGGCTCGGCCCACGAAGGGCTCTCCTTGAGTATCTTCGTCAGCACCTGGGCCTTCTCCGACGAACATAAGATCGGCATGCGTGTTGCCGACTCCGAAAACGATTTGCTTGCGTCCCTGCTGATGAAGCTTGCAGCGCGTGCAATCGCCAAGATCTTCGCGAATCAGTTTTAGAGCTACGACCGGATCAAGAATACCTTGCTCGGGTCTCGGAGTTAGAACTTCCAGGATTGTGTCGGCGGATTTTGCGGCTACAGCAGATTTTCGTGAGGGCATTTCCTCTCGCGGAGGTTCGGAAGTGGATTCGTTCAGCTCGACGGCAACCGCGACGGGATCGGAAGCCTGCTGTTCGCGGCGATAGAAATCGTAGATGCCCATTTCATTGTAGTAGCGGACGCGTTCAGCAAGAGCGCGGCGGAGATCTGGATCGAGAGTGCGCGGCATCGGTGTTGATTGTAATGCAGGGCGATAGGTTCGTGGGCGTGGAGGGAAACAACGGATTCCTCAGCGCTTCACTTCTCGGGACAAAAGATGGGGGGAGCTTTCACCCTTCGGCTTTCGGGCTTAGGCTTTGACGGGATTCTTATGGTGTTGTCGAAGGCGTACTACCGCATCCAGAACGCGCTGGGCGACTTCCCACTTTGTGGTTTCGGGGACGTCGACTACTTCTTCGCGAGTGATGATCGTGACCGCGTTGCGGTCGGAGTCGAAGCCGACGCCTTCGCGCGAAATGTCGTTCACCACGATGCCATCAAGATTCTTCGAGACAAGCTTCTGGCGGGCATTTTCGAGGACGTTCTCGGTTTCGGCGGCGAAGCCGATGATGATCTGGCCTGCCTTCTTCTGGGAGATTTCTTTGAGGATGTCGGGAGTCGCTTCGAGTTCCAGCGTCATCGGGCCTTTGCGCTTGAGCTTCTGTCCTGCGGCGGACTTGGGACGATAATCGGAAACGGCTGCGGTCTTGATGACGATGGTGGCTTGAGGAAGAAGGTTCATCACCGCGTCGCGCATTTCCTCGGTTGATTCGACTCGAGTAAGTTCGGCGCCCCCTGGGGGCGTCAATGCGGTTGGGCCGCTCACGAGTAAGACGCGAGCTCCACGGCGCAACGCAGCCTCGGCAAGAGCATATCCCATGCGGCCGCTGGAGCGATTGGTGAGGTAGCGTACGGGATCGATCTTTTCGCGCGTGGGGCCTGCGGTGATGAGGACGGTTTCGCCCGCGAGATCCTGTGATGAGCCAAGGGCCTCCAGCGCAGCAGCGACGATCGATTCATTCTCAGCCAGGCGTCCCGCGCCCGTCATGCCGCAGGCGAGATAGCCGGACCCGGGCTCTACGATCTTCACGCCGCGCTTTCGCAAGATTTCGAGATTGGCCTGCGTCGCGGGATGATTCCACATGTTGACGTTCATCGCCGGAGCCACGACAACGGGAGCCGTGGTCGCGAGATATAACGTCGTAAGAAAGTCACTGGCGATTCCCTGCGCGAAGTGAGCGAGCACATCCGCGGTGGCAGGAGCGACGACGAGAGCATCGATCGACTGTGCAATCGCGATGTGCTCAATCGCGGAGTCAATGTTCGGTTCATGTTCTTCGCCGGGCGAGAACATGCTGGTGATAACTTTTTCTCCGGAGAGAGCGGCAAAGGTCAGAGGCCTGACGAACTCCTGGGCGGCGCGGGTCATGATGACCTGCACGCGAATGCCGCGATCCTGCAACTGGCGGACGATCTCGGTAGCCTTGTAGGCCGCGATTCCGCCGGTGACGCCCAGAGCAATCTTCATGGAATTTTGATTGTCGATTTCAGATTGATGATTCAACACCGGAGCCGCGCCCGGCTGGCACCATCTGTCACTAGGACAACAAAACTTCAGTCCTGCCCGAGAGCCTTGTCGAGGTTCTCGGCTGCTTGCTCGGCGGCGCTGCGGGTCTCAGGGATCTCCCACTTCACCTTACCGGCGCGAATTTCATCCTGCGCGATACGGCAGGGCTTGCGCGAGTTGGTATCGACGACCGGGGGCGCGCCAGACTGGAGCTGGCGTGCGCGCCGCGCTGCGACCAAAATGTATCTGTAATTGCTGTCGAAGCCTTCGATCAACTTCATGGGAATCTCCATTCGAAACAGGTTCGAAGTTTTATTGAGTGCCGCGCTTCAATCGATCTGTTCTGCAGAACATGACCAGCGTTCGGGCTTGTCCCGATTCGGTCTGAGTTTCCGGTCTGGCACTGGGTTCCAGCCGCCTCTGAAATGATACCGCGAAAACTAAGGCTGTGCCGGGGGAGGGCCTGCACTAAAGGACAACAGGATTGGTAACACCCGCTCCTTCACGTTGGCCAGACGATGACGGTTCGCCAGATCCATGGTTCGTTCGTCGGCCGGGGAAAGAGGCTGCCCATCCCGCCGCATTCGTTCCGAGACAACAATAGACTGCAGGATCTCGCTCGACTCCTCAAGCTTGTCATTGATCAGGATGTAATCGTACTTATCATAGTTTTCAATTTCGCCGCCCGCCTTCACAAGGCGACGCTCGATCACATCGGCCGCATCTTCGCTGCGGTGGCGCAAGCGCCACTCGAGCGTCTTGCGATCAGGAGGCAAAACAAAAATACTGATCGCATCAGGCAGCTTTTGTTTGATCTGCCGCGCGCCCTGGACATCGATGTCGAGCAAGAGATCGTGCCCGTTCTTCTCAGCATCACGAAGAAAGCAGCGAGCGGTGCCGTAGCAGTTGCCGAAGACATCGGCGTACTCAAGGAATTCATCGGCCTGAATCATGTGCTCGAATTCCTTGCGGGGAACGAAGTGATACTGCTTACCGTTTTTCTCGCTGCCGCGCGGCAGGCGCGTCGTGTAAGAAATTGAAAAATCGAGCTTCGGCACCAGGCGCATCAGTTCGTTGACGAGCGTGGATTTACCCGATCCCGACGGGGCGGAGATGATGTAGACGAGGGGCTTGTGCGTTGTGCTCATTCGAGGTTTTGCACCTGCTCTCGCGATTTTTCGATTTCCGATTTCATGGCCAGACCTGCTTCGGTAATCTTGAGCGCCTCGCCAGCAAGGCCCGAAGTTTTGGAGAGCAGAGTATTGGCCTCGCGATTCATTTCCTGTAACAGGAAATCGAGTTTCTTCCCAATCTCGCCGCCGGCATCGAGCAATCCGAGAAAATGTTGAATATGTGTTTCAAGGCGAACGATTTCTTCCTGGATGTCACTGCGGTCGACGAGAAGCGCAGCTTCCTGGAGAATACGCTCCTTGTCGACGCCCGCTCCAAACAGTTCCTGCAAACGCGCTTGCAACCGCTCACTGTAGTTTTGGAGGATCGCGCTGCGATGCTGGTGAACGATCTTGCTTGCCTCCGACAGATGCGCCATGCGATCGCGCAGTTCACGGGCGATACCGCGACCTTCTTCTTCGCGCATTTGATTGAGGCGTTCGGTGGCCTCGCCCACCTTGGCCATCACGGCGGCTTCGATCTCCCCGTCCGCGGAGTCGCTGGCTGAGTCGAGTGCGCCCGGAATTCGCAGAATTGCATTCAGATCGGGGGCGGCGGCAATGGAGAATTCCGCAGCCGCGCTCCGAAAGGCGGCAATGTATCCGCCGACAATTGCGCGGTTCAGCGAAAACGCATCGTTGCTGCTGCGCTCCAAACTGAGGGAGACTTCGACGTGCCCGCGGGACATTTTTTCCTTCAATATCCGCCGGAGCTGCATCTCAAGCGAGTCGGTACCGGATGGCAACCGGAAGTGCAGATCGAGGAAACGATGGTTCACCGACTTCAGTGAAAGTACGAACGCGAGCTTTGTATCGGAACCGGCGGGCGGGACTGAAGATGCGCTAGCGTGGCTAACTTCCCCTCGAACTTGCGCGAAACCTGTCATCGATCGTATGGGCATAGTGGACCGTGTTCTCAAATTCCTGCTACTGCTTTCGGCGCGTCCGCAGCGGCGAATTGAAGTTCATACAACCTGCGATAGGTTCCCAGCTGCTTCATCAACTCTTCGTGCGCTCCCGTTTCAGCGACCGTGCCGTTTTCGATGACGACAATCCGGTTAGCTCGACGCACGGTTGAAAGGCGATGAGCGATCACGAAGACGGTGCGCCCGCTCATCAGATTGTGCAACGCTGATTGGACTAAAGCTTCCGACTCGCTGTCGAGCGCGGATGTGGCTTCGTCCAGAATCAAAATTGGAGCATTTTTCAGCAACGCGCGCGCAATGGCGAGACGCTGACGTTCACCTCCGGAGAGCCGAACACCGCGTTCTCCAATGACCGTATCGTACCCGGCGGGCAGGGCGAGGATGAAGTCATGTGCGAGGGCAGCGCGGGCCGCGGCTTCGACTTCTTTCATGGGAACGTGGGGCTGTCCGTATGCGATGTTGTTGCGAACCGTGTCGTTGAAGAGCACGGTTTCCTGGGTGACAATGCCGACTTGGGCGCGGAGTGAAGAGAGGGTCACGTCGCGGACATCGTGATTGTCGACCAGAATGCGGCCAGCGGTGACGTCGAAAAATCGAGGAAGCAAGTGAACCAACGTGCTTTTGCCGGCACCACTCGATCCGACCACGGCAAGAATTTCGCCACGCGCCACTTCCAGATCGATATCCCGGAGAATTTCTCGGGAATCGTCGCCATCGGACTGGTAGGAAAAACTCACGGACTCGAAGCGAATGCTTTTTGAGAAACGCGGAAGGGCTTTCGCCCCGGGCTTCTCGGCGACAACATCTTCGGTATCCATAAAGGCGAAGAGTTGCGACGAGGCACCGAGAGCCTGCTGGAAACTGTTGTTGAACACGGCGAACTTGCGCACCGGGTTATACATGCTGAGGACTGCCGCCACGAAGGCAATAAAAGCGCCCAACGTCAATTCGTTGTGCGCGATTTGAGCGCGCCCTAACAGGAGAAGGAGAGCGATAGCAATTGCTCCAAAAACATCCATGAGGGGCGAACTGATAGCAGTGGCGGCAACGGAGCGGAGATTTGCGCGGAAGAGGCGCTGCGCAGCTACGCGGAAACGAGCAACCTCCCATGACTCCATACCGAAAGCCTTCACGATGCGGTTTCCAGAGATGGTCTCGTGGAGGATGTTCTGCACGTCGGCAAGCTGGTCCTGCCCGGTGCGGGTGGTGGAGCGGACGCGCCTCCCAATGCGGACAGCGGAAAAGATGATGATTGGGATAAAGATCACCAGCACCCAGGCAAGTTTGCCACCGAGGACGACGACCAGGGCAGCAGTAAATAGGAAGCTGAAGAACTGTTGAAGGAATTCGGCGAGGATGCTCGACATGGCGAACTGCACGCGCTCGATGTCGTTGATAATTGTAGAAATGAGCGTGCCAGTCGTATGCTTCTGGAAAAACGCGGCTGAGCGGCGCAGGACCGAGTTGTAAAGGTCGTTGCGCAGATTAGTGATCATGCCGAATCCGGCGTGATTTACGAGGTAAGTACCTGTGTAGTCGAAGATGCCTTTGAGCACCGTAGAAGCGACAAGGGCGTAGGCGACGATCGTCCAGGCGTTGTGAAAGTGCGTGGGAACGAAGCGCTGCAGGTAAATTGGTTGGCCCGTCTGGGGCATGGTGAAGAGAACGATGTTTTCGGAACCCGACGCGGGATTAAGTACACGATCGAGAACAGGCTTGAGTAAGACGAGTCGGAACGCTTCGAGAAACCCGACTGCCGCCAGCAGGAAGATGCCGGGCAGCAACTGCAGGAGGAATGGAAGGACGTAGCGGACGAGCCGCATCACTTGCCGCATGGGTATCCCTCGCCTGCGGCTGTGCAATCGCTTGCGGCTGTTCGAAGTGAAATGAAATGCAAGGGACTATTTTACTTGACTCCAGACCCCAGAGAATGACGTTTCCGATGCTCGTCGTCCCGGAATAGGCCAGACCAATGGTCAGAAATCCCGTTCCGGAGGCGGTTGAATCGACAGCAAGTCGATGGTTTCAGATTGTCCGTCCACGATTACCTCCAGCACAGAAAAGGTCCACGTGCCGTTCTTGGCTGCTATCGCGCGGATGAGTCCTTTTGCGCGTGGACCTGTAATTGGGATCGAGAGATTGGCATTGCCGCTGTTATTGCTGACGTTCATCTGCCCTGAAATGAACCATCCCGGTTTGATTGGCTCTCCCAGACGATCGCGGACTTGCGGACTCGCCGTAGCCCTGGCGATGGCTTGTTTATAGACGTCACTGCTTCTGAACGATCCGAGGATGATCGTGAGCAGAATCGTTACGAAGATTCCGATCACTAACAGCAGCGTCAGACAGCCGAGCGGGATCTTCCAAATCGCGTTGCGCTCGAGCCATGTCTTTTTCATCGGCTCGGGATGCAGCGGATATGGCGGCGTGGTCATGGGCGCCTGTGGCTAATTCGGACTGTCACGGTGAACCACCTTGACACGATATCCGGCTTTGCGGAGATGCTTGCCTACCTCCTCAGCCATCATCACCGAGCGATGCTGTCCACCGGTGCAGCCGAAAGCGATGGTCAGATAGCTCTTTCCCTCATGAACGTAATGAGGCAGCAGGTACACGAGGAGCTTCGAGATGCGCGAGATGAATTCGCGTGTTTGTGGGAAGGACCGGATGTATCGTGCCACTCGCGGATCGCGCCCCGTCAGCGGGCGGAATTCGGGAATGAAATGCGGGTTGGGCAGGAATCGAACATCGAAAACGAGGTCAGAGTCTTCGGGCACGCCCTGGCGGAAACCGAAGCTGACGCTCGAGACCAGAATTCCCTTTTCTTTGGACTTCTCGCGAAAGCGTTCGTTGATGTGGGCCCGAAGTTCGTGGACGTTGAATTTCGAAGTGTCGATGACGAAATCGGCGAGACGGCGGATCGCACTGAGGTGGCGCCTTTCCTGCTTCAACGCCGACTTCACAGGAGAATCCGTGCCTAGCGGATGCGGCCGGCGAGTTTCGCTGAAGCGACGCAACAGCACGGAATCGGACGCCTCAAGAAAAACGATCTTCGTGGGAAGCGTCTTGCGGACGGACTGGAGGATGCTGGGGAGCTTGCCGAGTTTGGAACCTTCGCGAACGTCGACAACCAGCGCCGTGCGGCGGATATCGCGGGATTGCAGCGCAAGTTCGGCGAAAGAAGGAATCAGTTCCACTGGAAGATTGTCGACGCAGTAGAAGCCAAGGTCTTCAAATGCTTTGAGAACGGACGCCTTGCCGGAACCACTCATCCCGGTGATGATGACCAGCTCGGGTGAGGGCTGGCGAGATCGCGTCGATGCTGTTTTTCCCTTTTTCTTCGAATCTTTCCGCGGGGAATCCGGAGCCTTGCGCGCCTTCATTTATTGGATAGTAGCATCGACGGGCGCGCGGCGTTTTCGCCGGGCGAGTGCCGATTGAGATACCGCTTCGGGAAAGCCTTCGAGGACATTCGGACCGAAATGTTGTGCCGCATGCATCGCGGCAGGTAAGCTATGGCGTCATGAAAAAGTTCGAAGAGCTCACAGAACGCGAGGTTTTAGCGCTAGCCATTGCGCTCGAAGAGGAGGACGAGCGCGTGTATGCCGATTTTGCAGAAGGATTGAGGCAGGACTATCCGGCGACCGCGTCCATGTTTGAAGGAATGCGCGAGGAAGAGTCAGGACACCGGCGCCGGCTGCTGGAACTCTTTCAGAAGAAATTCGGCGAGCACATTCCACTGATTCGGCGCCAGGATGTCCGCGGATTTGTGGAGCGCCCGGCATTGTGGCTGGTGCGCCCTCTGCGGATTGAGGCGGTGCGCAAGGAAGCGTCGACGATGGAAGTCGAGACGCGAAGGTTTTACGAGAAGGCGGCGGCACGCACACAGGATGCAAGCATCCGGCAGTTGCTGGACGATCTGGCCACCGAAGAACGCGAGCACGAAGAGCGCGCGCAGGAACTCGACAAGCAGAAACTGCCCGCCCATGTGAAAGCTGACGAGGAAGTGGCGCAGAGGCGACTGTTCGTGTTGCAGATCGTGCAGCCCGGGCTGGCAGGGACTGATGGATGGATCGGTTTCGACGCTCGCTCCGGTATTTGCGGCGGCATTCGCTACCCACAAGAGCTGGGACGCGTTTCTGGTCGGCCTTGCGGCGTCGGCAGGGGCGGGCATCAGCATGGGATTCGCCGAAGCGCTGTCCGATGACGGGAGTCTGACAGGGCGCGGGCATCCCTGGGTGCGCGGATTGATTTGCGGGGCGATGACTGCGGTCGGTGGCATCGGACATACGCTGCCATTTCTCATTCAGGATTTTCGCGCCGCTCTATGGGCCGCCGGGGTGGTGGTGCTGGCGGAGTTAGGCGTAATCACATGGATTCGCAAGCGCTATATGGACACGCCGTGGGTGACTGCGGCATTGCAGGTGGGGCTGGGCGGCGTGCTGGTATTTATTACGGGCGTGCTGATCGGAAGCTCGTAGGGGAGATCCCTGATTGTTGATTTAAGAATCCCGATTCTTTGTTGAAACTCTGCTGGATTCCGAACGCGAGAGGGTTGACGAAAATCTGCATTCTAAAATCCAGCAATTTGAAATGCTCTACGGTTGCGTGTCGAGCGGATGCGTGCTCTTTTCGTAGAATTCTCTCTGCATTTTCGGGCTGACGTCATCGGCCTTCACTGCCCGAATTGCCTTCACGACTGAATCAATCCACCAATTCATCTGGAATTCGCCGAGTTCCTTGGTCGCGGCGGTTCCGTCGCCCGAATAATGGAACGGGAACCGCGTATACCACCAGATGCCGGTATAAACGCCTTCGGGAAGCTTTTGCCGAGCCTGGTCCGCGCCTGACTCCTTCGCAGCGCGATCCGGATGCACAAGGTCGGGGCGGGAGATCATCATTTTCGAGGTCTCGCTCTCGCCGGCGTGCATATCGATTTTCGTTTTCCTCTCAGGCCCGCCGTGCTGCGGCGTACGCTCGTCGAAAATGTAGACAACATAATCGTGCGGCTTGTCGAGTTGCGTCTGCGCGAAATAAGGGAGCAGGCTATCGTTCCCTCCATGGCCATTGACGATCAGGACTTTTTTGCAGCCGTTGCGCGCCATCTCGTCGGTGGTTTCCTGAAGAAGAGCGAGTTGCATGCTCCGGCTGTACGCCACGGTTCCGGGCTCGTGACGTGCTTCGGCGATCTGGCCGAAATAATATTCCGGAAACACGACGGCGTATTCCTGTTCCGCCGCGTGAAGGGCTGCGTAGCGCACATCAAGGAGATCGGTACCGATGGGCAGGTGCGGGCCGTGCTTCTCCAGAATGCCGAAACGGGAGCAGGCAGGTTCCCTGCGAACGCTCGATCCCGCGCGAAAATCGGATGCCGTCAGTTCTTCCCAGTGAACGGAAAGCTTGGCTTGCGGTGCACAGCCTGAGCTTGCAGGACGCGCGCCGTTAAACTCACGATCAGCACCATTCAGCGAGAGCAGAACGAGAAGCAGATTTGCAGACGCGCATTGTCATTGCGATTGACCCTCGGCGGCGAATTCTAGCACGGAAATTGGGCTATTCAAACGTATCAATACAGGCAGATGCAGGGTCCGCGAGCAAAGATTTATGTACAAAGTTGAGCAACCTGCTGGGCGTAGCCGGTGTTTACTCTGAAACAGCGCGAATCGACCGCCCTGCGCTTGGAGTGGAAGCTTGAGAACGAACAAGGCTCTTGGCAAGTTTGTTAATCTTTGTTTCCGCATTGACTCAGATTGCCTGCGCACAACCACCCGTGCAGGCCGTGCGCGAGGACGGCGCTCAGACGCCTCTGCGCGTGTATGCGCCGAGTGCAAATGGATGCGCGCCGCTGGCCGTGATTTCTCCGGGCGCCGGTGGCAGCGAGGACGGCTACAGATATCTGGCGACAGCCCTGCAAGAGGACGGATGGCAAGCGATCGTCATGGGCCATAGGGAGAGCGGAGCGACGGCGCTTGGGATCGGACATGCGGAAGTCCGGCGGCATCAAAAAAGGCCTGCGAGAACTGGTCAACGATCCGAAGGCCTACGATGCGCGATTGATGGACATTGCGGCAGCGCTGAAATAGGCCACGAGAGATTGCAAACCTCCATTTGTCACGTTGCATTGGACATTCGATGGGGGCGAGGACGGTCATGGTCGAGGCCGGCGCGAAAAATTCGCTCGGGAGTGAAAGGCCTTGATCGATTTGACGCCTATGTAGCGTTGTCGCCCGACGGTCCCGGAAAAATGTTTCCGGACAATGCATGGTCAGGGATTCGCAAACCGATACTGATACTGACGGGCACAAAAGATCAATCGCTGGATGGCGACTGGAAAACGCGCACGATTCCTTATGACAGTTTGCCCTCGGGCTGTAAGTGGCTCGGCGTGATCGACGGCGCCACACACATGAACTTCGCAGGCATTGGCTTTGCCGGCTCAACGGAGAAGTTGACCCTATTGGAAACGAAATCTTTTCTGGATGGGTTAAGAGGCGGGAAGTGCGGCGCGCCGGTGCCAGCCGACGGAATTGCTGTCAAAAGCAAGTAGCCGAGGAAATTGCAACAACCTTGTCCTTCCGGGGGAAAGGACAAGGCTCGAGGCCCGTTTATCGTTACTTCAGGAAAATCTCCTGCATCAATTCTGAGCTGATGATTTCGCGGATCTCTGCGCGCTTTTCTCCGAGCTGTTGTGCGGCTTGCTTTCCGCCCAGGATTTTGTCGCGAGCCGCTTCGCCTTTTGCCGCCAAGCCATCCATGGCAGCATGATTCTTGTATTCGACTGCGACGCAGATGTCCCAATCTTCGGGGGTGTTCTTCGTTTCTTTCAGAAAAACCTTGTAGTCCATGATGACCCCTGCCTTTTTCTGCTCTTCGATCAGAGGCTTCGTGGATTGGCGGAGGCTGCTGAGTTAGGCATCCATTTGGTTCGGTTTGACGCGGATCAGTTGAACGCGCCAGATCGGGCCTTCCGTGTAGTGTTCTTGCGCGAAGACAGCGGGAGCCAGAAACAACAGGAAAATCGAGAGCCCATAAAGCTTCTTCATGGTGATCTCCTAGAATTTAAGGTGTGGTAAACGGCGGGAGGATCATACGCTCGCGGGGAGGAATGCGCCAGAACAGAAGAGGCTACTTTGGGATCTTGCCGAAAGCCTCTGAGTACCTCCGTCTCCCACTGCTCTAGTTTGATTCTTGGCTTGGGACCACTTTAACCCGAACCAAAAGGGATGAGTGCAAGGCTAGGACCTGTTGATATCGGATGCCGCCTCAAAATGAAAATAGCCAACTACGAAATCCCCACCCTACGACAACCGCGTAGGATGGGGAACCTGGCCGGTGGCTGAAGGCCGAGAGCCGACGTCCGCTCTTACGGCACTTCGATCAGCTGCATCTTGCCGTCGCGGGAGCGGTGAAGAACCATTACTTTTCCTTTGGGGTCGCGGAAGATGAAGACATCGCGATCCTTAAAGTGGGCTTCCTTGATCGCTTCTTCGAGGGTCATGGGACGCATGGCGACCGCTTCGTCAGAACGAACCACGTGCACATCGGTCGTCCGGGCGATCGCCGGATACTTGTGCACCATCACGGGCACGGCGGTTTTCTCAGACAATCCAACGACGGTCTGAACTTCCTCTTGCACGGAATGGCCATTCCACTTTTTGACTTCTTCGCTCTTGCGCGCGGAGCGTTTCTTTGACTGCCACTTGGTCTTATATTTGATCGCCTGTTTTTCAAGGTGGTCGAGCGCCTCGTTGACGGCAATGCTCATGTCTTTGGCTTGAGCGAGGCCGACCAGCGGACCATTCCGGGGACTAATCGTTATTTCAGCTTTATGACGGTGTTTTTCAACGGCGAGGATGACCTTGGTTTCGAACTTGTCGCCCAGGATTTTGCGGATTTTTGTGAGGCCGGTTTCTACTTCTTTGCGGATGGCGTTGGTGACTTCGTACTGTCTTCCCGTGTACTCCACGTTCATGAGCGCCCCTCCTAGAATTTCGTGTCTGAGTCAAATTGGGCACTGCATTTGGTCGTTGATCGTTAGCTGCCAGTCGTCATCCAAGACTTCCAGAGTAGCCCGGACGGCCAGCGACTGTGCGACAAGCGACTAGAGACATCATTTTTTTACCCGGCGCTGGTGTGTGCTCGGGATGCGCATGTCTTCGCGGTATTTGGCTACCGTGCGGCGAGTCACCTGGATGCCTTGCGACTGCAGGATGCGGGTGATCTGCTCGTCAGTCAACGGACGGCTGGGATCTTCTTCCTCGATGAGCTTCTTGACACGGCGTTTAAGGATGAGCAGCGATGTGCCGCCGCCCTCGGGGCCTTGTACGCTCTCGCTGAAGAAGTATCGCAGCTCGAATACGCCTTGCGGAGTGTGGGCGTACTTGCTGGCGACAGCACGGCTTACCGTGGAAGGATGCACGCCGATTTCTTCGGCCACCTCCTTGATCATCATGGGCTTGAGTTGATCGATGCCGCGCTCCAGGAAATCCTGCTGGCGAGCGACGATGGAATAGCAGACCTTGGTGATGGTTTGCTTGCGCTGTTCGATGTTCTTGATGAGCTGGATGGCGCTCTTGTAGCGCTCTTTGACGTAGTCGCGCGTGCTCTTTTCGTTGGTGCCGTCGCGCGTAACAAGCTTTTTGTAGGCTGGATTCAGACGAAGCTGCGGAAGATCTTCGTCGTTCATGATGACCAGCCATTCGTCGCCGTGCTTGATGAACGCGACATCGGGCTCGATGAGACGAGCCTGAACCTTGTTGTACTGAAGCCCGGACGCGGATCGAGGGTCCGAATGTAGTCGAGAGCAGTTTGGACAGCCTCGATCGGGCGGCCAATCGCTTTGGCAATCTCTTTGTGTTGTTTGTTCTGCAGGCCGCGAAGGTGTTGATCGACGACGGCCATGGCATCCTGAAGCACTTGCGCCGTGCCGTTGCCATTTTTATGGTGTTCGAGCTGCGCCTGGTGAAATCGAAGTTGCGCGAGGAGGCACTCGCGCAGGTCGCGGCAGCCTACGCCGGGAGGATCCAGTTGCTGGACTACTTGCAGCGCTTCCTGCAAATCGGCGGCGGTAAAACTCGGCTTGTAAGCGGATGCGGCTCGCGGTTTCGGTTCCGGTGCCGGAGCAACAGCAGCGGCGCCATTTCCCGAAGTTGCGACCACGGAAGCTTCGGAACGGGGCTCGGGCGAAGATGCCATCGGGTACCGAAGGCGAAGAGAAATCCGCGGAGGATGTGCTCTCCATATCGGAGGCGATCTCGTCGATCGATTCATCAGCGAAGTCGACTGACGCGGGCGGTTCTCCCCCGATCGCGGATCGGCAACATCGGCAAGCCCAAGAGCTTGCGCCTCGCTGACGATGTTCTTGGCGGTCTCCGCATCGGTCTCCGGACTCGCCGGCGGCGCCACACCGAGCAGCTCTTCATCGCTGGCGATGAGGTATCCGTCTTCGTTCAAGTTCCCGATGATCAGATCAGCGGCTTCGCGCACTTCGCGGCGAAGGCTGAGAGCGCCCAGCTGCCACGCGAGGTGGTCGGTAAGATTTGTCGGCTTGGAGAGGAAATTTTCGAACGACGGGCGTTCGATATCCTCCATCTCGCTATGCGTGCGGTAGCCGGGATCGAGATAGTCCTGGAAAAAGGAGCCGAAATCGATCTCTTCGAATGGATCTTTCTTTTCGACGGCGGTGATGGGATTCTCTTCGTTGCTCGCGGCGGCGGCCCGCTCGCGGTCTTCTTCTTTCTTCCCAACCTCGTCGAGCAGGGGGACGGAATCTTCAAGCTCTTCGAGAACCGGATTTTCGACCATCTCAGCGTTGATCATGTCCTTGAGCTCGAGCTTGTTGAGCGCGAGGACGGAGACCATCTGCACGAGACCCGGAGTGAGGATCTGGCGCTGCGAGAGCTTTACGCTAAGTTTGTGTTGGAGCAAAACCATAGTTTCAAGTTTCGGGTTTCTAGTTTCGAGTGGTTCCACGAGTTGTTGAAACTCGAAACCCGAAACTCGAAACTCCAGTTACACCAGCGAAAAACTCTCGCCCAGATAGACCCTTCGTACTTCCGGATCGGTTGCCAACTGGCCGGGCTTGCCCTGACGGAAGATTCTGCCGTCATCGATGATGTAGGCCCGGTCGGTCACTGACAGCGTCTCGCGAACGTTGTGATCGGTGATCAGAACTCCGATGCCGCCGGCTCGCAGGCTGCTGATGATCTTCTGCAAGTCGAGCACGGCGATCGGGTCGATGCCCGAAAACGGTTCGTCGAGCAAGATGAACGTGGGATTGATGCACAGGCAGCGCGCAATTTCAACGCGCCTGCGTTCCCCACCGGACAAGGCATAGCCGCGGTTCTGGCGGATGTGCTCCAGTCCTAGTTCATCAATGAACTTTTCCATCTTCTCGCGGCGCTCGTGCCAGGAAATCGGCTGCGTCTCCAAGACCGCGAGGATGTTTTCTTCAACAGTAAGTTTGCGAAAAACCGAAGCTTCTTGCGGGAGATAACTGATGCCATACTGACGGGCCCGAAGATACATGGGAACGTCAGTGATGTCCTGACCGTCGTACAGCACGCGGCCAGAATCAGGAGGGATCAGGCCAACAATCGTATAAAAGGTGGTGGTCTTGCCTGCGCCGTTAGGGCCTAATAAACCAACAACTTCGCCCTGCTCGACCGTCAGGCTGACACCATTTACTACGCGCCGGCCACGATAGGACTTGCCAATTTCTTCAGTGGCCAGGGTACGCATTTATCGTGCCACTCGCGTCGTCGTTACCACAGGAGTGCTTGCTTCGCCTTCTACGAGCACCCTATCATCGCGTCTAAAGAAAGTCAACGAAACCCCGGTAATCTTGCCTTGTTCGGCATCAAAAATGCTAGGCGGTCCGCCGGTCAGCACAAACTTGTCTTCGGCAGCGGTATAAACAAGGTTCTGTCCCCTCGGCCCGCCGCTTCGGCTGTTGGATCACCACGCCACCCTCAGCCACCATGCGATCGAGTTGTCCCGGACCCGCAAACGATTGAGGCGTAGATGTTTGGCTGTGAGGCAGGAGGAATGCGTCGACCGTATCTGCGTGCGCGGTGAAGTCGGCCCCTTTCGCAACAACTCCGCCTTCGTAGTGCACGCGGCGTTCGGCATCCGCGTAGCTGAGCTTCTGGCCTGTGATGGTGATCGGGCTCGATCGCCCAAGGGCCGAAGACTTCCTTTGCGATTTTGCGGGAACCTTTCCGCGCGCGGTCTTCTCTGCTTCGACAAGAATCGTCTGAACCGGCTGTGCCGGCGTTCCCTGCGCCGTTACAAAGCGGTGGTCACGATCGAATTGGAGCGACGGTGCTTCGATGATGTTCGCGTCCTGCCAGAGCCGCGCATTTCCCGTGTAGAGAGCCGGTGCCGAGCTTGCTGTGTGCCGTCATGCTGAGAGCAGTGACGTGAATCGGAGAAGACGAGGCCAGCAATGCGCCATCCGGCTGAATCCTTAAGTTGGCTGTAAGTGCTTTTGACATCGCCATCGGCGAAGGCATCTCCGGTCACGCGGTTGATGCGTATGGTCTTGGCCGTTGTTTGCATTTCTCCATTGGCGACGCGGGGACTGCCCGTCAGCACCAGCATTTGATCGTTGGGGGTGTAGTGGGCAGAGTCTCCCCAGGCTTGCATGCGCTTGGCCGGATCTTGTCCGTCGACGTAGACAACATTGCCTTTTTGGGTGACGGCCTCGAGGCCGCCTTGGGGAAGGAAGATCGCATCGACGGCATCACTGGTGCTGATGCGGTCCGGTTGTCCCGCGGACGAATTCACGATGCGAGCGCCGGGCGCACCGTGGAGGCTCACGAGGCGGTCACGGCCTTCGGACTTCGCAAAGTCGGCATAGAACTTTCCGGCTGTGACGACGGTTCGATCTCCTGTGGCAGACTTCTGCGAACCCGAATGGTCCGCCTGCCCCGCAATTACGATCTGCGGCGCTCCTGTGGTCTCCGCATGACGGAGGACATGGCCGTTAGCGACGGTGAAATCGATGATCGGAGCAGTGAGATCGAAATCCTGCGGAGTACTCGCACTTCCCTTCTGCGCAGTCTGGTTTTCACTAGGGGCCTTTTGTATGAGATGGACTCCGTCGACCGCGTGAACCTTGCGAATCTGGTTTTGGCCTTCAAGGTCAACGATGACACGGCCAGCATCCGCCAGGATCGGTTGCGGCCCGGACTGTTCGATGTGAACTTTCCCCGTCAGGACGGCACTGGTGAGGACGTTTTGGTCTTCGGCAAAATGAAATTCAGCCTGGTCGGCGCGGCCTTGTAGTTCCTGGGTTTCGTTCGAGGCTTCTTTCTGTTTGCGCGATCGGGCTGCGGCGCTGGGCCGAGACTGAGTCGTGACGTTGCCGGTCGCCAAGATGCGTTCAACCTGATTTTGCGAGTCGAGATAGATGGTGGCCTGGTCAGCCTGCATAACTCCGGATTCGCGATTGAGATGAGGGTGGTCGAGCACAATGGTGCGCGGATCGTTGGTGACCACACCGTGATCGGCTTCGAGGATGGCTGCATGGGGACCGCTCAGTTCAACATGAATCTGTGACGACAAGGTAAGAACGTTGCTCTTGCCGGCATATTTCACTCCAACGGCCCAGCCACTGGCTTGCGGCGTACGCAGTTCGACGCGAGCGTCGGTCGTGGCATTTCCGGAGTCTTTGTTGAACACGAGGTCGCGCGTCTTCAGGTGGATCGGATTCTTGAGCTCTTTCGGCGTGGATTGATCGGGACTCGCCAATCCAGCGGAATTGGAAAGAAGATCAATCTGGACATCGCCCTTGGCGGTCACGTCGCCGGTTTTCTGGTTGTAGGCAAAGTCGTCTCCATAGATCTGGTCAAACCGTGAAGAGTCGCGACCGTAGAGCACAATACTAACGTTGTGCAGTTCGGCGTTGCCGTTGACCTTGAATTCCTTTACTTCGCTCGCCTGAACGGTGAAGAGGGTGCGCTTTCCATCCGACTTGGATAACTGAAATCCGTTGGCTGTCTGCTTGATGTCGAATCCGATTTTGCCAGGGATGGTCTTCAGCATGTTGGTCGCCCGGGAACGCGCGTAAAAATACATCGTCCCGACGACCAGCGTGAGCAGCACGGCGGTCGCAGCCAGGATCCGGCGGAGGCGATAGATGGGAAGCGACATTTGGGTTCAGTGTAATGGTAGAACAGTTCTGGCGCTTCAGTACCCAGAACCCGATACTCAGTAATGGGTTGCCGGGTTTGGGTTATCTTGGACCGTACATCTTCGATGCAATGAACCTCGAATCCACCCCACCTTTGCTTGCGTTTCACAAGATCCGCGTGATGCGCGGACAAAAGATCGCGCTGGACGATTTCAGCCTTTCCATCAGAGCCGACGAACATGTGGCGATTCTCGGCCCGAATGGCTGCGGAAAGTCGACCCTGATCAAGACGATTACGCGCGAGTGCTATCCGGTGGCGCGCGAGGATTCGTCTGTTTCGATCCTCGGCCAGGACATGTGGGATGTATTCAAATTGCGCGCCGGGCTCGGGATTGTGTCAAACGATTTGATGGCTTCGTGCACGGGCGACGCGTGTGGCCGAGACGTCGTGCTGTCCGGCTTTTTCAGCAGCACCGCGGTCTATCCGAATCATAATGTCGACCCGGCACAGATGTCCCTGGCGGACGCCGCGCTCGAAGAGTTGAAGATTTCGTATCTGGCAGAACGGCCGGTGTCTGAGATGTCGTCCGGAGAAGCGCGCCGGGTAATGATCGCCCGGGCGCTAGTGCACAAGCCGCGCGCACTTTTGTTTGACGAGCCGTGTAACTCCCTCGATCTGGCAGCGCAGCAGAATGTCCGCCGGACGATGAGCACCTTGGCCAGGGCTGGGACTGCCGTGATTCTGGTAACGCACGAACTGGCCGACATCGTTCCTGAAATTCAGCGAGTCGTACTGATGAGCCAGGGGCGCGTCGTTGCAGACGGACCAAAGGAAGAATTGCTTCAGGTCGAAAAATTGACAGCCCTGTTTGGCGTCAACGTAGAGATGGCCAAGCGGGACGGGCATTATCACTTGTGGTGAGTCGCCGAGAACTCTGAAAGCTCTGTTGAGATTGACGCGAATTAAAGTAGACCCTCTTTTCGATCGCGGACACTTGCCGTCCAAACCCAACGCAGGACTAATGCTGCTCCGGACCGACGGCAATCCGTCCGGAGTAGTAGAATGTCGGCCAATTTAGCTCGTTGGAGGCTGCCGTGCGTCATTTCGGAGCTAACTTCCTGTCATTCGCGGCTTTTCTTGGAACCACTATGGTTTACGCTCAAAACGTCAACATCAAACAAGCAAGCGATATCAGCGCACAGAAACAAATTACGTCCGACGAAATGAGGGCTCGTGCTGCCCGCATTCAGCTCCAAAAGGATGAAAAGGAACTCGGCGGGCTTTGCGCGTCGATTTCCTCAGACATGGAGAACGTATCAAAAGGTATGTTGCCTAACGACGAACTGGAAAAGTTGAGGCGTTTGGAGAAACTGTCCAAACGAATACGGGAGCAGTTGGCGCAATCTTCTGTTTCGCCTTAGAGGCGGGCGCTGAAGAAGTAACGAGAGAAGAACAACACCTGTACTGGACGAGCAGTTGACAGCCTTTTGCGGCGTCGAACTGGAGATGGCTTGGCCGACGGAGCGGAGGCGATCAGAAATTCTCTTCCGCATTCGCCTCCATCACGATGCGGCTAAGTTCGGAGCCCGCAAGATTCTGTTGCGTCGTGAGGTCCGCGGTTTCCTTCCGAAGAGTGGCGAGACGACTTTCTTGAGAGTCGAGTTGACCAACGTATCGTTGAATCAAAGCTTTTTCTTCTGAACTCCCCTTAAGTGCTTTCATGTTTTCGCGAATACGGTTCTGATCTCCGGCGATTTGATCGGTCTCTCGCTTCCGAACCGCGATTTGGGCGGCGATCTCGCCGATTTTTTCTTTCTGCTTCAAGATGCGATCAAACGACTGCTGCATTGCAGGCGTAACCCGTTTTTGATCGACGAGCAGTTCGACTTCGTCGTCATCCAGATTTGTGAGCTCATATCTAAGTTCATCGGGGTGCGTCGATTCGATCGTTAGCTCGCCCGTCTTTCCGGGATCGACGGGGACGCGAAATCGGTAAAACGACTCAGTCGATTCTTCAGGCTGGGGAGTTCCGGAAGACAACTTCCATCCTTCTTGGACGGGATACTCCACGATGACCTGACGCGGACTGGTATCGGCGTTGTGGATCGCGTATTTACTCGACTTGCGATCTTCCTTGGTCAGAACCATGACACCCTTGGCGATGCGAATATGGCTGAAGGGCTGCTCGTTGGATTCGTTCGAATACTTGACGTGAACAGCAGCGTCGCCCGCGTATGACAGGAGTCGTCGTTCGTCCGGGTGAATCGTTTCCAACACTCCTTCGCCCGCGAATGCATCGGCTTCGAGCACATTGAATGACCCTGCATCCAAAACTTGTCCGCTCGTGTTCTTGATCCAGAGGGCTCGCAAGGGTGCTGACTCGGCATTCCACAACGTGACCTTTTCCGCTTCGATATGCGCCTGGAGTATGGGAACGAGGGCCGACTGGTTCTTGCCGATAGTGATTCTCTGTTTGACTTTGTATTCGAAGAAGTCTCCGGCCGACTTGCCTTCCGCTTCCGAACCCTGCTTTTCAGCGACCGTCGACATCGATGTCTGTGCCTCAAGGCTGGGGGTGGAAGCTTGAACCTCTACGGTTTCATTCGATGTCCCGAGGTTCATCGTGGCATCAATCTCGTTGTTCCGCCCGATACCGAGGTAAATATTGGCCAAGTTGAACCGTTGAAAGCCGGTAGCGGTCACAAACAGTGCCGAATTGCCGGACTGAATATCGTTGAAGCGGTACGCTCCTTTCGTGTCGGTCATGGTCACCTGAGACGATCCGGTCTCCTCGTTTCGAATCGTGACGCGGGCTCCAGGAACAATGGCACCAGACGGATCCTTTACATAGCCGAACAGACTGGTGTTCGCATGCGACGTTACTATCGGCGGCGGAGCCTGCAACTTGGCAAACTGGTTCAGTCGGTCAAATTCCTTGACTGTTGCTTCGTGGGATTGCGGTGTGAGCATGACCGATTCGGGTAGGGCGATGACGGGTCGCCGGGAATAGAAGGGCTGGGAAATGTCTTGAACAAAAGATTGCGGGGCACCTGCCACAAGCGACAGCTGAACGTCTTTCCAGTCCTCGCCGATCGTGTTGTCGACAATCGCCCATCCCTGCAGAAGTGGTTTCTCATCCGGCTTCTCCGGAAAGAGAATGCGATACGTACTCTTCCAGACCGGCACTTCGCTGATGTAGCTGACGAAGACATCGCGATCTCCCGAACCCGACGCAGTAAAACTCATTCGGCGCACGTCCCTTGCTCGCGAGGAACTGATGAGGCTGAGATAGCGGCCAACTTCATCCGTGAGTTCACGCTCAGCGATACGCACGGATGTGCCGGGAAGCAAATCGAAACTCTTCATTTCTCCCGCGTCGCTGATGATGGAGAAGCTGGTCACGTCCTCTAAATCATCTTTGGCCTTCTGACGCCGAATTGTTTCCACACTCAGCAGGCGCCCGGCGGAGCTCACCGAATTACTGCGCACTTCCACACGCGCACCGCGCAGCGCGAAGAGATATTCCGCCTGGGTGATCTGCTCGGCAAAGGGCAACCGCAGAGACTTTAGCCTTTCGTCGAGAGGGGCGATCGAGTTGTATCGTACCGATGAGACGCGCCCTTCGCCAAGATCGACGGCAGTGAGCGATTTCAAAACGTCGTTGAGTTGCGCGGTGGTGAAGTCGATGCTCAGGTCTTGTGTTCCACGAACATGCGCAGTGTGTTCGAAGTATCCGACGCCGTTCTTGTACAGCACAACCCGCTTGACCGGTAGTCGAGACGACAGATCGGACGATGCGGCAGCAGACGATTCGGCCGGTGCCGACTTCGGCGGACTTAGCTTGTTCTGGGCTAACACATTGCAGGACACACAAGCGAGCGCTAGTGTAACCAATCTACGTTGCATGCACTCCTCCGATTCCGGGACGTCTGAATTCTACAAAGGGGGAATGTGACAAGAGACATCAGCACTTGAGCTGGTTTTTGCTAACCAGCCGCTGATTTGAAATCGCGCAACGAAAGCTCAAGACCACCGTATTCGGGGTGGTCATTGTGTCCGATGGTGAAAGCTATATCGATCGTATCGCCCGCCAGAAGCGGTGATTGCTGCATCCTTTCGGCCATGTTCCAACCCAGCGCATCAAAGCTAACTTTTCTTCTAAGCTCCAGGCTTCCACCTTGAGGAACGCTATATTCCCCGTAGCTTGCAGCCTTTTCGTCGCTGCGCCGTATTGCCGCGCCATCAGGATGGCAGCGCGGAATCGCGAGGATCGCGGCGGCGGTGAGTTCCGAGGCTTCCGATTCAGTCTGGCGGAGCTGATTGCCAGCCCTCAATTTCAGCTTGATGTGTTTTTCTTTGAGAATCTTTGGAGGAGCCGTCAGCTCCGTTCCAGAGGAGGCGAATACCGGCTCAGGATTGCCCATCCCATAGGGCTCTAACAATCCGAGCGCCTGGTAAAGGTCGGGCGTCACGTCCGTCAGGCTCAGTTCCCCATCGAGTTCGAGCACGGGATCGAAATCCGCTTCCGTCAATCGAGTGCGCGCGAAGGCATCCAACTCCTCGCGTAGTTGTTCGATATTTGCCGACGGCATCGCGAACCCGCAGGCGTGAGAGTGACCGCCATAACGCGAGAAAAGTTTCGCACTCGATTCGATGGCTTCGAGCAAGTGGAAACATCGGATGGAGCGGCCCGACCCGAATGCTTCTTCGCCATCCCGCGAAATGACAACTGTCGGGCGGTTGTAGCGCTCGACGATGCGGGTCGCGGTAATTCCGATCACGCCCCGATGCCAGCCATCGCCATCGATCACGATGCAGAAGGCGTTGCTCAACGCTGGATCCGCTGCGAAGCGTTCTTCGACCGAGCGCAGAATCTTTCGCTCCTCTTCCTGGCGATCTGTGTTGAGCTGATCGAGCTTGGAAGCGAGATCGCGGGCCCGCGCCGGATCTTTCACGCTGAAAAGTTCGATCACATCGCGGGCCACGTCCATCCGCCCGGCAGCGTTGATGCGGGGCGCGATTCGAAAGCCGACCTCCCCCGAGGTGGGCGGTCGATTCGCTGAAATCTGTGCCGCCTCCAGCAAAGCTTTGAGACCCGGATTCACGGCCCTGCGTAACGCATCGAGGCCCAGCGACGCGAAGACTCGATTCTCTCCAGTCAAGGGAACGGCGTCGGCGATGGTCGCGATCGCAACAATCTTCATGAACGAGCGTGCCAGCTTTTCTTGATGTTTGGGATCCAATCGGCGCTGCATCAACCCCTGCGCGAGCTTGAAGGCAACACCAGCGCCGCAAAGCTGCTTGTAGGGATATTCGCACCCACTCTGGTTTGGATTGACGACCGCGAAAGCCTTGGGTACCCCATCGAGGCCGGGCAAGTGATGGTCTGTCACAATCAGATCGACGCCCAGCCTCTGCGCCGTTTCGGCGGGTGCGAAGGCGCGAATACCCATGTCAACACTAACGATCAAGCGAATTCCCGCCGCGGCCGCACGTTCGATGACGTCATCGCGCATGTCGTATCCTTCACGGATTCGGTGCGGAACATGGAAGTCTGTCGTGCCTCCGCAAAGTTCGATTGCGGTTTTCAGAATGATCACGGCCATGGTGCCGTCGACGTCGTAGTCGCCGTAGATGAGGATCGTCTCTTTGCGCTCAATGGCGGCGTCGATGCGATCCACTGCCGCTCGGAGGCCGGCCATCTGGTCTGGCAGATGAAGGTGAGAGAGTGATGGAGAAAGGAAACGCTGAGCGGAGTTAGTGTCGGTGATGCCGCGGCGGACGAGCAGCGGCGCCACGACGTGAGCCGCACTCGCACTTGGCGTACCCCGAAACGCAGAATCGGAGCGGAGAGACGCGATCAGGGGATCGACCAGGAGTTGGTCCGTTGTCTTTTGCATCCACCGCATGAGGAATTAGAAGTGTACTACTCGGAGGAAACGTTCGGATCGTGGCAGGTGTTAGGCGCCGAGCTTCGCGGGTACGGGCGAGGCGCCCGTAACTACAGGAGGCGGCTACATGTTCTCGTCGTCCTGATCGGGCTCGTCCATGGTGAGGCCACCGAATTCGTCGGAGACTTCCAGCAGATGCTGGTAGCGTTCGTACCATTCCGTGCTCACTTCGCAGAGGAACATTGATCCCTGGTAAGCCCATCCCAACTGGAGATATCCGACCTTACCGACGTGCGCCCGCAGCCAGCGAGCGTCTTCTACATCATCGCCGTCGGTAAATTCGGAGTTGGTCAGACGCTGCACCATCTCGTCGAGTTCGGTGTGCGAAAGAGACCATGAATGCATGGTCAGAAATGGGGCGCCGGCAGCTTTCGCCAGTTCGACGAAATCCTTCCAGGCATCGGGATTGTCGCCGGTCTCCCACATGACGCACTGCACCTCTTCGTAATCCACGAAGCCGTGGAAACGGCGCATGCCATGGCCTTCGATGAAGGCGATCATGTCGTCTTTGACCGTGCTGAGATCGTCAGGAATAGGAGACATAAGTCAAAACCGCAAACTTTTATTGTATGCCGTTCTAAAAATCCGCGCCAACGCGCAGACTCATTTGGGAGTTGGAGCCGTCATGCGGTCTAAAAACATGCGATAGAACTTTGCCGTGTCGAGATCGAACTGAATTTCCACCTGCTGAGTCGGCGCGTGGAGAGAATCTTTCGTGGACCAAGTCAGCGTATTGCCATAGCCAGCACCGTGATCAAGGTCGACACTCATGTATCGAGTCTCGCTCTTCGTGATGATGGAGGAGTCAATCCACGCAGCGGCGGAAATTTCGTCCCACATAATGTCTGCGCCGGGAGTCAGCATCGCGAAACCGGCAATGTACTTCGCCAGCGGAGTTGCGGAAGCCTGGATTTGCTTCACCATTTCCGCCGTCATATGCGTTTTGACTGATATATCGGTGGGCGTACAAACAATCTTTTTCCAGGGCGCGCGAAGCACAATTGCCGCGGCCTCTGGATCGAACCAAAAATTAAATTCATGCCGGGGATTATTGAGGAATTCGGGATTATCGCTCTGCGGACTCAGGCTGCCTCCCATGAAGACCAGTTCTTTGGCGAGTTCCGGAACTTGCGGATCGAGCGAGATCGCCAGAGCCAGGTTCGTCATCGGCCCGCCCTCGTAAATCGACACCTCATGCGGATATTTGTGCAACATGCGGATCAGAAAATGCGGCGCATCTTCGTCGGCCGGCTTTGTCGTCGGCTTGCCTTCAGCAAGAGGCGGGATAATCGAAGATTCATGCCACCAACGATCGTCCCAAGCGCCCGCGTAAGCGACCTTGCCGTAGCGCTCCTGCCATAGGCGAGATTCTTCGCGGGTACGAACCAGAGGAAACGTTGCCCCTGGGACGACCGGGATGTCGGTGCGTCCCATGATCTCGAGCAGGCGGAGAGTATGGGCAACCTCTTCGTCGCGCCATTGATCTCCGCTGACTACGGTGATACCCAAAACCTCCACCTGCGGAGACTGGATCATCAGCACCACCGTTTGCATATTGCTGCCGCCGGGGCCGGAGCAGTCTTCGTTGATGATGACTTTGCGGCGCGACTGAGCCGACGCGAACGATACCGCCAGCACAACTGCGACCGCTGCAGAGGATTTTCTTGATTGGCATGTTCTTGGATTTCAGGTCGATTCCGGCCTTCGCTACTTTTTGCCCGGAGGCCGAGTCATCAGATCGGTGTAGATTTTGTAAAACTTTTCTGCGTCAATATCGAATTGAACGTTGGCAAGGCGCTCGTAGGGAGGAACCGGAGCGGAAGCATCCCAGAAAAGAGTCTTGCCGTAGCTGGCCCCGTGATCGATGTCGATGTCCATGTAAAGGCGTTTCTGGCCGGTGATGATCGAAGGATCAATCAACGCCACGCCGGCAATTTCATCCCACATGTAGCCGGGCAAAGAATATTTGTCGAGATATTGGGTGATCGGAGTTCCGGCTTTGACGATCGCGGCTTTTCGCTCCTCGGTGTAGCGCGTTCTTACGGAGATATCGATGGGAGTGATCGTCATCTTCTTCCAGGGCGCGCGCAGAACGATCCGCGCAGCCTCGGGATCGAACCACCAGTTAAATTCGCGGCGTGCATCGATGGCGCCCGTGTCGATCGCGCCTTTGTCCGCGTAGAGACCTCCGCCCATCAAAACAAATTCTTTGGCGAGCGTCGCAACAGAAGGATCCAATTTCAAGGCGAGAGCGTAGTTAGTGAGTGGACCGCCCGCCCACAGCACAACCTCGCCGGGATACTTGTGCACCATCTGCACAATGAACTCAGCGGCACTACCGGGATGCGCCTTCAGATGCGGCTGACCTTCTTTCATGGGAGGAACGACGTCGGGAGCGTGATAGGCCTCGTCGTACACGGTGGAGCGGTTTGCTTCGAACTTGTCCGTCCAGCAACCTTTGTATTCGAACTTTCCGTACATCGCCTCCCATCGTTCGGATTCTTCTTTCGAGTTTATCAACGGGAACTCCGCGCCCTCGTAGACAGGCACATCGGCGTGATCAGAGATCTCCAACATGCGGAGTACGTGCTGCGTCTCTTCTTTGACCCATTGATCTCCGCTGACAGTGGTGATTCCCAAAACGTCGAACTTCTCCGACTGAAGAAACACGAGGATGGCCTGCTGATCGCTGGTTCCTGGACCTCGAGCATCCTGATCGACGATAACTTTGATCCTCTGGGCAAAAGCGGGAAAAGCGAGTGCGACGGCAAGCAGAAGGGTCACCAAACTCCGTCTGAAATCCCATTGCATATTTTCTCCGATGACGTGGCGCGTACAAAATTTAAGGGCAGAGGGCGTCGCGCCCATCTGCCCGAAAACTGATTGAGTTTCACTGAGGAGCTAGAATTTAAGCTTCAAAGCAAATTGAATCAATCGTGGGTTATTGACGGTTCCGTAAATCAAACCGAACGTAGACTGAGCGTTAATATCCTGCATTCCGCTGGATGCTCCCGGCAGGAAGAACTGAGCGTGATTAAACAGGTTGAAAAACTCCGCGCGGAATTGCAAGCTCATTCCCTCGCGGAACGGGAGAATGAAATTCTTGATCGCAGAGAAGTCCGTGTTCACAAAGCGAGGACCGGAAATCGGCGCCCGGGCCGCATCCCCGAGCTCTCCAGCGGGAGCAGTCACGAATGCGCAAGGATTGAACCAGTTGTCGATCGTGTGGATCTTTGTGGGCGCGGTGCATCCCGGATTTCCTGCTACCGGGCCCGCCTTGTTCGGGTCTCCTACTTGATTGGGCCGATCGAGAACATTCCCATTCCACATGAAGTTCACACCCGACGGATTGCTGCTATCCACCACGAAGAGCGGAAATCCGGATGTGACTTTTTCGATCACATTCACTTCCCAGTTGCCCAGCACCGCGTTGACAGGGCCGTTCCAGGTGCTACCGAAGTGCTTCCCCTTTCCGAAAGGCAAATCGTAGAGGACGCTGGCGGTGAATTGATTGTTGAGGTTGAGCTGAGACAGACTCCAATCCAACTTCTGGCTTCCAGGAAGCGGCCAGTAGGTTGCGCCGGGGAAACTACCAAGCCCATCTGGAAAGCCGGAGTCGAAGGTGCGAGACCAGGTGTAACCCAAAAGCGCGTACAAGCCATGACGCGCGCTCTTTGTTTCGGCCTTGACTTGCAGTGAGTCGTACCGTGCCCGGCCGACATCATTGTTGGCGGCAACAACTGTGAACGGACCGTACGGAGCGGCAAACGCGGCGCCCCCCGCTCCGCAACCCAGCGTGTACCCTGAAACTACCCCGCATGCGGTGGGAGAACCGACGTTTTCGTTAATGCCGTCAACCAGGATGTGCGTACTGCGAGTGCCCGCGTACCCAGCGGTCAACACGATGCTCGCAGGCAGTTGATGTTCGATGTTCAGGTTGAATTGCTGAACCATCCCCTGTTTGAAATTCAGATTCTGCGATTGGATGGTGCCCGTGAAGGTCGCAGGATCTGGTTGCGCAGTGAATAAGGGAAGGAAGGCTGTTTGAATGCCGCAACCGGGTGTGCCGATGCTCTGGAACGGGCAAAGGCCGTTGAAATTGTCGCTTTCCGCGTAGTAGGGCGGATTTTGCCACAATCCCTGCGCACCCTGACTCCACGCGGAGTCGTGAAATATGGAGTAGCCGCCTCGGACTACTGTTGTTTGACTCCCAAGAGCTTTCCACGCAAAGCCGATGCGAGGCTCAAGAGCGGTCTTGTCGAACTGAACTCCAACATCTCCATTTGTGTGAACGCAGATCGCACAGCTTGCTTGCGGACTTGAACCTGCGACCAGATATTGTCCAGTCTGGAAATTGAAGTTCGCCTGCCTGCCGGCCGCTTCAGTAATAGGGGTAACTAAGGCCCAAGCGATGCCGAGGTTGACAGTCAAATCCTTCGTGACGCGCCAGTCATCCTGCACGAACGGGCGAAACATCTTCCATCGACGGCCTGTCGTCGCTCCCACGAATGTCTGGTCGTGAATGCCGCCTCCGATCTGCCCAAGCAGCAAATCGGCGGCTGAGTCACCGGTATATCCGCCGAACATCAGAATGTAACCATCGCCGAACCCGTTCGTTTCCACGTTCATCTGATTCGCGCGGATGCCGACGCCGACGCGGATGTTGTGGTTACCGCGGATCATGTCGAATGTGTCCGAAAAGGAATAGACATTAGTTCCACCCAGGAAGGGAGCGAACCCTCGATCGCCCAGCGACCAGTAGTTCGTCATCTGAATCGAGCTTAATCCGCAACTGATGCAGTCTTTCGTCGATTGATTCAGACTCGCCGGGATAGCCGGTGATTGAACTGCAAGCGCTGCCGAGATCGGCGCCTTGAATGCCTAACTTCGCCGCTTCGCAGGTGCCGGTACCTACCGACAGAATGTGGTTGAAGATTCGATTGAATCCGAAATTGATTTGATTGATGTTATTCGAGTTGACGATGTGAGTTTCGGAGATCGTCGCGTTCCGGCCGTGATTGGTGATGTTCTGCGTGCTGGCGAATGGATTCTGTTCGGCGAAACCCGGGGACCCGCCGGGCACGAACGAGACTGCTTGATCGTAGCTGAACCGGGCAAACAGCGAATCTTTGCTGGAAAAATTGTGATCTAGGCGAACATCGAACTCACCTTCGTTAAGCTTCCTCACCGGCACGTTCGAATAGTTCAGTCCATTCGTGAACGTCGGGCTTGCGCTCGGATACAAATTCATCAGCGCTTGTCCAACTGGGTTAACCACTGCTGAAGGAATGTAGTTACATGGGGTACCGACGCCGATGGCCTGGCCTCCGTGGGCATTTACTGGCTCGGATGTCGGTACTGCGGCCGTCTCGGTGCCGGGAACGCACATGAAGTTCGGCGCGTCGGTTCCCGCGACAGCGTAAGGGTTTGTTAATAACGTGACAAACGGATCTCCCCTGAAATCGCCCGCCTTCATCGCATCCGTCGGGATCGTTCCCACAAAGGGAATGCCGTGCCTCTGCTGCTTCGCCTGATAGTCAATAAAGAAAAATGTTTTGTCTTTCTTGATGGGGCCGCCGAAAGAAAACCCAAACTGGTTGAGGTTAAATTGTTCGCGAAAAGCGGCGAAATAACTGCGCGCGTCCAACTTCGTGTTTCGGAAAAATTCGAATACCGAGCCGTGAAACTGGTTCGAACCAGACTTCGTCGTTACCAGGACCGTCGGGCCTGCGCGCGTTCCCCATTCCGCCGAGTAGTTGTAGGTAAGGACTTTGAATTCTTCGATCGCATCGATGGAAGGCAGAATCGAGATGCCTCCTGCCGTCAATTCATTGTTATCGTTGCCGTCCAGCAACCAGTCTGTACTTTGCGCCCGCGAGCCTCCGACCGAGAGTGAATAGGTTCCGCGCGCCGAAACCTCACTGCTGGGGCCGCCGTTGAAAAAGCTGCCCGGGTTCGTTTCCTGTGTCGTTCCCGGAGTGAGCGTTGCTAACTGAACAAAGTCGCGGCCATTCAGAGGCAGTTCGGCTACTTCTTCCGACGTAATAACCTGTCCGAGCGTCGGGTTCGTGGTCTGAACCGCAACTTCTGTCGCGTTTACTTCTACGCTGGTCGATACTGAAGCCGGCACCAATTTAAAGTCGAGCTCGCGGTGCTCGTCGATCTGCAGCCTGACACCTCTCGATTCTGCGACCTTGAATCCTGGAGGCATCCACACGAATGGCGAAATCTCCGACGCCGAGCAGCGGGACGAGGTAGTGCCCGGTATCATCTGTCACTGCTTCGCGCGAGATATTTGTGGCTTGCGCGGTGACGGTGACTTTCGCGCCTGCAACCACTGCGCCGGAATTGTCTGAGACAGTTCCCGAGAAGCTTCCGGTCGCCTGACCGAAAACGTACGAACAGCTCAGACCAAGCCACAGACAGAAAAGCACGGCAGAAAGCTTTTGCTTCCTCGACATTCGCTTTGAATCCCTTCCGGCGGCGCCCCCGCCACCACAAAGAAAAAGACCCTCCCCCTTCCAGGATGAAGTTGGGAGGTCCTGAAACTACAGACTGGGCTTATAAATTGCGCGTTGCCGGTAAGTCAAGAATTTTCGCAGTGGAAAAAGGTCCGCCAAGTGACGTCGAATGCTGCTCGGTGTCGAAAATCGTTTTTGTCAGTGACTTGTTATGTGAATTGTGAATGGATCGTGAATCGCGAATAGAAATCGCAGCATTTGCGGGTCAAACGTCTTACGATCGCGCAGCCCACTCCGCGTCGAAGCGCGCGCGGTCATAGAACGACTTCTGCGTGCCAATACCAGCGGTAGAGAGTCCGGCATAGAGATTTGCTCGGCGTACGGCTTCCTTCTCAGGCACTCCTTCACCAAGAAATACGGCAAAGCTTCCGATGAAAGCGTCGCCTGCTCCCGTGCTGTCGACGCTTTTCACTGAAAATGGGGCGACTTGTTCGCTTCCATCGCGGCTCGCAAGAAGAGATCCATTTGCGCCGAGTGTGATGATCACGCGACGAATGCCGCCAGCCAGCAACGCTTGGGCACACCTTTTCGCATCCTCCACTGACTTCACTGGCGAGCCGCCAATTGCTTCCGCTTCACTCTCGTTAGGAACGAAGTAGTCGAGGTCTTTGAGCGCGGCAATGTCGACGCGCTGCGCCGGCGCAGGGTTCACGATGCAGCGAATCCCATGCTTCCGGGCAAATCCCACGGTGTAATAAACAGTTTCGAGGGGGATTTCGAACTGCAAAACAATACAGTCGACAGTTTTAAGCAGATCGGCTGCGGCATCGACGTCGGCCGGTTTCAACGCGTCGTTCGCGCCTTTCACCACCAGAATTCGGTTTTGTCCGCTCGGATCGACAAAAATCGGAGCGACTCCGCTCGATAACCCCTCGACCTGCTTCACATGAGTGGGATCGATTCCCAGTTTTCGAAAATTTTCGATCGTCGCCGGACCGAATAGATCGCTGCCAACTCGGGCCACCATGAATACTTCGGCTCCGCACAAGCGTGCAGCCACAGCCTGGTTGGCGCCTTTGCCTCCAAATCCCAGATCAAATTTCTGTCCAAAGATGGTTTCCCCTGGCTTGGGAAACTCATTGGTAAAAGTCGTCAGGTCAATGTTTGCGCTGCCTACAACCGCGATGCGAGGGCGCTTTGCCATGATTTTGCTTTTGTTCGGAGGTGAAGGCAGAGTCTATTCAGCGTTCGTTTCCGTGTCAACGGAAGAAGCCGGGCCGCCGAGTCGGGGGCAATCGATTCTGCTATAGTTTCGTTCCTCGACATTGATTCTTTGGAGGACTCATGCCCCGCAATGTCCGCTGCGCCCTGATTCAAGCCAGCAACGCTCTCAGCACCGATCGTCCCCTGCCGCAAATTCGGAAAGCGATGATCGACAAGCACATGAAGCTGATCGAGCAGGCTGCACGTAAAAAGGTGCAGATTCTCTGCCTGCAAGAGCTTTTCTACGGCCCGTATTTTTGCGCGGAACAAAATGCGCGATGGTATGAGTTGACTGAGCGCGTGCCCGATGGCCCAACGACGCAATTGATGCGCAAGGTCGCCGCCAAAAACAAGATGGTCATCGTCGTTCCCGTGTATGAAGAACATATGCCGGGCGTTTACTTCAACACGGCCGCCGTGATCGACGCCGATGGGCGATACCTGGGCAAATATCGCAAGCATCACATTCCGCACTGCCATCCAGGATTTTGGGAGAAATTCTATTTCACTCCCGGCGATCTCGGATATCCGGTCTTTCAAACCAAGTACGCGCGCGTGGGCGTTTACATCTGCTACGACCGTCACTTCCCCGAAGGCGCTCGCATACTGGGCTTGAATGGGGCTGAGATTGTCTTCAATCCATCCGCTACGGTCGCGGGACTATCCGAGTACCTGTGGGAACTCGAGCAACCGGCTCATGCCGTCGCGAACGGATATTTCGTCGGAGCCATCAACCGCGTCGGGACTGAGAAACCCTGGAGCATCGGCGAATTCTACGGCAAGAGCTATTTCTGCAATCCGCGAGGCAAGATTTTCGCCCAAGCGAGTCGCGATAAGGACGAAGTCGTGGTTGCCGATCTCGATCTCGACATGATCGCGGAAGTGCGCAAAGTGTGGCAGTTCTTCCGCGACCGAAGGCCGGAAAGCTACAGTCCGCTGACGGCGCAGAGCGCAAATTCTGCCACAGCAGATTGAGTGAGGTCTGACATACCGCGGCACGGCGTTTCCAGATTGAGCATCTCTCGCCGAACGCCGGTCGAATGACTGATGACAACTTCCGATATCTCTTCCCGATCTCGCATCGAATCCAGCCCGCTCTACAACCGCGATCTCGCCCCTGCGAGCGCGCAGCAACGCCATTGGGGAACGTACAACTTCGCAGCCCTCTGGATTTCCATGTCAGTGAACATCCTCACTTACATGCTGGCTGCGAGCCTGATTCAGGGAGGGATGAACTGGAAACAGGCAATCGTCACGATCTTCATCGGTAATGTCATCGTGCTCGCGCCGATGCTCCTCAACTCTCATCCGGGAGCAAAATATGGAATTCCCTTCCCCGTGTTGGCACGGGCATCGTTCGGAGTTCTGGGAGCGAATGTCGCCGCTGTATTACGCGCGCTGGTCGCCTGCGGGTGGTTCGGCATTCAGGCGTGGATTGGCGGAGAAGCGATCAGCACATTGCTTGAAACCCTTGTGCCCTCGTGGAAACATTTTGCTTACGGTCCCGCCGTTTGCTTTTTCATTTTCTGGTTGATTAACCTTGTCGTCGTTCTGAAAGGAATTGAGTACATCCGAATGCTGCAAGGCATCAGCGCTCCGGTTCTTTTGGGAGTTGGACTGTTGCTCTTGGGTTGGGCTTACCATGCGGCGGGTGGCTTCGGACCGATGTTCTCCGTGCCCTCGAAATTCAGCAACTTCCCTGATTTCCTGAAGTTTCTGATTCCTGCGTTGAACGGGACTGTCGGATTCTGGGCGACAGTTTCTCTCAACATTCCGGACTTCACGCGCTTTGCCCGCAACCAGCGGGAACAGATCGTCGGTCAGGCGCTTGCCTTGCCGACCACGATGACGTTGTATGCATTCGTTGGGATCGTCGTTACATCGGCAACCGTCGTGATTTATGGAACAGCGATCTGGGATCCGGTCCAACTCCTTAGCCGTTTCCATTCTCCTGTGGCCGTCGTGATCTCGCTGGTGGCGATTCTTCTCGCCACGTTGAATGTGAATATCGGCGCCAACGTCGTTTCCCCGGCAAACGATTTCTCAAACCTCTGGCCGCAAGGAATCAGTTTCCGTACAGGAGGCATTGTGACGTGCTTCATGGGCGTTGCCATGATGCCGTGGAAACTGCTTTCGAACTATCGGACATTTATTCTCGGATGGCTTGGCGGTTATGCGGCCTTTCTTGGACCGGTAGCGGGGATCATGATCTGCGACTATTTCATCATCCGGCGAAGAGTTTTGGTGGTGGACGATCTTTATCTTCGGAATGGTCTCTACGAATACGCTCGAGGTTTCAACTGGCGCGCGATCATCGCGCTGGCGTTGGGTGCGGGAACGGCGCTGTCGGGTCTGGCCTTTCCCGCTGTAAGCGCTCTCTACGACTACTCCTGGTTCGTGGGATTCGCGATTTCATTTGCGTCGTACTACGCAATGATGAGTTCACGACGACATGCTGCGACCGCCGTCTAAGACATCACCGGTTGGCGCCTTTACAAAGTCACCGCTTTCCGGAAGGCAGGCAATATCTCGGTGCGATAGCTGTCGAGATTTTGCTCCTCGTCGCCGCACATCAGGTAGATATTGAACTGGGTCACACCGGCAGCCGCAAGTTCCTTTAACTTCTTGTGATGCGCCGCCACGGGACCCAGAATACAAAACCGGTCCACGACCTCGTCCGAGACAAATTCCGCATTATCGCTGTCGACTTCGCAGTGGTGCTTGTAATCGTAGTGTCCGCGATCCTGCACATACGATGTCAACTCTGGCGGAAGGTCTTCCGGTTTGTACTGGCGGATGAGATCCATGACATGGTTCGAGACCAGCGCCGGAAACCACCGAACGCGCTCGCGGGCTATATTCAAATCATTTGAGATCCAAACCGGAGCGGCAGCCATAACCTCGATCTGTGCGGGATCGCGACCCGCCGCACGGGCCCCTTCTTTCACGAATCCCATGCACCAGGAAATCAACGCCGGATCGGCAAACTGAAGAATGATTCCGTCTGCAACGCGTCCGGCCATGTGGAGAACTTTCGGACCATAGCCCGCGATCCATACGGGGGGCGGAATCTCGGCCCAAGTAAGGCGCGTAGGTTGTCCGTCATGTTCAACTTCTTTTCCAGAAGTGAGGTCGCGAAATTCCTTAACCGATGCCTCGAGTTGAGACCAACTCACCGGCTTCTTTCCCATAACTCGGCGCGAGCTATCGCCACGCCCGATGCCTAATTCCATACGGCCGCCAGAAATCAGATTCAGGGTTGCGAATAAACTTGCCGTCACCGTGAGATCGCGAGTGGCAGGATTGGTCACGCACGTTCCAAGCCGCATACGTTGCGTGTTCGCCGCCAACAACGTAAGCAGCGGATAGCATTCTTTCCACAGCACATGGGAATCGAAAATCCAGCCGTAGTCAAAGCCTGAGGATTCTGCCTGGCGCGTTAAGCCAATGATGCGCTCGACGGAGATATCGGGTTTTAGCGTGATGCCGAAATGCATGGCAGATCCCTTTCGCCGAGGAAGACGGTAACACTGAATGTGAAGAACTAAAGGGCGGCAGTGTAGCATAGTTTTCTTTGCAGTCTGGATCGCGACGGAGGTGACATGAGCTTCGATACAGTTATCAAAAATGGTTCAGTGGTTACTGCAACCGACACCTACAAAGCGGATGTTGCGATTGCAAACGGCAAGATCGCCGCGGTTGGCGATGACCTACCCATACAAAATACTTCCAAGGTGCTGGATGCAGCCGGCAGGCTCGTGATGCCGGGAGGAATTGACGTTCACACCCACCTCGACATGCCCTTTGGAGGAACGACGAGCGCCGATGATTTCGAGACCGGCACCCGGGCGGCGGCGTTCGGTGGAACGACTACGTTAATCGACTTCGCAATTCAGTACAAAGGCCAGAACCTGCGCCAGGCCTACGACACGTGGATGAGTAAAGCATCGAACAAGGCGGTTTGTGACTACGCATTCCACTGCATCGTGACCGATATATCGGGCGGGCAACTGTCGGAGATGAACGATCTGGTTCAGGAGGGAGTGACAAGCTTCAAGCTGTTCATGGCGTATCCGGGCGTCTTCATGCTCGATGACGGAAGTATTTTCAAGGCCCTGCAAACGACATCCAAGAACGGCGGCTTGGTTTGCATGCACGCTGAGAATGGAAGCGCGATCGACGTGATCGTGCAGCAGGCTCTTGCCGAAGGAAAGAAAGCGCCGAAGTATCACGCGCTCACTCGCCCGACGACGGCCGAAGCGGAAGCAACATCTCGCGCCATCGCTCTGGCGGAAATGGCTGGCGCACCAATCTACATCGTTCATCTCAGTTGCAACGATGCGCTGGAGAAGGTGCGCGAGGCACGTGACCGCGGACTCCCGGTTTATGCCGAGACGTGTCCGCAATATTTGTATCTGTCGCTTGAGAATTTCGATGCGCCCGGTTTTGAGGGAGCGAAATATGTATTCACACCCCCGCTCCGCGAAAAATGGCATCAGGAAAAACTCTGGAACGGATTGAAACGTGATCATCTGCAAGTCGTGTCAACCGACCACTGTCCCTTTTGCTTCAAAGAGCAGAAAGAGTTGGGCCGCGATGACTTCACGAAAATTCCCAACGGTGGTCCCGGGGTTGAGCACCGCATGAGTTTGATCTTTTCGGGTGGCGTCGCGAGTGGAAGATTCAGCGCAAACCGATTCGTGGAGTTGGTCTCAACAACGCCAGCTAAGTTGTTCGGACTTTACCCTCGCAAAGGAACGATCGCCGTCGGAAGCGACGCCGATCTCGTGATTTTCGATCCGAAGCGAAAACACACGATCAGCGCCAAGACCCATCATATGCGGGTCGACTATTCGATGTTCGAAGGAATTGAGGTTACCGGGATGCCGGACGTTGTCCTGTCACGCGGAAGAGTCGTCGTCGAAGGCGACAAGTTTCTTGGACGTGCAGGGCAGGGAGAGTTCTTGCGTCGCGCCACCTACGCGCAAGTCAACGGTTGAAACGTCAGCGAAGCGCACGATAGAGAGCCTGCTTCCATCGCGAATTATCGATTTCCCAACAAACCTTGGCTTTTTGGCCACCACGGATTGCGGCCTGCCAGCATCGAGCGATTGCGTTCGTCATCCGCTACGTTCAAGCGGTCGACCACTGTCATTCCCCGAGTTAACTCACTTTGCGTTTCCACTTCGACGTAGTGATCGCTCCAACTCGTCCCGACCGTCGGATCGATCGCCAGGCACATGGCCACGGGATCCGGCAGGCAGATTCCATCTTCTCCGGTCTGAGTTTTCAGTGCGACCCGGGCGTGACTATTGCACTCGATGGCAAAATGAGCCAGTTCAGTTTCGAATCCCTCGACGTGCTCGATATCCTTCGCAGTCGAGCACCGCTCCCCTCGGCACAGATGCCATCCGATCAATTCGATGGGCAGACCGCTTCGCATGACGATGCCGGCGGCTTCGGGATCAACCCAGATGTTGTACTCAGCCGCCGGTGTAACGTTCCCTTCACAACATGGCGCTCCGCCCATGACAACGCAGCGGCTGACCTTCGACGCGATTTCGGGCTTTCGAGAGAGAGCAAGCGCAACGTTTGTCAGCGGCCCGAGAGTAACGAAGACTAAGCCAGGATTGGCCTCAATCGTTTCGATGATGGCATCAACCGCGTGGGCCTTCTCCGCCGCCTGACGCGGCGCAGGATAGTTGTGATCTCCCAGTCCATCGCGACCGTGAAACCAGGTTGCATTCTCGTACGGGCGCAGCAGGGGCTTTTCCGCTCCGGAATAGACCGGCACTTTGGCTCCGCACAGTTCGACGGTGTAGAGAGCATTTCTCGTCGCTTGGTGCACATTTACGTTGCCGGCAACCACGGTGATGGCAGCGACGCGCACGTCCGGAGCACGCAAAGCCATGATGAGGGCCACGGCATCGTCTGACGCCGTGTCCGTGTCGATCAGAAAAGTGCGAGGCACGCGCGCAAGAATAGCAGAACCGTCACGTGACTTGACTTGTGGCTCACATCCAAAGAAGTGTAGAGTTACACGTCTTTCACAGGAGAACGCATGTTCACGCCGCCAACTTTAACCGTTGCGCTGTTGATGATGATTACCAGCGCCATCTGCTGGGGTTCGTGGGCTAACACCTACAAGGGTGTCAAGAATTACCGGTTCGAACTTTTCTACTGGGATTACGCCGTCGGCATCTTCCTGATCTCCCTCGTCTTTGCGTTCACGATGGGCAGCACGGGAAACGATTCCTCGAGCTTCCTGAACAATGTCCGCTCCGCCGACAACTCGAACATCGTATGGACGATGATTGGCGGCGCAATTTTTAATCTTGCGAACCTGCTTCTTGTCGCAGCGATAGATATGGCAGGCCTGTCGGTTGCGTTGCCTGTCTCGATCGGAATCGCGCTCGTGGTCGGTGTCGTGCTCAGTTACATTCTTCAACCCAAGGGTAATGCGCTGTTTCTGGCAATGGGCGTGGCGTGTGCGTTGATCGCTGTCGTTCTCGATGGCAAAGCCTTTGGCAGCTTGGCTTCCGGCAAATCGGCCTCACGTAAGAGCATCATCGTATGCATCGTTTCTGGAGTGCTCATGGGCCTCTGGGCTCCTTTCGTGACGCGTTCGATGACGCAAGGAAATACGTTGGGCCCGTACAGCGTGGCAGTGTTCCTCACTCTCGGCGCGCTCCTGTCGTGCTTCGTCTGGAATATCTATTTCATGAAAAAGCCTCTGGTCGGTGAGCCCGTCAGCTTTGGCGCCTTCTTCAGCGGCCCGCCATCGGGTCATTTACTTGGATTGGCGGGCGGACTGATTTGGGGAACGGGAATGGTTTTCAACCTCGTCGCGGCGAGCTTCACGGGAGTGGCGATTTCGTACGCCATCGGCCAATCCGCGCCCATGGTTGGAGCGCTGTGGGGGATTTTCGCGTGGAAGGAATTTGCCGGGGCAGGGTCGCGAGCGAAGTTGTATCTCGGACTGATGTTTGTGTTTTACGCACTGGCAATTCTGCTGGTAGCGCGCTCGAACGGGTAACGGGTTCGAAAACTTATTTGCCTTTAATCCTGCTGATGAACATCTTCAGAAAACGATCCGCATCTGAGGCCAGACACACGCGCGCGTTCGGCTTGAGTTCGACCACACCGTCAATCTCGTAGTGATCGCCGTGCAGCACATCGTTCTCGTCGGAGCCCATCCGATTGGCCACGGTTTCGCCCCGCGTAAACTCACCCTTGGTTTCGACGTCGACATGCATGTCTTTCAGCGTCACCAGTGACGGATCGATCGCGGTCGCGACTGCTAAAGGATCGTACATCGCGGCACCCTGATATCCGCTCTTCTCCGAACGCGTGACATAGAAATCTGCCAGCTTGTAGACGAAATCACTTTCTGTTCCGTGCTGCATCTGCAGTTCGGCCATATGTTTTCGAGTGATCAGCGTGCGTTCGCCTACGTCGGAACCGATCATCGTGACCATCCAGCCAGCGTTAAAGACTATGGACGCGGCTTCCGGATCGCCGTAGATGTTCGCTTCAGCAGCTCCGTTTACGTTGCCTCCGGTGATCGAGCCACCCATGATGATGATGTTTTTTACAAGCGTCGCGATCGAAGGATCCTTTGAGACGGCCAGCGCGATATTTGTGAGCGGACCCACAGGGATCAACGTGATCTCGTGCGGATACTTGTGTACCAACTCGACGATGAGATCAGGACCGAAACGCGGATCGGCCTTGCATTTCGGCGCAGGCAACTCGACGCCCGCGAGGCCGTTCGGTCCGTGCCAGTATTGGGCCGTGATCAGTTTCTGATTGAGTGGGCGCTGCGCTCCTGCCGCGATCGTAAGGTCGCACCTTCCCGCGAGAGAAGCTATTTTCAGAGCGTTTTCCAGCCCTTGACGGCCATCGACATTCCCGGGAACAACGGTGAGAGCTTCTACTTTCAGTTCCGGAGAATTCAGCGCCAGCAGGATCGCCATTGCATCGTCGACACCCGGATCGGTATCAATGATCACGCGCTGTGGGGATTGCGCGCAAACCTGGGTCAGGCTCAAGGAAGCTGCGATTAAAATGCAGCCCACTGCGAATGAATAGCGTTTCACCGTTCTTCCCTCGTAGCTGTAGAGATTTCGTGGAATCAAAGCAACATGCCTGCGATCGATGCGGACATCAAGTTCGCCATCGTACCGGCGATCATCGCCCGAAAGCCGAGGCGCGCCAGATCGCCTCTGCGATTCGGGGCCAATGCACCGATGCCACCAATCTGAATCCCGATTGAACTGAGGTTCGCGAAGCCGCAGAGAGCAAACGTCGCGATCGTAAACGAACGTGGATCCAGGTTGCCCTTCATCGGACCGAGTTGCGAGAAGGCGACGAACTCATTGATCACCATGCGCGTTCCAAGCAGGTTTCCGATCGCAGCAGCATCGTGCCACCGCACCCCGATCAGCCAGGCTATGGGTGCGAAGACCCAGCCAAGCACCTGCTGCAAACTGTAGGGGAACCATGAAATATGAATGTGGGTCCAGCCCATCACGGCGTTGAGCAGGGCCAGCAGTGCAATGAACGTGATGAGCATTGCTCCGACATTCAGTGCCAGATGCAGACCATCGACCGTGCCCCGCGCAATCGCGCCAAGAACGTTGGATTCTTTCTCCATGGCGGGCATCTGCACGCGACCGGCTGTCAGGGGCTTTTCGGTTTCGGGCACGAGCATTTTCGCGATGAGAAGCGTGCCAGGAGCGGTCATGATGACGGCCGTGAGGAGATTCTTGGGATCGGCGCCACCCACATGAATATAACCGGCCATCATTCCGCCAGAGATATGTGCCATGCCGCTGGTCATTACCGTCATCAATTCGGACTGCGTAAGCTCGGGCAGAAAGGGACGGATGGTCAGCGGGGCTTCGGTCTGGCCCATGAAAATGCTGGCGGCGAGATTGAGCGATTCGGCGCCGCTCGCACCCATTACGGTAGTCATGACCCAGGCGCCTGCCCGGATGATGAGTTGCATCAGG
>CAVYUY010000008.1:0-157503 GCA_963771765.1 uncultured Acidobacteriota bacterium
GGAGTCGCACGCTTTGGCCCGTACGAAGTAAACCTGCGTTCGGGCGAAGTGCGCAAGTTCGGCCTCCGCATCAAGATAGGAGAGCAGCCTTTGTATTCTGGCGCTTCTCATGGAGCGCCAAGGGGAACTGGTCACCCGGGAAGAGTTGCGCAGCCAACTCTGGTCGGAGGGCACCTTCGTCGATTTCGACCATAGCCTGAACTCGGCGGTGCAGCGGTTACGGGAAAACCTTTCCGATACCGCGGGCAAAGGTCAGTGGATTGAGACCTACCGGTCGGGGATATCGCTTCGTAGGAACGGTCGAGTGGGCCAAGCCGAATGGGACGAAACCTGCCGCGGCAGCAGTTCCACTCCCGCCGGATGCTGATCCGTCAACTGGATTGCCTTCCAATCCAGCGGTGGCCGAGACTTCCCTGCCAGAAAAAGAAGGTTCGCTCGTTTATCGCTGGCGTTCGCCCTCGCTCTTCACTCTCGCAGCCATTTCTCTGGGCATCAAAGTCTTTCGCATCAGAAACGTTCAGCGCCGGCCGCCGCTTCCATCCCTTATCTCTCGCTGTCTTGCCTCTCGAGGACCTGTCGGCCACAAGGCGCAGGACTATTTTGTCGATGGCATGACGGACGAGCTAATCACGGCCCTGGCCAAGAAATCATTTCCTTCGCGTCATCTCGCGTACGTCGGTCATGCAATACAAGGGCGTCCACCGGCCCCTTCGTGACATTGCCCACGAACTGCGAGTCGATGGAATTCTGAAGGCTCGGTCACACGCTCAGGAAACCGCGTCCATCTGACGGTGCAGCTAGTGCAGGCTTCGAACGAACGCATCTTTGGGCTGAAAGCTACGATCGCGATTTAAATGAGGCGCTTGCGTTGCCGACCGAACTGTCGCAAACTATCGCGAAGGAAGTGAGGGTTGCCGTCTCGTCCTCTGCAGCGCAACGCTATGTGAAACCGGAAGCGCATGATGCGTACCTGCGCGGGCGCTACTCGTGGTTCAGCGAGAATGAGGATGCCAGTGTTGCCTACTTTCGGCAAGCGATCCGGCTGTAGCCGGACTATGCCGCCGCGTGGAGCGGCTGGATGACACTACGGCGGACGGGCGGTCGAAGGAAAAGATCCGCCAGGGTTGTTCCGCAGCAACTGGGAATCCGAATGCGCGCAAAGCGTTGGCGCTGCATGAAAAAACTGGCGGACGCGCAATAACCCATGGCCGCGTGGCATTTTTTCGGCGAGCGGGACCTGAAACGAGCGGAGACCGAATCGTTGCAGGCAATTGCGTTGAATCCCAACTACGCCGAGGCGTACCACGTTTATTTGTACGTCCTGGCGGCGATGAACCGGAATGCAGAAGCGGTCGAAGCGCAGAAGCGCGGACGGAAATCGATCCGTTTTCACGGCCGTGGGCGCTGGAATTTACCGATTTCCGCTTGCGGCAATTCGACGCCGCTGTGACGGAGCTTCGACTGCGCACGCAGGCTATCCTAAGGCGAGGCACCAACCACATGATGCTCTCGGATGCGTATCATTTCGCGGGAATGGAAAAGAAGCCCTGGAGGAAATGAAACAGGCGTTTCGGCTGTGGGGCAATGCGACGGAGGCGATTAATCCGGCGCGAAGGCGCGAAAGGGTATCTCGCAGTGGCTAAATGGCAATTTCGCCGCGACAAAACCACTGTTCCAACCACTATGTTGCGCCCGTGTGGTCGGCCATAGGGGCCGCGCGGGCACATGAAAAAGAAGAAACCCTGCGACGCTCGAGCAAGCCTACGACGAGCACTCGCCACGCCGATCTTTCGCAGAACGAGCCGGAGTTCGATTTTCTCCACTCCGAGCCACGTTATCAGGAGATCGTGCGGAAGATGGGATTGCCAGCACAGTAAGGCTAACCGCCTTACTGCTTGTCACTTCGCTGACCTGGGACGGCATTGCCGCAGCAGGCGAACAGTAGATTCCTCACGGCTTCGCCGTTCGGAATGACAAACAACGACTCTAGCTACATTCGACTCGCGAGGCGGTTATTCAAGTCCGCGAGATCAGCCTCCAACTGTGCCATGCTGAATCCCCCGGGAGCTTCTTCTTTCCCGTCAAGTAATCGGTGCTCAAGATGGCGTAGGCTCATCGCAGTAGGCAGCCCAGAACGACCACGTCATCACCTGTAGTGCTCCCCAGGTCACAACCGTTACGCCGCGAGCGTCATACGCGACGACCGGAACAGCGTGTCCGCCCCACGAGCCGGGCTTGCCGTCACCGTTCAATCCTCCGGGAGAGACGGACCACGGCTGATGATTCTGCACCTGCGCCTGCGCGCTGATGGGCAACTGCATTCCGATGTAGCAGCCCTCAAAAATACAAACCGCGTCCATGACGTGGGTGTGGTTCGAGGGCTCCAGCGCAACGTAGGCGCCGATCTTATGTCCTGCGATTCCGGTCTGCCGCCAGTAATTGAGCACATCGATCTCGACCGCGCCGTTATCGTTCGCTCCGGTCGTCGGGTTGTAACCCGGTGATTGCGGAGTAGGCGGCGACAATCTGCTTGTCGGATGGCGTCACCATTTTCTTGCCCGCGTTCGCCGTCCACTCCATGATCAGGTGTTCCGCGGCGGCGCAGGTGCAGTCGCCGATCTGATCGTTCTCCATCATGCCCCACGACGAGCCCACTTTTTTCGTGAGGTCGCAGGTTGCCGGCGGAGGCGGCAGGGCCGTCGTCGTGTAAGCCGCAGCATCAGCGTCCGCGGATCGTGCCGCGCCGCCGATTTCCCCAACTTGAGTTTTTTCGGATCCACACGCGTCGGGTCGTCTCGCAGCGCAACGCCCTTGCGCGAATCGGGCAGAGACACGTCTATCTTCCTCACAGCCATGAGAAGTCTCCTTCCAAACAAATTCTGGGGTCTGGGACAAAAGAACCGCGCGCCGGATCTCTTCGCGAACCCGGCGCGCGCTCCAGCGAATGCACGTTAAAAACTGGGGGAAGGAATTTCCCGAGGATATTAGCGCGCCAGAAATTCTGGAGGAGCATGTAGCCGGAAAATGTTACGAAAGACGAACACGATGCGGACTTCAGTCGCCGGAGGTCAGGGGTTGGCGGCGAAGGAGATGGCAAGTTCGACGGATCGGACGAGGCAAGTATCGTTTTTCAGAACAGCGTACATATTGAATTCGCCTTTGCGATAGGGCTTGAGTGAGTTGTAATGGCGGTCGATCAACAGCGTTGGACCCGGTGTAAGAGGGGGAGACATGGCGCTCAGACCAGGCTTGCCGGTTGAGGAAGTTGGAAATGTGGGGCCTGTTTAAATCCGATAGATGGCGAGACGGAGCCCCGTAACCGCTCCTGCCTCGATGCGGTCCCAGAGGTTCTTTCGAAGATTGTCTTGGCTTGATTTTGAAGTTCGTTGGGCGGAGTAGAGCACCGGGATGTGGAGTGCAAACGGCTGACAGCAAGGTGTTTCACGCGAGGACAAGTTGGGTGCCAAAAGCGTTGATCGTCTCGCGATGACAGCGAGCCGGACAGACGTTGACACGGCATGAAAGTTTTCCACAGACGGGCAATGTCCATCCAACCTTGACCGAGAAAATTCACAGCTATAAGATCGCGGCATCGTAGGGGTTAAAACGCACTATGGGAAACGAAACGGGAAGTCAACCGGATAACCTCAACGATGAAAGGAACTTCGGGGAGTTCCGACGGAAAGTGAAGTCGGCCGAAGTGTTGTCGGCATCGATGGAGCGTTTGCTGTTATCTCTGCGCTTCACGGGAAAGCTGAGCGTGGTGATGCAGAACGGACGCGTGTTGAAGTCGGGGTACGAAGAAGCGTATTTCCGGCAACAGAGCGGTGCGGGACCGGCGCCGGACTAAAGATTCCAGTGGCATCGGATAACGTTGGGTGAAAATCTCCACTTCTCGCGCAAGGTACGTGCGGGAAATGGGCGCAAGGCTGGTGCGGCCATACGGTCCGTACCGATCGTACAAGTAAATAGCTGAAGCAGGTCATCGTAAGAGAAACGAGCCCTGCGTTTGGTTTCCGCGGTTGCGGGAATCATGCGCAGGGCTTTTGTTTTCGGGGAAGAAAATCTCCACCCTGTCGCAAAAGGCGCGATCAGGATGAGGTTCCCGTTCTTCGGGATTGATTGGTTGGCGGAATTCTTATTCTTAATTCTTATTTTTTTGGAGGAGTTCATGAAAGGCAGTCTTAAAGGGAGTGAAGTGCGCGTCGAACTGAAATATTGCGAACACTGCGGGGCATTGTGGATACGGGAGGGCGGAGCGGGTGTGTACTGCGACAAATGTCAGCCGACCGTGGCCGACTTGCCGGAACCGAAGAGAAAGCCGGGGAGGAGAAGCACACTGCCGGTGCGAACGAGAACGAGCGTAGACGATTTGAAGTGCGAAGCTCTCGACGAATGCGTGGCTGGCTTTGAATCGGCGGGAGGTGTGGCATGAGCGATACCGTGGAATGGATCGCGGCAGAAGCGGAGGACATCGACGAGACGGACGCGGAAAGTTCGCCCACCCGGCAAAGGCGACCGGAACTGGGGCACCCGGAGTTGGAAACTGACGCATCGAACTGGAACGAGGAGGATGCCGAAACTGGCGCAGAAACGGAGCGAGTCGCGAGATGCGAGTGAATGGGATCCAGAGGGTTATGGTGGGTTCCGGTATCACGACGAACTTTACGTTTGCGAACGAGAGCGGAGGATTTACCGGGCCCGGACGGTAGGGATGTTGCGGCGGTACATGCGGTACTCGATAGAAACGGGAAGGCTGCCGTCGATCCTGGGGCGGGAATTTTTTCGGGCCAAGGTGACTTCGTACACAGTGGTCACGTTCGAGGATCGCGTGATCTTTGTGCATGACATGGAGACATGCCTGGGGAAGCTGGACGAATTCTCGAGGCAACTGATCGCCAGACATGTCCTGCAGGAACACGACCGGTGGGCAACGGCGCGGCTGCTTCATTGCAGTGAGAAGACGGTGAGGCGGCTGACTCCAATCGCGCTGGACATACTCAGCGAGATTTTGATCGATGTAGGACTGCTGGAGCGCGTGGAGTCGATGTCGCGAAAATCTTGTCAAGGGGGTCCGGAGAGCAAATTCCTCGTAAGTGATTGCGAAGATGGAGAAAATAAAATTTGAAAAATGTCCACTTTGCCCTAGTCGATTTGATATTCTGGATTTAGAGAGTGAGAAAAAAGAAATCTCCTAACCGAAGGCGCGCTGCGAAGCGCGCCTTTCGCTTTTTGGGGAGAAAAGATCCAGAAAATCAGCGTTGAACGGGTAATGGGGCGTATGACCAAGAAGAAAGCGAAGAAAGCTAAAACCAGCTGCCAAGAAGGCTGGTAAGAAGAAGCGGGCGACGCGGCCGAGGAAAGAAAAGACTGCGGCGGAAGTGCGGCAGGACATCGCAAAGATCGTGAAGGCGCACGCCGAGAAGATGGCAGGGGCCGTGATCGATGAAGGGGAGAAGGGGCAACTTCCTCCGGTGAAATATTTATTCGAGGTGGCGGATATTTATCCGGCGGCTGCGGATGGGAGCGAGGCGACGGCGGATGAAGATTCGCTGGCAAAGACTTTGCTGGACCGGCTGGGAGTTCCGACGCAACCGATCGTGTTAGATGGTGAAGACGATGGGGACACGGTCGTGATTCCGGCGCGGGTTTCGGAAAACGCGGAGAGTAGTGACGCGAAGGGCGAGGATCTGGAGGTTAGCGAAGTTTGAGGGATCCGCTGTACGCGTTTGGGGATGCATGCGAACAGCAGGTTCCTCGCGGCTACGCCGTTCGGGGCCGGATGCACTGGCTTTCCGAGCTCGTGGTCGGAGAGATCTTTCACCACAGGGGACACAGGGGACATGGGGAGCATATGTTGGGGACTCGAGGCTTGTAGCATTCGAGTTTTGTAGAATTGGGCGGGAACGGGATTCTGCGCGAACAAGGTACAACGGAGAGGGATGGATATTACGTGGTTGACGGACCGGATTGCCGTGGGCGGCGGCATATGGACGGCGGACAACATGAAGAAGGTGGCAAAGGCGAAGATCACGCACGTCATCGACATGCAGATTGAGTTCGACGACACACCGCTGGGCGTGCTGCATGGAGTTGAGGTGTTGTGGAATCCGACGGATGACGATTTTGAAGCGAAGCCGCCGGGCTTGTTCCGAAGAGGGGTTGAGTTTGCGGAACGGTCGCTGGAGTTTCCGGACACAAAGGTTTTTATTCATTGCGCCGCGGGAGTGCATCGGGCTCCGATGATGGCGCTGGCAGTGCTGGGATCAATGGGATGGAATTTGGAAGAGGCGATGCAGTTGATTGAGAAGCGGCGTCCGGTGGCGGATTTTCCCGAGGTGTATGTGGAGAGCGTGGAGAGGTATCTGGCTGGGGCTTGGTGATCGCGGGCTTTGCTCTGCGCTTCGGCTCGGCTTTGTGCCTGTGCACGCGAACAGCAGATCCTCGCGGCTTCGCCGTTCGGAATGACAAGATTTTTGAGGTTTGATCTTCTGAGGTTTGATCTTCCGATCTGAGTTTGGATCGGTGGAGGACAATTTATGAGTGACGCGGGATGCCGCCCTTTGGGGCGGCTTTTTTATTGGGCAATCGCGGTGGTGATTGCGGCGGCGGGCTTCTGGATTCCGATGTGGGGAGCAGATCCGCAGGCTTCTCCAGCGATGACGACCGTGGCGGACACCGTCTTCATGGCGGACGGAACCGGCGCCCAGGGAACTTTGATCATCACATGGCCGGCATTTGTGACGAGTGGTGGGACGGCGGTGGCGGCGGGGACAACCAACGTGACGCTGGGTGCGAATGGAGCGCTCAGCGTTGCGCTGGTTCCGAATGCGGGAGCGACTCCGGCGGGCGTGTATTACTCCGTTGTCTACCAGCTCGGGCCGGGCGAAGTGCGGACCGAGACGTGGGTGGTGCCGACAACATCCCCTGCCGATCTGGCGACGGTGCGGATGACGCCGGGATCGGGAGCGGCGGCACAACCGGTGTCGATGCAATATGTGAATTCCGAACTGGCGACGAAGGCGAACGATAGCAGCGTCGTCCATCTAGGCGGCGCGGAGACGATCAGCGGGGCGAAAACATTTGCGAGTTCACCCGCGGTTCCGGCGCCGGCGAATGCAACGGATCTGGCGACGAAGGGATATGTCGATCAGAGCCTGGCAAATGTTGGCGCGGGAAATTACTTGCCGACAGCCGGGCGGCACGATGACGGGACCGATCACGCTGCCGTCGAATCCCACAGCGCCCATGCAGGCCGCTCCGAAAGCATACGTGGATTTTTCTATGGCCAGCAAGGCAGATTTGATTTCGGGTGTCGTGCCGACGAATGAATTGGGCACGGGACAGCGACTGCGGGAAGTTGCTTGCTGGGAAACGGAACGTGGGGCGCGTGCGGTAGCGGCGGCGGGACCGGGAATGTATCGACAGCGCCGGTGGCAAATCAAAACGTCGCGCAGCCCGAGGGCACGCAGTTTTCGGCGAATAATCTGGCGAACGTCCGGTATGTGACGGCGAGTTGGAACTGGGTGCAGTCCCCCGCGGACGGTCTGGCGACGGCGGGCAGTAATACGATTCATTTGAATCCCTGCCCGATGGGAATTGATACGAGCAACAATCCGAATCGTCCTTACTACGTTTATGTCGCGGGAACTGGAACGCCGGAGACGGCGCTGGTGACGGGCGGGACGTGCGCCAGCGGAGCGGCCTCGGGAACGATGGTGGTGACGACGGGAAGCAATCACGCGGCGGGCTACACCGTTGGGTTCCTCGACGGCAGGGATTCAGGACGCCAGGAGCGCCGCTCGACAAGAGACGGAGATCGAGTCGACGAAGGCGAGGGTCCAACGGTTGGAACAGATCGCGGCGACCAATACCGAGGGGCGGATACGAACGGAGGTTCAATTGGCTGCCTTGCGAGAGGGGCAGGAGCAGATCAAGGCGATGATTCTGGCCCATGACAATTCGAGCAAAAAGGGGAATGCAGAGAAGTAAGAGCTGAGCGTTTGGCTGTCGATCATTGTTGGAACGAGGAGGAGGAATATGAATTTTGTGAATCTGTTATTGCGCGGAATCGGTTTTATTCCATCTCTTGTCGCCGGAATTGAGGGCATGTGCGGCAACAAAACTGGCGCTGAAAAAAAAGATGCCGCCATGCTCTTTCTTCAAAATGCTCTTGGGATTTCGGAAGCGATCGCGTCCAGGGAGATCGTTCAGCCGGAGGAATTTCGAAACGGCATTTCGCAAATTATCGACGGAGTCGTGACATGCATGAATTCCTCGACGTGGGCGAAAAGCGGGAACAAGGCACCGGTCAGGCCCTTTACCAGCATGGTGCATAGGTCCTTCGCTCTGCTCAGGATGACAAAGGTTTCGTACCCGGCACTAAGCGCTCTATCCGACTTCTTCGCTCCAGGTTTCGAGGTTCTTCTTGACCATAGCCATGAACTGGTCGGCGACGGCGCCGTCGATCAGGCGGTGATCGTATCCGAGCGTGAGATGAACGACGGAACGGATCGCGATGGAGTCGGTGCCGTCTTTGTCGGTGATGACCATGGGCTGCTTGGTGATGCCGCCAACGCCCATGATCGCGGAGTTCGGCTGATTGATGATGGGCAAACCGAAGACCGCTCCGAACTGACCGGGGTTGGTGACGGTAAAGGTCGATCCTTCGACATCATCGGGCTTCAGCTTTTTCGTGCGGGCGCGTTCGCCGAGATCGGTGATGCCGCGCTGCAATCCGAGGAAGTTCAGGTCACCGGCATTCTTGAGGACGGGAACGATGAGTCCCCAGTCGAGCGCGACTGCGATGCCCATGTTGATGTGGCGGTGGTAGCGGATGTTGTCTCCATCCAACGAGGCATTAATGATGGGCCACTGCTGAAGGGCCATGACGGCGGCGCGGACAAAGAACGGCATGAAGGTGAGACGAGCACCGTGGCGCTGCTCGAATCCATTCTTATGTTTGGCGCGAAGGTTCACGATGCGGGTGAAATCGACTTCGTACATGCAGTGAACGTGGGCGCTGGTGCGGCGGGATTCGATCATGTGCTTCGCGATCAGCTTGCGCATGTTCGTCATGGGAACGACATCGCCCGGATAAGGAGCGGGAGTTGCCGGGCGCGGCGCCGGAGCGGCGGCCGCAGGCTGAGCAGGAGCAGATGGAGCAGCGGGAGCCGGTTGCGAAGATCCCTGGCTCTCGATGAAGTTCATGATGTCTTGCTTGGTGATGCGGCCGCCGAGTCCGGTGCCGGAAATTTGAGAAAGACTGACACCGTGTTCGCGGGCAATTTTGCGGACCAGCGGAGAGGAGCGAGCTTCCTCATCTTCTTCCTGCGCGGCCGGCGGCTTCCTGAGCGACCGGGGCCGGAGCAGATGGTGATGGTGCCGAAGATTTCTTTTCTTCCTTTCGGAGGAGCGGGGGCGGGATGTAGCGGATTTTGGAGGCGCGGAAGCCTTCGCGGGGGCGGCTTCGCCATCTGCGGCGATGGTTCCGACAACGGTGTTTACATTCACCGTTGTGCCTTCGGCAATCTTGATCTCCTGAAGAACGCCAGATGCGGGCGCGGGAATTTCGGCGTCAACCTTGTCGGTCGAAATCTCGAAAAGAGGTTCGTCGCGCTGGACTTTGTCGCCAGGCTTCTTCAGCCATTTGGTAATCGTTCCTTCAACAATGGATTCGCCCATTTGGGGCATGATGATGTCTGTCGGCATGAATTCCTTCCATAAGCGCGCAAGCCGGTAAATGGGCCAGGGCGCAACCCAATATTATAGCGGGTGAAGCGTCCAGCTAATGGTGATCGTGCTTTTCTTCTTTCTTGTCGTCGTCTTTCTTTTCGTCAGCGGCAGCGGGAGCGACTCCGAAACTGGTCTTCCAATATTCCTGAACGGCTGGGGGAAGCTTGTCCATGTGAGAGAGGAACATCGTGATCTTCCACATTTCGTCGGGAGTGAGGGTCTTATCCCAGGCGGGCATGCCGGTGTAGCGAATGCCAGTGCGGATTGTGTAGAAGATGTGCCACTCGGGATCGTCCGGCGGATCGGAGACGAGATTCGGCGGCGGCGGATAGAAGGATCCGACCAGGGTTGAAGGCTTGCGATCAAGACCTCCGTGGCAGAGGGCGCAATTCATGGTGTAAAGCTTCATGCCATCTTCAAGGTTCGGATCGGTTGGAGTGAGCGGATTGTTGACACGGGGCGCGTGACGGTCCATCGACGCGTCGACCGCGCTCATCGCGAGATGACGCTCCAGATGCGGAGGTTCGACATTGGCGGGGGTGGGGAAGAATCCGAGCATCGCGAAGCCGAGCCCTGCGAGTGCGAGGACGATCAGCATGATGACAGCACCGAGAAGAATCTTGCCCATGAGGCCTCCGGGGGTATTTTGGCAGATCAGCGGGGCGCGGCGCTAGTCGCGGATGGGGAACGGAGGAGCAGGTGGGGATGTAACTCGCTCTCGCAACGGGCAACTGCCTGCCTGCCCAGTGCTCACCCCCGGATCTGCAATCGGCCACTTCATTCGAGCTTCGCTCGACGGACAGCCGGGCGCGGCTGTCCCACATGGCTTCGCGATACTATAAAGTTTCAATACGCCTTCAGGCGCCGTGCTTCGCGGACTACATCTTCCACTTTCGGCAGGTAGTGATGCTCCTGCGGAGGGGAGAATGGAATCGCGGAATCGAGGCCAGTGATGCGGACGATCGGGCCGTCGAGATCGTCGAAAGCTTCTTCGTTGATGATGGCGGCGATTTCTCCAGCGAGTCCTCCAGTGCGGGAGTGCTCGTGGAGAATGATCACCTTGTTGGTCTTCTTCACCGTTTGCGCAATCGCATCGCGGTCGAGTGGCGAAACGGTGCGCAGATCGACGATCTCGAGATCGATGCCTTCTTTGCGGAGGATGTCCGCAGCTTCCAATGCGGTGTGCACCATCGCCGCGTAGGTAATGATGCTGAGGTCATTCCCTTCCCGCGCCACGCGCGCCTTCCCGATAGGGACGACATAATCATCCGCGGGGACTTCCTCTTTAATCCGCCGGTAGAGATATTTGTGCTCGAAGAAGATGCACGGATTGTTGTCGCGGATAGCCGCTTTGATCAGGCCCTTCGCGTCATAGGGAGTCGCCGGGCAAATAACTTTCAGGCCGGGATTGTGGACAAACCACATCTCGGGATTCTGGGAGTGGAAGGGACCGCCGTGGACGTATCCGCCGCTGGGGCCACGAAGAACGAGCGGCGCGGGAGCTCCCCAGAGATAGTGGGTCTTGGCGACCATGTTGCTGATCTGGTTGAAGGCGCAGCCGATGAAATCCATGAACTGAAATTCCGCGACAGGGCGCATGCCTGTGAGCGACGCGCCGAAAGCCGCGCCGACGATGGCAGATTCGGCGATGGGCGTGTCGATGACGCGCTCGGGACCGAAGCGGTCAATGAATCCGTCGGTGACTTTAAACGCGCCGCCGTAGATGCCGATGTCTTCGCCGAAACAAAAGACGGTAGGGTCGCGATCCATTTCTTCCCAGATTCCCTGGCGGATGGCTTCGAGATAGGTGAGTTGAGCATAGGGTCAGGTGTCAAAGTTTCAAGGTTTCAAATCATCACGGTTTTCTTATAGCCGAAACACCAGGTCCCTCGACTTCCAGAACGATTCTTCGAATCGTTCTCTTCCGCTCGGGATGACAACGCGCTCAGGATCCTGAACTCTTAAACAGAGAAACAGAAATGTCATCCCGAGCGAGGATGATCGTTCACGCTAGTGAACGAGCACCGCAGTCGAGGGACCTTGTGTTTGGTACCACTCGGCCGCCAAATCCTTCCAACCGGAGTTGTTTCGTTCGATCAACCACATTTTCTTTTCGCGGCGCCAGCGCTTCAGTTGCTTCTCGCGGTCGATTGCGTTTCCTACGTCATCGAAACTTTCCCAGTACACCAGGCGCGTGCAATTGTAGTCGTCAGTGAAGCCATCCCGAATGTGGTTCTTGTGCTGCCAGACTCGCTTGCGAAGATTGCTCGTCATGCCAATGTAAAGGGCGCGTCTCGTGGCACTTTGCATCATATACACGTAGTAGATGTACTCGTCGCGCATTTGCCGGCTCCCTGCCGAAACACAAGGTCCCTCGACTGCGCAAAACGATTCGCTTCGCTCATCGTTTTGCTTCGCTCGGGATGACAATGTCAGGAGAAGCATTTCATAACATTTGTGCTACGTGTCTGTGACAAGTGACCATGCAATCGCGTGCTGCTCCGTCACTTCAAGTGCACCGCGGCTTCGGTTGCTTTGTAGCCGCTGGTTCCCTTCTTTACTTTTGGCATGCCGTATTTCGGTTTGATCGCATGGCAACCATCTTCGCAGAAGACTCCGCCTTCGGCTGATTCCGGTGTTGGCATCGGAGAATTCACGGCGATTTCACGTTCGGCTTCGATTACTTCTTCTACTTCTTTGATCAGCGCTTCGTTTTCTTTTGGCGTCAGCCACTTCTTGTCTTTCACTAAATAATTTTCAAAGCGGGCGATCGGATCGCGCTTTTTCCAGAAATCGAACATGGACTTTGGCACATACGCTGCGGCGTCGTGGATCGCGTGGCCCTTCATGCGCATCATTTTGGCTTCGATGAGCGTCGGGCCTTCGCCGCGACGAGCGCGTTCAACGGCTTCGTGAGCGGCGTCGTAAACCTGGCAGGCGTCGGTCCCATCGACAATCACGCCCGGGATACCGTATCCGATGGCGCGTTCGGCGAGATCTTTGCATCGATATTGCATTTCTGAAGGCGTGGAGTAGGCCCAGAGATTACTCTCGACGAAAAGAACGAGGCCAAGATTTTGAACGGCTGCGAAGTTGATTCCTTCGTACGTCACGCCAGTGGACTGGCCGCCATCCCCGATGTAGGTCATGACGGCAACGTTTCGTCCTTGCAGACGCGCTCCGAGAGCCACGCCTGCAAGAACTGGAATCAGGTCGCCCAGCATGGAGATGGGCGAAACCATGTTGCGTTTTTCGATATCGCCGAAGTGCGAAGTGCCGTCGCGTCCCTTGGTGGGCGAGTCCGCTTTGGCCATGTACTGCATCATGGTGTCGGAGGCGCCGAAGCCGCGAACGAGGAGCGATCCCTGATTACGGATCATGGGCGCGAACCAATCGTCTTTGTCGAGCGCATATGCCGAGGCGCAGGAACAGGCCTCCTGGCCCGAGGCCGAAGTAAACTCCGCCCACGACTTTACCCTGCTTGTAGAGATTCTCGAGGGCGACTTCCATTTTGCGATTGAGCAGCATGAAGCGGTAAATGTCGATCGCTTGCTGCTTCGTCAGATATTTGGAGTCGCGAATTCGGGGTACGGGCGCGTCGAGATCTCCTTCGACCTCGTACCGAACATGCTCGGTGCCGTCTTTATCTTTTTCGATGGACTGATGTACGGTGAAGTCGGGATGCTCGAGCCGATAATCAGGGATGGAATAAGTGCGGATGTTCCGGTCGGAGAGGCTTGCCGAGCTGGGCTCAACGGAACGGCCGAGAGCGGCCGTTCCCACACGGGCATTTACCGAACGGGCAGTTCCAGCGTGGGCCTTACGGGCTCGTGATCCGTTGTGCGGACGGTTGCCGTTTGAATTTGCTTTCGACTTGGACTTTTTGTTTGCCATGTAAGACCGACGCGAAGCGCAACCATTGATGGTATCGCGAGAGTGGGGGGAAGGGCTAGCGCGGACGCGCGGTCCTGGGCCGCCAGAAGGCGGAAGTCAGTATGGAGGGAAAAACGTGGCCGCACGGATTTCATGGCGACGCTTACGCGCACGGCACGGTTTTTTCGAGACCCGGTCCAGGAGGGAAGAACTCGAAAATCGGCGAGTAACGCCGGATCTCAAGTCAAAAATTTGCGCTAGACGTTCGCGGTGTCGTCCTTGCCGTGCATGCGAAGAAATTCGGTGGGAGTCTTCAGGGGGACGCCGACGGTGCGTCCCAGAAGCGCGTCGAGGGTCTCGACCCAGAGAATCTGGCTTTCGAATACCACGCCGAAGTTGCGGGAGATCGATTCCGCGACCGCATTCAGGTCGAGTTCACGGCCAAGTTCTTTTTGCATGGAAGTCACCGGCTTTGAAGTTATCCCGCAAGGAACAATCAAATTGAAATAGCTCAGGTCGGTGTTCACGTTGAGGGCGAAGCCGTGCGACGTGACGAAGCGGGAGATGTGGACGCCGATGGCGGCGAGTTTGGCTTCGGCTCGAACTCAGTCAAGCTTCGCTCGACTGCAGAGAACGAGCCGGGGGCGGACCGTTCTCTTCACGCTCGGGATGGCGAGTATACTTGCTCGACAGAGTTTCTGGGTCGGTCCAGACGCCGGTGAGCCCGGGGACGCGCTTGGTTGGGATCGCGAAATCGGCGCAGGTTCGAATCAGGACTTCTTCCAGGCGACGGACGAATTCGATTACGCCTAAGGTCTTGCCGCAAGGCAGACGGGCATCCCTGCACTCGCGACGAATCCACGCAGATCGAAAATCGGGTAGCCGACGATCTGGCCTGGTCCATGGAAGGTAACGTCTCCGCCGCGATCGCATTCGAACAACGTCAACTCCTCGCTCCGCCAGAAACTCGGTCGAGGCAATGACATTTGCAGCTTTCGCGTTGCGGCCGAGCGTGATGACCGGATCGTGCTCCAAGCAGGAGAAGGACGTCGCCGATCTTTTCTTCTTTCCGCAGGGCGACGAGTCGCTCCTGCAGACGAAGACCGGTGGCGTAGTCGACTGTTCCGAGTTGGACGAGGGAGATCAAATCTCTTCGCACGCACATCGGATAACACCTAAGTCATTTCACCACCGAGAGCACGGTGGACACAGAGAGCAACATCCTTGCGCACTTATTGCATTTCTCCGTAACTCCGTGCCATCCTGTCGGTGACTTACGCGTTGATCGCCATCCCGTAGACGCTATTCGACGCATCGAGCATGGCTTCGGCCAGTGTTGGATGCGCGTGGATCGTCCACATCAGGTCTTCGACCGTCGCTTCGAGTTCCATCGCCGCGACGGCTTCGGCGATCAACTCTGTCGCTTGCGGGCCGATGATGTGCACGCCCAGAATCTCGCCGTAGTCGGCGTCGGACACGATCTTGATGAAGCCTTCGTGCTGGCCGACGATCGAGGCGCGCGAGTTGGCGGTGAACGGAAACTTGCCGACCTTCACGTTGTATCCGGCTTCGCGAGCCTTCGTTTCGGTCAATCCCACGCTGCCGATTTCCGGATGACAGTAGGTCGCGCCCGGAATGTGCTCAGGATTGATCGGCTTGCCCGGCTTGCCGGCAATTTTCGCGACGGCGACGAGCGCTTCCATGGCTCCGACATGCGCGAGCTGCGGAGTTCCCAGAACGATGTCTCCGATGGCGTAGACGCCAGGTTCGGCGGTCTGCATCCACGAGTCGGTCTTGATGAATTCGCGGTCGGGCTTGATTTTGGTCCGTTCGAGACCGATGTTTTGCGTGCGGGGCTTACGGCCCACCGCGATCAGTATCTTTTCGGCGTCAATCTTCTGTTGTTTGCCGTCCACACTGATCGTAACGGCGACGCCCGTTTTCGTTTTTTCGACTTTGTCGACTTTTGCGCCCGTATGGAAATTGATGCCGCGCTTGCGGTAAACCCGCGCAAGTTCCTTCGATACTTCTTCGTCTTCCACCGGCACCAGCCGCGGAAGCATTTCTACGATAGTGACTTCGCAATCGAACGAACGGTAGATCGAAGCGAACTCCACCCCGACAGCTCCGGCGCCAACGATCACCAGCGATTTCGGCATCTCTTTCAGACTGAGAATTTCGATGTTGGTCAGCACACGGTCATTCACCTCAAGCCCGGGCAGCATGCGAGCTTCAGAGCCGGTCGAAAGAATCACGTTCTTCGCTTTGAGATGAGTTGTCTTGTTGTCATTTGTAACTTCGACCGTGTGAATGCCGTTTTGCGCGGGTCCGGTGAGCTTGCCGTAGCCTTTGACGGTCTCGACCTTATTCTTCTTCATCAGGAATTCGAGGCCTTTGGCGTGTTTGGCAACGATCTTTCCCTTTCGATCCTGAATCGCCGCCCAGTTGAGTTTGCGCGAATCCACGCCTTCGATGCCGAATTCTTTGGCCTCTTTCAGGTGATCCCAAAGTTCGGCGTTGAACAACAAGGCTTTGGTCGGGATGCAGCCGACGTGCAGGCAAGTGCCGCCAAGGTATCCATCTTTTTCAATGAGAGCGGTTTTCAGACCGTATTGGCCTGCGCGAATGGCGGCTGTGTATCCGGCAGGACCGCTGCCGATGATGGCGATATCGTATGTAGTTTCGGGCAAAGGAATCGACCTCAATAAGAAGAGATGACTTCAGGCAAACTAACGATTCTAGACCAGGGCGAAGGCGGGGGCCAAACAGCGTCGAGTGGTCCGCGCGAGATCCTTCCCTTCGCCTGAAAGGCGGCTCCGCTCAGGATGACACCTTGCTTGAGTTCAGGCGCAAGAAACGAGAGCCGCCTCGCGAGGCGGCTCTCAAACAGACATGGATATCGCTTAGTTATTCTCGTTGCTGGCGCGCTTCCAGGAGATCAGTTCGCCGATGGTCGAACTGGTGCTCGAGACCGGCTGCTTGTAGGCTTCAACTTCCGAGCGCGAGGCTTCTTCGCCCACGGCGCGAATGCTGAGGCCGACCTTTTTCTCTTCCGGATTCATCTTGATGATCTTGAAGTCGTGCTCCAAGCCCGGCTCAAGATGCAGCGGCTGTCCATTTTCATCAGTGCCGATGGTCGAACTGGTGCTCGACACCGGCTGCTTGTAGGCTTCGACCTCGGAGCGTGAGGCTTCTTCGCCCACGGCGCGGATGCTGAGGCCGACTTTCTTCTCTTCCGGATTCATCTTGATGATCTTGAAGTCGTGCTCCAAGCCTGGTTCAAGATGGAGCGGCTGGCCGTTTTCGTCGGTCGCTTCGGACTTGTGGCACAAGCCCTCGACGCCCTCGGCGATTTCGACAAACGCTCCAAACGCTGCCACACGCAGAACCTTGCCGTGAACCACGTCGCCAATGTGATGCGAGGCGAAGAACGACTCCCATACGTCGGGCTGAAGCTGCTTCACGCCGAGCGAAAGACGGCGCTTGTCGGGCTCGATGGCCAGAACAACCGCCTTCACGCGATCGCCCTTTTTCAGCACCTCCGACGGATGCTTCACGCGCTTGGTCCAGCTCAAATTGCTGACGTGGACCAGGCCGTCGATACCGTCTTCGATTTCGATGAAGGCGCCGAAGTCGGTCAGATTGCGCACGCGTCCTTCTACCGTCATGCCGACGGGGAATTTCTCATGCAGAGAGTCCCAAGGATTCGAGGCAAGCTGCCGCATGCCGAGCGAAATGCGGCGCTCGGTCGGATTCACGTTGAGAACCACGCACTCAACTTGATCGCCGACGTTCACCAGCTTCGACGGATGTTTCATGCGCTTCGACCAAGTCATTTCGCTGACGTGAACAAGGCCTTCAATTCCCTGCTCCAGTTCTACGAACGCTCCGTAGTCGGTCACGCTGATCACGCGTCCGCCAACGTGCGCGCCCTCGGGATAGCGGTGCTCCGCATCGAGCCACGGATCGGGCGTCAACTGCTTGAATCCCAGGGAAACGCGCTGCTTGTCTTTGTCGTACTTCAGGACTTTGACCTGAATCTGGTCGCCGACATTCACGAGATCTTTGGGGTGAGTGAGGCGGCCCCAGGACATGTCGGTAATGTGCAGCAGGCCATCTAGGCCGCCGAGATCGACGAACGCGCCGTACTCGGTGAGATTCTTCACCACGCCGGTGAGGACGGACCCTTCTTCGAGGTGCTCCAGAGTCTTCGAGCGCTTCTCGTTCTGCTCGCCTTCGAGCAATTCCTTGCGCGAAACCACGATGTTGCCGCGCTTCTTGTTCAGCTTGATGACGGCGACTTCGATCGTCTGCCCCTTCATGCCGTCCAGATTGCGGATTGGACGAAGGTCGACTTGCGACCCGGGCAGGAAGGCGTGAGCGCCGTGAATGTCGACCGTGAGACCGCCCTTGATGCGGTCGATCACGATCGCATTGATCGGCTTCTTCTCGTTGTACGCTTTCTCGATTTCTTCCCACGCGTGGATGCGCTGCGCCTTCTGGTGCGAGAGCCGGACATATCCTTCCTCGGCTTCGCCCTTGTCGCGCATGACGTCGATCTCATCGCCGGGCTTGAACTTGGGCTTGCCCTCGTGGTCGAGCACTTCCGACAGCGCGAGCATGCCTTCCGACTTCGCGCCGATATCGACGACCACGTGCGTGGCGGTGAGCTTGAGCACCGTGCCCTTGATGACGCGGTCTTCGCTGACCGCCTCTTCGGCTTCGGTGGTGAACGTCTCAAGCGCGGAGGCGAAATCTTCGCCAGCGGCGTTTTTGTCGTCCGCGGCGGAGCCGGCCTCTTCGGAGGACGCGTGCATGGTGTCGGTTGAAGTGGGTTCGAGTTGTTCAGTCGCCGTCGGTTCGGCTTCTGTCGCAACGGAGGAGTTAGAGTCGGAATGGGGGACGGTGGTTTCGTCGAACAAGGTTATGCCTCTCTGATGATCGGATGCGGGAACTGCGCTGCGGACTGCTGGATGAGTCGTTTGGTTGTAGTGGGCCCACCCTGGCGAGTGAGCTTGGACAATCCCAGCTGTCGGACGTATTACAGAGAACCCGCGTCCAATGGGAACTCTTCGACTATAGCAATCGTGCGCGAAGAGTGTCAAACGCAAATCCCGCGCATGTTACAGGAGTGTTTCAATCGGACGAGAGATTGCGGAAGTGGCGCTTTCGAGGAGACGGAATTTCGGAAGATTTCCGGTCAAAATACACGCGGCGAAGAGTTGTGCTTCTTCGTTTGATACGAAATTCGATACGAAAAAAGTTGTCATTCCGACTGCCACGGTCCGAAGAATTTGACTGCGTGTGATACCAAAAAAACGTTGTCATTCCGACCGCAGGGAGGAATTTGCTAGTATCCGGGCATCTCTGTAGCTCAGGGCGACAGGCATTTTGGGCGAATCCCGGTGTCCGAGTTTCCCCGATCTGCGGCTTCTGCTAACCTGCCGTGCTATGGATTACCTATGGACGCCGTGGAGATATGCGTACGTTTCGTCCACGGAAACGAGCGGCGGATGCGTGTTCTGCGAGGCGCCGAAGGAAAAAGACGACGCCAAAACCTGGCATCGTGTATCGCGGCGAGCATTGCTTCGTCATTCTCAATGCGTATCCATACACGCCGGGGCATGTGATGGTCGTGCCTTACGCGCACTTGGACGAACTGCGGAAGCTGCCGGGGGACGCAGCCCACGAAATGATCGACCTGTCGCAGCGGATGGAGTCGGTACTGCGAGAGCTGTACCGTCCGGACGGGATCAATCTGGGGATGAATATTGGAAAGGCCGCGGGCGCGGGAATCGCTGGGCACATCCACATGCACGTGCTGCCGCGCTGGGTGGCGGACGCAAACTTCGTTTCGGTGGTCGGGGAGACGAGGATTTTGCCGGAGACGCTCGATGTGACGTGGAAGAGGATGCATGCCGCGATGGAAACAGCGTTAGAGATAGACTGCGGGTCACCGGCTCCGGTCAACCGGTTCGCTAGTTTTTCCATTTCTTTTTCGTCGATCACCGGCACGCCCAACTCTTTCGCTTTGTCGAGCTTCGAGCCAGCGTCTGAGCCGGCCACGACATAATCCGTCTTTTTGCTGACCGAGCCAGCCACCTTCCGCCGGCGTCCTCGATCATTTTCTTGGCTTCGTCGCGGGTGAAATGCGCGAGAGTTCCCGTCAGCACGAATGTCTTTCCCGCGAGCTTCGTGCCGCGCTCTTTCTTCTGGCCTTTGAATGCCAGCCCCGCGCCGCCAAGGCGCTCGATCAATTTGCGATTCGCGGCGATGCTGAAAAATTCCGCGATGCTCTCGGCGATGCGCGGGCCGACTTCATCGACGTTCTGCAATTCTTCCACGCTGGCGCTGATGCCAGAGCCTCCATCGATCCGAAATGCTCGGCCAGGAATTGCGCGGTACGTTCGCCGACCATGCGGATGCCTAAGCCGTAGATGACGCGTTCCAGCGGCAACTTCTTCGAATTTTCAATTTCGTCGAGAATGTTTTGCGCCGACTTGTCGGCAAAGCGCTCGAGGCTGAGCAGATCTTTCTTGCTCAGGTCGTAAATATCGGCAACGTTTTTCACCAGCCCTTTCTCGATCAATTGAGTCACGAGCGACTCGCCCATTCCATCGATGTTCATCACACCGCGCGACGCGAAATGCAGGATCGTTCCAAGTAGTTTCGCGGGGCAGTTGGCGTTGACGCAGCGGTAGTCGACTTCTCCTTCGGTGCGGACGACCTTCGTTCCGCACACCGGACACTTCTCGGGCATGACGAACTCTTCTGTCCCGCGCGGGTGATCTTTGTCGTCGATCACCTTCGCCACTTTCGGGATCACATCACCGCCGCGCTCCACTTGCACCTAATCGCCGATCTTGACGCCAAGGCGCTCGATCTCGTCCATGTTGTGCAAGGTGGCGTTGCGGACGGTGGTTCCGCCGATTGCAACCGGGGCGAGCATGGCTACCGGAGTGAGCTTTCCAGTCCGCCCCACTTGCACCCGGATGTCTTCCAGCTTGGTGATTCCTCCACGCGCCGCATACTTGTAGGCGATTGCCCAACGTGGAGCTTTGCCGGTGAAGCCCAGTTCATCTTGGAGGGCGGTGCGATCGACTTTGACCACGATGCCATCGATTTCGTAGGGCAGCGAGTCGCGCTTCCCTTCCCAGTGCTGAATGAAGGCCCAGACTTCGTCCATGGAGTGGACGAGTTGCCGGTTACGGTTGACCTTGAATCCTGCAGTCTCGAGCGCATCCAGAGTCTTCGAATGGCGATCGAAATAGGTTCGGCCGTTTTCGAGCAGGATGTAGGGGAAAAAATCCATGCGGCGCTCTGCGGTGATATTCGCATCGAGCTGCCGGACCGTGCCGGCGGTGAAATTGCGGGGGTTGGCAAACGTCGGCAGCCCTTTGCGTTCGCGCTCTTCGTTCACTTTCTTGAACGACGCCGTGGGCATCAGCAATTCGCCGCGCACCTCGAAGTTGGCCGGCATGCCCGCTTTCTTGAGCTTTCCTTTATCGATAGACAGAGGAATTGAGCGCACCGTGCGAATGTTGAGCGTGACGTCTTCGCCGACGGAGCCGTCTCCGCGAGTGACTCCGCGCGCCAGCGCTGCCGTCTTCATACACCAGCGCCAGCGACATGCCGTCGAGTTTCAGTTCGCAGACGTAGTCGACGTCTTTGCGCCCGCTGAGTTCGTGGACCCGGCGCTCCCAATCGCGCAGTTCGTCCTCGTTATAAGTGTTGTCGAGCGACAACATGGGCGACGAGTGGCGGACCTTGACGAAGCCTTCGCGCGGCTTGCCGCCGACGCGCTGCGATGGAGAATCCGGCGTGACGAGAGAAGGATTTTCAGCCTCGAGATCCTTCAATTGCTTCATCAACTTGTCGAAGTCGAGATCGGAGATCTCAGGATTGTCGAGCACGAAGTAGAGATATTCGTGGTGGCGAATTTTTTCGCGCAGCGGCGTCGATCTTTTTTTCGGGATCTTTTACGGCAGGCATCGAGGAAGATTATATTGCGGGCGAAAGGGTGCGCGAGGCGAGTGGAAAAACGCAACGGCGTTTCCAGCCGCAAAGGCAGTCTCCTCGCCCCGCTCGGAATGACAAGTCAGACCAGAAAGCCGTGTACGCCCGAGATGAACCGGCCGCTCGGCTCCGCAGGCAGCTTAGCCTTACACCAGATCATCGACTTAGGCCTGCGGCGCCGCCTTTCCATGCGGCGTCAAATTGTTTCTGCACGAACCCCGCGTCGTACTCGCGTTTCTGTCGCCAGCAGAGCCTGATGAAGTCCGAAGAGCGAGCGCGGATTTCGCGGATTGCGCTCCAGATCTTCACGGAATACTTTCTCTGCGCCAGCGGCGTCGCCGGAGATCAGCAAGCGCGCTCCCAGCGACTCTCTCACCGGATAAAACCAGTCAGGTGGCTCTCCATAGTTAAGCTTGTCCTGGATGGCGACAGCATCGCGCAGCTGCGAGATCGCGTTCGCGGAGTCTTTCTTCGCCATCGCGATTTTTGCGCCCAGCACATCCTCGGCAATTTTCAGGATGTCTTTCGTCTTGTTGTTGATCGGGCATCTGAAAGATTGCATCGGGCGGGCGTTGCTGCCTCCGCATCGGAGACAAATTTGTATTCCGCTTCGGCATCGCGTGAGTTTGCCAGTGCCAGCCAACGCCATTCCCCGCCCGAAGTGCCAGAACACCGTGGTCGTCTTCATCGCGGGATCGGGCGCCGGCATTTTCAGAATTTCACTCCAATGATGGAAGCGAATTTCCACCGCCATCGGGATCGTCATGAAGCCTTCGAGCGGCGGCATTTCTTTCACGTGCGGGCCGACGTTCGCCGCCAGCAGGTCCGCATTCTTCCGCGCTTCGGCATAACGGCCATTCATGGCGCCGCAGACCGCCACAAAGTGCAGGTTATGGCTGTAGTACATCATCGGGTAAATCCCCTGCGCGCCGCTCTGCTTGGATGTACGCTCGATCGACTTCGGCGGCCTGCTCGTTGGTCTTCACTGCCGCTTCGTAGTCGCCGGTTCGTATGTAAATGTGCGCAGGCATGTGCACGATGTGTCCAGCTCCTGGCGCCATCGCTGCAAGCTTGTTGGCGCCCGCCAGCGCGCGCTCGGGATTGTTCGAAGCCTCGACCGCATGAATGTAGTAATGGACTGCGCCCAGATGATTGGGGTCTCGCTTGATCACCGATTCCAGAGTCGCAACGATCTCTTCGGTTCCCGCTTCCGGCGTGCCGTCCTGATGCCATAGGCCCCAGGGATGCAAGTTCATCCCTGCCTCAGCGAATAACGTCGCGGCATCCAGATCGTCTGGATAGTCTTTGGCGACCTGCCGCATCGCGTCGCGATATTCCTCCGCGGCTTTGTGCAAGTCGGCATTTGGATCCGCCGGAAATCTTTTCGCCATCGCCTGAATGTAGGCCTGTTCGCTGGGCGAGGCGTTGCCGGAAAGATCCGAGGCCTTCTGGACGGCATCATGTGCATGCTTGAAACGGTCAGGATCGGCGGGATCGTTGTAGTTCGGGCCCACCGCTTCTGCGACTCCCCAGTACGCCATCGCGAGTTTCGGGTCGAGTTCGGAAGCGTGCTGAAACGAGCGCGCAGCCTCATCGTGGTTAAACGCGTAGATATAGCGCAGGCCTTGATCGAAGAATTTCTGCGCCTCCAGGTTACGGGTAGAGACAGGATGGTGAAGATCTCCAAGGCCGCTGACCAGCGTGACCGGATGAGTCTGTACGTGCGCGGAATGATCTTGGGCTGCAGCGACAAGACACAGAGAAACGACGCAAAGCATCCGAGCCAGAATCTTCATCTGGTCCTCCTTAGCATTCATTGTCAGTTCGAGCCCCAGTTACCAATGCGACGGAGATACGCCCCTTGCAGGTGCGCCAAGCTTATGACAAATTGAAACCTCTGCCAAGCGAAGAGCGCGGACATACCGATGCCAAAGACACGCGTTGCCAACCCTGTTTCCGAGCCGTTTATCAACCGCCTTCCAGCCGCGTTGTTGAACGCTTTCGACATTAACGACCGCATCAATCTCTACATGATCGAGAATCTCCCCGCAGAAGCCTGGACCGCGAAAGCGCCCGATGGCAAAGGCCGGACGATCGCAGCCATCGTGGCGCATATGCATAATGTGCGAGTGATGTGGCTGAAGGCCGCCAAGGCCGATGAAATTCCCGAGCAACTCGATCGCGCGAGCGTAACTCCGGCTGCAGGCCGTGCGCGGGCTGGAAGCCAGTCGCAAAGCTCTCAATCCACTGATCCGGCGCGCACTGGAGAGCGATGGACGAATCAAGAATTTCCGTCCTGATGTCGCCAGTTTTGTCGGATATCTCATCGCCCATGATGCTCATCACCGCGGACAGATTGCCATGCTGGCACGGCAAGCGGGTCATGCCCTGCCGCAGAAGGCAATGTTCGGCATGTGGGAGTGGGGCTCTCGCTGAACCGGCCTGAACCTACTCGGGCTCAGGTACAATCCACCTTCAACTCTCCGCTACTGCAAACCGGCGTTCGACCACCGTATGCGCAAAGCTGCCCTGCTTTACAATCCCGATTCCGGCGGAAGCAAGCAACGCCAGCGCGAGTTGCAAGCTGCCCTTGAAGTCCTGCAGCGCGGTGGCGTCGACGCTCAACTGGTTCCCACAAGCTCTCCAGAACAAGCGGACGAGGAAGCGCGTCGATTCATCGCCAGCGGATGCGACACGATCTTTGCGTGCGGCGGCGATGGGACGGTCCACAACATTGTTCAAGTCCTGGCCAACACTTCGACAGCCCTCGCAGTTCTCCCCATGGGAACAGCCAACGCTCTCGCGCATGACCTTGGCATTCCAATTCATGCACCGGCAGCGGCGGAGGCAGCTCTTCAAGGGCGCACGCGCCGGGTTGCACTGGGCCAGCGTAACCTGCCCAGACATGAAGGGGGTTGAACGAACTCTCTACTTTGTCATCACGGCGGGGATCGGCGTCGACGCACACCTTTTCTATAAGTTGCAGAGTGGTGTGAAACAGAAGTTAGGCATGGCGGCCTACTATGCCAAGGCGTGGCATCTTTGGTTCACGTATGCCATGACATGGTTTGGCGTTGAGTATTCTGAATCTGAGTCCGGCGCGACCAAGAGGGCGATGGTGACCGAGCTACTTGCGGTGCGAATTCGACAGTTTGGCGGAGTGATTCGGGAATTCGCCCCCGGTGCGTCGATTGATCGTGACGACATGCGTTTGATCCTCTGCCATACGGGCAGCCGGCTTGCCTATCTGGCATACGTAACAAGATGCCTTCTGGGAGGTTCATGGTCTATCCCGGGAATTGAGCTTGCATCGGCGACCAGAGTTTCCTGCGATTACGCGGAAGGAACATCGCATCAGCGGAAGATTTACGTGGAGGCAGATGGCGAACTCATTGGAACGTTGCCTGCCAAGCTTACGATTGTCCCGAACGCTCTCACGCTGCTGGCTCCGGCCAAGTAAGAGCGTCAGATCCGCGCGGCACTGTTGAAACGAAGTCGGCCCACTTAGAATGGACATCATCTCTTGGAACCGATAACCCACTTTCTCACCGGCGCGTGCATGGGACGTGCCGGACTTAATCGCAAAACCGCTCTCGCCACATTCACGCTCACGCTGGCAGCCGAGGCGCCGGATCTCGACGTGCTGGGTCGTATCCGCGGTTCCGCGTTTGCATTTGCTCACCATCGAGGATTCACTCACTCGTTCGTCGGGGTGCCACTCGACGCAATGCGCGGTGGTCGGATTCGTCTATCTTATTTGGCGTTTGCGGGGACGGAAGACGAACAATCCCAATCTGCCTCCGCGATGGGGGCTTCTCTTTCTTTACGCTTGCCTCGCCGGACTGAGTCACATTCTTCTCGATTTCACGAACAACTACGGAGTGAGGCCATTCTGGCCATTTTCGGAGAAGTGGTATTCGTGGGACATCGTCTTCATATTCGAGCCCATCATACTTGGCGTTCTTCGTGCTGGGTCTTGTACTTCCGGCGCTGTTTTCCTTGGTCGACAGGGAGATCGGAGCCCGTCGAACAGCTTCCACGAGGGCGGATTGCCGCCACACTCGCGCTGATCGGAGTCGTCTTGCTATGGGGATTTCGGGACTTCGAACATCGCCGGGCAGTGAATGCCCTGGAAGCGCGTACTTATAACGATGCCGACCCAGTGCGCGTCTCCGCCTATCCTCACTGGGTCAATCCCTTTCAATGGGATGGAGTCGTAGAGACTTCCTCATTCTTTGCGCTGGCGTCGGTAGACTCGCTGGGTCCCGAGGTGGATCCCGAGGGGCGACTCGACATTCGCTACAAGCCTCAAGAAACGGCGATCACGCTCGCCGCGAAGAAGTCCTACTTGGGAAGGGTGTTCTTGGATTGGGCGAAGTATCCGGTGACCGAAACGGAGGTTCTGGCGCCCGCCTCAAGACGGATACATCGTCCGCTTTCAGGATTTGCGCTTTGTCCGGGTTCCAACCGCGCTCAACAGGGGCGGCCAGCGACGCGTTCTTGGCGTTGCCGTCAAATTGGACAAGAATTTGAATGTCGTTGGCGACGTGACTGGCCCGGACGGCAAGGAAGTGGTCACGCCTGAGCCGCAATAACCTAGCGTTTTGGCGGCCCGGTCGAAGTCAAGCGCTTGTAACATTTTGCCCTGTCCCTTGACGCCACGGCTCAACAACGCCCAGAATAGTGATTCGTCTCAGGAGTGCCTCATGCTTCCCTATTTATTTGTGCTGCTGGCTATCGCGGTTCGGTTTCCTTCCCTTTGCAGGGCCTTTGAACTTCCTGCCTCACGCGTGGCACTTCACGCCTTTGGCAGCCTCGCTTCTGTTCTTTGGAGCGCGTGGTTCGCGGCGTCAGTTGTGGATTCCGGTTGTCCTGTTCGCGGCGACGGACGTGATCCTGACCAAGTTCGTTTACTCCTACGTCCTCTCCTGGGACTCGCTGGTCACGTGGGCATGGTACGCTGCGATTGTGTTGCTCGGATCCTACATTCCTCCGCGAGAAATCTGGCGTTCTGCGCGTGATTGGCGCCGCGCTGGCCAGTTCGATTTCATTTTTCCTGATCAGCAACTTCGCTGTCTGGGCCGCGTTCCCTCAAATGTATCCTCGCGGATTCAGCGGGCTCATGATGTCCTACACTGCGGGAATCCCGTTCTTCCGCGGCACGCTCGAAAGCGATCTGTTCTTCTCGCTCGCGATGTTCGGCACGCCAGTGTTGTTGCACGCTCTCTCTGGCCGCATGAATCATTCCGACGACCACACCGCTGCGGCCTAGTTGAATCAAGAGTGTGAGTAACGTGCTCCGGCTAGTGGGCGAAGCTTCGTCTTCAGGGCTGAGGTTCCTGATTCTCCAAGCCGGACTTTCTTGATCTGATAGACCAGGAACCAGACACAAAAGCCCGCGCCGACCACGGCCAAGATCAAGATCCAGTGCTGCTTGACCACCCCGCCGAAAAGACCCACGATTTGCGGTCCGAAGTAGAGAACGAGCAGAGACAGGGTCAAAAATCGCACACACCTTCCGGCGAAAATCGCCACCAGAAAATCTCGGAACTTCATTTCAAACACGGCCGCGCCCAGGACGAAGATCTTGAACGGCAGGGGTGGCGGCAGCATTCCTGGAAACATGAGCGCCCAGAATTCATGCTTCTCGAATGACCGGTGAATCTTCAGGAAGCGCTCTTCTGATATCCGCTTGCGCAGAACCTTTTCGCCGCCCGCATATCCGATCAGGTAGAGCGGTATGCTCCCTAGCGCCGAGCCCAGTGCGGCTATCGCAACGTATAGCAGGATTCTCTTGCGGTCCTGATAGACGTAGGTCGCCACGATAAAATCCACGGGCATCCCGATCAGCGCGCTGTCGGCGAACGCGATCACAAACACTCCCCAGATCCCCAGCAGTTTCATCATGCCGAGAATCCAGACGGTATAGCGCGCGAAAATGTGTCCGATGGTCTTCAAAGCAACCCGTAAGTGTACGTGATGACAATCGAGGTGTCAGTCCGCAGGTCGCTTGAGATCGGCCCCGGGTAGTATGTAGGACGTTCGGAGCGAAAATATGCCTGCTATCATCGCCGGGGCCTCGAAATGAAAACTATCTTGCTCGTCAGTTTGCTCCTCGCCTGTTCGTTTCTCTCAGCTCAACAATACGATCTCGTAATCGAGGGCGGCCGAGTCATGGACCCGGAAACCGGGCTCGATGCCGTTCGCAACGTCGGGATCCGCGATGGTCGACATCGCGAAAATTTCGGACACGCCGCTCAAAGGATCTCGCAATTCATTCATGCAGCCGGCCTCGTCGTCGCACCTGGATTTATCGACGTTCACCAACATGCGCAGGACCTCGCCAGCCAGCGTGTCAAGGCCTTCGACGGAGTTACCACTGCGCTTGAGATGGAAATCGGCGCCGCCAATGTCGCGAGTTTCCTCAAATCCAAGGAGGGCCACTCGCTGATCCACTACGGCACGACGGCCAGTCATTTGTCCGCTCGTGCGCTCGTTTTCGGAACTCCTCTACCGGACGACACGATCTTGCCGAAAAGCGGCCCGGCCACCGACACTCCGGCCACACCAGAACAGATACGGCAGATTCAGCAGAGGCTCCGGGAGGAACTGGATGCCGGGGCCCTCGGAATCGGGATGGGAATTCAGTACGCCCCCGCGGCGACACGACTTGAAGTCATCGATATGTTCCGCGTCGCCGCCGAACGCAAATTGCCGGTATATACCCACATGCGCAGCGCCGGACATGTTGAGCCCGGCTCAGACTTTGAGTCCGTCGAGGAAGTGATCGGGGCAGCCGCCATTACGGGAGCGCCGCTTCATATCGTTCACATCAACAGCACCTGCCTTGTCGACTCGCTGGAGTGCATTTCTTTGATCGAAGGGGCTCGCGCGCGGGGTCTCGACGTGACGACAGAGGCCTATCCCTACATCGCGGGCATGACGGCCATCAATTCAGCGCTCTTCAATCCGGGCTGGCAACAAAGGCTTAGCGTCGACTATGGCAGTTTGGCGCTTCCCGATACCGGAGAACGGCTGACCAAGGAACGCTTTGACGCACTGCATAATTCCAGCAAACAGCAGATGATTCTGATCTACGCGAACACGCAGGAGGTCGTCGACGCTGTTATTCCGAATCCGATCATCATGATCGCCAGCGACGGCCTTGAAGGACATCCGCGCAACGCCGGCACTTTCTCGCGCGTACTGGCCCAGTACGTTCGGGAAAAGAAGACCCTGACCCTGATGGAGGCTCTTCGCAAAATGACGCTGATGCCGGCGCAAATGCTGGAGCGCTCCACTCCAGCAGCTCGTCGAAAAGGACGGCTCCAGGAAGGTGCTGATGCCGACATCGTCGTCTTCGATCCCCAAACCATCAGTGACCGTTCGACATTCGAAAAACCGATGGAACCCAGTGTTGGCGTACGGAATTTACTCGTCGGCGGGAAGCTGTTGATTGATGACGGAAAGATGGTTCCCAACGTGTTTCCCGGACACGCGATTGTAGGCCCCGGAAAAGTTGGCGTTGCGCACTAGCGCATAGCCGGCCGGGAAAACTTAGCTGTGATCCGTCTTCCCGCCAAGCAGATCGAGCGCGTGCGGCAGCAGATCCAAAACGGCTTCGAGAGACTCGACGGCGCCTGCGGGACTTCCGGGCAGATTCAAGATCAGGCAAACTCCTCGTGTTCCACAAACTCCCCGACTCAGAGCTGCGAGCGGCGTCTTCTTCATGCCCTCGCTGCGCATGCGCTCTGCCACCCCGTCTAAAAGGCGCTCGCAGACAGCTGCTGTAGCTTCTGGGGTGATGTCCCGCGAGGCGATCCCAGTACCACCAGTTGTGACGACGAGTCTCACTTCGCGCGCGAGCAGGATCAGCAGATTCTGAAGCTGGACGGGATCATCCGAAACAACATGGCGCTTCGAGATCGAGAAGTGGTTGTTCTCTAGAAGTTGCGCAACGGCTGGCCCTGAGCGGTCTTCTCGTTCGCCGCGAGAGCAGGAATCACTCACCGTCACAACAGCCGCCGTGCGAACGGAGGTGGATTTAGCCGTCGAGGAGGACATCTTCTTCATCGTCCCCTCTGCGGGCGGCTGGAGCGGGGTTTGGAACGGTTGCGGGCAGCCGCTTCCGCCGCGGCAGTGGGTGCAGGCTCAGGTTCCCCGCCGCCGTCACGCGAGGACTCGTCGAGCAATCGCAGCCCTTCCATCAGAAGCCCTTGGGTGTTGAGTTGTGTCGTTTCCTTGTCCGTCTTGCCTTCGAAATCGAGTTGGAAGCTCCCGCCGGTCCAACGCAGAACTTTGAAAACAGCTGCATCGCCGACGAGCGATCCATAGGTCGCGTGCTTCACCTGGCCTTCGGCAAAAAAGACTTCACATTTGTCACCGTCGTTGCTCAACGAGAGCTGGCAGCTCTTTCGACCCATCTCGAGCGATTGCATCAAGTCGATCACATTCATCTGTGCGAGACTCCCGCGCACGACTCCGTCCGAAGGAGCGGTCTTCGCCATTTTCTCAAGAGCGATGCGGTCGATCATGCGCTTCACGCGGCGGGTCGCATCCTTCAGAAAGAATGGTTTCTCGAGGTAGTCGTCTGCCGCATCCTGCGGCGAAAGACGCTCGGCGATGTCAGACTTGCTCGCCATCAACACCGTAGAAAAATTAGCAGTGGCAGGCCGGCTTTTCAGCTTCTCGACGAGCTGGCGCCCATCCATTCCTGGCATCCGATAGTCGCAGACAAGCAGATCGGGAGCGTCGTCCACGGCTTTCAGCAGCGCGTCGGCGGCGTCCGTCGCAGTCGTGACCTTCGCGAGCGAGGTCAACGCCTGCTGCAGCATCGACAGCACCATCGGATTGTCATCCACCACCAGCAGTTTGACGTTGTCAGCCATGGATTCGTTCGGCGGTGCTATTTGCTGCGCCGATATTCGCCGCTCTTTCCTCCGCTTTTGCGCTCCAATGCGATTTCCCGGATTTCGATTCCTTTGTCGGCAGCTTTGAGCATGTCATAGAGCGTCAGGGCGGATACGCTGACCGCCGTCAACGCCTCCATCTCCACGCCAGTTTCCGCCGTAGTGGTTACTTTGGAGGTAATAGCGACGCCATTTTCGCACACGCGCAAATCGACATCAACGAGCGAAAGCGGAAGAGGATGACACATCGGAATCAGATCGGAAGTTCGCTTCGCGGCCATGATTCCGGCAATTCTGGCAACTTCCAGCGGATCGCCTTTGGGATTTTGCGGGAGCGACGCCAAAACATCGGCGGAGATTGCGACAAATCCACTGGCTTCGGCTTCGCGCTTCGTGGCGGCCTTGTCGGAGACATCCACCATGCGGGCACGCCCTGAGCGATCGTAGTGCGAGAGTTTCTTCGGCATGCTGACGCCAAGCTGCGCTGTCGCTATCTTACATGGAACAAACCACCGCCTGTTACGCGGGACTCTAGCGCATCATGATCGGCACGAACTCGCCAGCGGGAATGGTTTCGCGATCCGGCGGGATCACGATATAGCAGTTCGCTCGCGCAGTCGCCGCGATGTCACCCGACCCTTGCCACTGCACAAGGTCCACCTGCGAACTCTCAAATTCACCGGATAGCATTGCCGGAAGGAATCGTTTCAGCCCGGTCTTCACGCGAATTTCTGATTTCAGCTTTGCGTAGACAAAGATTAGTTTTCGCGGAGACATCCCTGCCAAACCTTCCAGCACGGGCCGCGCGAATAGTTCGAATGTCACCATCGTCGAAACTGGATTTCCCGGAAGCCCGAAAAAGTACTTCGCGGCGAGCCGCGGGACCTCCACTCGTAGCGCTCCGCATCTGCCAAACACAATCGGACGTCCAGGCTGGATCTTGGCTCCCGTAAAGAAGAACTCTGCATTCAGTTCTGAGAGAACTTGCTCGACCAGGTCGTAGCGGCCCATCGAAACTCCGCCTGTCAGAAGAAGCAGATCGGCTTTCAAGCCTTCGACAATCAAAGCGCGGAGTCTTTGCGGCTCGTCTGGAGCTGTCGGAAGTAAGAGTGGATCCCCTCCGGCATTTCGGATCTGCACCGCCAGCGAATAGCTATTCGAATTCCGAATCTGCGTCGGCCCCGGAGACGCTTCGACATCGACGATTTCGTCGCCGGTAGTCAGGACCGCCACGCATCGGTCGCTTATAAACCAGTAACTGCGACTGCCCCGCCGAGGCCGCCAGAGCGATTGCGGCATCGTTCAGCCGGGTGCCTCTCGCAACGAGCACCGCTCCCCGCTTCGCCTCCGCTCCGGCCGGCACAACGTTCTCGCCGGTACCGACGCCCCTTGTGATCTGAACTCTGTGCTCCTGCTGCGACGTGTATTCCACCATCACCACTGCATCCGCGCCTTGCGGAACAGGCGCCCCAGTCATGATCGAGACGCATTGTCCGGCTCCGATATGGGAAGGAATTTTCTCGGGATCTTCTCCCGCTTTGATTTCACCGATCGATTCGAGCGCTGCAGGCAGCCGCGACAGGTCCGACGATCGCACCGCGTAGCCATCACGAGTGGAACGCGGAAATGGCGGCAAGTCACGATCGGCGAGGATTGGCTCAGCCAAGACTCTTCCCGCAGCCGCAGTCAATGGAATCAATTCCGTTTCGGATGGATGAACGTTGCCCGCATGCTCCTCAACCATATGACGAGCATCCTCGAAACTCAGGATTTTCGGTTGTGTCGGAGCACTCCCCATGGGGAGATCATAAGGCAAGAAAGGCTAGGAAGAATCAGGGATAGCTTTATCGTGAAGCCAATTCTTGTCCCAGCATGGCCGGATTACTGGCGCATGAGAGGCCGGTTTCGAGATCGACGACGCGATCCTGAACTAACTCAGCGATCTCGCCATCGAAGTGCTGCATTCCCTCGCCGGAGCCGGTTTTCATGGCATCGAGCAGTGAGTTGTTCTCTCGCTCGCCTTTTTCAATACACTCGCGCGTGCGCGCATTTGCCTTGAGAACTTCGAAAGCGGCAACCCGCCCGCTGCGGTCGGCCTTTGGCATGAGCCTCTGGCACACGATGTAGCGAAACGACTTTGCAAATCGTTCACGCACCGACTGCTGCTCCGCCGGTGAGAATGAGCTGATAATGCGCTCCACAGTCTTGGATGCGTCCATCGTATTCAGGCTCGAAAAAACCAGATGCCCAGTCTCAGCCGCCTCCAGCACGATTTCAATCGTCTCGCGATCCCGCATTTCTCCGACAAGAATCACCTTCGGAGCCTGCCGCATGGCCGAGCGCAGCGCGTGCGCGAAGCTCGGCGTGTCGCTGTGCAGTTCCCTCTGATGAATCGTCGAGCACTTATGATTATGCAGAAACTCGATCGGATCTTCGATGGTAATGATGTGGTAGTACTTCTCGCGATTGATGCTGTCGAGTAGCACCGCCAAAGTGGAAGACTTTCCTGAGCCGGTTGGCCCAGTAACCAGCACGATGCCATCCCTCAGCTTGGTGATCTCGGAAAGCTGTTCCGGCATCCGCAACGACGCGAAATCAGGAATGTTCGTGGGAATGACGCGCATGACCACGGCGCAGCTTCCGCGCTGAATAAAAATATTCACGCGAAAACGCGCAAGCCCGGGAAGCCCGTACGAAATGTCGCAAGCTCCATGCTCGCGAAGCGTAGTTACGGCCTGCTTGTTGTCGCCGATCAGGTCCGCCGCAATATGACGCGTGTCGTCGGCCGTCAGGAAACTGAGGCCAGGCACCTGGACGGGAATCATCTGCCCATAGACCTGGACCTGCGGCGGACGGCCTGGCGAAAAGATCAGGTCGCTGACCTTCTCGGAAGCCTTCAACATGGCGCCGAGCAGGACCGGAGTTGCAATCCGGTCGCTTCCAGTAGCGCCTTCTAGTTCAACCGAAATCGGAGCAATCGTTGGTGCTGCCATTCACCCTCGCTTACACGAATCGCACGCACCACAGAAGAGGAGAACTTCAGATGCCTCACTGTAGCGCGCCTGCGAGGTCATTGCGACGGACACCAAGTGCATAGTCCTTCGTAATGTAATCCGGACAAACGAAGAGGACGGCCGTTGGCCGCCCTCTGAACAGAATGCTAAATGGCTGATTTGGCTGGAGTTACTTCTTGGTCGCCGCCTTCTTCTTGCCGAAGCTGGTCTCCACCGATCCACCGATGCTCGTCAGCATTTGCTTCGCAGCATCGGCGTAGGTTCCCGAAGGTTGCAACTCAAGGTACTTTTGGAACGCTTCCGCTGTTCCCTGAGGGGCAACCATCTTGTCTCCCTGGAGTGTGGCTTTCCCGATCATGTTGACGCCCTTCCAGTAGTAGGCGTCGGCACGATTCGGATCCGCCGCAATGACTTTATCGAAGGCTGCCAGAGCGTCGTCCACCTTGCCGGCATTGGTCAGGACTGCGCCCGTGTTGAAGTAATACTGCGCCGCGTTTGTCGGATCGGCCTGCGATGCCAATTGGTAAGTCTTAACCGCGTCATCCGTCTTGTTGGACTTGGCATAAGCTTCCGCGAGATTGTTGTAGTAGGCCGCGAGATTCTTCCCGGCGTTTGGATCTTTATCGTTCGCCGCAGCCTTCTTCAAATCGATGGCCTTTTGGTAGTCCTCAACCGCCGATCCCAGCCTCTTTTGCTTCTCCGCGGGATCCGTCTGTTTCGCGGCCGACAACCGGTAATAGTCTGCCAGCTTGAACCAGATCAGATCGCGGGTAGCATCCACTTGGGTGGCTTCTGTGAGGGATGCGATCGCGGTGTCGAAATCTCCCGCATCGGCTGAGGCCTTCGCGGCATTCAGCTTGTCGTTCAGCGATTTGACGGTGTTATTTTCTTTCGCCTGTTTCGCCTGCTGCTCCTGCATCTGCTTCTGCTGCTCAGGGGTTAGACCTACCCCCTTCGCTTGATCCGCTTGCTCTTTCTTGAGATCGATGTCCATGGTGTTCTCGTCAAGAGTCACCTGGAAACCGTTCACGTGGAAAAGTTCTTTCGCAGCCTTCTGATCATCCGGAGTCTTGTACAAAACAATCTTGTACTTTCCGGGCGCAATACCCAACGAGAAGTACTCGCCTTTCCCGTTGGTTTTCAGGTTGTACTTCTGGCCATTGTCCAAATTGTCATACTCCACAATGGCGTTGGCGATCGGTTTGCCGTCAGCATCCTTGCATACTCCCTTGACGGTTCCAGACGCCTGCGCGAACAAGCTGGGGACTGCGGACGCGAGAGCGAAGATTGCAAAAACAATAATTGCCAAGTGCTTTTTCATTTTGCCTCCCGGCAAAAAAATTTATTCATCTACATCGTGAATGGCGAGTGGCATTTGAGTCATTCCGCGGACAGCCGTCCTCGCCAATCAGCAAATCTTATCTCGCCACGTAAGGGATTGGGTCCCGCGATCCCGCGGCCTCGAACGCACGCAGGCGCAGCGCACAACTGTCGCAGATTCCGCATGCCCGATCCTCGCGGCTATAACATGACCACGTTAAATCGAAGGGTGCACCCAATTCAAGGCCGAGACGCACGATCTCGGCCTTTCTCATCGCGATGAGCGGCGTCACAATGCGAATCTGGCCTTCCTTGGTTCCCGCCTTAATCACCTCGTTGAACGCATCATAGTAAGCCGGTCGGCAATCCGGATACCCCGAACTGTCAGGTTCAACCGCACCAATGTACACCTTTTCCGCGCCCAGGACTTCCGCCCAACTCACAGCTACCGACAGAAAATGTGCGTTCCGAAAAGGGACATAGGTCACCGGAACGTTGTGGCCCACATTCTCAAAATCGGGCACTGCAATCGACTCATCTGTCAGTGCCGATCCTCCGATCGCGCGCAACGCTTCATTCCGAACCATCAGCCGATCGCGAATGTTCAAACGCTGGCAGATGGCCAGGAACGACTGCCGCTCCCGCTCCTCGGTACGCTGACCGTAACTGACATGGACCGCTGCCGCTTCGTGGTCACGCACCGCGAGCGTGGCACAGACAGACGAATCCATCCCTCCGCTCAGGAGGACAACCGCGCGGGACTTGGTTCCATTCTCCATCTACACCCCCTTCACCGCAGGGTCCCAAATGAATTTGTGGAGTTGGAGTCCAAGCCTTGCCGGAACGTTGTCGGCAATCATCCACTCTGCCAATTCCTGGGGATCGAGAAGGCAGTGCGAGCTGTCACGGGCGCCTGTAGCGTCCTTGCGGAATGCCGGCGAAAAAAGCACCGCGTTCACCCGCTCGCCTAATCTGTGGTTACGGGTGAAGTCCACCGCGAAGTCATAGTCACCGCGGTCGCTCAGGACGAACTTGATCTCGTCGCTCAAGGTCAGTGTGCCGAGGTTTTCAACGCAGAACGACCCGCCTTCCGCTGAACCCGGACATTTCACATCCACAATCTTGACCACTTCTGCCGGAACTTCCTTCAGCGGGCGTTCGCCGCTGGTTTCAAGCAACACCTTGTAGCCGCGATCGATCAGACGCCGCATCAGCGGCACCAATTCGCGCTCCTGCAGCATGGGCTCGCCGCCGGTGATTTCGACCAACCCTCCGCCGGGACTCAGGCGAGCCACTTCGTCGAGGATTGCCTCGGGCGTCATCTTACGGCCGCCTTGGAACGTGTACTCGCTGTCGCACCAAGTACAGCGGAGATTGCAGCCGGTCAGCCGGACAAACACGCATGGCAGCCCCGCATATGTCGACTCACCTTGCAACGACTTGTAGATTTCAGTGATTTGCATGACAAAATGGCCGCCGGCGTTCAGCCATCGGCTCTCGGCCATCCAGGCAGCGGCCGCAGCAACTTCGAAACTGCTCAATTACTCGCTGTATTTCGCCGTCGTTGTATCGGTTTCAAAAACAGTCACGTCCTTGATCCGGACACGGCCCTTAGTGGCATCCTGCAGGCGGCTGTTGGACTCGTCGTAGAAATACTTCGCCAGGTTTTCCGCAGACGGGTTAATCACGGTAAAGGGCTCGACTTCGTTGATCATTTGATGGTCGAGGCGTTCGATGACGTGCCGCATGACTTCACGCAGGTCTTTGAAGTCCAGCAACAAGCCGGCCTTGTCCAACTCGGCCCCCGCCAGGGTCACCCGAATCTTGTAGTTGTGACCGTGCGGATTTTCGCACTTGCCCTTGTAATTGCGCAGGTAGTGGCCCGCGGCGAATGTATCTTCAACCGTGACTTCGAACATGCTCCCCCAAACGATGCGCGCGATCCCGTGCGCCTGAAATCCAACAAATATTGTACCGCCTGCGCCCCTTTCTGACCGTGGCTTGACGGCATTCCATCGCCGAATGTAGCTTGCCTAAGCGTTCTTGTTCATCGATGGAGAGGAAATGACACGTAGAAGCCTTCTGGTTCTCATTCTTTGCGCGGGCACGTTGACTCATATCGGTTTCACCCAGGCCCGGACAGAAACGCCGGAGTTTGACGTAAAAGAGCACTACACCAAATACGAATACCGCATCCAGATGCGGGACGGCGTTCACCTCTTCACCTCGGTGTATGTTCCGAAGGATGCTTCGCACGCGTATCCATTTCTGATCGACCGCACTCCTTACAGCGTCAGCCCCTACGGCGTCGACTTTTACCGATCGCAACTTGGCCCCGCTCCCGAATTCGACAAAGCGGGTTACATTTTCGTGTTTCAGGATGTTCGAGGGCGTTACATGTCGGAAGGAACGTTTGTCGAGATGCGGCCGCACATCGACAACAAGAAATCCAAACAGGAAGTGGACGATAGCAGCGACCTCTACGACACGATTGACTGGCTGCTCAAGAATGTTCCCAACAACAACGGCAATGCCGGCATCTGGGGAATCTCCTATCCTGGATTCTTCACCTCTGCCAGCATCATCGACTCCCATCCTGCTCTGAAAGCAGCGTCACCGCAGGCTCCGATGACCGACCTCTTCATGGGAGACGACGCGTATCACGGCGGCGCTTTCATGCTTGCAGCCAATTTCGGGTTCTACAGTCAATTCAAGCCGCAGGAAAATCCGCAACTTCCCGCAAAGACGCCCGTTCCCTTTGATTGGGGCACCAAAGATGGCTATCAGTTCTACTTGAACGCCGGTCCCTTATCGAATTTACGAAAATATTTGGATGGCAAAAGCGCGCTCTGGGACGACCAAGTCAATCACGACACATACGACGACTACTGGAAAGCTCGCAATCTGGCTCCCCACATGAAAAACATCCATTGCGCGGTCATGACCGTAGGTGGATGGTTCGATGCTGAGGATCTGCAGGGTCCGTTTTCAACATTTCATTCGATCGCCAAAAATAATCCGGGCACGGTGAACACACTCGTTGTCGGGCCATGGGTCCACGGCGGATGGGGGCGCTACGACGGAGAACATCTTGGCCGCGTCGAATTTGGTTCAAGCACCGGAGAGTTCTACAGAAAGAACATCCTCTTCCCGTTTTTCGAGCAATACTTAAAAGGAAGCGGAGACGCAAAGCTTCCGAAGGCTTACGTATTTGAAACAGGAACCAACGTATGGCGAAAGTATTCTGCGTGGCCTCCGGAAAATGTGGAAAAGAAAACGTTATATTTTCACGCTAACGGCGAACTCTCGTTCGAAGCTCCAGGAACCGAAGGACAATCGTTTGACGAATACATAAGCGATCCGGCGAAGCCCGTGCCATTCGTCAGCTACACCGGTCTGAACGTGCCGCAGGAATACATGGTGTCCGATCAGCGGTTCGCCGACAGCCGTACCGATGTTCTGGTGTACGAAACGCCGATATTGCAGGAAGACGTCACGATTGCCGGACCGATCTCTCCTCGCCTTTTCGTTTCGACGAGCGGCACCGATTCTGACTGGGATGTGAAGTTGGTCGATGTCTATCCCACAGACTTTCCCGACAGCAAGCAGGACGCGCCGCGGGCCGAGGATCGCGACAAACCGAGAAAAGATGTTGCGGTACCTGCCTTCAACATTGGTGGATATCAGCAACTGGTGCGCGGCGAACCATTTCGCGGTAAATTCCGCCACAGCTTTGAGAAGCCGGAGCCGTTCACTCCCGGCAAGGTCGAAGAGATCAACTTCACGATGCAGGATGTCAATCACACCTTCCGTCGCGGACACCGCATCATGGTGCAGATTCAGGGTTCATGGTTCCCGCTTACCGACCGCAATCCACAGACGTTCGTGAACATCCCCGATGCCAGGCCGGCCGACTTCGTAAAAGCAACGCAGCACGTGTACCACAGCAAAAGCGAGGCCTCGGGAATTCAAGTTCAGATCGTTCCGAACGCAGCAGAAACGGAAAGTACAAAATAGGGACATCTTTCAATCATCTATCGACCCCTTGTCATTCCGACCGAAGGGAGGAATCTGCTGCTCCCCGCCACGATCTGCGAGGCGTAAATCTCATTCGCCTTGCCGCCTGATTCGGGATTAAAATCTTGCATCTCCCTGGAATCCGGCCCCAGAGTTCGTCGCCAAACACCTCGCTCACGAGAAAGGACACCGGCAATGAACGTCCTGCTACTCTCGATGCCCGATTCGTTCGAACACATGCCCTCACTAGCAATCCGCATGCCCAATGGCGGATTGACTTCCATCGCCGGAAACATCGATCCGCATCACCACGTAGCCGTCGCTGACCTGATCCTCGTTCAAGGACAGGTTCGCGAGACCGTCACTCGACTGGTTCGCGAAATGCAACCGGACGTCGTCGGCTTGTCGGTCATGACATTTCAGCGGCGTACTGCGGGACGCATCATTGAACTGGTCCGAGCGCTGAAACCTGACGCAAAGATCGTTGTGGGCGGATACGATCCCAGCCTGGCCTCGGAAGCCTACGAAGCTTTCGCCATTGATTTCCTTGTTCGCGGCGAGGGGGAAGTCACGTTCCGCGATCTCTTACGCGTAATCGAGAACGGCACTGGCCCCGAAACGGTTGCCGGCCTCTCGTTTCGTAGAGGAGGCTCTTGGATTCACAACACTGCGCGCGCCCCTCATCGTCTGGAAGACAACGAGATACGCTTGCCCAAGCGCGATGCCCGAGTTCTCGGCGGATACACATTGCTCGGGCGCCAAGTCGACGTCATCGAAACCTCCCGGGGATGCACCTACGATTGCAGTTTCTGCTCGATCATCGAAATGCGCGGCAGGAATTTCTTTACTTATTCCTTCGACCGCGTGATCGCCGATATTCGCGATGCCCGGGATCACGGCGCTCGCACCCTCTTCCTCGTCGACGACAACATCATGCTGAACGTCAAGCGTTTCGAGGCTCTGTGCGAAGCCATCATCGCGGCTGGCCTGAACGGCATCGACTACTTCGTGCAGGCCATGACCTCGTCGATCGCCAATCACGGCGAAACTCTCGCTCCCCTGATGAAGCGGGCAGGCTTTCGCTACGTTTTTCTAGGCATTGAAAACATTCTTGAGAGCGACCTCGATTTCCTGCGCGCCTCAGCAAAGAACACCGCTCGCGACAATGGCCGGAGCACCGGGAATGCGACGTTACAAGCCATCGATTTCCTTCATCGCAATCAGATGTTCGTCGTCGGCGGTTTGATCGTTGGCAATCCGGACGACACTCGCGAATCAATCGAAGCCAATCTCGAATTCGCGCGCCGCTATGTCGATTGGCCCTACATCCAGCATCCCACCCCGTATCCCCGCACGCCGATGACAAAGGATTTCCGCGATCAAGGATTGATCGAGAACGAACAGTTCGAAGAATATGACGGCACCACCGCCGTCGTCCGCACCAAGCACTTATCGGCTGAAGAAGTGGAATATCTATGCTGGAAGGCTGGCCGCTGGATGAAGACGAAGCACATTCCCGCGGTTCTCCGCCACGACCCCTGGTTCGTGCTGTCCAATGGACGGAAGATGCTCGCTCACACGTTTCGGGGCACCTCGATCCGTTCAGCCCTGAAGCTCGAGGACGACAAGAAGTCATTTCAGCGCTACAAGGCCATCCGCAAAGCAGAACACGAATACGTCTAGCGTCCGAACACTCGTCACTGTCCTACTCCGAAGAATTCTTCGACGACGCGGACGTCGGTCGTTTTCTTGTAATTCGGCAGGCTCTCGACAAAAATGCGCCCATACTGCTTCTTCAGGATTCGATTGTCGAGCAAGACGAGCAGGCCGCGATCATGCAGAGACCGAATCAGCCGTCCAAAACCCTGCTTCAACGTAATGACCGCGGACGGCACCTGGTACTGAAAGAACGCATTTCCTCCATCGGCGTCAATCGCCTTCACCCGCGCCGCGACCACTGGGTCGCTCGGCACCGCAAATGGCAACCGATCGATAATGACGCAACTCAGCTGATCCCCCTGAACATCAACGCCCTGCCAGAAAGACGAAGTCGCAAACAACACCGCATTCGGAGTCAGCCGGAATTCTTCAAGTAGCGCACTCTTGGGCGCGTCTCCCTGGCGCAGCATCGGAAACTCAACCTCTCCCAAGAGCCGCTGGTAGATGTCGTTCATCTGCGCGTAGCTGGTGAAAAGAACAAATGCGCGCCCACGCGTGATCTCCAGCAACTTTCTGATACGCTCTGCCGCTTTCGCAGTGAATTGCGGCGTGCGCGGATCAGGAAGATCGGGCGGAACATATAGCACCGCCTGGCTCTCATAATCGAAATGCGACGGCAGCACCGATTCGCGGGCATGCTCGACCCCTAAGCGCTGCCGGATATATTCGAAGCTCCCCCCGACGGCGAGTGTTGCTGACGTCAGCACCGCGGACTCCAGCTTCGACCAAAGGCATTCGCGCAGAATTGGCCCAACATCAATTGGCGTAGCTTGCAGAAAAGTGTGACGGCCGCGAGAAAGAGGCTCGGGCGCTCTCGCGTTCTTGTCCGCGTCTCGACTTGCGCGTGCATTCTCACGGTATCCAGGCCGCCCTCCACGCCTCTCAATCCAGAAGACCGTATTTCGATCATCGGATTCCATGGCGAATCCGAGCTGCACCTGAATCTCTTGAGCGCGCCGTACGAAGTTGAATACTTCCTCCGGCTTCTGCGGCAAGGCCTCCAGTTCTCCCGCCAACCGATTGAGAGATTGATTCAACGCGCCGTATTCGTCCCCGTTCTCTTCGAGAAATTCCCGGCGTGACTCGAAGGCAAATCTTCCGTCCCCGGCGGGCAGCAGCGAGAAGAACAGTTGTGCGCGATCCCGCAAACTGCCAAGAGCACCCGATACGGACGCCGACAGCATTCGGTTGTGCTGCATCGAACTCTCGACGTCTCGCGCCAGTTCTTCGATCCGCAGATTACTGACCGAAATACCAAAATAATTCCCTGCCACATCCTCTAGTTCGTGGGCCTCGTCGAATACGACCGCCGCTGCCTCCGGAAGAATCCCCGCATCCGGAGCTCCATCGGCCTGCAACTTGATGGCGAGATCCGCGAAAAACAGATGATGGTTCACGATGATGATGTCGCTCTCCATCGCCCGGCGCCGCATTTCAGTGATGAAGCAACGCTCCCACTCGCTGCATTTCTGCCCCGTACAGGTATCGGCTCGGGCATCGAGCTTGTGCCACAGCAGGCTTGCCTCCGGCAACTCGGCGAGTTCGGCCCGGTCCCCGGTCGCCGTGCTCTTTTCCCACGCTGCAATTGCCCGGTATTGCTCGATCTCTTCGAGCCCGCTGAGCACCGGCTGATCTGTAAGGTCGTACAGCTTTTTGCGGCAGAGATAATTGTTGCGCCCCTTCATGTAGCAGACGGAAAGGCGCGAGCCAGATGACGCGTCTCCGTACAGCGCCTGCTCCAGAAATGGAATGTCTTTATAGAACAGCTGCTCCTGAAGGTTCTTCGTTCCGGTCGAGATGATGACTCGTTTCCCCGAGCGAATCACCGGAACGAGATACGCCAGCGTCTTGCCGGTACCCGTTCCAGCCTCCACGATCAGGTGACGCTTTTCTTCCAGCGCCTGCTCGACCGCCTGCGCCATCTGCAACTGCCCTCGCCGAAATTCGTAGGCTGGATGCGTCCGCGATAGAACTCCGCCGGGCGCAAAGAATTGGTACAGCGATCCCTCTTTTCCATTTGGGCCGGAACCGCTCGCGTCGGCGGAAGAGACGGGCTGGGGACTGGGAGACACGGGAGTCTCTATAATAGCGATTCCGGGACTTTCGCATCGCGCGCTGCACAGCGGCTTCGGTCGAACTGGCAGACGAGGTCGGAATACCGCACTTCGGCCTCAATTTGACCCAGCCTACCTACAACTCGCAAAACTCTCTCGCGACCACTGCCGCCGGAATTCCCACAATCGCCATCGTCGGACGGCCCAACGTTGGAAAATCCACGCTCTTCAATCGAATCGTTGGATCGCGTCGCGCCATTGTCGGCGACGAGCCTGGAATTACCAGAGACCGCCTTTACGGCGACACTGAGTGGAGCCACCGGCGATTGCGTATCGTGGACACCGGCGGAATTCTGCCCGAGGAAAAGGATCTGATCCCCTCGGAAATATTCCGGCAGGCTCGCGTTGCACTCGACGAGGCGGCTGCCATCGTGATGGTCGTCGATGGCCGCTCGGAAATCGCTGGCCCCGATCTCGAACTCGTCCGCCTGCTCCGCAAACTGAACCGGCCACTCTTCCTCGCGGTGAACAAAGTTGATTCTGCAAAACAATCGACTCTCATTGATGATTTTCATCGCCTTGGAATTCGGCAAATGTTCCCGATTTCCGCTGAGCACGGCCGGGGAGTTGATGATCTGCTGGATGCGATCGTAGCCGTTCTCCCGGACGGCCCCATTGCGGAAGGCACAGAGCTCTCCGAGGAATCCGAAAGCGCTTCCGAGGAAGAAGCGCCACCCGACGAGAAAGAAGTAGTTCGCGAGGTGAAGGTTGCCATCATCGGCCATCCGAACGTCGGCAAGTCGACGTTATTGAATTGCCTGACTTCGTCCGATCGGGCGATCGTCTCTCCCATTCCCGGCACGACGCGTGATGCGGTCGATGAAGTCATCGAGCACAACGGACGGCGGTTCCGTTTTATCGATACGGCCGGAATTCGACGCAAGGGCAAAACCCATTTGATGGCGGAAAAACTGTCTGTCGTCATGGCCCGCAAGCATCTTGAGGCTGCGGACATCGCGCTTCTGGTCATTGATGCGACCGAAAGCGTGAGCCAGCTCGACGCCGCCATTGCCGGGTACGCCCACGAAAGCGGTCGTTCCATCATTGTTGTGGTCAACAAGTGGGACCTCATGATCGGAGGAGATAAAAAGACAGGACGCCCCACCAAGGCCGAACGCATGCGGGAGAGCAAGCGTCCCGGTGATCAGTCCGCTTACGAGGAACGCCTGCGGTACGAACTCAAATTCTTGAGTTACGCACCGGTCGTTTTCGTCTCAGCTCAGAGCGGCAAGGGCACCGAGAGGATTTTCCCGTTGTTGGAAGAAGTGGCGAAGGAACGCCGCAAGCGCGTGACCACGTCAGAGATGAACCGTTTTCTCGAGCACGTCGACTTCGAACGCGCTTCGGTTCCGATGCGCCAGCGGGTCAAGATCCTCTATATGACGCAGGCTTCGGTCGCGCCGCCGACATTTGTCCTCTTCACAAATCGCGCGGTCAAATTGCACTTTGCTTACCAGCGGTTTCTCGAGAACCAGATTCGCGCTGCGTTCGGATTCATCGGTACGCCGATCTGGATCAAAAACAGGGCGAGGAATTCGTAGGCGTGGCCGCACCAGGGGAATCTGTGCTGAAGTTCACGTTGCAAAATCGGCCGTTCAATGCCGGGCGAAAACTCCCAGCCCTCATTCTCTTCCTTGTCCTTTCACTCTCCGCTTTCGGGCAGGCATCTGCATCTTCGTCCGCAAAGCACACGGGCCGTTCAACGCCCGTGGAAAAATCGACCCTCGATCCAGGCTCGGTCGTCAACGGCGTTTACCGCAACGCTGCTCTCAGATTCTCGTGCAAAATCCCTGCAGGATGGGTATTGCGTACCGACGAAATGAATATCCCCGACGACACGCCATCGAGTCCGCCTTCTGCCACTGCTCCCGGAAAAGGGCCAACGGTCCTGCTTGCCGCATTCTCGCGTCCCCCCGAGGCGCGCGGCGAAGACGTCAATGCGTCGATCTTGATCGCCGCCGAGCCTGCATCCACATACCCAGGATTGAAAGAGGCGGCCCAATACATAGGTCCGGTGTCCGAGGTTGCGAAGGCACAAGGTTTCACCGTGGATGAGGATCCATACGAAACTGCAATCGGAACCAAAACTCTGCCACGCGCGGATTTTCACAAAGACACTGGATCGAGAGTCATCCGTCAATCGACCCTAACCATGCTGGATCACGGGTATGCGGTGTCGATCACGATGATTGGTGGAACCGAAGACGAGGTCGAGACCTTGATCGAGGGATTCCAATTCGGACCTGCCCCGCACTCCGCGCTACCTTCCAAGTAAGCCACTCTCTAGCAGGGCTGCGGAAAAATGAGCTCTGCAACTTAGGTTTTCTCCATCTAACTGATTTTGTGATTCGGAAAGGATTCTGGCTGTATCCGCCTGTGTCCCGCGGATTTAGTTCCGCTCCTGCGAGCACACCGCAACCTCGGCTTTACGTCGCTTGAATTGCCAAATTCTTCATGCGGCCCGAGTAGGCAGCGGCCGCGAAGGTGAAGACCGATCCCACCTTGAAGATTCCACGATGCCGAACTTCCGCAACGGCGCGATCGTCTTCAGCCAGCCGAAGCACTCTTCCACGCGTTTTCTGCGCATACCCTCTTCTTATCGGGTTGTGCTGTGGAAACACGAGAGTTTCGCGGTACTCGGTGAATCGGTGAAGGGCTGGACGATAATGGATTCTCAGCTCAAGGGGAGCTGATTCGGATGCGATTCAGAAGACAAACCGCCCGCCTGCTTCCGCTATCTCTGATGCTTGCCTGCGCCCTGCCTGCACTGGCGGGGCCTATTCCCCCGTGCGTAAAGGCAGTCAGTTCAAACAATGGGAGTTTCTTAGTCATCAGTGATGTCCAACTGCAGCCGGAGTCGGGAAACAGAGCTAGAGTTCAGCAAGTATCGTTTCAGGTCTTCCCCAAAGAGAACTTTATCAACGCGAAAGATAGGCTAACCTCACCCGCGACATACTGGAGTAACTGGGTGCAATGGAGCGTCATCTTCGATTCGAGCAACGCGCACCCCGTTCCCGCATGTCCCCTGTCACTGATCTCCAATGACGGCGAGTTTTTGATCGTCCTGAACATGTATGCCGCCGGCTCTACCAGTTTTGCTGTTCGGATTTACCGACGACGGGATCACCTCGGTGACCCAATCCGGGAAGGGCCGGACCACGGGGTTTTCATCAAGGACGTCACGTTAAGAGAAATCTGGCCAGCAGACAAGTTCCCGAACGTGGAAACTGTGACCGATGAAACGCCGCAGTGGTTTGCCGGGGGAACCTTCGAGTTTTCGCCGGACTGTCGCGTTCTGGTCCACCAGACGCGATGGGGTAACACAGTCCGCATCCATTTAGAGGATGGATCCGTCTCAGGGACCGGTAAGGCGAACTGAAAGCTTACCTAATCGATAATCGCGGAACACCACGTTTTTCCGGAGCCTGCTAGCGCAGGCTTGCAGCAGTCCTTTAAAGCAAGCTCGATCTGCGGCGGATGGAGAAGCGTGTTGTGGATCAGGCAGTGGTGCACGGCCCTATCGACACCCGCGCGGTGCTGTTCGCTTAGTTCCACGGGAGTTAAAGGATTCAGCGTAATCGTGTTTGAGGCAGGGAAATCAGTCTAACGATTCGGGATGGAGACTCAAGTCTTTTTCACCGGCCGCCTTTTTCCCAGCATACTTCTTCATCCAGGCTTCCCAGCTCTTGCCGGCGGCGGTATCGCGTCCCGTGAAGGCCAGGGCCCCGATATCGGCGTACGAAACAGAAACTTTTTCCCCAGAATTCTTGGGATACAACCGCACCATCGACTCTTTGAGCGAGGCACCTGTCCGCCGGTCGAATAAATATCCCTCAATCTTCGACCCATCCTTGCGCGTGATCGTCACGTCGCCGCGATAGTCGAAAGCCTTCTCCAAGGCCACGCGAAGCTCTTCTTCATTCGCCAGCTCCGGGATCCATCCCTCGAGACGCTCATGGGCCGTTCCCGGCGCTACTTCCAGTGCATCGGGATTCACCACATTTGCGTGCGGAGGAACCGCGTCCGACGACGCATGATCGATATGTCCGCCCTCTTTACCCGTCATAGTCCAAGAATAATCTAAGAAATTTCCGTCATGCACATCGGACAATTGTCATCCTGACTGAAGCGGCGTCGAGCGAAACGCAGACGGCGCGCAGCCGAAGGACCTTGCGATATTCACCGCAACCCCAGCTTGTCGAGGAATTTCTACGACGCCGGACAACTACGCCCGGGTCTCCTGCAACGATTCCGGCTGAGTTGCCGGCGTCGCGATCTGCACCAGCGGATTCACCGCTGACGTCGGCTCCTCCAGCATGCGCAGCGCCGCTTCGTCGCGATACCTCGGGAACAGTGTCCCCTTCACCGTGGCCAAGAATCCGCCCAGCGAGCTGAACGTCGCATTCACCGCCGACGCTTCATACCCGCTATGCACCATGCAATTCGCACATGCCGGATTGCCCGATTCGGTTCCGTACTTGCTCCACTCCGTCGTGGCCAGCAGTTCGGAGAATGTTTCGGCGTAGCCGTCCTGCAAGAGATAGCAGGGCTTTTGCCACCCGAATACGTTGTATGTCGGCATCCCCCAAGGCGTGCATGGATACGTCCGCTTTGCCCATCAAGAACTCCAGAAACAGCGGCGACAGGTTGAAGCGCCAGTTCTTTTTCCGATTCGACAGAATCGCCCGGAACATCCGGCGCGTCCTCGCCCGTCCAAGAAAATGCTTTTGGTCGGGAGCTTTGTCGTACGAGTATCCCGGCGACAACATCATGCCCTCGACCCCAAGATCCATCATCTCGTCAAAGAACGCGCGCACCGATTTCGGATTGGCTCCGTCGAATAGCGTCGTGTTGGTGGTAACCCGGAAGCCGCGCCTCAGCGCTTCTTTGACTGCATCGACCGCGATGTCATACCCGCCTTCGCGGCAAACCGCCAAATCATGTTCTTCCCGCTGGCCATCCAGATGCACGCTGAAAGTCAGGTACTTGCTGGGCTTGAACAGGTCAATCTTTTCCTTCAGCAGCAGCGCGTTCGTGCAGAGATAGATGTATTTCTTGCGAGCGACCAGGCCTTCAATGATCTCGCCGATTTGAGGATGCATCAGCGGTTCGCCGCCAGGGATCGAGACCATCGGCGCGCCGCACTCGTCCACTGCGCGGAAGCATTCTTCCGGCGCTGAGATCCTTCTTCAGGATGTGTGCCGGATACTGAATCTTGCCGCATCCCGCACAAGCGAGATTGCAGCGGAACAACGGCTCGAGCATCAGCACGAGCGGATATTGCTTTCGACCGGCTAGCTTCTGGCGAATAACATAGCTCGCCACGGTCCACATCTGTGACACAGGAACTGGCATGAATACAGTAACCCCTTGTAATCACTATCTTATCAGGGTCAGGCCCCTGAATGCCCGCCTGGCACGACTCTGCGAAGGCAATGGTTTTGATGCAGCAACCGGGGCGTCGGCTCCTCCCGCACACTTGCGTCATTTCCGATAATCTTGCAACCTACACCCACATTACCCCGTCTAAAGGCCGTGCCCTTCCGCTTCGACTCACGGCCGAATGGGCTCTTGTTCCGGTTCTAGAAACCCGATACCCTTGTTTCCGGTAGCCGATATGTTTAGCCCCCACCCCAATCTGGCCGACGAAGTCAACCGCGGTATCGTCCGGTCGGAGATCGAGGGTGGCGTTTTTCTGGCTGATCTGCCGCCATCCACCGTTCTTCACATCCAGACCATGCACCACTGCTACACGGCTGTGCTTCTCGGCGGAAGCGATGCTCTGCTCTCCGGTCACCCGGAGTTCTGCCCGGAGCCTGTTCACGTAGCGATTTCCGGCTCTACCTGGGGCGGCTCGATGCTGAAGCTGCAGTACGTCGGCCGCGGGATGCACCTGGAATTCCGCCACCCCGAATATCCGACTCCCATCATCACCTCGCCCATCCAGGAAATTCGCGACCACTTGCAGATGCCGTCACTCGAGTTGGACGCGCGACCGCACGGCGCACACTCCTGAACCGCGCTCCGATTTGCCGATTTAAAGTTTCCGCATTTCCCCACTCGCTGCAGAGCCCGTCTGAGCGAAGTGAACTCCCATTGACTTGCACCTTCGCACCCACTACCATTCCGGCCATCGGCCCTTGGCTGAATAGAACCATGCCATCTGGATATTGGAAAACGCGAAGTCGGTCACGTCACCATCCTCGACATCAACGGACGCATCGTCCTCGGGGATGAGATCGGCGATCTTCGCACCGCCGTCCGCAACCTCATCGCGGAAGGCAAGAAGAAGATCATCTTGAACCTGGCCGCCGTCGACTACATCGATAGTTCCGGCGTCGGCGAACTCGTCGGAAGCTTCACCACCGTGCGCAACGCCGGTGGCGAACTCAAGCTTCTGAACCTGACGCAAAAAGTCCACGACGTTCTCCACGTCACCAAGCTGTATACCGTTTTCGATATCAAGGATGACGAATTTAATGCGGTGAAGTCGTTCGACTATTTCTTCGCGAAGTAGTCAGCGTACCGTTCTAGTTTTGAATCCCCATTTGATTCAGGATGTAAGCGTAGTCGAACGCCGACTCCTTGAGCCGATCGTACCGTCCGGAGGCGCCTCCGTGACCTGCGGGACTTAAGTTCGTTTTCAGGATCAGGATGTTGTGGTCCGTACGAGTGGCCCTCATCTTTGCCACATACTTCGCCGGCTCCCAGTACATGACCTGGCTGTCATTGAATGACGTCTTCACCAGCATGTTCGGATACGCCTTCGGCTCGATGTTGTCGTAAGGAGAGTAGGTGCTCATGTATTCGTAAGCAGCCTTCTCTTTCGGGTTTCCCCATTCTTCAAATTCTCCGACCGTGAGCGGAAGCGTTTCATCGAGCATGGTATTCAGAACATCCACGAAAGGAACTCCAACGATCGCCGCCTTGAACAGATCCGGACGCATGTTCAGCACGGCGCCCATCAGCAAACCTCCGGCGCTTCGCCCTTCAATCACCAGCCGGTCTTTCGATCCGTATCCGCGCTTCACAAGATCCTCGGCGCACGCGATGAAGTCGGTGAATGTCGTTTTCTTGTTCATCATGCGCCCGGCATCGTGCCAGCCCTTACCCATTTCCCCGCCGCCGCGGATGTGCGCCGTCGCAGCGACGACGCCCCGATCCACCATGCTGAAAATGTTCGGGTTGAAAAACATGTCGATCGAAATTCCGTACGAGCCGTAGCCATAGAGATAAAGCGGCCCGGTGCCGTCGAGTTTCGCGTCCTTCAGGCGAAGCACCGACACAGGCACCTTCACACCATCCGACGCGACCGCGTAAATCTGCTCGACCTGGTATTTATTGGCGTCGTATCCGCCTGGAACTTCCTTCTGCTTCAACAGCACCGACGTGCCCTTTTCCATATCGTAGGAAAACACCGAAGGCGGCGTCACCGGAGACTGGTATCCATAGCGGAAATCGGTCGTATCGTAAACGCGGTTCACATACGAATACGCCGCATAAGCCGCTTCGGGGAATGCGATGCGCTTCGACTGCCCGTTGCGCAAGTCGATGACGCGGATCTGCGGCAGGCCGGTTTCGCGCTCGTACACCACGCAGAAATTCTTGAAGAAATCGACGTCATCGACCATGATGCCCGCGTTCTGCGCCATGACCTCATGCCAATTCTTGCTTCCCGGATCCGCCACCGGAGCGTTGACCAGCCGGAAATTGCGGCCTGTGTCGTTCACGCGAATGTAGAAAGAATCGCCGTTGTGATCCGGGTAATATTCAATTCCCTGCTTGCGCGGTTCGAGAATCTTCCAGTCGCCGGTCGGCTGCTTGGCAGGAATGTAACGCGCCTCCGTCGTCGTGTGGCTGCGTGAAACCAGGAAGATATAAGCGTCGCTCCGTGTCTTGAACGCTTCCACGTTAAAGCGCTCGTCCGGCTCTTCATACACCAGGATGTCCGGCTCAACCGATCCCAACGTATGACGATAGAAACGATACTGCCGCTTCGAGACGGCGTCTTCCTGCGTGTAAAAGATCGTTTGATTGTCGTTGGCCCAAACGACCGAGCCGACGCGCTCCGCATGATCGAGCAAGGTCTGCCCGGTGCGGAGATCCTTGACCGCCAGAGTGAATTGGCGGAACCCCGTATTGTCGTAGCTGTAGGCAAGAAAATTTCCATCCGAACTCACCGCGAACGCCGCGACGGTCATGAAGGCCTGGCCCTTGGCCAGTTCATTGATGTCGAGCAATACTTCTTCCGGCGCGTCCATGCTCGCCTTCTTGCGGCAGCGGATCATGTACTGCTTCCCAGCCTCGGTCCGCGTGTAATAGAAGTAGTCGCCTTCCCTGTACGGAACCTCGACGTCGGTCTCCTTGATGCGCCCAAGCATCTCGTCATAGAGCTTCTTCTGCAGAGGCTCGGTCGGCTTCATGATCGCGTCGGTGTATGCGTTTTCCTGTTCCAGATAAGCGCGCACTTCGGGATTGGTTTTTTCGCGGAGCCAAGCGTAGTTGTCGACCATTTTGTGTCCGTTTACCTCGGTGACGTGCGGAACTTTCTTTGCGACGGGAGGAGTGGGCGTATTGCCGGCCGCTGCCAGAATGATGACGGAAACAAAGAGCAGGATGCCGAACGACGTTCGGCGCAAAAGCATCGGACTCATAAAATCACCCCGAGAGTGCAAATTAAGATTGAATCGAGCAGCAACTTGAGCGGAGCGGAGACGCTTGTGTGGCAAGGGAAAAACGATACTCCGTTCTGCGGGCGATGTGCAACGGTGCCGACCGCGCGAGCCCGGGATGCGAACCTGCTCCGCAAATGCCCGATTTTTTGGAAAAATCCTCGATTCTTCGAAATCTTGTCAATAGGCATAAATTACACGATCAGGCCTAACCTCAACTAAATACGGCAAATATAAAGTGACCACCTATGTCCACTTTACCCCTGCCAATTTGATATTCTGGATATATAGAGAAAATTTAAAGGCGCGGCCCCTGGGTCGCGCCTTTTCTTTTTCCCCGGTCGACTCCCAAGAGGTTCTCTTGGGAAAACCCCATAGACCAAAGAGGTTCGTGTGGGGACAGCCGCCTCGGCTGTCCGGCGGGGCAAAGCTCCACGCGCGGGGAAAGAACTGTCCGGCTTGGGCACAAGAAAGAGCATGAGACGAAGGGCAAAAGGACAAAGGTGAACGATGTGAGTGGAACAAAGAAAATCTGGGACCAATTTACTAGCTTCAAACAACGCGGAGAATGGGTCGAACTACAGTTCATGGCAAGGGCGGCGCAGTTGCGTTTCGCCATCAACAAACCGTGGGGAGAGACACAAGCGTACGACGTCGGCATCGCGCACGGCTCGAACTTTCTCCGGGTACAGGTGAAATCAACAACGTGCCACAATGCCGCAGGATATCTGTGTCAGTTCAAGCCCAACCACCGGAAGAAGCACGACTACTCTCTCGATGAAATCGACTTGTTCGCGGCATACATCGTTCCGGAGGACGTGTGGTACCTGATCCCGGCGGTCTTACTGTTGGGCAAGCGAAGGCGCGTCATGGCGATGCTATGCCCCTTAGTACCACCGGTAAAGAAGGCCAGCTACTGCTGCGAAATTTATCGCGAAGCCTGGCACCTGCTCACCAAGAACCGGGCCGAACTGGCGCAGTACAAAGTTCCCGAGTCTCCACCATCTCACCATCGCAGGACCGCCTCGCCAAAGATGCCGAAGCTCTCTCGTCCGCAACGGCGATAAATGCGGCTTGAAACATATGAATTGGGGCTTGTGAAAGTCGATGAAGGTTGGGGCAAGATGTCGTTCAGTGCGGCCGCAACGAACTTATTCTAAAGTACTTAGACAAATAAATGGTCTCGTAAGGCCGCCGAAAGGCGGCCTTCTCGCTGTCAAAAACGACCCTGATGTCGGGCGTTGCATCCCACCCCCGCAACTGAATTATTTCTCCCATGAACACTGTGTTCAGCTTTAAGCGGACGATTTATAGATATATCCTGCTTTGGGATATTCCGAAAGAGGATGTATCAGGGGACGTGAGGCGGCGTTCCTGAAAGGCAAGATCTACATTCGAGATACAAAGAATTTCTACTCAGGCTCAGGGAAGCGGAGAGGCCTCGGGTCTGAATCAGGTTGACGTGGCCCGTCGCCTCGGGAAACCCCAATCGTTCGTTTCAAAATGTGAGTCTGGTGGGCGGCGAGTAGATCTTATCGAACTGCTGGAGTTTGCCAAAACTTACAAGAGACCGGTTTCAGATTTTCTGCCCGAGGATTAAATGTAATGCCCGGCATCCGATAGTGTTCTGTCGTTTCCACTCCCAGTCGCGCGTACCGCTTTATCGTTGGCTTTCATTGCTCGCAGTTTTGGGTTGCGATGGCAAATCAAGAGTTCAAGAAGTGGGCTGATGCACTGTGGCCGATCGCTGGGATGATCTTGGGCCTCATTGCGATGCCAGTGGCAATCGCGCAATATCCGATTTTCTTCAACGAAAATAAATGGATATTGCCGACCTCAGTCGTGGTTGTTCTTGCTTGCTGGGTCATACCGTTGTTTAAGCATGCACGAGTTAAGCACTTATACAGGCTGGCCTTTTCGTTCGGGATGATTGGTCGGACGATAGCCATTATTCTCGTTGCTTCAGCCATCGCTGTTGCTGGCTTGGGTTTCAAAAAACTGTTCCGCTTTCATGAGCGGCATTTAGCTGAGGCGCTGAACAAAACTGAGCCACCGAGCACCGGCCCCAACCCTCGTGCGACAGAAGAAACAAATAAGATTGCTGCACCTACCCCCCCTTTGGGTGCTCCCAAACAAGTCAGGCATCACAATCCGAGGGCCGTCACGAAGCATCCTTACGATCTGAGCGGTGATCGAGAAAATAAGCTCACCGAACTCCTTAGTAAACCACTGACCGAAACTCGTCTGTTACTAAGAGTCGGATGCATTTCGTGGAGCGAATATGCGTGTGTCGCCGCAGGAAGGTTTCTTATCGTTTTCAGTAAGGCTGGGTGGACGATTCAGGAAAATCGTGTTTTTAGGCTGGAGCCCGCGGTTCCGGTTGATGGAGTGACGATAGCGAGCATTCCGGAAGCAGGACCGGCCTTGCCACCTCATTTGGGCAGGTGGCACAAGGCATCGCAGAGCGAGATGGCCTTGATCACCGCATTTCGACAAATGAATATTCCTGTTCGGGTCTCAGGCGATACCGCACTATCGGCTGGAATCGTGGGGGTCTACTTCGGACCGGAACCACAACCATGACTCGCGCCCTTGGCGGGCTGGCCCGGCCTTTCACATCCAAGTCTTCTTTCCCGTTTCAGTGCTCTGGGCGCCCCGTCCTTGCGCTTTTTGCAAGGGCTGCGGCGACGCTGCCTATGCCACAGGCTTGCCATGCCCTCAGGTCTGCATCGTACTTAGGGCGCTTGTCACCTGCATCTATCACCTGCTCGTACTCTCTCCAAGCTCGGATTAGTGCTGCTCTATAATGCAGCGATGAAAAGTTGTATCTGTTTTGCCGCAATGATGCTCGCCTTCGGGCAGTTACTCGGAGCTTCTGAACCGATCAACCAGCAAGAAGCGATTGCCCGCTTGGAGCGCGCCATTTCGAAAACGAACATTTTTGAACTGCCATCGTTTGCGATGAAAGCCGATATCGAACTCGAAGACCATGGGAGAGTCGTGAACGGCACGTATGAACTACTCTGGGACGGCCCTGACCAATGGCGGGAAGGAATCGTGATTCCCGGCTATACCGAAGTCCAGACTGGAGGGAAAGGGACGATCTGGGTTCAGCGCAGTGTGGATTTCATTCCGGTTTCAATTCACTTACTGCATCAGGCGTTGGGTTTCGGTTCCAGTATCGGGTCGCCGCAGTCTATGTCCCTCGTCGCCCTGGACCTGACGTCGCGAGATTCGATAAAGAAAATAAGCAAGCGAAAGGACCACCAAGAAGAGTTGACTTGCTTCGAGATTGAAGATGAACGGAAACATTCGTCGGAAATCTGCGTGAACGACAGTACCGAAACCGTGGTCCGCGCGCCTTTCATGTTTGCAGACAGCGATCTTCAGCCTGTGGGTGCCAAGACATTTCCACGCCTTCTCATATCGCATCACGGGGAGGAGGTTGTGGCCAAGGTCAAGGTTAGGGAACTCGAGAGTCCTGCCCAGTTTCCGCCTGCCACATTCTCTCCGCCGGCTGGAGTCTCACCGGAAGTCGGTTGCATGAATCCATCCAAGCCACATGCGGTCAAGAAACCACCGCCAGAGTACCCGATGACCGCGCGACAACAGCATCGTGAGGGTACGGTTTCGTTCGATGTCCTGATCGGCACAAATGGTATTCCGCAAATTCGCAAGCTAATCGAGCGCGCCGGCATCGATCTCGACGATTCGGGTAGGCAAGCCGTCAATCTTTGGCGTTATGATCCGGCAATGTGCAATGGCAAACCGGTCGAAGTGGAAACCGTCCTGCAAGTTAACTTCGCGCTGACGCGCTAGAAGTGGGTTGAGGAACGAGTCAACGCTGCCGGGTAGCGTGGTACCCGCCCTCGCAAAAAGAGGGAAGGGCGGGGCAACCATTGTAAAGATGGTGCCAGCAAGATCAGAGGCTTGGGCCACCCGCCGATAGAATGATTGGATAGCCGCCCATCATGAGGGGGCTTCTTGGTGTAAACCCTAGCTCGCAAGTTAGTTGATGTACACTGGCGGCGAATTGGTGGTAAGAATGGCGAAATGGAAGCGCAGTGGTTATCTTGCGGGTGTGCTCGGAATAGCGATCGCTCTGATCTATGTCAGTTTGTTTGGATACTACACCAGAACAAAAACCTTCTTGCTGACCTATTTCCCGGACAACACGTACAAGCCCGCCAACAGTCTCCCGAATGTTGATGGACGTGGGGAGCCGAAGGTCGTGATGGTGAGGCGGTCGGGGTCAATCGAGTGCTACGACGTTTTCTACTCCCAAAAGTTGAAGGCGCGCTTGGAAGCAAACCCTTCTCTAAGGGCCGCGATTACCTATCGCGTGCGGTATCGTTTCCATCCCCTCTGGATTGAAACACTCGACGTGGCTGGCCTCGGCAATGAGCCTGGCATGAGTCCATATACGGTACAGGGAACGTCCCGCCCCGGTGACGTCGACCATGGAGAGTGCTTTTAAGCTCGGCTATATTGAATCACCCTCTCGGAGCGGTTGGTTAGTTGTTGCAAAATCGCGATTGCGCTCATGATTGGTCGATGAGCATAGTTAGCGATACTCGGGTCCCATTCAGGCTCGTCCTTGGCTTGAGTGGCAGCCGTTCAAGTCGACACCGCTTGGGCGTTAGAACTCCGCTGGGGGCTAGCCCGTTCTTTCGATTCGGAAATCAAGGCTGCCGGTTGCCCCATCCTTGCGCGTTCTTTGCGCAAGGGTGGGATTCCACGGACGCAGATTCCTTGCATTCCATCGCAGGAGCACCGGCGCTTTGCGCCGGGGGCGGACGAGGCGTCCGCCCCTACACGATCGTTACTGAATCAGCGTGCCGTTGCCGCCATTCGGGTCGGCTTCTGGAGCGATGACCACCGCTGCGGCGACTCGATCGCCGGGCTCCATGTTCAGCAGACGAACTCCCTGGGCGTTTCGACCGGATTCACGGATGGTCGTCGAGTCCATTCGAATGATCTTCCCGTAGTGACTGATCAGCATGACTTCGGAAGACTCATCCACCTGAGCGATTCCGACAACCTTTCCTACACGCTCGGTCGTCTTCAGGTTGATGACGCCTTTGCCTCCGCGATTCGTCAGGCGATATTCCTCGGCGGCGGTGCGTTTTCCGAAACCATTTTCGGTCACCGAGAGAATGAGCGATCCCTTGACCGCTGCGTCGATCACTTCCGGCTCGCCTTCGATCTTTTCCTTCGGAGGCGCAGGAGCATCCGGCTTGGTTGTCGTCGCCATGCCGACGACATAGTCGTTTTTCTCGAGATCGATTCCCCAAACTCCGTAGGCGGCTCGGCCCATCGGGCGAACGTGACTCTCATCGAACCGGACAGCCATGCCTTCGTGCGAAGCCAGGAAAATGATCTGGTTGCCGTCGGTCACGCGGGCGGCGACAAGTTCGTCTCCTTCTTCGATTCCGATGGCATTGATGCCGTTCGAGCGCACGTGCATGAATTCGCGAAGCTCGGACTTCTTCACCAACCCGTTGCGAGTGGCGAAGAAGATGTACTTGTTCTCCTGCTCGAGGTTGCGCACCGCGAGCATGGTCTTCACGGTCTCGCCGGGTTGCAATCCGACGAGGTTGCCGATGTGCTTGCCCTTGCCGGCAGCGCTGACATCGGGAATCTCATAGACCTTGAGCCAGTACACGCGCCCTTTGCTCGTGAGGATGAGGATGTAGGCGTGGGTTGAGGCGATGAAAAGATGCTCGACGAAATCCTCGTCGCGCGTCTTCATGCCGGTGCGCCCCGTACCTCCGCGACGCTGCATGCGGTAGGTGGAGATGGGCGTCCGTTTCATGTAGCCCGAGTGGCTCACGGTGACGGCGACCTGCTCGTCGGCGATCAGATCCTCGAGAACGATCTCCGCCGCTTCATCTTCAATGCGGGTACGGCGTTCATCGCCGTAAAGCTTCTTCACTTCTTCAAGCTCTTTGATGATGACCGAGCGAAGCTTTTTCTCCGAACCGAGAATCGACTCGTATTCGGCAATGTTGTCACGCACATCCTTCAACTCGTTCGAGATTTCGTCGATCGAGAGTTTGGTCAGGCGATGCAATTGCAGTTCGAGAATCGCGTCAGCCTGTTTGGCGGTGAATGGCCTGTCAAGATCGACTTTGGGAGCGCGCCCCGTCGTATTGATGTCGATCTTCTTGCCGCCAAAATACAGGATCAGGTTCTCGCGGGCATCGGCGCGATTGGCGCTCCCGCGAATGATCGTGATGACGTTGTCGAGATGATCCAGCGCTTTGAGATAGCCTTCGAGGATGTGCTCTCGATCTTTTGCCTTCGAGAGCAGGTAGGCAGTGCGGCGGCGAACGACGTCGACGCGATGCTCGATGAAGTATTTGATGGTCTGGATGATGCCCATCTCTCGGGGCTGTCCATTGACCACCGCGAGCAGGATCATCGAGAAGCTCTCCTGCATCTGCGTGTGCTTGTAGAGCTGGTTGAGAACGATCTGCGGTTCGGCTCCGCGCTTCAGTTCCACCACGATGCGCATGCCGTCGCGATCGCTTTCGTCGCGTACGTCGGAAATGTCTTCGATGTCTTTGTCGTTGACCAGTTGCGCGATTCGCTTGATCAGGACGGATTTGTTCACCTGATAGGGAATCTCGGTCACGATGATGGCTTCACGATCCTTGTTGAAGGTTTCGATCGCAGCCTTGGCGCGCATCATGAAGCGTCCGCGTCCCGTGCGGTAGGCCTCGAAAATGCCCGAGCGGCCATGAATGATTCCTGCAGTCGGGAAGTCCGGTCCTTGCACGAACTTCAGAATTTCTGCGAGCTGCGCATTGGGATTGTTTACCAGCGTGATCGTGGCATCGATGATTTCCGTCAGGTTGTGCGGCGGAATCTTCGTCGCCATCCCGACCGCGATCCCATCGGAACCATTGATCAGCAAATTCGGAATGCGCGCAGGAAGAACATCGGGCTCGACTTCGCTGCCGTCGTAGTTGGGATGGAAGTCGACTGTCTCTTTGTCGAGATCTTCCAGCAACGCGGTTGAAACTTGAGCAAGCTTTGCTTCCGTGTAACGGTCGGCCGCTGGCGGATCGCCGTCGACGGATCCGAAATTTCCTTGGCCGAAGATCAACGGATAGCGCATCGACCAGTCCTGCGCCAGCCGGACGAGAGCGTCGTACACAGCGAGGTTGCCATGAGGATGGTACTTGCCCATGACGTCTCCAACGATACGAGCGCATTTGCGCGTAGCCCGATTCGGCTGCAACCCCATCTGCTGCATCGTAAAAAGGATGCGGCGGTGGACGGGCTTTAGCCCGTCGCGCACGTCGGGTAGGGCGCGGCCGATGATCACCGACATCGAGTAATCGAGGTACGACCGCTTCATCTCCTCTTCAATGTTGACGGGTTGAATATTTAACGCACCGGGGCCATCGCCACCGGGAGGAGGAGTCAGAGGAAGTTCTGGGTTTTGATCGTCAGGCATTCTTCGCTCTCAGCTTTCAGTCTTTGACTGGCAGCTCACAAAGTCTCGTTTGGGGCAAAACCGGCTCGACAAACTAGCCGTAACTGCTTGTTTATCAGGATGTTATGTGCCCTGGGAACTGTGTTGATTATATCATGGCAAAGCCTCGAAAGCAGCGCGGATGTTAGCAGTGTTGAGGCGGGGTTGGAGTGGTTCCATCCTGGGAAAACATAGAAAATTTCACGCTCGGATCTTCTGAGCATCACTGAGTCGCGTGCGATTTGGCTGATAGGCTTCGCGGCGATGAAGCGGGTTCCTTCGCTCGATGGGCTAAGAGCTATCTCGATCTCTCTGGTCGTGGCGGGACGTTGGTGTGAGCTGCGATATCACTCGGATGTTGCGGGAGCATTTGCGAATCTCGGAGTGCGGATTTTCTTCATCATCTCCGGATATTTAATTACGACTTTGCTTTTGCAGGAACAGACTAAGACAGAGACGATTGGGTTACGTGAGTTTTATGTTCGCAGAGCGTATCGCATTTTGCCCGCGGCTTTGGCGTTCATGATTCCAGTGTTCATCATCTACTGGAACCAACTGCGTTGGTATCACATGGCGGCAGCTGACACTGTATCTGACGAATTTTGATTTTGCGCATCCGTGGTTCCTGGGTCACTTGTGGAGTTTGAGTGTTGAAGAACAATTCTATTTTTTGTGGCCAGGAGTTTTGAAGATCTGGTATCGACATCGCGCAGCGATTCTTCTGGCTGTGGTGGCGTTTGCACCGCTCTATCGCGTCGCGTGCCACTTCCTGGGGCTGCATGGGCGCGCGGACGAGACGTTCCCAGCGGTGGCAGATATCCTCGCGATCGGATGTTTGCTGGCAATTTTTGCCAAGCGAATTCCGACGATCAAGGACTCCTGGGCGCTCTGCATGATCGTTCCGGTTGCGATTGTTCCGGCTTACGTTGGAGTGCGGCACTTTCACATCACGCCGCTCTTGCTGTTTGTTTTGTGGCCGTTAATGCACGTATCGATTGCTGGGCTACTGCTCCACACAGTGCGGAAGCCATATCGGGTCTTAAACGCGCGACCGGTCGTATGGCTGGGAAATATCAGTTACAGCTTGTATTTGTGGCAGCAGCTTTTTGTGTACGGGGATCACTCCCGCCCTTGGTATTTGATTCTTCTTGCGCTGGGGATTGCGATCGCTTCGTACTACGGGATTGAGAAACCGATGTTGCGGTTGCGCGAGGGACGGAGGAGAAAGCGAGTGCTGAATGCGGCCTACGCAGAGGCGGCTTAGAGCTCAAAAGTGCACACTAATTCAGGGACCGACGATGACCTGATTGGGAGCATTCGGAAGCTGGAATCGCAAGCCTCGAGATTTGTTGGAATCGACCGTCTCCGGCAAGTTCAGGGATGAGAGCTCAATCTTCCGATTCCACGATCCGGCAGTGTAATAGTCGCCGCCTGCGTAGAGGACGCCATTCGTGATGGTGTAGTCCGTTACTTCTTCTCTGTGACCGTCGCGGAAGACGAGCAAAGCATTCCGGTTCGGCGGCGGAGGGGATGGCAACGGCATTCCAGACATTCTGCGAATTGGTGCCGGCGCAGAACCTTCATCGATCATCTGAGCCCGGGTTTCTTTTTCGCCACTGATCTGAACATAGCGGTCACCTTGAAGTTCGATCAGCAGCGGCTGGGCTGGAGGAGCGGCGACGGGTTCCGGGCGCGCCGCAGGCGGCAGACTCTGGACCACGACAGGCGGTTGGACCTCTGTTGGATAACCGGTGTCGGAGAGAACATCGGAGTAGAACGGATCGTAAAGCCCCAGGGGATAAAACGAAGGTCGAAAGCCTCCTCGATGAGCCTGCGCTGGAAAAGAGGCGGGCCTACCGGAAAAGTGCGAGGGGCCGGTGAAACTTTGAGCCGCCACGCAGCACGGAAGAACCGCGAGCACCGCAATGACGAGCAGGTTACGCATTGTTAGTTCGCTCGAAGCGAAGGCGGCAATTGAAAGACAACGCCGCGGTCTTCGTTCTGCTTGCGGGTGACGTCAAGATCGAGCTCGGTCAGTGGAATTCTGCGGGAATGTCCGGGAGTGAGATCGAACAGAGTCGCCCCGACAATCGCGTAGTTTCCGACCTCCAGTTTGTGTCCGTCTCGGAAGACCAAGAGCGTCGGATCAGGATCGGAGCTTGGCTCGGGAACTCCGGCGGATACATCCTCCCGCGAATTCGCAGTTACAGGTGGGACATACGAGCGGGATCCTGAACCTCGGCGATCAAAAACTGTAGGGCCTCCCTGGTACTGGGGATCGTTGCCCCCATCGTCGACATAATCCTCAGCGGGTCCGTTATCGACAGCGTAAGGAACGGGGACGGCATATAGAAAGGGCGTCGTCTCTCCGATGTGCCGGCGGCGATGCTGCGGGTCAATATTATGGGGCGCGCGCGGAGAGGCCGAAGTTGAAAACTGGGGATGCGGGCTGTATCCGCGAGGACCGAGAGAGGTGACGCTGGATGGAGTTCCGTTTACAGCGCGTCCTCCGAATCCGGGAGACGTCACGGATGCGGGAGCTCCATTAATTTGGGCGGCGCTGGAAGCCGTGAAAAGCCCCGTCAATAGGACGGTGCCGAGGAAAATGAGCGAGGCCGAAATCGAACTCCGCACGTCTTCATGATACTCCAAGTGCCCTATCATGATGCACCTCTAAAGTAGAACGAGCGCCAATCTTTAGATTGCAGAATTATGCACCAAGGTTCAGATTCGGCCGGTGTGGGAGGGCTGCTGCGGGGTACGTATCTCACTGCAAAATAAAGACTTCATCTGAAGTTCATAGAGCTATAATCGATTTTCGCGATGAGATCCGCTTTCCGCTTTGCCATCCTGGCCTTGGTCCTTGTGATCGTGGCCATGCTATCTGCCCTGACTGCAATGCGATTTGCTATTCACGGCCAGGAAGTCGCGGTTCCTACTCTTGTGGGGCTTAGTCCGGCAGACGCGGAACGAAATGTCGGGGCGGTTGGACTGCAATTCTCCATTGAGCGCCAATACTACAGCCCATCGGTGCCAGAGGGAAAAATCATGTCACAGCTGCCGTTGCCGGGGACGAAGGTGCGTCCGGGATGGCAGATCCGAGTGGCCGAGAGTTTGGGCCCGACACGAGTGGCGATTCCGGATGTGACCGGTCAGAGCGAGCACGCGGCGGATTTGAACATACGGCGTCGTGGGCTGGAAATTTCTTCGACCGCGCAAGTGGAGACTGTCGGCATACCGGCGGATCAGGTGCTGGCGCAGAGTCCGCCGGCCAACGCGACGCAGGTGCTAGCTCCAAAAATCAGTTTGCTGGTAACCGCCATTCCCGAGCCGCAAGCGTTCGTTATGCCAAGCTTCGTCGGTCAAACGCTGGGAAATGTGAGCAGGATTTTGCTTGATAACGGGTTCAAACTTGGAAATGTAAGCGTGGCAATTCCGCAAACATTGCCCACCTCAACGGATGCGAGCAACCCAGCTTCGAACGCTTTTGCCGCAATCCCGGCGCAGCCCACCCCGGCCAGCATCATCGTTTCCCAGTCTCCTGCCGCGGGCCAGAAGATGTTTGCGGGCGCCTCCGTCAGCTTCGAAGTTCGCTAGCTCATCTGGCTTCAAACGCGCTCGAGAATCGCAGCAAAAAAACCATCGCAGGGATGCACTCCCGGAACGGTGCGCAGGTACGGACCCCGAACCAGGGAGGCCACGTCAGACCAGATCAGTTCTCCGTCGGCCTTCAGTTGATCCAGAGCCGTTCTGCAGTCGATCAATCGAGAACCACGATCGCCAGCCAAGAACGCTTCGATGACGTTTTCGTTCTCCTCGACTTCCATCGAACACGTTGAATAGATCAATTTTCCGGCCGGTGCAAGCTGGCTCATCGCTGCGCGAAGGATATCGACTTGGAGCCGATGCAACCCGGACAGGTCATCGGATTTCAACCGCCATTTGATTTCCGGATTACGCGCGAGCGTACCGGTGCCGGAACAAGGAACATCTGCGAGAACACGATCGAAGGGCGTTGAAAATGGAAGGCGGCGAGCGTCCGCCACTGCGATTTGAATGCGATCGGACGAACCCGCAGGGAACTGCAAAAGGCATTTCATCAGGCGCGCTCGATGCGAATGAATTTCCGTTGCAGTGATTCCGCAGTGTGGATTTCTGTCGGCGATGGCTAACGTCTTGCCACCGGGGGCGGCGCAGCAATCGAGGAGACGAAGGCTGCCGGATTCTGTGGTCCGTCCGAGGAGGGCGGCAACAAGCTGCGAGGCTTCGTCCTGGATGACGGCTTGTCCGCTGCGGAACGTTTTGCTTCCTGGAACGTCACCGCTCTGAACCCGGCGGGCTGAAGAAACAATCGAACCGCCTGCCAGCGTCACTCCCTCGCCAGCAAGGTTCTCATCCGCTTGGGGAGAGCGCAGACGAATGCTGGTCGAAGGGATCGACTGGTTGTACTCGCAAATAGCGCGAACTGCTGCGAGGCCATATTGCGCGGCCCAGCGCTCAACCAGCCATAGCGGGTGGGAGAAAGTGTCGGCGAGAAGTGGGGCTGAGAGTTGGACGACATCCGAGATCTCGCGGCGATCAACGGCCGCCAGCGAGAGTTTACGCAAAACCGCATTCACAAACGGAGCGGCCGAACGCTTTCGGGCGCGTTTCACAAGTTCGACGCTTTCGTGAAGCGCGGCTCGAACCGGAACTCGATTCAGCCAGCGGAATTGATACAACGCAAGCCGCAAAGCAATCAGAATCTCGAGGTCGAGTTTCGCAAGCGGCTGGGACGATGCGGTGGCGAGTTCGCGATCAAGAGTTGAACGCCAGCGAAGAACTCCCATCACGAGTTCTGTGGTTAGAGCGTGATCAGCCTTGGATAGCGATCGACTGGAATCCCCGTGCAACAGCTCCGAGGCATACGAACGCTCGCGCTCGATTCGGAGCAGGATTTCGAAGGCAGCCATTCGAGCGGGTGTAACAGGCATGATTGGAATTGTAGGCTTGGATTGTCGGTTGTCTGGGAGGGCGAGCCGAGGTTAGCCAAGCTTTTCGCCCGGAACCGGACGATATCCCTGGATGAAATCGCGTGCGGTGGTGCGCTTCTTCCCTTCTAACTGGAGTTCCAGCAGCTCGAGAACAGTTCGTTCGCCGCAGCCTACTAACAGGCGAGCGGCACTGACTTCGAGTTCCGAGGGCGCAAACGATCCGCCAGTGATGACCTCGCGAGCTTTCGCAATCTGGAGAGCTTTTCCGCGAAACAGGGTTCGGACGCCGGGCCAAGGCTTGAATCCACGAATTCGATTTACGATCTCGCTCGCGGACCAATTGAAATTGACGACGCCATCTTCCTTTTTGAGGATTGGGGCGAGGCTCGATTGCGAGTTGTCTTGTGGCCGCGCGGTGATCGTCCCCGCTTGCAACTGCTGAAGTGTCTCAACCAGAAGGCTGGCGCCCATGATAGCCAAAGGAGGACCAATTGTTTCGGCAGTGTCCTCCGGCGAGATGGATAGTTCTTGCTGCAACAGGATATCGCCCGTGTCGAGGCCTGCGTCGATACGCATGGTCGTATTGCCCGTTATGGTTTCGCCTTTGGCGATGGCCCACTGAATGGGAGCTGCGCCTCGATACTTGGGAAGCAGCGAAGCATGGAGGTTGATGTTGCCGAGCGGAGGCAGGTCGAGCATCCATTGAGGAATGATCCGGCCGTACCCGACGACGATAATGGCCGCGGGCTTAACGTCCGTGAGCTGCGCCCGAAATTCCTCGTTCGTCTTGATGCGTTCTGGCTGAATGACAGGAAGTTGCAGGGCAATGGCGGACTGCTTGACGGGAGAAGCAACGAGGTCGAGGCCGCGTCCCTTCGGGCGATCAGGCTGGGTGACAACCAGGCGAACGTGAAATCCTGATGAAACCAGTTTTTCCAGCGTCGGGACGGCGAAGGAAGGCGTTCCGCAAAAGATGAGATCCAAAGACATTTTGTAATTTGGTAATTCCTTGATCGGGCGTTTGAAATCTCAGAGCGAAAATTACCAAATTCTGGAATTCCAAAGTTCTACCACTCGCCGGCTTTCATCAGCTTTCGAATCTTGCGCTTCATCAAATCCCGTTTGAGGGCGCTGAGGTGGCTAATGTAGAGCTTGCCATTCAGATGATCGGTCTCATGTAGAAATGCGCGGGCGAGAAGTTCTTCGCCAGTTTTCTCGAAGACCTTCCCGTGAGCATCCTGCGCTCGCACCGTTACTTTATTGGGACGGCTGACATTTTCACGAAAATCCGGAATGCTCAGGCAACCTTCACTTTGGGTGTGCCGGCCCTCGGTATGAATGATCTCGGGATTGATGAGGACGATCTTTGCGTCGGGATCTTCTTTAAACGTAACGTCGACGACGGCAATCCGACGACCGATGCCGATCTGCGGCGCGGCGAGGCCGACGCCGTGGGCGGCATACATCGACTCAAACATGTCATCCAGGAGCTTTCGCAAGTCGTCGTCGAAGACGTTCACGGTCTCGGACGGCTTTTCGAGAACTGGGTTTCCAAACTTAACGATGGGATAGATCATTTAGAAGTTCTTGATTTGGTGGCAGTAGCCTTGGAAATTTCTCACTGATTCGGCCAAAGAGTCGCCACCGAATTTATCCAGTGCACACCGTGCGAGCGTCAATGCGACCATGGCTTCGGCCGCAACGCCCGCAGCTGGAACGACACAAACGTCGGACCGCTCATAGGCGGCTTTGACCGGTTCGCGAGTCGAAAAATCCACCGACTGCAAGGGACGGCGCAAGGTTGAAATCGGCTTGAGATATCCTCTCACGCGGATTTCTTCGCCGTTTGAAATGCCACCCTCGATCCCTCCAGCATTATTGCGTGTTCGGGAAAAGGCTGTGAAGCCGGAAGTCGCGGCGTAACCAATTTCGTCATGGACCAGGGATCCCGGGCTGAACGCCGACGCGACACCGGAACCGATCTCTACCGCCTTCACGGCCTGAAGAGACATCACGGCACCGGCGAGCATCCCGTCGAGACGTTCGTCCCATTGCGCGTATGTTCCCAAGCCGGGCGGAACATTGTGAGCGACAACCTCAAATACGCCGCCGAGGGAGTCTCCGGTCTTCAGGACCTTGTCGACCTCCTCTTTCATGCGGAGTTCCAGTTCCTCGTCGGCGCAATTCAGAAGAACTTCCTCGCGGTCGTAAAGGGCCTTCACTTTTTCCCAAGGTACCTGTTCCGACAAGGTGACGGCGCCGGTGGTGACAACGTGGCTCAAAACCTCGATCCCGAGGGCTCGCAAATACAATTTTGCGATCGCGCCGATGGCTACGCGCGCAGCAGATTCGCGGGCGGACGCTCGTTCGAGGACATAACGGGCCTCAGGGAAAATTGAACTTTAGGGCTCCCGCGAGGTCCGCATGGCCGGGGCGAGGAGATGCGACCCGCTTGTGCTTTTCAGGGTCGCCGGCTTCGACCGGAAGAGATTGCTGCCAATTCTTCCAGTCACGGTTTTCCAGTTGCATCGAGATCGGGGAGCCGATGGTTTTGCCGTGGCGCACGCCCGAGAGGATATGGGCGGTATCGCGCTCAATCTTCATGCGACCGCCGCGACCGTATCCCTGCTGGCGGCGCCAGAGTTCGCGGTCGACGAATGCCTGGTCGATCTCGAGTCCGGCAGGCATGCCGGAGAGGAAGGCTACCAAGGCTTCGCCGTGGGATTCCCCTGCTGTGAAGTAGCGCAACATTTAAATTTTTGATTGTACCTGATGGAGTGTGGTGTAGGATTGTCGGCTCGGAATCGGGCACCTGCCGCCTGGAGTCGAAAATAGGCCAGGAACGCCGAATTTGGGCCTTGCCAACGGGTCCAGCGGGTACAATTGAAGGTAAGTGCTTCGATAGTCCGGCATCCGGTGGGAGGATGCGTCGTAAATCAGCTTTGGGGCCCCCGACTAGGAGGATTTCTGTCTCCGCACATACAGCTCCGCGAGGATAAGAAGATCCGTTGCGTGGTGGTGCACGATCACGTGCTCCTACGCCAAGGTGTGCGCCGCTTACTCGAAGATGAGGGGGACATCGAGGTCGTCGCGGAGGCCGATAATGCGGCCGAAGGATTGCGGAAGACATTCGAGCATCGGCCGCAGGTGGTGATCGCGGATGTCCATGTTTTTGAATGTGATCCGGAGCAGTCGGAACAGCTTGTGATGCGGGAATCTCCGACGAGCAAGGTATTGTTTTTGACCGCTGATTCGAGCGAAGGATCCACGGGCGAACCGCATCGGAAGCCTTCGGGCCACACTAACAGCCAAACTTCGGCGGCCGAGTTGGCGGCGATGGTCAGGCATGCGCGCAACGCGAAGTCCCGCTTCGCCATGAATTGAGACGACGACATCCGGCAGAATGGCCCGCAGAAGAAGTTCTGCCTCGGCAGCGCGTTTTGACAGTTCGCGAGCGGCAAGTGCTGAAATTGTTGGCGGAAGGGCGAACAGTCCGGTCGGCGGCCAGCATACTAGGGCTGAGCGTGAAGACTGTGGACGCCCACAAGTTCAATCTCATGCGGAAGCTGGGGATCCATAACAAGGCGGAACTGGTGATGTGGGCGATCCAGAAGAGGGTCGTGAAGCTGCCGGTGAACTTGTAGGGACCGTTTCGAATCCAAGATCTCTTCCTGCAGTAGACCCCGACATCTAACTTCTGTTTCGTTCGTCATCAGGAACGAAGGGCTGCGCTGCCAATTCCTCGAGGCTTGAGACTGTCAGATCGGGCTTTGCGTTTGCGGATTTTACGGCTCCGATACCGGGACGGTGAGAAGGGCGATTGACCCAGACGGTCGTGATCCCCAGCGACTGGGCGGGAATGACATCGTGATAGATGCTCTGTCCAACGTGCAGAATGCGATCTGGAGGTAGGTGTAAGCGGCTCATCATGAGGTCGAAAACCTTGCGCGATGGTTTGTATGCCTGGGCCTGCTGCGCGGTCACGATCTCATCGAAAACGACGCCGAGTTGAGGGAGCGTGGCTTCGAACAAGTCGTCATCAATGTTCGATAAAATCGCGAGACGGAAGCGGCTTTTCAGTTGGCGAAGCGCAACGACTGTGTCGGCCCAAGGCTTCCAGTCGGGCAGAGATTCCGGCAAAGACCGGGCTTCCTCAGCCGTAGGATCGAATCCGAATCGGCCTCCCAGCTGGCGCACCACAGAGGCCAGGACTTCGCGGTAGGGCATGTACGCACCCTGCTCCGAGAGCTGTTCAAAATCGCCATAGAGTTCAAGCAGGGTCGCGTCATCGACGTTCTTACCATGGGCCGAGAGAACTCGACGCAGCACCGGAAGAATTCCGGATTCCCAATCGATCAACGTTCCGTAGCAGTCGAACGTAAGGACTTCAAACCGATCAAAGTGGATCATGCGGGAGCCGTTCCCTTCCGGTTGGCAATCTTTTTCGCGGCACCGAAATGAAGAAGGCGAACTCTGGCTTCATCTTCCCAGCCAAAGATCGCCTCCTGGTAATGCCCTCTGACAACTTGGACGGCTACTGCTTCACGGTGAACGACTGTGAGAGCACGAATGTAAGGGCCGACTCCGCAGGCAGAACAATGTCTTTGTTGCCAGTGAACGCTGCGCCCCCGGCTCCAGCGCCACCGCCGGCTGCCAGACCGATCGCCGCGCCTTTTCCACCACCAGCGAGAGCGCCGATGATTCCGCCGAGAGCCGCCCCTCCGCCGGCGATTACAGCCGTACGCTTGCCTTTGCCTTTAGCCGAAAACGTACGGACGGCAACCTGAACTGGAAGGTCGACACCTTTGAGAGTGATCGTATCGAGGCGAACGCCAAGTTCCGCGCCGCCAGCGAATTTGCCGAGAGGCTTCGCGTCAGTCACGGTGCCACTCACTGTTGCTCCCTTGGGAATTGCCGGGACGCCTCCGACTAAGACCTCTTTGGCAACACTTCCCGAGAACGTTTGCCCTGCCTGGCTTACCTTCGAACCGATCGCAGATCCGAGGCTCACGGTAATCGAGGTACCGGAAGGCACAACCAACGGCTCCTTCTTCACTTCTTTCATTGCCGTCATTGCGGTGGACGGTTTGTCGTCCAGGGGACATGGTCCCGCTGCTCGCGGTTCCAGAAGCGCCGGGCGCAGCCGCACCTTGGGCATCGCTGGCGGTGCTGGGATTCGAGCCGGTAGCGCTGTCTGTTTTCTTATTGCAACCGACGATCGCAAAAACCAAATAGAGGACGAGAGTGGAGAGAATCAGGCGTGAGCGCATTGTAGGCCTCCGTAACAGGGTTCCATTCTATGGACGTGAGAGGGTGAACGGCAATCGAAACGAGTATAGGGCAGCGCTGCCGTTTCGCCCCCACACGCAAAATGGCGAACCGTCCTAACGTCGGCAATCGCTACCTTTTGCTTTGGGGTTGCCCACGCTTGGAAGATGCGGCGGGGACCGAATACCGACCGTAATATTACCGGCGCGCTGGTTGGAATAAGAGGGGGACGCATCGACCCTCCCCCTCCTCCCATTGCGGCCTACCGCCAATGACCGCACTCCGCCTATTGCCGATCCTATTGGAGGTGATAGACCATTTACATTGACCCGCTCCAGTTTTCCAACCGATGTAAGTGCTCTTTGAAGTGCCTCCATAAAAGGGCGCTCAGACTCAGGTCCACGGATGGCTACGCGCCACTCAAATCCACCGGAAACAATCTTGTTGGCCTGCCATCTCCAACTGGCGTTCCTGTTCGCGCGTGGATAGCTAGGATTATCTGGCACGCAAGCGCCGTTCCCTCGCCGTCCATTCCATACGATTCAACAGTGACGATGGAATGACCCAGAATTTCTTGAGCGCTTCACCAATGTCGAGTTGTTGTTTCGGACTGAGGGTTCGGGGGCTAAGCGCCGCCACCTCTCCCTCCAGCGTTCTGATTATGGTTTGGGCTTGCGCAACTGCTTGCCTAGAGGCAATCGCCATGCCATTGGCATCTCCAACTTGCTGGGTCACAAGCACAATCAACTGGTCGCTCTCGCCACGCAATTCCTCAGTCTTGATTCGCAGTTGGCCATTGATATGCGAAACCCAGAGACCAACGCCTAGCTCACCTAAAATACCGATGGTCACGAGCAGTATGCTTACTATCTCTAGGCCCAATTTTCGCAGGGACGGTTTATTGGGAATTAGCTTGCATAAATGCCACCCTTCTATCTCTTCGTTGTGGTCTTCTTGGAGTACAAGGATTTCCATCATCACGCCAACCGCGACAAGCAGCGTGAAGCCAGCTAAGCACAATCTGGAGACCTAGACGAGCTCTCAAGAGTCGCGATTTCTCTCTCCAGCACCGATATAGAACTTTGCAAAGCTGAAACATCGTTGGGTAGGTTGTAGAAAATTGAAATCAAATGGCACCACTACGAAGTATAGCGGCTGGTGGAGAGAACACTCGATGAAATGAGGCCTCGACTAGCGGCGAGGCTCAATTTCCGGCAAGGTGGGGACGCTTTCGGATGAATCTTCCGAAGCGGCTTCGACGGCATCTTCTGAAGCGGCAGAACTTGAAGTTGCAGGCTGCTCCACCGGCTTTTTGGGAGACAGAAACTTTTCGCTGTTCAGGAGCGGCCTGCCCAGTGACGGGTTGTAGCTGGTCCACGCTCCTTCAAGACTCGCCTCGCGCTCGAACTGAGCGCGCATCGCCTCCATCTTGGAATCCAGATCATCGAGATAGTGCAGCATCAGCGCTTCCGGAAACATCGGAAGCTTCGGAGAGCCAAATTCATACTGGCCGTGGTGGCTGATGATGAGGTGCTCGACCAATATTTTAAGTTCGTCGGGAAAGCCTGGAAGAAGGGCAAGCTTAGCCTGCAACATTTCCAACTCGATGATCATGTGCCCGAGCAACTGGCCCTTGGTGGTGTATGAAAATGAACGGTTATAGGTCAGTTCGTGAATTTTCCCGATGTCGTGGAAGAAGGCACCCGTCAGAAGCACATCCCGGTTGATCTGGGGATAGTTCTTGCACATCAAGTCGCAAGACCGGAATAGGGATACGACATGATCGAGCAGTCCACCGATGTACGCGTGGTGCAGGGTCTTGGCCGCCGGGGCGTTGCGATAAGCGGCTGCAATCTCGGGATCGGCCATGAACGATTGCACTAAGGCTTTCAGGTGGGGGTTCTGGAAAGTGTTCACAAAGACGCGTAAGCGTCTGCCAAAGGCCTTCTACATCTTTCGTAGTCTTGGGAAGGTAGTCGGAATAGTCGATTTCTGAATCGCCCAACTTCCGCAGCTTGTGAATCGTGAGCTGAAATCGCTGCTTATATTTATTGACCAACCCTTTGATCTTGAGAAAGTCATCCTGCTCGAAAGCATCAAGGACTTCTTCCACGTTGTCCCACATTTTGGCTTCGAGTTGGCCGCTGCGATCGCCGACGGTCAACGCGAGATAGGGCTCACCAGTCTTTTTGGGCTTGATCTGCTTGGAAACGACCACGAATGAGGAGGTGACAATCTTGTTCTCGTGGCGAACGCAGTCACAGATATAGAAATCTTTCATGGGCGGGTCTGAGTATAAAGGAAAGCGCGAGTACTGAAGGTCAGAGGATACCCAGCTTTTTGTGCCGTTTTTTGCCAGCTTCTTGGCGTCAGACTCTTTGGCAGTAGCGGTTTCAACCGGTTTCGTCTGGTTCGGGCTCGCGCCAGTATCGATGTAACCGGGCTTGTAGTCGATGTAAGCGTCTTCGCGCAGCTTGGTGAGATACGCCCGGAGCGCCGGTTGCAGCTTCTGCATGTACAGCGCGTCCTCGATCTTGGGCAGAGCGTCTTTCAACGGAGGAATTCCAGCCATCTGGTGATCGACAACTTTGAGGATCACGTATCCCTGCTTGGTCCGGATGACGTCGGAAACCTCGCCCGTTTTCATCGCGAAGGTCTTGTCCTCAAGCTCTTTGGCGAGTTGACCGCGCTTGAATACGCCGAGAGCACCGCCGTCGGCCGCCGAGGGACCGTCCGACGATTTCTTGGCGACGTCTTCGAAGTTCGCGCCGTCGTGAATCTGCTTCAGCAGATCGTTAGCCTTGGCCTCTGCCGCGCTGAGCGCTGCAGTATCGGCGGTTTGCTTGGCGGCAGTCGTCCGCGGGAGCTTGAGCGGGTGCCTGCACCAGCCACGGCCGGCGTGGCAGCGGGTAGCCGCTGATTTGGGGGCGACCAGAATTTCGCTCAGGCGGATGTATTCGGGTTGCTCCATCTCGCTCTTGTGGTCGTCGTAAAACTTTTGCTCTTCTTCTTTGGTAATCGAGAGGTGGCCGCCGACTTCTTCGCCAATCACTTTGCGGGTGATGATCTGATTTCGTTGCGTCTGCTTGAAGTCTTCCCAGGAGATTCCTTGCTTCTCGGCTTCCTTTTCGAGAGCTTCCAGTGAGTCAAGCTTCATGTCCTTGCGCATCTGGTCGAGTTGCTTGATCAGGTCGGTATCGCCGGTGATACCGAGATCTTTCCCCTTCTCGAGGAGCAACTGCTGGTCAATCAGATCGCGGAGCACATCTTTTTCCCGATCGGCGTACACCTTGTCGGGGTCGGCCGGCGCCTGCTGCTTCACTTCATCGCGAAGCTGATCTTTACTGCGCGCGTATTCAGAGCGAGTAATGATCTGGTTGTTGACGCGCGTGATGATCTCTTCGACAACTTGTCCGGATGCCAGGACGGACGTGCACGATAGAGCAGCAACAAAGAGTGCGATTCTTTTCATAAGGTCTATTTGGCCGCCGCGCTTCCTGGGCTTGCGGGCAACGGTGGGCTAGGGCCGATGAAATATTTTACTACTTCGGGCGCGGCCCTGCTCCTAAGTTTGGACGCTGCCATGGGCCGCGGAGTTGGCCTCGGGCAAAATCAGGCATTTGCGCAAAAGAGCGAGCGCAGTGCGGTCGTCACAGACCGGAGCCCCTTCGCTGAAGTCGGCGACTGCGGCCAGCACGCCCTTACACAGTATTTCAGCAGTGTCCGCCGAGGCTGCTCCCTTGAGAAAATCTTTGACGTGGTCGAGGCCAAACTCCTCTGAGGAGTGCGAGTTGCGGCCTTCGCAGGTAACGACTCCCTTTGAGACGAGGAGAAGAGCGGAACCCTTCTCCATCGCCACAATGCGAGCTTCAGCGGTGGCGTGGGAGAAAAGACCAAGGGGAAGGCCGGTCGAACCGAGTTCGGAAATTCCAGTGCCGTCGCGGAGGAGGGCAGGCGTATGTCCCGCATTGGTGTAGCACAAGGTGCCGAATTTCTCGTGGTAACAGGCAACAAACGCCGGGCAGGAAAGCACCTTTTCTGCGTTTTCGATGAGGGCACGATTGATTCGCAAACTGAGCTCCGTCATCGCATCGGCTTCGTTGATGTCCGGAGCCGAAAATATTTCCGCTCCGACGGTTCGAAAAGTTGTCTGCGCTTTCGCTAGAATCTCGCGATTGTCCTGACGCCGGCCGGCGACATCGAGAAGGCCGATGAGAACACGTTCCGGGCTGACCCGGATGGAATCGTAGAAATCGCCAGCTATCCGTTTTCCCACGAAAACAGATGCGACATCGGCACCTTCAATCAGGGGAAACACGGTCGGGACCGGCTCCATGACAGGGCCAGCGTCACCTTCTCGGGAATTAAAGAAAGATCGCATGGAGGGTTGGGGGTAAAACGAAAGCTAGCACAAGAGAGATGCGGGAGCAAACATCACCGCAGAGATGGGGTTGAAGCCCCGAGGGCAGGACGGCGCTAGTTGCCGTATTTATCTGCAAGATAACGGCCTAGATCCGACTCCAGTTGACCGTAGTCGGAGTGGATCGTGGCGCGCAATGCTGCCTCGGTGGAATTCCCTTCTCCGATACGTTGCAAGATGCGCTGGAGATCGCTCATTCCGTAGGTGTCGTTAATATAGGTTGCCGCCGCCAAAGATTCGGCATAGGCGACATAGGCCTGGGCGCCAGAAAAATTCATGAAGCTGCCTTCCAGAGCATTGAGCGGGATGTCGCGTTGCGCCTTGAAGAGAATCGAAAGCTGGCGCCCTTCCCCGCTAAGACTTCTGGGTTCAACCAATTGCGCGATCCCCTCGTGCAGCCAAAGCGGGCAGCGTCCGCCGGACAGGTGCGCGATAAAGGTGTGAGCCAGTTCATGCTTAAGAACGTGCGCCAGTTCCGGCGTCATCGAGGTCAGCCCGTTGACTGGAATCCGCATCTTGCCATCGTTGATTCCAGCGGACCAAGCGGGCGCATGCGTCACATCGAAAAATGCCTGCTCGGTATAGAGGGTGACGAGGATGTTGTCGCGCGGCGGGTTGCCAAGATCTCGAGCCAGATCGTCATAGTCGGCTTCGAGAGTCGCCAGAATTTGTCCGCGCAACGCGTCGCTGGTCTGCTTGCCTTCATAGTGCAGAACAAAATGACTGCTCTCGCCCTGGGAGAAATCTGACTCGACATTTTGCTCGCGTTGGGCTTTGGCCAGGAGTTGCTGAACGCGGGAATCCGGGCGGAGTTCAAGCGAACGCTTCCAGGAAGCAACCGCATCCTTGGTGTGGTCGGAAGCGAACTGCGCATATCCGAGCATGGTGAAGGCATCGGGGGAATCGGGAGCAGAACGCGCGGCGCGCTGGGCGTAAGTGAGGGCCTGAGCAGCATTGCCCGTGCGCACCAGCAAGGCTGAGTAGTAAACAAGGATGGTGGAATTGTCGGGCTGGAAACGGAGAGCGCTGTCGAAATAAGGCCGCGATTGAGCGATTGCGCCGTGGTCGAATTCGAATTTGCCAGCGATGAAATCCGCAGTCGCGCTCAGTTCGGGATTGCCCTTAGCTTTCAGAGCGGCCAAGGGCATCGTCGTCGACCTTGCCTTCTTTGATGATTTTGGCGACGAGATCGCCTTCATTGGCGAGGCTGTTGGCGGGGGCAAAGGCCGGAAGATCGGGGATATTTGCAACGGCGCCATGCGCAGGCATCCCGCCTGCATCTATTCTTTCGACGGATGATTTGGGAATGGCGTAAGTGTCTTCGCCGACTTCATATTCGTAGCGGTTGCCATTTTCGCGAACGCGATCGGCGAGGATCGTGCGGCCATTTTTCAAATGGATAGTGTCTGCCGAGGCGCAGGACGAGGCCAGCAAACCGCACAAACCGAGGAAGATGACACGAAACCGCATTCAGGCGCATTCTAGCAACGAAGGACCTCGCGACCACGTGACGAAGGTACCATCCGCAAATCGAGCTCTGTCGATCGTTGTCTGCCTCTCCACCTTTCTTACTTTTCCCGCTTCCTACTCGGCGGCTGAAAGCTCTCCTGAAAAGCCGGCTGAGACGCTTTATTTGAACCTTGGAAGGGTTGGGCTAGATCCGGCGCAGGTTTATCAGGTCAGAGGTGCGTCGTTGAACCGCTCGTCCATACAAATCACGCTCGAAGACGGGACCATCGCCTTCACTCAGGACGTAATGGGGCGGGTCACCGGCGCGTTTTTCGAAGGAGAAGGCGAGGTCTTGCTCACACCTCCGAATGCCGTGGAGCGAAGGTCGATGAGCATCTTTACCGGTATGGCAATCCTCGAAGAGCGATTCGCGAGCGCCTATTTTCGGTTCAATGATGATGCCGCGACGGAATTGCGGCCCGACCTTCGAGCCACCAACAATAAGCAGCAGTTCGTTGACCGGTGGAATCAGACTGCGCAGAATCTAGCTTCGGCGGATGCGATGCGTTTGCTGGTCACCTTCAGCCGGATGCTCCCGGCGAGCGGTGGTTCGATTCCTCAAGCAAGCAGTGCCAGCGGAAAAACCGGACAGCTCGATCGTTTCCTGCACGCGAGACTGCAAGGGACCAAATTGGGCGTCTTCGACATTTATTTCGATTCGATGGCTCCGGAGCTGATTCAGACGGGTCAGGTCAAGACTACGGATAAAGGCGAGACTTACTACGACGAATGGTCCTCGTTCTCTCCGGTGCAAGCTGCTGCACCGGAGGCTGGTTTGTCTCACGCGCTGTCGGATGAGAGCGCGCAAGTTGACGAGAGCAGCATTGCCGTTCGCCAGTTCACAATTTCAACGCAGGTACTGCCTCCGAAGCAAATCGTGGCGCGAGCCCGCGTGGAATGCGAGGTGTTGCAGAGCGGATCACGAGTGCTGTTGTTCGAACTCTCGCGATCTCTGAAAATTGAAAGCGTTCTTCTGGACGGCAAGGCCGTGGAGTTCATTCACAATCCCGCGCTTGAGGGAACGCAACTCTCCCGCCAGGGGAATGATTTGGTGGCGGTGATGCTTCCGGAGCCGGCGACTGCGGGAAAAAGAGTCAACCTCGAATTCAACTACGGTGGTGAGGTTCTCGCGGAGGCAGGAGGCGGGCTTCTCTATGTCGGCGAACGAGGGACCTGGTATCCGAACCGCGGCATGGAGATGGCAAACTTCGACTTGGAGTTCACGTATCCGCAGGATTGGACTCTGGTCGCGACCGGCAAGCCTTCCCCCATTTCTCCCGAACGAGCAACGCAGGCCGCGGGTCAGCAGATATCACGATGGGTTTCTGAGCGGCCTATACCCCTTGCCGGATTCAACCTTGGCAAGTATCGAGAGGCGATTGCGCGAGCGGGGGATGTGAGCGTGGAGGTTTATGCCACCCAAGGTGTAGAAAAAGATTTTCCGACAGGAAGCATTCAGGTGGTTACGCCGATTCCCTCAGATCCCGCACTGTTGAGGACGCCAAATGTGATCGCTGCCCCACGGCCTTCGCCGGTTAAGAATGAAGTCTCGGTCGGAGGATCCGCAGCCCGTGCCATTCAATATTTTTCGAACCGCTTCGGGCCTTTTCCCTACAGCCATATCGCGCTGACTCAAATGCCCGGACGGGATAGCCAAGGCTGGCCTGGTCTGGTATTTCTCTCGTCGTACGCGTTCCTCAACAATGAAGATCGCGAACAATTACATTTCGATCCGCATCGAGCTTTGATCGCGCAGTCGATTCCCGCCCACGAGGTCGCACATCAGTATTGGGGGGATTTGATCACGTGGAAAAGCTATCGAGATCAGTGGTTTTCTGAAGGGCTGGCGAACTATTGCGCGCTCATGATATTGCAAGAGAAGAATCCTGCCGGGTTTCGACAGGTCATGGACGGTTACCGCAACGAGCTTGTCGAGAAAAATAACGACGGGGTGGCTCCGATGGAAGCTGGACCGGTCACTCTCGGCACAAGACTTCTGTCTTCGCATTTTCCAGATGGATATGAAGCAATCAGCTACGGTCGAGGAACATGGCTGTTTCATATGTTGCGGACGATGCTGAAAGATGCGGCGAGTCAATCGAGTGCGCACAAGTCAGCGAATCAAACTACGGATGAACCGTTCGTGGCGGCACTGCGGAAGGTTCGACAGCGCTATGAAGGGAAGGCGATCAGCACCCGGGAGCTTCTAGATGTTTTTGCCGAGGACTTACCTTCTTCCCTGCGCTTCGAGGGAAAGAGATCGCTGGACTGGTTTATGGACGGATGGATCAACGGCACGGCGTTGCCGAAGTTGGAATTGAAGAGTGTGAGGCTCACGCCCAAGGGAGCGAGTCTTGTGGTGAGTGGAACGATTCAACAGAAAGATGCTCCAGACGATTTGGTGACGTCTGTTCCTGTCTATGGCATCAGCAGTGGTAAGCAGCTGGTCTTGTTAGGGCGCGTATTCGCCGATGGCGAGGAGTCATCATTTCACCTGCCTGCTCCAGCGGGGATACGCAAGGTTGTGCTTGATCCATACGACACAATTCTCACAGCCCCGAAATAGTCAGACGGCCGAGGGCGATTATTCTGCATTCGACCTTTCAGGCACGCTTGCGCCGATGAGTGGCGAACAGTACTAGATCCGGGATCTCTTGCAGCGGGACCTGGCACGCCAGTATTCCGAGTTCAGCACAGGATCGCGGCATTCCATACACGGCGCAAGTGCCTTCATCCTGGCCGATGGTGAATCCTCCCTCGCGATAGATCGCGCTCATTCCCTGAGCACCGTCATTCCCCATGCCGGTCAAGATGACTCCGACGGCCCGGTTACGGAAAGCTTTCGCAACAGAGCTCATCAGAATATTCACTGATGGAATATGCGGCTCGCCATGCGTTCGCGAATCAAGAATGAGTGTCGATGGCGAGTCGAACGTGTTTCTTTCGACGCGCAGATGCGATCCAGCCGGCGCAATGTACGCTGTCCCGGGTTGAGCCACGTCTCCGTTGCGCGCTTCGCAAACTGTGATGGCGGAGAGAGCGTCGAGACGTTTTGCAAACGACGCGGTAAATCCGGGCGGCATATGCTGGACGATCAAGATTGGCACGGGAAGATTGCGTGGAAACCGCGGCAAGATCTGCTCCAAGGCCCTGGGCCCGCCTGTGGAAGTCCCCACGGCGACGATCTCTACATGCGACGGAGTGTTCGAACGGCTTCGCGGTGGGGACGATTGGCTCGGTTTCTTGGAACCGGGATCGACTGATCGCCGCCGGCGGGCAAGACCCGCCGCACGAATTTTCATCAACAGGTCAGATCGAATGTGAAGAATGTCCAGCGAAGCTGACGATAGCTGTTTTGGAACATAGTCAAAAGCGCCGGCGCTCAACGCTTCGAAAGTGACTTCAGCGTCCTTCTCTGCGACCGCGCTCACCATGATCACTGGGCGTGGATAGCGAATGCATAATGCGGCGTAAAGTGGCCAATCCATCGAGCCGCGGCATTTGAACGTCAAGAGTGATGACATCGGGATCGGTTCTTGGAATTTGGTCGAGCGCGTCGAGGCCACAACTCGCAGTTGCCACAACTGCCAGGTCGCTTTCTGAGTCGATCATTTGAGACAGGGCCGAACGCATGAACGCGCTATCGTCGACCACAAGCACGTGGATGGGGGCCGCGAGTTCAGGCTTCTCAGTCATTTCCGGTAGATAGCCCGGACCAGCGAATGAACTTCGTCCATGTAAGAATCCATTTCAAATGTGAGGCGGGCCCAGTCGACGTTTTTCATCTCCTTGCATTGTCGGGTCAGCACCTCAAATCCGTTCTGTTCCCAAAGATTCACTTCGCGGTTTTCAATATATCCATGATTCAGCCCGGTCATTCGGCAGAGCAGATCGCTGAGTTCGACGAGTGCGACAAGGCCCGTGTGTTCACGCGATTCGCCGGCTTTGTGGTGGAGTGAGACGACCTCCTTGAGATCAGCTGAAAGCTCCCAGCGGTCCGCGAGCAATCGTCCGCTTTCGCAATGGGTAAATCCAAGGACGGATTGCTCCGCTTCGTGAAGCGGGATTCCTTGCTGTCGCGCTAAGTCAAAAGCCGACTGAAATTCTTTCGGCAGCATCCAGAGATTTACGATAATGCCCAAATCATGCAGCAGTCCGGCCAGGTAGGCTTTGCCGGGATCCGGATAGGAAATTTTGCGCGCGAAGTGACGGCAGACAAGTGCACATCCGAGAGAGTGCTCCCAGAAAACTACCGGATCGATGCCCTTGCCATCTTTCGGCGTCATGTTCAACACGCCACACGACATTGCGATATCACTGACGCGCTGAAATCCGAGGCCAACGACCGCTCCACGCAACGAATCAATTTTCTGCCACCGTCCGAACAACGGGCTATTCGCCATCTGGAGACACTGCGCGGCCAGGGATTTATCTTGCGCAATCATGTCCGTCACTGTCTGAACGTCCAACTGCTCCATGGGTTGCTGAAGATAACGGAGCAGCGGCGCAAGGACAGCAGGAATCGTAGGTATCTGATTTAATTCCGAAATTCGACTGAGCAAGGACTCCTTTGTCACTGCGGATGTCATATCGCCTTCTTTCCTGCCTGAGAACGATCTCCCTTCACGTACGCCGTCGCGCCTGGAAGATGGACCAGGCGAAAATCGTCAGTCACCCCGTAGAGTGATTCGGAATGTCCAAGAAAGAGATACCCATGCGGCAGAAGATTGTTGTAGAAGTGTTGAATTACGCGCCGCTTCGATGCCAGATCGAAATAGATGAGCACGTTGCAGCAGAAGACGATATCAAGACTCTTCATGAAAATCATGCGAGAGTCGTCAGACAGGTTCAGGCGGCTGAAGGTAATGCTATTTCGAACCACTTGCTGTACCTGCAGTTGTTCCGCACTCGGGGTAAAGTATTTCTGCCGATATGCCTGGGTTAGGTTTCGGGTGCTGTATGTGCCGTAGACGGCGTTCTTCGCATGAGCCAGGGAGCGCTCATTGAGATCCGTGGCAAGAATCTCGATCGTCCAATCTTTTAAACGGCGCTGCCCTTCTTCCAGCAGCATCATGCTGAGCGTGTAGGGCTCTTCGCCGGTCGAGCAACCGGCGCTCCAGATTCGCAAGCGACGAAGAGGAAGCTTGGCCTTCGCTTCGATGACCTTAGGAATCACAATCTGGCGAAGAGCATCCAGTTGAGGCTGGTTTCGGAAGAAGCAAGTTTCACCGATTGTGATCTCATTTAAGAGAGCGACGAGCTCAGCCTGACGCATCGGCCGCACCGTAAGACATTCGAAATATTCCCGCAGGCTTTGCGTCTTGAGCTCTTTCATGCGACGGCCGCATCGATCCGATAGCAGCCGCAACTTCGAATCAGGATGAAAGATTCCCGCTACCTGATAGACCAAGTCTCGAATTCTGACCAGGTCAGGATCGGGCGGACCGTCCTGAGCCAGAGCCGGTTGTACCGATGCGGTTGTCATTGTGATACCTCTCGCGCACCGGATATGCGGGTTGTGCTGGCCGCCGATAGGCGGTACCCAGCGGAGAAGACTCTTAAGGTGATCGTGTTCATAGGAACGCGCAATCGTTAAGCCGACTTATTGACTGCCTCAGAGTTCATCGGCCACGACTGGACTGACTTTAGAGAAGGCGCGATTTTGTTGCGCTGAATAGTTTCCGCGGCTCATCATGGGACGGCTGGAGATGGCTTGGAGGGTGCAGGAGGCTACAGTGGGAGTTCGAAGTGGCGGTCCGGCCAATATAACCAGATCAACTCGCCGATTTTGGGATCGGCCCTGCGGCGTTTCGTTACTGGCGATTGGGTGATACTGCGCGTATCCGGCAGCGGATAGGCGCTCCGGGAGCGAAACGGTAACGCAGGACCAGGAGACGAACCAGTTCGGTGGCACGCGCAGTCGAGAGTTCCCAGTTCGTCGCAATCTGAGGAGTATGAATCGGAACGTTGTCGGTGTGGCCTTCGATTCGAAGCCTGCATGTGCGGACCGATAGGATCGAGGCGATGCGGTCCAGGGCCGGGAAGAGCAGACGGTTTCAGGGAGGCAGATCCGCTGTCGAAGAAACCGAACTCCCGCAGACTAATAACGAGACCTTCATTTTCGCGGTGCAGAGCGACCAAATGCTCTGAGATTTCGCCCTGCAGAGCTTGCTGCAGTTCCTGCTGCAGCACGGCCAGATTCGATTCGTCGGACCAAACAGCGTCGATTGGGGTGACGGTGTTGGGGACTGGGATACTCTTTTGTCTCTCAGTCGATTTCAAGGTTGCGAGAGGTAGTGCGTCGTTCGCATTGAGCGGATATTGAGCGACGTAGCCTGGGAAGGCTCCGAGCTCTTGGAAAGCGGCTTGAATCGCCAGAGCGAGTTTTCCCACCTTCCGCTGATCGACCTGGGCCGAGGCATACAAGACCACGAAGAATGCAAAGAGCAGAGTGATGAAATCAGCGTAGGAGACGAGCCATCGCTCGTGATTGATATGAGTGCGGGGACGTCTTTTTCGCCTCATCCGCTACGCCCCGATGCTGATGGTTTGCCGGCGTCTTTTGCCTCCACCAGGAAACTCAGGAGCTTGGTTTCAAGCATGTGCGGATTCATGCCTTCCAAAATCGAGATCACTCCTTCGAGTGTCATTTCGCGGAAAATTTGCTCTTCGCGGATGCGCAACTTCATCTTTCCAGAGATCGGAAGATAAAGAAGATTGGCGGAGCCGACGCCATAGATGGTGGCCACAAATGCAACCGCAATGCCGCGGCCGACTTCGTCGATCTTATCGAGGTGCTGCATGACCTGGATCAAGCCCAAGACTGCTCCGATAATGCCGATCGTCGGCGCAAATCCGCCAGCGGATTCAAACACCAGCGGGGCACGCTCTTCGAATTCCGCCAGGTTGTCCAGTTCCAGCTCCATGATTTTGCGGAGTTCTTCCGGTTCGGTGCCGTCCACGGCCAGCATGAGCGATCTTTTTAAGAATGGGTCCTGAATTTGAGGGAGAGAAGAATCAAGCGAAACGATGCCTTCACGACGAGCTTTTTGGGCGTACTGCACCAACAATCGAATCGTCGACTCTGGCTTGTATCTGGGACTCGTGAAGACTGATCTCAGTCTACGGATGGCGTGAACGAGAGAGGCGAGCGGAAACTGCAGCATCACGGCCCCCAGAGTACCGCCGAAAACAATCATCGCCGCGGTCGGCTGCAAGACCTGACGAAGATTTCCACCTTCCAGTAACAAGCCGACGACGATCCCGCCGATCGCGAGCACGACACCGCCGAAGCTGGATTTGTCGACCTTCACTTCGATCTCTCGCCACTTTCGCTCGAAGGAATTCTGGCGGTGTGTGTGATGGCGGGAGACGCATCCCAAGCAAGCGCCAATCCTGAAAGCACTGAACGGCGGAACTCCACAATGCGGGCCAATACCTCGTCCGATTTCTCCCTGACGACAATCTTCTCTCCCGTAATCAATGTCACGAACGTGTCCGGGGATTGCTCGACGAACTTGATGAGGTCTGAGTTGACGATCAACGGTGTGTTGTTGAGACGCGTGAGGTGAATCATGCTTTCCTCCCGGATGCGAGAGCGTATGGAGAGATGCGTCCCTGATAGGGATATCGGCGGAGGGGCTGGAGGGTTTACTGCGGGAGGCTTACGTTTTGTTACCTGCAAATTACGAGCGATAAACCGGGTGCCCTAAAGCGGAACTGCATGCAGCCGATGAAGATCAAAGAATCGGGGTTCCGCGAGCGGCAGAGATACGACCTTCGCAGAACATCCTGAGAGAACTCTCAGGAAAACCGAAAAACTTAGGAGAAGGAGCTTCAAATGCCTATTGGAATCCTGAATAACATTGCATCTCTGTCCGCAGAGAATCAGTTGTCCATTACTAACTCAAGCCTGCAGAGCACGCTGTACCAGTTGTCATCGGGCTCGCGCATTAATAGTGGCGCCGATGATGCCGCTGGTCTGGCGATTGCGAACGGGTTGCAAGCCAACATTACAGCACTCACACAATCTGCCCGGAACGCCAACGACGGCGTCGGGATGTTGCAAGTAGCCGACGGAGCCTTGGCTCAGGTGACGACTCTCCTGAATCGCGCCGTCACCCTGGCGACTGAGTCGTCGACGGGCACAGTATCTGACTCTCAGAGGCAGGCGTTGCAGTCAGAGTTTTCGGAGATCAACGCCGAAATTGACCGAATTGGCACCAACACAACATACAACGGAGCCCAGATTTTTGCGGGCGGCGGAACAAACTTCAACCAGTTGTCGACTGCGGTGACGAATGCGGCTGGCCTGGCGTCAGCGGTGACCGGGAATCTCACTGTGAAGACCTGGGACAGCACGGCCGGAGCTTACGGGGCCGTTCAGACGTTCACTTCCTCCGATCGGAACGGTTAACGGATTGATCAGCAACATCAACAGCTCCGGAACGGGCCTGCTCGCCACCCTAGACAACACTGGCAACCTGATCGTCACGGACTCGCAGAATCGGGGAACCGCAGCTGCGAACCAACTTACCGATGGCGGCGCCACTACGCTGAAAATTGGTACCGACGCGGCCGCTGAGACACTTGCAAATACCGCAGATAGCAGCACGATGAACGTGTACCTCAGTGATTCCACAACTGCCGGCAGCAGCACCATCGGCGTCATGCTAGGACAGTTCTCCAGCAACAACATGAATGGAATCAGTTTGGCGAGCGACAACCTGAGTACGCAGGGAACTGCCCAGACCGCATTGACGGACATCAACAATGCGATCGCACAAGTGGCTGCTCTTCGGGGCCAGTTGGGCGCGGGCGTGAATCGGCTGCAAAGCGCCAGCAACGTCATCAACAACCAGGTACAGAACCTGACGTCGGCAGCAAACGGGATTACCGCAGCGGACATCCCGACGGCCGTCGCAAACATGACCAAGTACTCGATCCTGGAACAGACCGGCATCTCGTCGCTGGCCCAGGCAAACCAGCAGCAGCAACTGGTTTTGAAGCTGTTGCAATGATTTAGCGTTTACAGGAGGCGGCTGGTCCGCCTCCTGTTCTCGTTCCGGAGATTGCCATGAGCGTCTATCCGGCAGCAGAAATTGCGTCGTGTCCCCAGCAGCTCACGGCTGCTGACGTTGCTTCTGATCGTCAGCTAACCCCTGCCGTTCCGTGCGTGGACTCTATTTCGGGAACAAATCCGAAACCAGAAATCGCGAACGCTCAAAGCGAAACTCATAGCCTGGAAACCTCTCGAGATGTAGTTCAAGTGCAGCAGGATGGGGGTGACGGGAAAATTGTCATCCGGTATCTGGATGGATCGGGCAACGTGATCCTGCAGATTCCGAGTTCGCAACTTCTGGGGTTGTCACGTGCGATTGGTGAGGCTCTAGACGAACAAGCGAAAATCCGTTCGTCCGCGCATTCTTCGGGAACTGTTGAAGGGAGCAATGTTCATGGGCATTAGCCTAAATCCCGCAAGCTTACTCAGTGGCCAGGGAATCGACGTCAGCACCGTCGTGAGCGAGCTTCTGACTCAAAAAAGCGGCCAATTGACGGAATGGGAAGGCGAACAGACGACCCTTGAGAGCCAAGCTGCTTTGCTGTCCTCGATCAACACGGACCTGAGCAGTTTGGCCACCGCCGTATCTGCACTCTCAGATCCCTTGGGCGCACTGACTTCTCAGGCTGCGACTTCTTCCGATACGAATGTACTGAATGCAACGGCGCAGTCTTCTGCGGCTGTGGGCAACCACACAGTGGTGGTAAGTAATCTGGCGACCGCAGGAACGGTATACAGCGACGCGGTTTCCGGTGGCGCCGGCGTTTCGCTCCTGCCTTCGGGAAGCGCTACTGGAGACTTGAGTATCCAGATTGGCGGGGCGACGGGAACGGCCGCCAACATCCACATCACGGCCGGAAACAACGACACGCTGACGGGGCTGGCGAGTTCGATCAATCAACAGAGCACCAGCAACAGTTGGGGGATTCACGCCGCAGTAGTGACCGATTCCACCGGCTCGCGCCTAACGATTTCCAGCAATGCAACGGGCACTCCGGGTGCAATCTCCGTTTCGAACAACACGACAAGTCTCAACTTCAATCCCCCAATTGGCGGGGCAAACGCGTCGCTGACGATCGATGGCGTCCCCTATTCCAGCGCGAGCAACACGATTACGGGCGCCGTCTCCGGCGTAACATTAAATCTCGCCGGGGCGTCGCCCAACGAAGCAGTGCAAGTAATCGTCGGTCCGGATACGCAGCAGGTAACACAGGCCATCAATACTTTTGTAACTGCCTACAACAAAGTCATCAGCGACATCAACCAGCAATTCACCGTTAATGTTGCGACTGATTCGGAAGGGCCCCTGGGGGCGGACAGCGCCTTGCACTCGCTGCAGACCAACCTGATGAACGACGTAACGTATTCGGCTTCTGGAAACAGCGGCCTGGTAAACCTCGCGTCACTCGGCATCAACATGAACGACGATGGCACCCTGACCGTCGGAGTAACTGCCAGCGGGCAAACTCTCAGCCAAGTTTTATCTGCTAATCCCGCAGCCTTTCAGAGTTTTTTTCAAAATTCGACCTCCACGGGCTTCGCGAACAAATTCCACAACGATCTCACCAATCTTACGGATCCGACTGACGGTTTGCTGAACGTCGATCTCGCCCAGAACAAAACACAACAGCAGAATCTGGCTGACAGCATCAACAGATTTGAGGACCAGTTGCGGGCTCAACAAACGCAACTCACGCAGGAGTTCAGCCTGGTCAACGCCTCACTGCAGGCCTATCCGCTGCTGCTGCAGCAAGTCACTGAGACTCTATCCACGATGGGTACGGGGAGCAGCAACGGCAGTTCATCCTCGCCAACCTTGACGTCGGGACTGTAGCGTATGAATGCTGGACGTTATTACCGCGAAGCCGCAGTGGCAGGGGCAAGTCCAGTTCGTCTGGTAATTCTTCTCTACGAACAGGCGGTCGAGGATCTGCGGCGCGCCCTCTCGGCCCAAAACAATGGCGAGATCGAAGTGCGGACAGCCGCCATTAATCATGCCATTCTCGTCCTTGGTCATTTGCAGGCGTCTCTCGACAAAGACCGGGGAGGCAGTGTTGCCGCGAACCTGGACCGCTTTTACACGCAGGTGCGCGAAGGATTGGTAGAGGCACAAGTACATCAGTCTGCGAGCGCGATCGAGCGCCAGATTTCCTTTCTCATGAATGTGCATGAAGCATGGTGCGGAGTGGAAAAGGCCGTCGTCATTCCCTCGCCTCAGACGACCTCCGCCGAGGTCCATCCATCTACCGATTGGAGCGCATAGTGCCTGCAAAGGATCAGCTTGCTCTCGACTTGAAGGAAACAAATCGGAGAGTTGATTTCTGGATGAATAGCTTGAGGCAAGCGGCGACGTCGTCCGGAGCCGACCGCCGAATCGTGACTTCCCGACAGATCAATGGACTGCTCTCAGAACTGATGACGGCTGGCCGGCTCCTACGCGAACTACCTGCCACAATCGATGAGAACACGATGGCAGACGTTAACGTTTACCGCGAAAAGATTGAACACCTTCGCGACCTACTGCCTGGTATTCACCGTTCCCTGCTGGAAGAGAGATCTCGCCTGGAACAAGAGCGTGCTCGCGTGCAGGCAGCCTCTCAATGGGCCATCATGTCGCGTCAAACTCGCTAAAGCGCGCGCGCCGGCTTACCGGTCACCATCAAGACGTTACTTAATGTAGTTGAACAAGTTGGCCTGCTGAGTTTGACCGATCGCCTCGAGGGTGGCCTGGCGCGATGTCTGCGCGTTCACCATATCACTGAGAACTTTGGATAAGTCTGCTCCTCCAACAGTGTTTTGCTGCTGGGCAAGCTGCGTGGTCTCGCTGTTCAGATACGTCTGCTGGGAATTCAGCTGGTTCAACGCATTGCCGTAGAAAACTCTCTGCGCGTTGATGTGCTGGTAGGCGGTATTCACTTGGTTGACTGCCGAATCAATTCCTGTTCCACTTTGCAGGCTCGTGATGAGATTTTGTACGGCCTGGAAGATATCGCTGCCAGCCGCGGAGAATAGCTGGGCACCGGGTACATTCGTTTGCAGGGCGAGGTTCGTTCCGACCGTGACTGTATTCACGTTCGCATTCCCAACATACCTAACTCCGGACGAACTGGTCGCATCAAGAACGTAAGGAGCGGTCTGGGTCGCGGTACCGCCAAAAACAAAATTACCCTGGTACGAAAGGTTGGCCAGACTTACCAGTTGCGATTGTATTCCCTGCACTTCGGCCGCCAGAGCAGCCCGGTCCGAACTGTTGACGGTTCCATTTGCCCCCTCGGTTCCGAGACTGATAGCTCTCTGGAGAGTAGTAACCACCGAACTCAGCGCCGAGTCTGCATTCTGCATCTCGCCGGCCACGCTGCTTACGCTGCGAAGAAACTGATCGGCCTCTGCCGTTTGTCCGGCGTTACGAACAAGCATCGCTGCCGCTGCTGGGTCATCGGAAGGAGCGCTTACCCTTTGACCCGAAGCGGTTTGCTGAAGATCGGAATTGATCTCCTGTTGAGTCTGATCGAGAGCCGAAAGGAGATCCGGAAGCGGATTGGGATTGACTCGCATATTCGTTAGGAACTCTTCATGTTGATGACATCTTCCATCATCGAATTAATGGAGCTGACGACTTGCGCAGAAGCCGCATAGGCCTGCTGGTACCGCACCATATTTGCCGCTTCTTCATCGAGGGAGACACCTGAAACGGAAGAGCGCTGATCATTCAGTTGCCGCAAGACCAGATTGGAAGCGCTCTGTTCGGCGGTTGCATTTGCGGTACTGTTTCCTACATTGAAGACAATCGAAGAGTAGTAATCCGTCGGGCTTTGTCCACTAACAACTCCTTGATTGCGTAACGCGTACAAGATCTCGGCGTTGCCATTGCTTCCCGAAGTTCCGTCCGAACTGGCGGCGATCAAGCCCGGATCTGTCATCGCAACCGAGAGACTGCCGGCCGCGCCAACTCCAGAACCAGGCGGAGGAGTGAACAGGTTATTCCCTGTGCTGGCGTTGCCGTTCAGGTCGAAACCCGCGGCCTGAACACCATTCACTGAGTTTGCAAAGCCGGCAGCCAGCGTGTCCAGCTGACTTAGGATATTCGGCACCTGCTTGTCGCGAACGTCGAGAACTCCACCGAGTTGCCCGGAAGAGATGCTGGAAGTAACGTCTGTGCCTTGCGAGAAAATGTCGTGAACTCCGGACGATACGAGTTGCGATGAGAGCTGAAAGCTTTGTTGTCCGGCAACCAGGGCGGTTCCGCTCGCTGTCGTCAGGGTGAGGCTGTTCTGGCTCGGGATCACCGATACGTCCACCAATGACGAAAGTTTATCGATCAACTGCGTGCGCTGATCGATAAAGGTGCCTGCATTCTCGCCAGCGTTCTCGAGATAACTAATCTGACCATTCAACTCCGCGATCTGTCCGGTCAACTGATTGACTTGTCCGACAGTCTGCACGACACTCTGATCGAGACTGGTACGTTGCGCAGTCAGGTTCTTGGACGCAACGTTGAAGGCCGATGCCACATTGGCGGCTGCCGTGAGTACTCCTTGGCGCAACGAAAGATCAGCAGGGCTGGTCGATAGTTGATTAACGCTGTCAAAGAAATTTGAAATCGCCGTGCCAATATCGCCGGTCGTACTTGTGAAGTTAGTCTGCGCCTGGGAAAGCGCCGACACAAATGCATTCAATTGCCCCTGGGTTTGAGTCTCCTGTTGAATCTGGGATTCGAGGATCGAGTCGCGCACGCTTTCAATGCTCTGCAGCGTAACTCCGGAACCGAGCGTCAGCGGATCAACAATCACAGGATTGCTCGCAACCATTACTGGCACTTCCCGCGAGTAACCAGGAGTGTTCACGTTGGCGACATTGTTTGTAGTCGCCTCGAGCGCCCCCTGTTCGGCGGTAAGCCCGCTTAAAGCTACCGCCAGACTTGCACTCAAGCTTGACATGGAACCAGCTCCTCCATGGACTAAAGCCAGTGACACAGGCCAGAGCCGCCGGGTTCATGCTGCGACCTGAGGTGATCGGATCGCCCGCCGCCCGCCATGTTGTTCAAGATGTTGAACCACTTTTGCATCCGGCCGAGCAGCGCACACTGCACCCTCCCCAGATGCAACACGCGTTCTTCGGCTCGATGTAAATTCGCAAATGAAGAGGACCTCCCGTGAATAAAGGAAAGGTCAAACCGCACCCTGCAGAGGTCGTCGAGGATGGAAGCCTGTTCCTGCGTGAATTCTTCCAGCCTCGCTGCGTCGCGCGCTATCAGCGCCTTGTGGCTACCCTGCAAACTGATTTCGAGGCGAGCCAAGAGAGCGTGGTAATCCGGAAATTTCTGGGATTGGTTCGTTGAAGTGAGTGCATCGTCAGGCGAAGCCGCCCTCGTCGAAGCCCCTGACATGATCGAATCAGGCCAAGCGATCGAGGGTGTGCTCGGGCTGATCGCGATCTTCGTGTTCTGAAGACTCATCATTCGGGTTCCCCTCAGTACCGGCACGCCGCCGGCTCTCTCCATCTCTTCCGCGATTCGATGTCTCTTCGCCGACGCCGCGAACCGATGAAGCCGGTGTTAGCAGGTCAGGGGACACACCCGCGGCGATATCTCCTGTCCCCATGCGAGTACCTCCGAATTACGCCGCGTTTGGCCCGGTAACACCCAAAGCCATATGCGACAAGAGAGCCCCAGCGATGTTTTCGGGGCATGCCTGATAATGACCGTTTTGGATCGCTAGCCGCAGCGACTGAACTCGGTCCTCGCGAACTTCCGGCAAAGTGGACGCTTGCGCCGCCAGGGCCTGGACCTGCGCATGCGCACCCAAGAGTTGAGAGTCATCTTCGGCTGGCACCTTCGAGGCCGCGGAATTGGCCGTGGTTGTGGAGTTTCGGGCGGTGCTTCGGTCAGTCTCTGAAACTGTCTGCGGTCCGTAATGGAAATCGATTCTCATGACTGCTATCCCTCTTCCATTTGGCCTTGCAATTAATGTATCGGCCGCACGTTAGAAGATCTTTAGCTCTTGTTTCGCTTTTCCGACCAAGAGCCTTCTGTTGCCCTTATCTCGTTCTATCGGCAGGGGTTCCGACAACTTTAGCTCCAGCATTCTGACGTCTGGCACGACTGTCACCGGATTCCCCCCTTACCTTGGTGTGAGTTCTCAATCGTGGAAGCTCCAATCCAAAGGCTTCTCGAGAGGCAGGGATCACTCAGCTGCCATCGGAGAAACCCCGAGTCACCTCATTAGAATTTGCCAGGGATTACGAGTGGATGCGGAGCGAGCGGTCAGCAGGTTGCAGACCTGTGGATCACTGATTCACACCGCTTGCGAGAATGCCGCCATCGACGGCAAGAAGAGTTCCAGTAACAAACGATGACGCATCTGATGCGAGGTAGACGGCCGCCCCAACCAACTCTCGGGTCTGGCCAAACCTACCCATGGGAGTTCTCATCAAGAATTCCCGGCCTCGGTCGCTCTCATCGAGCAGTTTTGTGTTCATGGAAGTTCGAAAAACTCCTGGCACGATGGCGTTGACCAGAACGCCGTGACGGGACCATTCGACCGCCAAGGATCTTGTAAGGGCACCCACGGCTGCCTTGCTGGCTCCGTACGCAGCCACCTCAAATAGTGCAAGGAAGGTCGACAGGGAAGCGATATTAATGATGCGGCCATATTTCCGGCTCAGCATGTGTTCTCCGAACACCTGACAGCCGCGCAAGGTACCCGTGAGGTTTACGTCGATAATCTCCTCCCACGTGGCGTCCGGAAAATTGAGCGTAGGGCCTTTTCGAGTGGTGCCAGCACAATTCACCAGGATATCGACTTTGCCGAATTCCTTGATTACGGCATCCCGAAGCGTTTCGAGAGACGCCCGATCTCCTACGTTGCTCGGAACCCGTAACGTCCTTCGTCCTGTAGCCTCAATTTGAGTCGCAATTTCGTCTACCTTCGTTTCGGTCTTCGATGACGCGATGACGTCGGCCCCCGCTTCGGCAAGACCCACTGAAAGCGCGGCTCCAATGCCAGAGGTGCCGCCGATGACGACTGCAGTCTTTCCCTGAAGATCAAACAGCGACTTACTCATGGAACGATCAATCCCTTTCTTCGAGACTTCAGGCGCGAGCGGTCTCGACGATAGCCAGGTATTTCCGCGCGTTTTCGGTAATCTGTTCGGGTTTACCGTTCTTCAACGCGGAGACATCCACCAGATCGGAACCGACTCCGAGTGCGAAGGCCCCGGCCGCCAGGAAATCTGCAGCGGTTGCTAGTGAAACTCCGCCCGTTGGAATCAAGTGAATTTGGGGCAGGGGTCCTTTCAGCGCAGAAAGATATTTTGGGCCACCGACAGCGCTGCACGGAAAAACCTTCACGATGTCAGCGCCAGCTTCCCAAGCCGCCACAATCTCCGTGGGAGTTAAAGCGCCGGGAATGATCGGCACGGAATAGCGGTTGCAAAGCTCGATCGTTTTCACGTTGAGGGCGGGGCTGACAACAAATTGCGCGCCCGCGAGGATACAGGCTCGAGCTGTCTCCGGATCTAGTACCGTGCCTGCACCGACCAGAACGCGGCCCTGATGTGTCTTCGCGATCGCAGCAATCACTTCGATGGCTCCCGGGACCGTCATCGTGACTTCGAGCACGGGAACGCCACCGACTTCGATCGCGGCTGCGGCTGCGATAGCCAATTCGGCGGATGGCGCTCTCAATACCGGTACGAGTCCTACTTTATGGATCTGCCGAAGAATCTGATCTTTATTCATCACCTTTGTACCCGCGCCGTTCCACCCTTCATCACTCGTTCAACCTCCTGCAAAGTAACCATCGTCGTATCGCCAGGTGTTGTCATCGCCAATGCGCCATGAGCGCATCCGCATTCGACGGACCACTGCGGTCCCCGGCCGGCGAGCAATCCAAAGATCAGACCGGAGGCGAAAGAATCGCCGCCACCCACACGATCAAAAATCTCCAGATCCGGCATAGTTCGCGCCTCGTAAAACTTTCCATCCACGAAGCAGATGGCTCCCCAATCGTTACGCGTCGCGGTTCGTGCTGTGCGTAGAGTCGTAGCCACAGCCTTCAGGTTCGGATACTTGTCGGTAACCTGCTTCATCATCTGCCGAAAGCTTGCGGTGTCGAGATGCGAGAGATTCTCGTCCGTACTCGGCACAGAAAAACCGAGAGCAGCAGTAAAGTCTTCTTCATTTCCGATAATGACGTCGATTAATGGCGCAAGTTTAGAATTGACCTCGATCGCCTTTGCCCGCCCGCCAACGGCTTTCCAGAGGGATGCCCGATAGTTGAGGTCATAGGAGACGATCGTTCCATTGCGGCGCGCCGCATCCATTGCCTCCCGCGCAACTTCGGGAGTGCTATCGGATAGCGCAGCAAAAATTCCTCCCGTGTGAAACCAGCGTGCCCCTTCCGAAGAAAAAATCTCGTCCCAATCGATCTGGCCTGGCTGCAACTGCGAAACCGCCGTGTGGCCGCGGTCGGAGCATCCCAGGGCTGCCCGGACGCCGAATCCCCTCTCGGTGAAATTGAGACCGTTGCGGACGGCGCGCCCGACGTCATCATAAGGCACCCATCGTAGGTGGGACAGATCGACACCACCCTGGAGCATAAGGTCTTCGATGAGCCTGCCGACGGGATTGTCGGCGAGAGCCGTGACGATTGCCGTCTTCATCCCAAAACAGCGTCGAAGGCCGCGGGCGACATTGTATTCGCCTCCACCTTCCCAGACCCGAAATTCTCTGGCAGTGGAGACGCGAACGTCGCCGGGATCCAGCCGCAGCATGACTTCGCCGAGGCTGACGAGGTCCCAGCGGCAGGCTTCTTTCGATTTCAATAACAGAGGCGAATCAGCAGCCATTTCTGGAGAATTCCTGTGTACCACGGCAAATGTAACTGTGAGCAACGAGCGCTTATACAATACAGGAAAAATTACTGTCGCTCGAAGGTCGCATCTTTCTGGACTATCCGATGACCGACCGTTTGACAGGGTGTAACAGCCAAAGTACAACCGTGCTGCGGTTTGTCGTCAAGCCGAGCAGGACTTCGCGGGAGCCAGTTCACGCAGCAGCTCCGACATCGTTCCAGGAGTTCCAAGGAAATGACTCAATTCACGGGGAGTTCTGCGAAGGCCGGATCGGCAGTTGCCGCTAAGGTCGGTCACTTCCGTTGGGTAATCTGCACTCTCCTTTTGTTCGGAGTGACGAAGAATTACATGGATCGGCAGGTCCTCGGGGTGCTGAAAACAACACTTCAGCACGACTTAGGCTGGAACGAAATCGACTATAGCAATCTTGTCTTCGCATTTCAGGCCGCATACGCCGTCGGCATTGTCGTGGTCGGCCGCCTGATCGACCGTCTCGGTACACGCCTCGGATATGCGCTGTCGATGATTTTCTGGAGTCTTGCCTCGATCGCCCACGCGGCTGGAGGTTCATTCTTCAGTTTTGCCGTAGCCCGATCGGCTCTCGGATTCAGCGAATCTGGCATATTTCCCGCAAGCATCAAGACGGTTGCGGAGTGGTTTCCACAAAAAGAAAGGGCGCTCGCGACCGGGATTTTTAACGCCGGCTCGAACATCGGCGCCATTCTGACTCCACTCATCGTGCCGTGGATCACCTTGCACTTCGGTTGGCGCGTCGCCTTCGTGGCGACGGGCTCTCTTGGATTTGTGTGGCTTGCTTTTTGGCTGGCGCTTTATCGGAAACCGGAAGCGCATCCTCGCTTGTCGGCGGCAGAGCTCAACTTCATCGTCAGCGGTCGCCCGGAGTCGCCCCCAAGGATTCGATGGGTCAAGCTGCTCTCTTATCGTCAGACCTGGGCTTTCGTGGTCGCCAAATTCACCACCGATCCGATCTGGTGGTTCTTGTTGTTCTGGATCCCGGACTTCTTACAACGCAATCACGAGCTTAAGCTGATGCAAATCGGCCTTCCGATCATGGTGATTTATATCCTCGCCGACGTCGGGAGCATTGCCGGAGGCTGGCTCTCGTCCTCCATGATCCATCACGGCAAGAGCGTTAATGCATCGCGCAAGATCGCAATGTCGGTTTGCGCGTTGAGCGTTGTCCCCATCGTGTTCGCGTATCGCATGGAGAGTCTATGGGGAGCCGTTTTGCTGATCGGATTGGCCGCAGCCGCGCATCAGGGATTCTCAGCCAACCTGTTCAGCCTGACGTCCGATGTCTTTCCTGCGCAAGCAGTCGGTTCCGTCGTAGGGATCGGCGGCATGGCAGGTGCGATTGGCGGAATGTTGATGGCGAAGATCGTGGGGTACGTTTTACAGTGGACCGGCAGCTACAAGATTCCTTTTTTCATCGCAGGAACTGCCTATCTTGTTGCTTTGGGATTAATCCAAGCACTATCACCTCGGCTCGAAGTTGCCACGATCGATTAGTTCAAATAGCGCTCGTCGTTACCGTGTCGCTTCCATAGAAGCGATTTTCAGCCTCAGAGGTCCGACAATTCCAGATGGCAGCGGTTGCAAATTTTCCATTCCCTGCGGCACGAACCTCTCACCATAGCGATCGTTCAGGAGACGATAATCGGGAAGCGCCCGGCCCGCGAGGGTATTGATTGCAGTGTTGCCGACGACAATGCGCAATTCATTTTTCCCTGGCTTGACTAATTCCGTGAGATCGACCACGTAGGGCGGATGCCAGACAACGCCGGCGGATGTGCCGTTCACGAACACTTCCGCCGCGTCTCGCACGGGGCCCTCAAGATATGCCCTGAGGTTGAATTCGGGCAGCGGGTCAGGTTTTGCCACAACAGTTCCTTCTCCAAAATCGAGAAGCAAAGACTTGCCAGCAATATTCTCCGCAGATAGATCGAGTATCTTCTCGTAGGCAGCGCGCCCCGAAAAGTATCGGAAAGCTTCTTCGCCGGCCCAGGAATGGAGTGTATCCATGTGGATCGTGAGACCCGTTTCGGGGAACGTCACAGTCCAATCGCGAGACAAATCGATTTCGCGCGGACGAGAATCGATCTTTGGCGGCGGAGCTGTCTTCTCTGCGGAATCCGAAAAGAAAACCACTCGTGACTCATACGGCTGGAGGGAAAGTTCGATCTCACCCGTAAACCTTATAGGAGAGATATGTCCGGTAAATGGGTCCCACCACTCGGCGAATTTTCGTCGGTTACGAAATGTTGCCAATGCAGTGACGCTGCGATTGCTCGTATTTGCGACGAAGTAGAGTTCTCCGTCGGTCAGACGCCTGTGCAGAAATCCCACTTCCGGCATTTTGGGTGAAAGGATGACGTCTGGTTCGAGTCGCGCAGCAAGCCCTGCTCCGAGTTGATCTTCGTTCTCAACAAAATGTCCCACCGCTCCGTGCTGACGAAATAGCCGTTGCGAAATCTCTTTTATCTTTTGACTTTCATCTTGTGCGCCGAGAAATCCCGGAGCCGTCGAAGGCAAGCGTCTCGTCGCAATGACTACTCCTCCATGCTGCGCATACTGCTCAATTTTCTGATACGTCGCGAGGGGCAAGCGTTCGATGCCCGGGAGCACGAGGACTGGGTACTTCACTCCGAGACTGTCAATTGCGTCACCATCGATGAAATCCAGGTTGAAACCAGCGTCAAGAATCTGCGGGATCACTTTGGTCCCCAGCAGTTTTCCCATGGACTCATCGATGCTGACATCTTCTCCACCCGTCTTGAATCCGAGCTTCGTCGTTACGGGACCGGACGAATCGGGACTGACTCCGAAACCTGACCAAGCGTCGTCATTGGGCAGCAAGAGCGCAACGTCATTGGCTGGTTGTCCCTGGCGTAGTGCAAAGCTGACGCGCTGGAGGTATCGGGACAAGTCCGGCATTACGAACCACCACGGATTATGGCCGTTGAAGGCCCCTGCCGCATACATACGCCATCCCGGCGCTCCGGCAACATCCGGTGAATAGGGCCAGCCGTGTCCGACCAACTGGTTGATGCCCTGCAGAAAATGCAGATCCGCTTCCGCTTTCATGTCGAGGGGCGTGGCGCGGAATGCGGGCGAATGAAGCCATGTCCAGGTCTCCGAAGAAATGACTGGCTTGCCGAGCAAGTGCCCCGCCGAAGCTGCCCAGCGGGTATCGGAGAATTGCCGCCACATCAAAAGATTTGCCTTGCCCTCACCTTCGGGCAGATCTTCGTATTGATTGCTCCACAGAGTGACCGGAGGGTATCCGTACGTCTGTGAGCGCAGCAGGGTGTGGTGATCGTGAGCCCAAGCATGCAGCGGTTTCATGTATCGATCGTTAGCCAGTTCGGTGAGCGTCTTTCCCCAGTCGTGACGAATTGCGGCGGTCTCCGGACCGACATCGGCAACTAACGCAGGCAAATGCGGAGTTAGATCATAGCCTCTGCGCTCGCGAAATTGTTCCAACAAATCGTCGGTCCAATCGGATCCATAATCTTCCAGGCTATCGCTAAACACCGCGTACGGTGGCGTTTCACCAAATGCTTCCATGAAGCGATCGCCGACCGCGCGCAGGTGAGTCTCGATCGCGTTCCGGTCATAGTGATCCAGAACGAATCCTTCTGCCCCAATTGCGGCGCGCTTCACAGTCATTCCGCTTCGGCTTGATATGAAAAAGACGACGCTGTTCGAGCCTGTTAGTCCGGAGGGGAGGGCGAGTCGGCCGTTTTCGACCGAAATCGAAAGCTGCTTGGCGTTGTCGAATGACGGCTGCAGCTTTAAATCAGGAGCGACGAACGCCGCGACGAGTTTCTCGCCTGCGCTGAGGTCAGGTGCGGCGACTGATCGCGTCCCAGATGGAATATCGACGGCCGCAATTCGCAGCTTGCCCGCGGCCTGTGACACAGGGATGTGCGGTCCGCCGAACGGCCAACCGCTGCCGAGCGTTACATCGAGGCGGAGGCCGAGCCTCTTGGCTTCCCGGGCGGCGAAGCGAAGATTTTCGATGTGTTCGTCGGAAAGAAATTTGAAGTTATGAAAGCCGGTTGAACTGTCATCCAGCGCGAGCGGATAGAGAGTAGCGATTTCTACGCCACCTATTCCGGCGTCCTTCATCTGCTCCAGTTCTTTCGTGATTTCGGGCTTTGTCGACGATGGGCCGAACCACCACCACCGCATCATGATTCGGCAGTCATCTGGTGGACGCCGGAAGGAGTCGGCTAGAGCGGCTGCGGTCGCACTTTGCTGCGCGGGAGCGGAGGAAAGTTGCAGAACTGAAAGAAAGCACAGAGTTGCAAACACCGTTCTGATCAAAAGTCCTCCGCTAATCGAGTTCGACCAGGTTGTCCGCACGAACCGCTCATAGTCAACGTCGCGTTATCCATCCGTTGAGCGGAGAGCGTCTCGTCGACTTGAGGAAAGCGCCATTCTACCTCCTCTTTTTCGATATGCGCCTGCTTGGCTCGTTTCTAGAATTGCGTCCAAAGAATATCGATTGCCGTTCCGGTCACGATTCGGCGACTGGTTCAGCGCCTGCCCCGCCGGATGCACTCGCTGAGGCGCACTTCGGTCCCCATCATTGATCGCAGGAATGGGGCTTGCTCAGGGGTCTCCTCACCTGAGAAAGATCTAAGGCATCCGGCTCCCATCGTGGAATCCGCCGTGCAAATCTTGCCGGTGTCTATGACTTGTTTGCCTATGCTCCGGCCCGATGCGCCCCCATCGACGCAGGTTTCATTCACTATCGACAAGCCGACTGCAGAAGATGAGCGCTCCCTACTGCGCGCATTCCGTTCGTTCGCCGACGCCGCTGAGTCTTTGGAGAGTTCCTACGAAAAGCTGCGCGCTGACGTAGCGAGGCTGTCACGCGAACTTGAAGCCGCCAACAGCGATTTGGCAGTGAGCCTGAACGAAAACCGTCGCATGAGAACTTTCCTGGACCAAATCTTAGAGAGCCTGCCGTGTGGGGTGCTCGTTGTGTCCAGTCGCGGGGAAATATCGAAATCGAATCCCGAAGCCTGCCGATTGCTTGGGATGGCTTTGGGTTCCGGAAACCCTCCCATGGCGTTCGCGTCTCTGCCGGAAGCAATTCAGGACCTCTTTACCTCCGCACGCTCGACATCCGGTGAGCAAGAAGCGAGTATCCCAATCCCGGAAGGAAAAGCGCATTGGCTTGCCGCCCGCCATGCTCCATCGGCTGACCATGCGTCCGTTTTTATTGTGCGAGACGTGAGCGAACGCAAAGAGCTTGAAGAAGCGCAATGCGCAAAACGACGCGACCAAGCTTTCGCCGAAATGTCCACCGTGCTCGCCCATGAGATCCGCAACCCGCTTGGCAGCCTGGAACTCTTCGCAGGCTTGCTGGCCGAGTCGAAACTCGATGTCGAATGCAGCCAATGGGTCGAGCATGTGCAGGCGGGGACGGTGGTTCTTGGGCAAGATGTTCACCTGGGCGCGGTGTCGATTCTGCATGGCAGTTTTTCGATCGAGGTCACGACCGCGTACTCGGTCTCGCAACCGAACCCTCTGGCGCCGGGACAGACGGAAGTCGTGCCACAAGCGAAAGTTAGCGCAACCGAAGCGCCAGCTCGGAACGTGCAACTTGGAGAAGGAGCGAGTGTCGAGCAACTCGTCAGCCGCCTGCAGGCAATCGGCGCGACCGCAAGAGACGTGGTTTCGATCCTGCAGGCAATCAAGGCCGCGGGCGCGCTAGAAGCAGAACTCGAGGTGATCTGATGAACTCCACTCCTCCTCTTTCGTCCGCGAATCTCTCGCCTGTTCTGCTGACTCCGGCGAACGCAACCCGGGGCGCCAAAGCGGCGCGAGAATTTGAAACCACTCTAATCGCTTCCCTGCTGCAATCGCTGGAGACGACGTTTGCTGGCCTGCCGGGAGAAGGCAATCTTCCGGGATCGGATAATTACAACTTTCTTGGAACGCACGCATTTGCGGAAGGAATCGTCGATCACGGGGGATTTGGGATCGCCAAGATGATTTCGCATCATCTACAGGCGTCGCGCTGAACGGGGAGCATTCCGAGAGACCGGGGCGCCGATCTTCAAGTTCTAAGCTTTTTTTGAAACTGTATAAGAGGATACGAGATTCAGTTCGTTTTCCTGACACTTCTCACGCAAAGTTCTGATGCTAAAGATCTCACATCAAGGCCAGAGGGTTATGCGTCGCAAACTATTGATACCAATGTAATTACCTTCACGGTTCTCCAATATAGGCAGATCGCACGATCATAGAATCACATCCCACCATTCGACAGTTTCTGCATTTGACACCCTGAAAAAACAACCCCCTTAACTAGAGTAGGCTCCGAGACCCCACGAGTTCAGGCTTGTCGAGGCAAAGCTCTAAACCGCTGAAGCGGCGGAGCTTACAAAACAAAAAAAACACTTGCATTAAATCTAGTGTTGTAGTTAAGTATAACACTAGATGACATAAGGTCCTTCGGTTTCATTGGAACGGGGGACGTGCACGAGATTTCGCGATCTGTCGCCGGGTGATGAACGCGGATTTGGAACGCATCGACGAAGGCGGCATAAAACCTAAAAAATGACGAATTCAGGAGAAATGGAAATGAAATCTGTTCGACTCGCACTGACGTTAGTTTTGCTCGCGCTTTCCACATTGGCTTTTGCTCAGTCCGACGCGCAAAAGTCGTTCGACAAACTGAAAGCCCTGGAAGGCTCCTGGGAAGGTCACGTGACAACGATGCCGGTCGCGCCGGAAATCGACGGCAAGGTCATGCAAGTTTCGTTGCGCGTAACGTCGATGGGCAACGCGATCATGCACGAAATGAAAGGTGGCGGAAGACCCGACGATCCGATCACGATGATGTATCTCGACGGCGATCGTCTGATGCTGACGCACTACTGTGATGCGGGAAATCGGCCGCGCATGACAGGGAAGATGACCGCGGACGGCAAGACGGTGGAGTTTGAATTTCTTGATGTCGCCGGCAGCACGCAATACGGGCACATGCATCACGCCGTGTTTACGGCTCTCGACTCCAACCACCACACCGAGGATTGGACTTTTATGGCCGGTGACAAACCGGTACACGCACACGTTGATCTGCGGCGGACAAACTGATTCGGACCGGCGGTATGAAATGGCGGCGACGCTGAGGCGGTGCGGCATTCGAGTGAACAATCGCTTGCACCGCCTTCGCAGGGCCGATATGGTCTCGTAGCGCGATTGAGCTTATAGGGAGCGTCTGGGTAGCCAGGATGGAACGCGAATGGAACGACAATCAGCCGATCTACCGCCAGCTTCGCGACCGTGTGGTTGCGATGATCCTCGACGGGGTGCTCAAGGAGGGAGATCCGCTTCCCTCGGTGCGCAATGTCGCGGCGGAGTATCGGGTCAATCCGATTACCGTTTTGAAGGGCTATCAGCAATTAGTGGACGAGGGATTGGTGGAGAGCAGGCGAGGCCGAGGCATGTTTATCAATGAAGGCGCCCGCGGCCTGCTCATGCAAGGTGAACGACAGAAGTTTCTTGTCGAAGAATGGCCCCGGATCCACGACACGATTGAGCGGCTGGGCCTGACGCCGGAAGAACTCCTGGATGCTGTCGCAAATCGCCGGAAATCCTCAGGTCAGGCAGCGTCGCCCGACCGTGATTCGAATACCGAGAAGGAAGAGCCAAAGTCATGAACGTCATCGAAGCCCGCGGCCTCCGCAAGGCCTTCGGCACGACTGTTGCACTGGACGGTGTGGAATTGCAGGTGGACGAGGGCCGCATTGTCGGATTGATCGGGCCCAACGGCGCAGGAAAAAGTACTGCGCTGAATGCGATCCTCGGCGTCACTCCGTTCGAAGGAGAACTGAGAGTTCTCGGGCGCGATCCCTGGAGCGAGCGGGATGAACTTATGCGTGACGTTTGTTTCATCGCCGATGTCGCCGTATTGCCGCGATGGATGCGGGTTTCCCAGGCCCTGGACTACGTGGCCGGCGTACATCCCCGCTTCGATCGCTCAAAAGCCGAAGAATTCCTCACGAAGACGACGATCCGGCGGACGAGTAAAGTACGGGAACTGTCGAAGGGAATGGTGGCGCAGTTACACCTGGCCCTGGTAATGGCTATCGACGCAAGGCTGCTCGTGCTGGACGAACCGACGCTTGGCCTCGATATTCTGTATCGCAAGCAGTTTTACGATTCCCTTCTGAACGATTACTTCGACCGCACCCGCACCATCGTCGTGACGACTCACCAGGTGGAGGAGGTCCAGCAGGTTCTTACGGACCTGCTTTTCATTGATCGAGGGCGAATTGTATTGAGCTGCAGTATGGACGAATTCGAGAATCGATACGCGGAAGTCACCGTACATCCCGAAAAGATTGCTGCGGCACGCGCGCTGCGTCCGATGCACGAACGCCAAGCACTTGGGAGAAGCATTCTGCTCTTCGATGGCGTTGATCGAAAGCGACTAGTGGAGCTAGTGACAAACCCGGGCGACGTCCGGACTCCCAGCATTGCTGATCTGTTCGTCGCCGTGATCGGTCATCCAGGTGGAACGCGAGGAGTGGCTCGATGAACACACAGTCGAATGCCATGCCCGATTCGGTCGACTCCCAACGAACAGCAGCCGTGATGCAAGCGACGCGGCCGTTTTACTGGTCGGTTCGCCGCGAGATTTGGGAGAACCGCTCGCTCTATATCGCTCCCATCGCGGTCGCCGCACTGTTCCTGTTGGGTTTTTTGGTCAGCATGGCCCACTTTCCAGGAAAAATGCGCGAAGCGCTGGCGATGGACGGAGCGCGACAACTTGAGGCGCTCGAACAGCCTTACGATTTCGCCGCCCTCCTGCTGATGGGAACCTACCTTATTGTTGCGGCGTTCTATTGCCTTGACGCGCTTTACGGCGAACGTCGGGACCGCAGCATCCTCTTCTGGAAGTCTCTTCCTGTTTCGGACTTCACGATCGTGATGTCGAAGGCGAGCATCCCTCTAGTGATACTGCCTCTATTCATCTTCACGACCACTATTGCGATGCAATGCTTGATGGTAGTACTCAGTAGCGTGGTGCTTGGCATCAGCGGACTGGGCTTCGGAACACTTTGGACTCATCTACCATTCGTGCACATGTCGGTCGGGCTGTTTTATCACCTCATCGGCGTTCACGCGATTTACTATGCACCAATTTATGGCTGGCTTCTCCTGGTTTCGGGCTGGGCGAGGCGGGCGCCATTTATGTGGGCAGCATTGCCGGCGTTCGCGATCGGAATCGTCGAAAAAATTGCCTTCAATACGACGCATTTCGCCGCCATGCTGGGATCTCGTCTAGGCGGCGGACCGCAGTCGATTCCCTTCCCAGCAACTGACACCTCACCCATGCATCGCATGGAACATTTCGTTCCCATCAATTTCCTGTTGAGTCCGGGCCTCTGGCTGGGACTGGTGGTTTGCGCTGCGTTTCTCGGTGCTGCGGTTCGGCTGCGCCGCCAGCAGGGGCCAATCTAATGTCAGGCTCGCTTGATTCAATGGATCGTCTGAACGAGAACCGTCATGAACGCTAACTTTCGAAGTGCATTTCCGGCGGCTGACGTTTTTCAGAGCCGATATTCACTGCAAAAATTTGCGAACGGTGCTCTTGAAGCGGCGGTACGGCTTTGGTTTGGAGTCACCGTTGCCGGGCAATTGATTTTCGCTTTTACGATAGCGTCTTTCTATGGGATGGCGGCAGTGCGCGGAAATTCAGCGGCTGCCTGGAGTGGACACTTCACGCACGGGTATGTGCCTGGCGATCTTCCGGGCAATTTTGCTGTCGCCACCCATCTGGTCTCCGCCGTGATCGTTATCCTCGCCGGAGTGATGCAGCTTATTCCACAGGTGCGCGAGCGCGCCCCATCCGTTCATCGTTGGAACGGCCGCCTCTACATCTTGACGGCTTTCGCCATCAGCATCGCCGGTCTTTATATGGTGTGGGTCCGTGGGAGCGTTGGCGACCTCCCACAACATCTGGGAAGCAGCCTGATGGCTATTCTGATCATGATCTGTGCTGCAATGGCGCTGCGCTATGCGCTTGCCCGGGACTTCAAAGCACATCGCCGGTGGGCTCTTCGCTTGTACGTTGTTGTGAGCGCCTCCTTATTTATCCGGGCGTTATTGTTTCTTTCGCTTTTTCTCAATCACGGGCCGTTCGGTTTCGATCCGTCCACGTTTACAGGTCCGTTCCTTACTTTCATCTCGTTCGCTCAATATCTAGTGCCGCTTGCGGTTCTCGAAGTCTATCTGCGCGTGCAGGATCGAGGCGAAGCGGCGGGTAGGCTCGCAATGGGTGCTGGTCTTTCTTTACTGACCATTGCGTTGGGTATTGGAATTTTTGTCGTCGCAACGGCCGTGTGGCTGCCGTCCCTCGAGAAGGCATATGACAGCCGCAAATCCATTGCCGAAACGCTCTCCGTCACCATCGCGTCGAACAGCGTCGACCAAGCCATCAGGCAATATCATGACCTTAAGGCCAGCGCGCCTGCCATTTACAACTTCGACGAAGGGCAACTCAACGCCCTGGGATACCAACTGATTCAAGCTAAGAAGTTCCACGAAGCGGTACGCATCTTGCAACTCAACGTCGAAGCCTATCCGGAATCCAGCAACGTCTATGACAGCCTCGGGGAGGCCTATATGGACGAAGGAGACAAACAGTTGGCTATCACCAACTATCAAAAATCTCTGCAGCTCAACCCCAAGAATCGCGGCGCCGCGAAAATGCTTCGGACGCTCAACGCACCCTGAATTGTTCCTTTAGCGGCACTTCATAGCGCATCGCGTATCTGAGCGAAGTGCGTGCACTCGTCCGCCTTAACGGAGGCCGCAGTGGCTCGAGAACGAAGGTCAAGAAAGGAGCTCTGAGAAATGCTATCGCCCTTACTGTTTTTGCACATTTGTGCTGGCGGCATCGGATTACTGTCGGGCGCCGTTGCGATGTCGTTCCGCAAAGGATCGCGTGCGCACGGGGTCGCTGGCAACGTGTTCTTCGTGTCGATGCTGCTCATGTCCGGTTCCGGCGCATACATGGCGCTGATGAAATCTCAGATGAATAACGTGTTCGGCGGGGCTCTGACCTTCTACCTGGTTGCAACGGCCTGGCTCACGGCCAGACGGCGGGAGGGAAAGCCGGGAGTTTTTGATTGGGGAGCGCTCCTCGTTGCGATTGCGATCGGTGCCGCGATCTTAACCTATGGAATCGCGGCAGCGAAAAGTCCAACGGGATCAAAAGATGGCATTCCTGCCGGAATGTATTTCTTCCTTGCCTCCGTAGCTTTGATCTCGGTCGTGGGTGACGTTCGAATGCTAATGCGCGGCGGCACTTGGGGAATTCAGAGAGTCGCGCGGCATCTGTGGCGCATGAGCTTCGCGTGGTTCGTCGCGTCTTCTTCTTTATTTCTGGCACGACCACATCTCTTTCCCGTTCTGATGCATACGACCGGTGTTCTCTTCATCCTGGGCGTGCTTCCATTGGGTTTGATGATTTTCTGGCTGATTCGGGTAGCGTTCAGCAAGACTTACGGCCCGCTCAGTCCTTTCGGCCGACCCCGGAGCGTATTGTTCAGCACAAGCATGCGTTCTAAGCAGCGGGACTTTTTGGTTGCGTCGACAGGGCAAACGCACGCCGGGGGGCGCCACAGGGATTCTGAACCAGATAAGGCCGTGATCGGATGAGGATCGAGAGAAATGCTGAGTGGATTGACCGTGCTGGCTTGACGGACCTAGTATGACGGAACCAGTTTGGATTTTCTCTCAGGCTGGCAGGAGCCGCGAAAGCACCGGGATCTCGGTCGCTATTCGCATCCACCATGTCGCAACCGACGCAAATCGGGCACTTTCAAATCGTTGAACCGCTTCCCTCCAGCGAGAAGGTGCGACTCTATCGTGCGCTCGACCAGACATCCCAACGAAGTGTTGTTTTGAAAACCGTGTCTACGGAGATCGCAAGACCCAGAGACGCAGGAAACGATCGCAAGATTCAAGAATCAGGTAAAAGTATCTTCCGGACTCAAACATCCCGGGATCGTCGAGATTTACGAGTATGGGGAAAGTTCCGGATTTGCGTTCGTAGTGTCGGAGTTTGTCGAGGGATGCGTCTTGCAGGCACGATTGCGAGTTCCGATCGCGGATGTCGGGAGCCTCGCGATCCAGCTATTTAAGGCGATCGAGTTCGCGCATGCCAAGGACGTTTTGCATTTGAACTTGCGGCCCGGCAACCTGGTTCTCACCAGCAAGGGGCAATTAAAGATTTCAGAGTTTGGTGGGCCGAAGTTGGGAGCGGCGGATTCGGCGTACCGGTCTCCGGAGCAAGTAAACGGGGGGCAGGTCGATCAACGCACCGATATCTTCTCTGCGGGTGTCATTCTCTATGAATGGCTGACGAGTTCGACTCCTTTTCCGGGACCACCGGAAAAATTATCGGATCAGATCTCGCATTTTCACGAGCCCCCGGCATCGAAGGCGAAGCCGAGTGTGCCTGCGGTCTTTGATCGCGTTTGTGCGAAGGCTTTGGCGAAGACGGCGGGAGAGCGATATCCGAATATCCCTGCGGTGGAAGGCGATTTTTGCGCTGCATATCAGGAAGCGTTCGGCCGTCAGCCGCGAGAACTCGTGTCAAATGAAATGGCAGTGTCGGCGTTCCTATCGTCGCTCAGGACGGATTCGAAAAAGAGCAGGAGCAAGCCGGCGATCCCGAGACCTCAGCCGGCGCACGCCTTCGGTTCCCGCAACTTCTTCTTTTCCGCCAGAAACGCTGCGTAAAGTGGAAAGAGAGCTATCGCCTTTTCTGGGGCCCCTCGCTCGAATCGTGGTCAAAGACGCGGCACCCAAGGCGGCAGATTTGGACGGGCTCTATGATCTTGCAGCGGAAAGTCTGGGGAGCCCGGATGAAAGGCGGGCCTTTCTTGGCGGACGGCCTGGCGGACGAGCCGTAGAGAGCGGGCCGGGGCATGCTGTTGATAGCACGGAAACGGCGACCTTCCCCGGTGTGGCCTTGAATCGACGAATTGAAGCGCCTGTCGAGAAGGCCGCGCCGCCGGCCGAACAGCCGGCAAAGCGAGACACGCCTTTGCCCTCTCCGCCCAAAAAGCCGATAACAGATGCGAAGCTGGGGAGCGTTGGTCCAAAAACTCCGCAGCCCGTCTCCGAGCCTTCTGGCGGGAAGGTCAACGCAGAGCCTGCCGTAGGTCCCAAGGTTCCGGACCCATCACCCGCTGAGCAGGAAGATCTGGTATCCCGGCTGGAAGGATTGCTGGGTAAGCAGGCCCCAAACATGGCTGGCTATCTAGGAAACGATCCTGCGGCAGTGGAGCAAGTAATTCATCCCTTCATCGCGTCGGTGGAGGCGCTGGTCAGGCTCTACGAGGCGAAGGGCAAAACCAACGGCCTCACGCCCCAGAGCATTCAGTTTGACCGGATGGGGAAGGCGACAATCCAAACGCCGTCCGCGACTACTCTGCAAAGAACGATGCTGGTGGGGGCGATGGGAAGTCCGCGCTACGCTTCTCCGGAGATTCTGGCGGACAAGGTTTCCGTCGGCGATTCAACTCCAGCCAAGGCCGACATCTACGCGTTGGGGTTCATCTTCTACGAGATCCTGTTAGGCCGGAAGGCGTTCGAGACGGCCTTTCCACTTAAGAGTGATCTGGACTGGCTACGATGGCACGCTGATATAACGAAGAAGCCTCCTTCGCTCAAATCACTGGCAGAAGATCATCCGATTGCGCTTTCTGACCTGTTGCAATCAATGATGGAGAAAGACACGGCGAAGCGGGCGGGCGACCCCTCCGCGATTCTCGCGAAGTTGAAAGCGGTTGCACAGCAGGCAAGCCGGACGGTGGTTGCGCCTGCGGTTGGTGGAAATACAGGTGCTATTTCACCTCAGAGTCGTTCCGCCAGCCCGGTCGTATCGAGCGGCAGGGGAGAAACTCCCACAAAGAAGGGCGGAAGCAAGCTGGTTTTCATGATCGTGGCGATTATCCTTTTGCTCGCCGTAATGGCATTAATGGCCTGGCGGTACTTCTCCCAGGAAAAGAAATCGACTCTCCGAGGGAGCCGAGGAAGACAGGCTGAAAGCGCGCTTCTCGCACCTACTACGATAAATAGTCTTCCGTCGACTTTCCTGTTCCGACCTTAGGTGTAGGAAGATCTTCAATTGACCCGAAACGTTCCTGTTTCGCTCAACACTATCCTCTCGATCGGACTGCAGCAGAGGACCGTCTAATTCAGCTAAATTTACTTGCTGTTGACAGATTTTCTTCCTGAAAGAGACACCTACGGTTGCTAGTCGAGTAACGTTTGTAGGAGAATGTCGCCACGTGGTTGTACGTACCCGGATTTCTTGCCTGCTGCCCTAACAGGTATGGTACGTCGCTAGGGGGACCTTCTTTACAGGGCTTTGATTTTCTGCGGAAACGCACGGGCCGAAGTGCGCTCCGTACCATCCTGTTTGTTTGCGGGAATGAGCAAGGATCATGCCTCTCAAGAAACCGATAAAGATCGGTAAGTACGAAGTCGTTGGGCTTCTTGGGAAGGGCGGCATGGGCGTTGTGTATAAGGCCAACGATCCGCTGCTGGGGCGTTCTGTCGCCATCAAGATGATGACGACGCTCGACTACGTCGACAACCCAGATTTGTTGCAACGCTTCTACCGCGAGGCGCAGTCGACCGGCAATCTTCATCACCGGAATATTGTCACGGTATATGAGCTGGGAGATCACGAAGGCAGCCCTTACCTCGTGATGGAATACCTGGAGGGTGAGACTCTCGACGCCCTCATACAGTCGAACCGACCGCTTTCGCTGCTCGATCAAATCAACTTCATCATCGAAGTCTGCGACGGGTTGGGTTATGCCCATCAGAGATCGGTCGTACACCGCGACATCAAGCCCGGCAACATCATGGTCTTGAAGGACAACAGCGTTAAGATCGTCGACTTCGGAATCGCACACATTGGGAACCGGACAGTAACCCGCACCGGCCAACTGCTCGGCAGTCTCCCGTATATGTCGCCGGAGCAAATCAGCGGCAAACAAGTCGACGCGCGAACCGACATCTTCTCGCTGGGGGTCGTGTTCTACCAGTTGCTTACGACCCATTTGCCATTCGAGGGCGAGACACCGGCCGCCTCGCTCCTCAAGATCATGCACGAGAGCCCTCGTCCGCTGGTGGAGTATGGTTCATTTCCACCGGAACTCGAGGAGATTCTGCTGCACGCGTTGGCGAAGAATCGCGACGACCGCTATCCCGCAGCCCAGGATTTTGCATTCGATCTAGTACAGATCCGCGGGAGAATTCAGCAGGAGATTGTCGATGAACACCTGAACGAAGCCGAGCTGCTCCTGGCGCGCGAAGAACTGATCAAGGCGCGCGAAAAGCTGTCTGAAGTACTGAAGATTGACCGCCACAACACGCGAGCGGTGGAATTGTCGCGGGCGACTCAGCAGCGCATTCAACAACAAGAAGTTGGGGAGCAGGTACGTCAGCTTCGCAGCCAGGCGGAAGATGCTTACCAGAAAGAGCAGTTTGTTCTCGCGCTCGATCTGGTGCAGAAGGCAATCTCGCTGCACGCAACCGATCCTGACCTGCACCGTCTGCGGACTGAGGTACAAGAAGCAAAAACCAAGACGGAGCGTTTACAGCATGCGATGAGCCGCGCCGAGTCTGCGTACCAGCAGGGCGAGCTGGACGCGGCCAAGCAAGCGATCGACGAAGCCCTCTCGGTCGCGCCCGACGACGTCCACGCCAAATCGCTTTACCGCATGATTCAGAAAGATTGGGATCAGCGACTGCAGCGGATGCAAGCGCTGAGCCTGATTGAAGAAGCGCGAAGGGAAATCACGGCGCGCAACTTCACGATGGCGATGGAGGTTTTGCGCAAAGCTGAAGCAATTGATCCCAACGCTCCTCAGCTTCACGCTTTGATCGAGGCCGCACAGGCTGCGAGGGAACAGGAGCGGCGGCGCAAGGCTCTCGAAAATATCAAGAGAGAGATTGAGACGGCGCTCGACCGCGATGAGTTCCACGTGGCTGCGACACGAGCCGAAGCCGCGCTGAAAGAATTTCCCGAGGATCGCGGGCTGCAGAAGCTGAAGGATCTCGCAGAAAAACAGCGACTGTTTGCGGAGCGTAAACAATTCATCGAGGAACAGGTTTCCCGTTCGCGAAAGCTGATGGAAACGGGCAAGACCGAGCAAGTTCTCGATGTGTTGCAAGCGGCGCGAGACAAAGTCGGCAGCGACACGCAGCTCGACTCGCTGATGGCGGTAGTTCGAGAGACACTCGAACGCGAGCGGGCGGATGCCAAAAAAGCGGATTTCCTGCGGCGCGCGAAAGATTTCCTTCGCGCCAAGCAATATGCCGAAGCCATACGAACGCTTCAGACTGCACAGGCAGAACTGGCGGCCAGTCCGGAAATCGAGGACTTGCTTCAATTCACGCAGGAGCAGCAGAGTGCGGAGACCCGACGCCAAATTGCCGATGCCGCATCAGAAAAGGCACGAGCATTCGTCGAAGATGGGGATTACGAGAAGGCGGTAGAGGTACTGGAAGCGGCGATTGAACAAGTGCCTGACGAGGAGCTGCGATTAATCCTGCTTCAGGCTCGCCACGCCGCTGCGGACCATCGCAAATTGCTCGAAGAGGTCCTGGGGAACACGGAGAGTATGTTGCAGGGCCAGAGGCCGGTGGAAGCTCTGCGTTATCTGCAGTCCCAGCCTCAAACGCTTTCGCGAGACTCGCGTATCTCCGCCCTTCTGGACAGGGCGCGCAAGGACGCTGCTCGCCAGCAACAAATCGAGCAGGCGCTCGAAAAAGCAAGAGCCTACACCGCGAGAGGAGAGTTCGATTCGGCGCGGTCTGCGATCGAAGAAGTGCTGAAAACGTATGGCACCACGCCAGAACTCAGCAAGCAGCTCAGCGAAATCGAAGATCGCCAAACACAAGTCATTTCGGATTCCCTGGAAAGAGCTCTGACGGAGAGCCGGGGGCTGATGGGCGAAGGCAAGGCCGACCAGGCGATCGAGCGGCTTTCGTCGATGGGGACCATCGTCGGGAGAGTATCGCCGAAGCTCAACAGCGAGTATCAAGCTCTCCAGCAGGAAGCGGCCAGCGCTCAGGCGCGCAAGTTTAAGTCTGATATCGAACAACATCTCGCTCAAGGCTCTCATGCAGAGGCCGCCGCTCTATTGAAGCGCGCGCTCAAGCAATTTCCCCAGAACCGCGAATTGCAACAGTTGAACAAGACGCTGGAGCAAGCGGTTCAGCGCCGGGCTGATGCCGAAAAATTACTGGAGAGCGCCCGCCAGTCGTTCCAAAAGAAAGCTTGGCGAGAAGGCGGGGATTTTTGCTTGCGAGCGGGGCCGCTATCGATGCGGGATCCGGTGGTTCGCCCGCGCGTATTCTCTGCGCTGGAGACCGCCGCAGCCGCTGCGGTAAATCAAGAATGGCGGCATGCCGAGTACCTGCTGGAGTGCATGACGCAGCTTCAGCCGACCTTCGCGCGCCCGGAATCGATCGAGAAAAAGATTGCCACAGCCAAGAGCGATGAGGCGGTACGTCAAGTTCTCGACCAGGCAAACGGATTGAAGGCGCAGGGAGACCTGGAGCGCGCGTCTCAGGCGGTTGCTGCCGGCCTTGCGCAATATCCACGGGAACCTCGCCTGCTGGATCTGCAAGAAAAGCTTCGCCAAGCGCAAAAAGAAAGAGAAGAGCGAGCCGTTCGAGCGCGTGCGCGAAGTGAAAGAGAGGCGTTCGTCGCCGAAACACAGCGGTAGCCTGGAGCGCGAATCAACTCCCGGCGGCCGGATACAGATCCTGGAAGATTCACTGCGCAAATATCCGGACGAGAAGGTTTTGATCGAAGGTCTGGCGTCTGCCCGAGATCTCGAGCGAAAAGTCGGCTCGCTGGCCGACGAGGCGCGCAAGCTGGAACAGTCGCAGCAATTCGACCAGGCAATTCAGAGTTGGTCGCGCATCGCCGAACTTGGGGTTTCTCATCCGGACGCTCAACCTGCATTGTCAAGGCTGCGCGGACTGAGAGAACAAGCTCGCACGGCCGCGAAGATGGAGTCGCTGAAGGCGATTCAAAATTCCCTGAATCGCTTTCGACCTTGAGACGGCAACTTCTCTGTTGGCGGATGCGCAGCGTCAATTTCCGAACGACTCTCAGCTAGCAGAAGTCGCTGCGGCGCGCGATAAGGTCGCTAAACGAAGGCAAGAGAGCCTGGCGTTGCTCGATAAGGCGCGGGCGGAATTCAAGACTCAGGGCTGGCAGCAGGCGTCCGACTTCATCGCCCGTAGTTTGTCGGTTGCGGATGACGATCCCGAAATTAGGAGCGCGGCGTTTGGGACGTCACTGCACGGCGTGCGCTCTGCACTGACTTCGAATCTTCAGGGAGCAGAACTGCTGCTGGATCGGGCAGCAAAGATTCAAGCGAACTCTGCTGAGGTTGCAACACTCCGCGGAGCACTGGAGCGGCAAGCGCGGGAAGAGATCGTGAAGACGCGGTTAGCCGATGTTAAGGCGGCAGCACAAGCCGGCGACACGGACCGCGCACTTAGCGAACTCAACTCCGCGAGTTCGAGTTTCCCGGAAGAGCCACGATTCCTCGCGCTAAAGCAGGAGATCGAGCGAACCATCGAGGCTCAAAGAGCGGCGCAGGAAAAGCAAGCGCATCTTCTGGAAATTCTGGAGGCAGCGCAAAGCCTTCGCGCATCCGGCGATCTGCCCGGTTCGCTGAACAAGATCAACGAGGGATTGCAGGCTTTCCCGAATCATTCTCAGTTTCTCGAGATGAAGCGTGCGGTCGAAAAATCCATTCGCGATCTTGAGAAGCAGCAACAACGCGAAGAAAAGCAACGGGCGATCGAAGCCGAAGAGCAGAAAAAAGTTCAGAGGCAGCAGGAAAAGAAGCGCGAGCAGGAGGAGCGGCGACGGCTGGCGGCCGAATCTTCTGCGCAGGCTGCGGCCACGAGGGCTGCGACTCCGGCCAAGCCGGGCAAGGCGCTAAACGTTTATCTGGCGATTGGCGTTGTGACTGTTGCGCTGATCGGGGCTGGAACATGGGTGGCGATGCACCGAACCACGACGCCAGCACGCAGCCCGCGCCATCTACTGTCGCGGTTCAGATCAATACGGTTCCCAGCGGCGCAACAGTCCGCAATAAAGAATCCGGGGAATCCTGCACCACTCCGAACTGCGCGCTCACCCTCGCATTGGGAGCCCACACCTTCCAGGTTGAACTTGCTGGATATCAGCCGTTGACGACCTCGATTTCCGTAAGTGCGGATACGGCGAGCCCGATCACGCTCACTCTTGTGCCGGTGCCTCCGCCGACTGAGAACGCCAAGTCGGCGTCCTCTAAGCCCCAAGTTGCGGGAATCGATTTGCGCGATGCACAGCCCGGAGCGGAGGTGGTGGTCGACAAGAAGCCCATCGGCAGGGTCAATGGTCAAGGAACATTCTCAGCCGACGTGGCGCCGGGAAGTCACCAAGTTCAACTGCTCACGCGGAATCGGGATGGCATTTCAGTGCAGAGGGAATTTTCTGCCGGGAGCCGCGTTGGACTCGCCGGCACCGACTTCGCCGCACCCAAGCCAGCCGCAGCCGGTCGAGGCAACAAACAGCGAGCAGAGCGAATGGCAGAAGATTAAAGACTCGCAGGATATTTCGACCGTCGACGGATTCTTAAAACGTCATCCGAATGGAGCGTTTACTCCGCAAGCGCAGAGCAAGTTGGACAGCCTCTACTGGGCGAAGGCGCTGAGCAGCGGTACGGCGGCTGGGTACGACCAATATCTCGAGCAGTTCCCGGACGGTAAGTATTCGCAACAAGCGCGCAGCGAAATGACGGATCTGGAGTGGCGCGGGCTGGAGAACTCGACGGACCCAGGAGCGCTGCAGAATTTCATCAAGAAGTACCCCTCTGGCAGCGATCACGACAAAGCTGTGGGTAGGTTGGACGATCTTGCCTGGCAGAAGACCGATCAGAACGATGCTGCGAGCCTGCGGTCGTACGTAAGCAACTTCGCCGACGGACGGCACGCCGCGGACGCTCGCAAGAGGATGGATGATCTCAATCGCAGCGCCAGCGCCAAGACTGCGACTGAAGCAAAGACGACGCCAGAGTCCGCAGAACGACAACAAAGCCGTTCTCGACATCTTGAGCCAATATCAGAAGGCGTATGAAACCGAGAGCATTCAGGAACTGCAGAAGATATGGCCGGGGATGACGGCAGTGGGGGCCAAGAGCCTCGGAGACTTTTTCCGGCAGGCTTCCAATTTGTCACTTCAGTACCAGGTAGCACAGGTTGAGATCAGCGGCGATAGCGCGACCGTGCGGTTCAACCAGACACTCAAGTATGTGGTGGCGGGGAAATCAGGAAAAAATTCAGCAAAGATCGTCATGCAATTGAATCGGTTGCAAGGCGGCGCTTGGCAGATCAATTCGATTCGGTAGAAATTTCAGGAGGATTTATGGTTCGGCTGGGGCGCTATCTGGCAATGATTGTTCTCTCACTTGGTCCCGTGTTGTGTCTCGCGCAGGGACCTTGTCCCACTGCAACATCAACCACATACGAGCACAATTCCGACGCGCTCCAACAAGTTGATTTGCATGGTGCCGCAAGTCTACGGGCCGGGAGGACTGGTTGGCGTGGATCATGGCGGCCCGCTTTTTTCGACGGCCAACTTCAGTCACGCAGCCCACTTCACGAATTCAGCGCTAGCAGAGTTTGACGCCGTTAAACGCTGAAATCGGCACACAGATCAGCCAATTGCCGATCACATCGCCGGTTTCGGGCTTTGTGTTTTCGTTCAATCCGTCTTTGGGGGTAGTTTCCCGGCAGACGGAAGGATTCGGTCCGATTCTGACCGAGCGCCCTGACACGATCGGAAAGCACAAGCTTTTTGTCGGCTTCAGCTATCAGTATTTCAATTTCGACAAGGCCGACGGCGTGAACCTGAAAAACTTCGGAGCGGTTTTCCAGCACGAACTGGAGACGGACCTTTGCGGGACTGGCAGCCCGATCACTTGCATCGACGGGCAGCCGGTTTTTCAGCGCGATGTTATTGCAACGCAGAACCGAATTGATCTCAAAGTACACCAGGTGGTTGCGGTGGCAACGTTCGGCGTAACCAACCGTTTCGATCTATCGATTGCCGTGCCAATCCTCAACGTTCGGTCGGGCATGAATTCGAACGGCACGATCGACAGTTTTGAAACCAGCGCCGACTTTCCGCCATGCTGCGTGCATCAGTTCGATCCGACGAGCGCGCAGATTCCCTCCCATGAAACTTTTTTCGCCAGTAACCATGCGGATTTCTTCGACAGCAAATCGTCGAATGGAATCGGCGACGTCATCATCCGGGGAAAGTACGAGGTTTTGAAGGGAGAAAAGGCCAGCTTGGCCGTGGGCGGCGACATTCACCTCCCGACCGGAGATGCGCAGAATTTCCTTGGGTCCGGAACATGGGGTGTGCGGCCGTTTGTGACCGTGGCCTACGAGGGCAGAATTTCGCCGCACGGGACTTTTGGCTACCAGCGAAACGGTGATTCAGTACTCGCAGGCGACATTACAAACGACACGTCGGCTCATCTGCCTGACGGTCTGACGTACAGTGCGGGAGTCGACGTCGGGGTAACGCACAAATTGAGCGTTACCGGCGACTATATCGGGCAGTCATTGATCAACACGAAAAAGATTTCGAACGTAACTTTCACCGATTTTGGTGGAGCGATTCACCCGAATATCACGTCATCCACAGCCACGATCAGTCAGGCTTATATCTCGGCCGGAGCTAAATTCAATCCCGCTGGCAAGTTGCTAATCATTGGCAACGTGCTATTTCAGGTCAACGAGGCCGGACTGCATTCGAAGCCGGTTCCGTTGATTGGCTTGTCATACACGTTCTAATTTCCGGGCAAGGGAAAGGGACAGGACAATCGTGAGCGACTCGGACATCACGTGGGATGGCGCACGACGGTTGGGTGACCTCGAACGGCGGAAGATCGTCCAGTCGGAGATTGAGGGCGGAGTGTTTCTGCACGAGGTACCTCAACACACTGTTCTTGAGATTCAGACGTCGAACCGCTGCTATGTGGCGGAAGTGATCGGGCAAGGGGAAATGATGATCTCGGGACATCCTCGGTATTGTCCCGAGCCGGTACTGGTGGCCGTTGCGGGATCGAGTTGGGGAGGTTCCCTGCTTAAGGTGGATTTCCTGGGTCGGGGAATGAATCTCGAGTTCCACCATCCCGATTACGAGGCTCCGATCATTACGTCACCGATTCGTCAGATTCGGGAGTGTTTCCAGGCGTCGGGGCATAGCGGATGAGGCTGGTGGGGTCGCGGAAGAGTACTAGCACGAGGAAAATCTGTGGTTTGTCGGGACGGTGAGTTGTGATTGGGAATAAAAGGTGTTTGTTTTACAAAACGCTTAGACGTCGTGGTGATGCGCTGACAAGCTAGCCGAAGTGCGAAATAGAGGAAACAAAATTCTTGCCTCTCTCCACGGTTGGTGTACACTGTTCGCGCTAAAAGCGGGCAGGCTTTGGGGGTGCCGCGCTTTCGTTCGGGCTCGACTTGCTGGTCGCGTCTCCTCGCTTCAAAACCGTCCTTTTGTATCTACGCTTTTCCGTCCAGTCCATTTCAGCCGTGGACCGGGCAAGTTCCTGATGGATCAGCGTTGGGGCGCACCATGCATGATCGCCGTCACGCATCACGAATCACAACATTGTCGTAGGGAACCCTAGTCAAATCAGCCCCCATGGGAGCGGACGAAATGTCACCGCCCAACTCCGCGAAGCACGCGAACCCCAGTGAGTATGGGTACGAGTCCGCCCGTGCGGATTCGACCCGGCTCATCGAGGCTCATATAGGCTATTCGCATGCAATTGCCGCGGAAGTAATCCGAAAGCTCCCGCCCGACCTGGAACGTAAAGATATCCAGGGATGGGCCGAACTCGGCCTGGTAGAAGCGGCCAATTCTTTCGATCCGAAGAGGGGCGTGCAGTTCAAAACTTTCGCCTATTACAGAATCAAGGGCGCGATTTACGATGGCCTGCGAAAAATGGGTTGGTATTCGAAGGGCCAGTACCATCAGATGCGATTCGAAATGCATGCCAATGATTACTTGGCTGACGTTTCGTCGGAGCCGGCGCGTCCCGCCTCGCCTACCGCGCAACTGCAAGATCTGAAAGATGTAACCGCAAATCTCGTCAGTTGCTTCATGCTCTCTTTGGAGGCAATGCCCCAGGAACCTCAGGACGAGAAGCAGGTTTCTGCGGAAGACGAAGTAGTGCGCAACCAGGAAACTCGCAACCTGCGGGCTTCCCTCGCCCAGCTGCCGGAAACCAATCGCCGAGTCCTGGAATTCTGCTATTTTGAGGGCCTGACGTTGGAGGAAACTGGGCGAAAGCTGGGATTGTCCAAGTCGTGGGTCTGCCGGTTGCATGCCAAATCGCTGGAAATGCTTCGCCAACGTCTGACGCGCCTGACTACCGTGGGAACGATCACATCCCCCGCAACGTTTCCCGGTCCTGTCCGATAACTAGGTGTCATGGTTGATCCAATCGCAAATGCGGTCTCCGGCAAAGCCCTCGATATAGCAGATGGCCAGGACAAGTCCAAAGGCCCCAAAACTGGCGAATCGAAGTTCGACAAAGTCCGCGCGGACTTACAGGACAAAGATGCGCAGAAGGTTTCACTTCCACCGGAAGTGAAGCAAGTGCCCCCCGAGAAGGTGCAGGCAATTCAGGCGGATCTGTCGACCCAGTTAGCCAAGGGTTCGTCCCCACAACAGGTGCTCGGCGTGAGCATGAAGCGCGCAAAAGTGGGCGTGGACCAACTGGCGAAGCGAGTGAATGCTCTACCCAAAACCCCAGCCTTTCAGCCGCTTCGCGACCGGCTTCTCAGCATCGACAACCAATTTCAATCTGCCGGGAAGCTGGTGAATTCGATCAAGGGGGGAGAGAGCCCTCAGGAAATTCTGAAGGTCCAGATGAGCATGTATCAGCTGACGGAAAATGTGGAATTGATGAGCAAAGTGGTGGACCAGGTAACGTCGGGAACAAAGTCCATCCTGCAAACACAGGTTTAGAGATCTCATCCTGTACATCGAGGAAAAATTGAGCCGGCAACGTTTGTTTCATCTGCTGTTGATATCGGGTTTGATAGTCGTACTCAGCGCTTGCGTGACGCATGAGCTCCAGACGGGCCTGAGCGAGCAGGATGCGCAAGAGATTGTCGTTCTGCTGAACGAGAACGGGATCGATGCGTCCGCGACCAAAGGCGTCGGCGAGAAAAAAGGCGAAGAAAAGTGGAGTGTGGTAATCCGCGGTGGCGATCAAAACCTCGCCCATGCATGGCGCGTGCTCCAGGATAACGGCCTACCACGACAAAAAGATAAAGGCCTCGAAGACGTCTTCGCCAACGCGGGCATGATTCCGACAGCAACTGAAGAGAAAGCACGGCTTCTACTGGGCACGTCGGGCGAAATCAGCCGCACATTGAAGTCTGTGGATGGAGTCGTCGACGCACATGTCCTGGTCGTGATGCCGGACAACAGTCCGCTCCTCGATAAGACCGAGAGGATGGCTCCGACCGCATCGGTTCTCATCAAATACCGCGGAGACACGCCGCCGTTGACCGACGATGACGTCAGGAAACTGGTGGGACGCGCGGTGGAAGGGTTGCAGGCAGAGAACGTCGCAGTCGTCTATAAGAAGATCGCGCCCAAGCGGGAGATGGATCGAAACATAATCCCCATTTTAGGGAACCAGGAATTTTTGTTGGGTGCTCTCGCGCTTCTGGCCATTTCCAGCATCGGCTGCCTGGCGTTGGTGGCAAAGAGCCGCTGGCAACGCTCGAAGATTGAGAAATTGCAGCAGCAGCTCGCTACCGCTCAGAGTGCTCCCTCTGCGCAATTAGCTTCTGGCGCGCCGCTCAAGGTTGCGAGGACGAGTTGAAACTGGAAGTTTTTTGCTATCTGGGATTGCTTCGCTTTCCGGAGCAACTGGATTTGTCGATGGCGCTGTTGCCGGAAGCGGAGAAGAACGACGCTGCTAAATTGCTGGCGGAACTCAAACCCCTTCCGCGGGCCGAATTGCTGCGCAGGTGGGCGCAATTGCGAGAAGACGAGTCTTTCGTCATGCGCCAGGGGATATTGAAGCAGGCGGGATTTCATATTGATGAACTGCCGCCCGCTTTGCAGCCGTGGTGCGCTTCGTGGTGGGCCGATCAACATGGATGAGAAGATCCTCAAGGCGGATGCTGTTCTCGAGAAAGTAGTGGGCTCGACACCCAAGGTCCTGAAGCGTGAGGTCTTTGAAGCGGCGCGCGAAGCCCGCGATGTTGTGGCGCAAGCTCAGGAGAAGGCCCGCCAAATCGTGGACGAAGCTCTTCGTGAGCGGGATAAAATCCGCGAGCAAGCGCGGCAGGAAGGAAATACCGAAGGACTCGCAGCCTGGAATGACATCCTGGTGCGCACAAATTCACGCGCGAATGATCTGACCAAGAACTGGGAAGAGACGATGCTGCAACTCTCAGTACACATCGCCCGAAAAATCATCGGCGAGGAACTCACGTTGCGCCCCGACGCCATCGTCACGATTGTGCGGGAGGTCATCAAAGGGACACGAACAGGCAAACGCCTCTCGATACAGGTAAATGACGGTGAGGTCCGATATGTGCGGGCGCAAGTGGAGCACCTCAAACAATTTCTGGGGGGCGGCAGCGAGATGGAAGTTGTGTCGTCCGCAACAGTGGCGCCTGGCGGGTGCGTCATCGAGAGCGAGCTCGGAATTATTGATGCGCGCCTGGAAACCCAACTGAAGTGCCTGGAAGACGCCCTCCTGCGCAATAGCTCACCCGAATAGGTCGGACGATGGCCAACAATGTTGCCGATATTCGCCGGTATCTGGACCGAGTCGAACGCGCTTCGTCTGTCCAGGTTCGAGGGAAAGTTAAGGAAGTTGTCGGCCTCGTGGTCAAGGCAGTGCTTCCCGAAGCATGGATCGGCGAGATGTGCCTGATCAAAAGCCCTCGATCAGCGCAGCCGGTCAAAGCCGAGGTTGTGGGATTTCGCGACGGCGACGTACTCCTGATGCCGCTCGGCGAATTGGTAAATATTGGTCCGCACAGCGAAGTGATTCCCACCGGAAATTGCCTGACTGTGAAGGTCGGCGATGGTCTTCTCGGCCGCGTCCTGACCGGCCTCGGTGAACCGATGGACTTTGAGTCTAAAGGTCCGCTCAATTGCACCGAGGAATTCCCTGTCCTCGGATATCCTCCTGATCCGCTTAAGCGGCAGCGCGTAAGCAAGCCGATATCTCTTGGCGTCCGCGCAATCGACGCTGTGCTGACCGCGGGTGAGGGGCAGCGCATCGGCCTGTTTGCGGCAGCCGGCGGAGGTAAAAGCACGCTGCTCGGCATGATTGCGCGCAACACGGAAGCCGACGTCAACGTGATCACGCTGGTCGGAGAGCGCGGCCGTGAAGTCCGCGACTTCATCGAGAACGATCTTGGTCCCGAGGGCGTTAAGCGGTCGGTCATCGTTTGTGCGACGTCGAACGAATCGTCGATGGTTCGCTTGAAAGCAGCCTATGTCGGGACGGCCATCGCCGAGTATTTCCGGAACAAGGGATTGAAAGTAATCCTGATGATGGATTCGGTCACGCGCTTCGCGCGAGCACAGCGCGAGATCGGGCTGGCGTGCGGAGAACCTCCGGCGCGCGCGGGCTACACGCCGTCGGTTTTCGCCGAACTGCCGAAGCTACTCGAGCGTTCAGGCAACTCCGATAAGGGGTCGATCACGGCGATCTATACAGTCCTCGTCGCCGGAGACGACATGAATGAACCGGTCGCCGACGAAGTCCGGTCGATTCTTGACGGACACATCATCCTGTCGCGAGAGTTGGCGGCGAGGAACCATTACCCCGCAATCAACGTCCTCGAAAGTGCAAGCCGCGTCATGGGAGCGGTGACTAGCAAAGACCATCGCAAGAGTGCCGGCGCCTTGCGCGACGCGCTTGCGACATACAAGAAGAATGAGGATCTGATTCTTCTTGGCGCCTACAAAAGCGGCGCGGATAAACGAGTGGATGGCGCAATCGCGAAAATGCCCGCCATCAATTCATTTCTTAAACAAGCAACAGATGACAAGTCGAATTTTGCAGGTTCGGTCGACAGCCTGAAAAGCATCTTCCCGCCGGGTGAGAACTGATGGCCGCGTTCACCTACCGTTTGCAACTCCTGCTTGAGCAGAAAGAGGAGCTCAAGAAAGATGCCGAACGCACCCTTCTTCAAGCGGAGAAAGTGTTGGAGGAGCAAGTGGAAAGGCTTCATGCTCTGCAGCAAACGGTAAAGGATCTGATTGAACGGCGGCAGCAGATGCAGCGGGAACTGCTGGCAAAACCTGCTGGTGGAGCGCTCAATGCCAGGACCGTGCAGGAAAGGATCGAATACTCCAAGGCAGTGGGGATGCAGATTGAGGACGCACAAAGCGAGGTAAATTCTCAGCACATCCGGGTGGAACAGTGTGAAACGGATGTCAGGGAAAGCAGGAAACGGGTGCAGGAGGCGAACCGGGAGGTGGAGATTCTCCAGAAGCATCGCGCGAAACAAGAGGAACGTTTCCAACGAGAACTGAGAGAGAAAGAGGATCTCGAACTCGACGAGATCGGTAACGTCTTGTTTATGACGAGGAGGCGTTCGATATGAGAATCAACGACGCGGTGCCGAACGAAAACGATCCCAGTGTCAACACTGACGATTCAGATTCGCAGCAGACTACTGACGCGGCAGCGGATAGTTCGAGTTTCTCTAAACTATTGGCGAAGAAGAGGGAGGCTGCTCAGGAAACAAAGCAATTTCAAATGGACTGCGAAAGCTGGCCAAGGCAGCCAGAACCAAGCGGCTCCACATTCACGCTGTCGCAACAGTCGTCGTTGGATCGCCCGCTGCAGCCTGCCGCCGTCGAAGGTCCACATTCCGTCACGCTTCCGCCGGAGCTGCAACAGGTTGTAAAGGAGATTTCCGTGGCGGTGAACACCGCAGGAAACCAGCAGGTGCACATCGAGTTGAATTCCAACGTGCTGAAGGGCCTTCATATACAAATCGAACGCCAAAGTGACGGCGTGGCGATTCAGTTTCAGAGCACATCCGATCAAGTGTCGTCCCTGATCGAGAGAAACATGCCTTCCCTGTCGCAGGGATTGTCCGACCGCGGGATATCCGTTTCCAACATCAACATCAGAGGCCCGCGCGATGCAGAAAAAGGCTCGGACGGGAATAGCCGGGCAACTTTCGGTAGCCCGCGCGGACGGCAGGGCGGAGGACGCTAGTGGGGAGTCGTCCGCGGCCGGACCTAAGTCCTGGTATGGTTTTCCCATACGACAATCTGCCTTCCTTCACTCGGAAAGAGCTTCTGCTCTGGAACTGGTTCTGCCGGGCGGCTCCGAGCGGTAAGGATTGGCGGTCCTGGGTTACAGACATTTTTGGGCATCTTCTTGAGAAGCCTGACGGATATCAGGTGCGCCTCATCCAGACTCATCTCGTGGATGCCCAGTTCGGCGAGAAGACGCTGGAATTCGGAGCCAAACAGGAAATATCTCTGGGACGCCAGAAGGAAGCAGACGTTGTGCTTTCGGCTCCGGCGATTGCCAGCAAGCATGCCCGCTTGTTTGCTGAAGACGGGCATTTTTATCTGGAAGATCAAGGCGGACAGCTGGGGACTTATTTGTGGGACAAGAAGGTCCCTGCCCGTGAAAGGCAGTTAGTCCGCAGCGGCGATCAATTCACCGTATTTCCTTACCGATTCCGTCTCGCGCTCGAACCGCGCTGGGCTCCCGAAACGAATGTAACGGTTGGCTCGAGCAGGATACGGCTCCAGAGCCGTGGAGAGTACTACGCACAGAGTGAGCCGGGAATGGCGTCTTTCATTCTCGATGCCCATCCCAGCGGCGAGCGCGCTTTGGTGGAAGTGAGCCCTGCGTTCCTCGAGGGGCTTCGGCAACGAATCCTCGATCCTTTGGGGTTGCAGGCCGTCGAGCACTCAGTTCCCTCTGATGAAACGTTCCTTTCATTTATTCTGTTCGCCATCCTCGAGCGAATTAATCAAAAGCTGAAGTTTCCGGTCCGGTTCTCGTTTGTACGGGGTAGTCGAAATGTTGGGCTTCCATCCACGCGAGGACTGCAATTGAATTTCGCCATTCGCGTCGACAATTTGTCGGGAGATTTTTCTGTTTTCCTGCCCTTCGGGCTTTTGTCGTCCGACGAAATCGCGATGCCAGCGTCCGGCGTTGAAGGGCTTGGGCAACTGTGCTGGACGTTTCCGATCACCGCAGGTTATCGTCGATCTGACGGTGGACGAAATGGCTCAGATCGGACTGGGAGATATTGTGGTCGCACAGGCTTTTCCCGGGATTCTTTTTCCGAAGGGATTTCGGTCGCGGCTGGTCGATGACCGCCGATGGAAGCAACTTCGTGAGGTTCAAGATCGATAAATACATCGAGGGAGGGTCATCATTGCCAGAAGGAACTGACGCGACCGCTTCAACGGGTAAAGCACCAATCGGCACTCTGCCGGTGCGACTCCACGTAGTTCTGGCGGAGAAGGAATTCACTCTGGCTGAAGTGCAATCGTTCAGTCCAGGCTCGGTGATCGAACTCGACGCCAACAAGCAAGAGCCGGTGCGGCTAATGGTGAACGGCAGAATTCTTGGCGAAGGTGAGTTGGTCGAAGTCGAGGGCAATCTCGCAGTCAGAGTGCTGAGTTGGAGGGAAGGTTCATGATTGCACTCTGGCTTCTTGCGTTTGACGGCCCTGCGGATCATTTGGGTTCGGTCAGTTCCCAAGTCGTGCAATACGTCGAGGTACTTCTCGGCCTCGGGGGAGTGCTGGTGCTGGCTTATCTGACATTGCACATCGGGCTGCCTTGGTTCTTTCAAACGCGCAGGCAGAACAACGGGCCGATCAAAGTGGTGGCCCGGCACTCTCTGGAACCGAAAAAAGCACTCTACCTGGTGAAGGCGGGGTCGCAGATGTTCCTGGTCGGCACCGCAGAGAATCAGGTGCAGTATCTGACAGCGATCACAGAAGAAAACGCCGCGGAGATCGTGCAATCTGTCGCGCAGAAGGAAACACCGCAGAGGGATTTTCGCCAGTTGCTCAACAGGGTCCCACGAGTGGGGAAGGCTGACTGATATGGATCGATGGCTGAAAGCGATGAAGGGAGCTTTACTGCTCGGAGTAGTGCTGTTCCCTGCCCTCGCGACTGCGCAAGCTGGCGCACCCGTTGCCAATCCGATCGTGATGGTGATCGTTCTCGGGGCGCTGTGCTTTGGCTCCATTTATCGTCGTAATGATGACTTCGTTCGTGAAGATCTCGGTCGTGCTTTCGATCGTGCGCAATGCGCTGGGAACGCAACAAGTCCCGCCGAACCAGATCATCACCGGGCTCGCCTTTGTGCTGACGATCTTCGTCATGGTGCCGGTAGTGCGCCAGATGTATGACACTGCGGGAGCGGTGACGAATTCGAAGGACATTTTTTCTGAAGCCAGCGTAAAGACTCTCTTCGACGCCAGCAAGAAAGCCAAAGAACCGCTCCGTCACTTTCTGTCGAAACACGCCCAACCGAAGGACCGGGAACTGTTCATGGACCTGGCCGTAAGGCTCGAGTACAGCGCGGCGGAAAAAACGCCATCATCCACTCCCGCCACGGTCAGCGGTCAACCGGGTGGTGCGCCGGCGACTCCTGCCCCTGCACAGGCCTCGATTGCTCCGACGGCAGCGTCTTCAGCGCAGACGCAAGCGAGCGTGCCAATCAACAGGCCCGACAAAGACGACTTCCAGGTACTCATTCCGGCTTTCGTTACGAGTCAACTGAAAGAGGCTTTTGAAGTCGGCTTTCTCATCTTCGTGCCATTCATTGTGGTTGACATGGTGGTTGCAAATATTTTGCTCGCTATGGGAATGCAGCAGCTGTCTCCAACGCGTGATTTCTTTGCCGTTCAAGTTGCTGCTGTTCGTGGTTGTCGACGGTTGGTTCCTGATCGTACGCGGCTTGGTTTTGAGCTACACCTAGAGGACTCGAGTGACGACCGAAGCGATTATCCGAATTCTTCGTGAGGGGTTGATGCTGATCCTGCTGCTTTCAGCGGGACCTATGGCGGTCAGCATGCTCATTGGATTGGTAGTGAGCATCCTGCAGGCGACAACGCAAATTCAAGATCAAACGTTAAGTTTCGTGCCGAAACTCGCAGGAGTCTTCCTTACTGTAGCCATTCTCGGCCCCTGGATCCTGGCGCAGGCTGTCCAATTCACGGTGGTCTTGTTTGAGAGCATCCCTACGGTGCGGTAAAGGCCCTCGTCATGCTTGGCGCACTCCAGCATATTCTGACCAGCCTGGGATTCCACGAAGACATATCTGTCTTTATCGTGCTCTACGGTCTGGTGTTCGCTCGCCTGGTCACAGCCATAACCTTAACGCCATTCCTGGGTGGAAAATCCGTCTCATCGCAGGTCAAGGTTGGGCTGGCGGCGGTCATCAGCGCCATCATTTTCCCGATCCTCTCGCCACGAGCGAATCCTTCCGACCTGAACACACTGCGAGTGATGGGGTTGCTGGTGAAGGAATCGGTTATCGGACTAACGATTGGATACCTGTCGCAAATCATTTTTCAGAGCTATCCAGATGGCCGGCGCAACCATGGATTACGTGCGCGGCATGAGCCAGGCGACGTTCCTCGCTCCGCAACTTGAAAGCAACGTTTCGCTGATCGGCCAATTGCAGATTCAGGCATCTCTTGTGTTGTTCCTGGTACTCAATGGGCATTTGCTGTTCTTGCGTGCCTTGGCTGCTTCTTTTCTCAAGTTGCCGCTGATGGAATTTCCGAAAATCAGTGGCGGAACCTTGCCCGTGATTGAACTCCTGGGCCGCTATACGGCGGACAGTCTTCTCATCGCGGTTCAACTCAGCGCGCCAGTGGTGCTGACGCTTTTCCTCGTCGACATCAGCTTCGGCGCCATCGGCAAAGTGGCTTCCGGGCTCAACGTCCACAACGAAAGCCAGCCAGTGAAGGCACTGCTCGGCCTGGGCGTGTTCCTGTTGGCTCTGTCTTACGCCATGGGACGCCTGCCGGGTTATTTCGCTGAGATGGTGGAGCAAGTCCGACAATTCGTGCAGCATATTTCGTGATGTTGAAGAGCAATTACAAAACGATCCACAGGGTCAAATAGATGCCCGGCGAAAAGACAGAACAGCCGACACAGAAACGCCTCAACGATAGCCGTAAGAAGGGCGAAGTCTTTAAGAGCAAAGACTTCATCCAGGCGTTGCTGTTTATGATTGCGGCGGCCGTGCTGACAATTGGCGGTCCAGCCTATGTTTCGGGACTGGCTGATCTGATGAAGGAGTTTTTCCAGCCAAACATTTTGCGCGGAGATATGCCGCTCAGCGAAATGATGAGCCGCTTCGGATATGCCTTCTCAAGATTCATGGTTCTTAGCACCCCGTTAATGGCCGCGTCTGATGGTGGGTGCCGTGGCTGCAAATTTTGTACAGGTCAAAGCCCTTTTTGCCCCGGAGGTGATCAAGCCGAAATTCGAAAAGCTGAATCCCGTCGAAGGGTTTAAGAACATCTTCTTCACCTCGAAAACATATATTGAGATGGCGAAAAACCTGGTGAAGTTCGTAATTGTGTTTTGGGTGCTTTACAGCGCGCTCAAAGGAGGCCTGTCTGATATTGTTCCGACCGCCGGCATGCGGATCGGGCAGACGGCAAAACTGGCTGCCCACTACACATCGAACATACTGCTGAAAGTCGGCGCCGTGTTTGTCGTTCTCGGCGGAGCAGATTTCCTGATCCAAAAAAAGATGTTCATGAAGAAAATGATGATGAGCAAGGAAGACATTAAACAGGAATACAAGGAGCAGGAAGGCGATCCGCACGTAAAACACCAGCGCAAGCATCTATTCGAACAAATAATGCATGAAAGCGTTGCGCATAATGTTCCTCGGGCAACCGTAATCGTCGCCAATCCAACCCACCTTGCGATTGCCTTAAAGTACGACGAGAAAAGCATGCAGGCCCCCCAGCTAACGGCGAAGGGGCAGGACTCGATGGCACTCAGGATCATCGATATCGCGAAGAAAAATCAGGTGCCCGTGGTTCGGAATATAGGACTAGCCCACAGTTTGTTTGACCTGGAGATCGGACACGACATTCCCGAAGACCTGTATGAAGCGGTGGCTGAGGTCTTGAACTTCGTTTACCAGTTGAACGCGGTTGCCAACAATTGAAGGAGAGAACGCGATGAGAGTCGATTACACCCTGCCGTCGTTAGAGCCGGAAAAATTGCCGGAGTTGCCTGCATCCGTAGAAACAGGGGTTTCATTTCGCGAACAGTTGCTTGGTACCCCAACCGATCTGGCTGTCAATTGGCAGCAGGACCTGAACCTTGACACGCGGCCGCCCGATGCGACGTACTTGGAGCCTCCGACCCGGCCGCAGACGATGGACATTCGAGATCCCGGGACCCAGCGCAAACGGTGGCGCGGCATGCTGACCAAACACAGCAACGCTATGGCTTCAGCGAGCCCCCAAGGCTCGAATCAGGAGCATCCGGTCCGAGTGATGCTCGACATGCTTATGGACATGCAGCACAGCGAAGATTCGATCGTGTCGCAAAACGCCGCATTAAGCCGAGGTTGACATGCCGGAAATGGGTTGGACCAACGAAGAAATTTACTTGCTGGAGGATCGCGGCTACGCCTTTTACCGGCAAGGCCGATATCAGGAGGCCGGCATCATTTTCAGCGCCCTGGTGGAACTTGACCCCAGAAATGCGTACTGCCGCACGGCCTTGGCTGCTTTGTGCATGGCTCTGGGAAATCCGGAGCGGGCCGTGGAAGAACTGACGTTCGTGCTGCAAGAGAATCCAGCCAATCACGGCGCCCGGGCGCGCCGGTGCGAAGCCTATTGCGAGATGGGGAGGTGGGAGGAAAGCCGCCAGGATCTTGAGATTTTGCGCCGCAATGGACAAGGGCGGTGGATCGAAAGGCTGACACGGCGACTAAGGGCTGCCGGCGCGCCGACGCACTGAAGATCTTAGCAACTTCCCTTATCCCCACCCGATAACTTGGTTGAACTGGGACGGAACATTCGGACCCAAGATCTGAAGCGTCAAGGAGGAAGGTATGGGAAGTATCGTAAATGACATCGGAAGTGCCATCGGCGGGGCGGTCCAGGATGTTGGACAACTCGCTTCGGGCCCGCTCGGGCAGGCCGCACTGGGAGCGCTCACGGGAGGAGCGTCGGAATTACTGGGGCCAGCCACTAGCATTCTCGGCGGCCTTATGGGTGGAGCAGGCGGGGGCGGCGGCGTGGGCGGAATGCTTGGTGGTTTACCAGGTATCGCCAGCGGGCTGCTCGGATCTCTGGGTGGAATGACGAACAATCCCCTCCAAGGGATGGGTGGATCAGGTGGACCTTTCGGAGATATTAGCGCCATCTTGAACCAGATCATGGGCGGATTGACCGGAGGATCGGGCTCCGGCGGTATTGGGGGCTTCCCTGGCTTGGGCGGGGGTTCCGGCGGTTCCGGCGGGGCAGGCGGATTGGGCGGGTTCGGCGGAGGTTCCGGCGGGGCAGGCGGCATTGGTGGCCAGTCAGTTGGCGGACTTACTCCGGGTTCGGCGCTCCAGCAGGCCGAGCAAGAAGCAAATCAGTCGATCCAGTTGCAGCAGGAGCTGACGCAATTGCAAGATGCTTGCGCTGAGATCAGCAAGGCTCTCAGCACGGAAAGCTCGATCGTCAGCAAGGCGATGCAATAAACGAGTGAACCTCGACACCTAAACAGGAACAAACCAGTCAACATCCAGTCCAAGGAGGACAAGACAAATGTCAGAGCAACAATTGACACCGGCCGAGGTGGCGCAAAGAATGGTGGCGGGCGAAACTCCGGCACAGGTATTCGGAGTGACTGACGATCAGATCAAGGCGATCGTGGCGCTCGGTTACAACAACTACCAGCAGGGCAAACTCGACGCCGCATACAAGTTGTTTCGCGGTGCGGCAACATTCAATCCCAAGAGCTACTTGGGCTTCGCCGGGGCGGGAGCAGTAGCCCTGGCCAGGAAACCCGCAGACCTTGACGCGGCATTCGAGAATCTTTCGAAGGCAGCGGAATTGAATCCGAATGACGCCACGATTCTGGCCAATTTGGGTGAAGTGCTCCTGCGGCAAGGAAAAATAAACGAGGCCAAAGAGCCTCTGGAGAAGGCCTTCAGTCTGGATACAGACCGAAAGGACCCTGGAGTCAACCGTGCCCGGGCGCTGGTCGCAACGCTGGACACCATCGTCAAGGAAGCGCAGCGAATCAAGAGTGCTGAATTGGCAAAAGCAAGCTAAACACAGCCGATAGTGCGCCGGATGAAGGGGCTCGCGAGCCTCAACATCCGGCGCAGATTTTTGGTAAATTTGCTTTTTTGCGACTGAACAAGCGCGAGGGTCCTGGAATTCCAGGACTCGGCGCTGCACTTGCGTTTGAGTGGCGCAAATGAGCTTGCGCCGATACCCGATGGTCGACATCCAGGCATATTTCACCGACATCAAGAAAGAAATTGCAGACGGGAATCTGCAAGGCGTTCTCACGCGCTTTGCCGACCTGATTCTGGTCGCCATGGTCGGGGTCATGGTCGGCCTGATGATCGTTCCCCTGCCCACCTTCCTGCTCGACATCTTTCTGACGGTCAACATTACGGTGGCCGTGACCATCCTGATGGTGTCGATCTACATTTCCAAGCCGACGCAGATCGCTTCGTATCCGACGTTGCTGTTGCTCACTACGCTCTACCGCTTGTCGCTCGATATCTCAGCCACCCGCTTAATCCTGTTGAAAGCGGATGCCGGCGAGGTGATCCGAGCGTTCGGCATGTTCGTGGTGAGCGGGAACTTCGTTGTGGGCGCGGTGATCTTTCTGATCATTACGCTCGTTCAGTTCATCGTCATCACCAAAGGCGCAGAGCGCGTGGCCGAAGTTTCCGCGCGATTCACACTCGACGCAATGCCCGGCAAGCAGATGAGCATTGACGCCGACCTGCGGGCCGGCATTATCGACTTCCAGCAAGCCCGGACTCGCCGGGAGGGCTTGGCGCGAGAAAGCCAGTTCTATGGCGCGATGGACGGCGCCATGAAATTCGTAAAGGGCGATGCCATCGCAAGCATCGTCATCACCCTCATCAACATCGTTGGCGGGTTGATCATCGGAGTTGCGATGAACGACATGTCGGTGATGGAAGCCGTTCAAACGTATTCCATTCTGACAATAGGCAACGGTCTCGTATCGCAGATTCCGGCGCTGTTGATTTCCATTTCGGCTGGCATGGTTGTGACGCGAGTGGCGTCAGAAGACAAGGATGCAAACCTGGGAAAGGACGTCGCCGGGCAGATTCTTGGACAGCCCAAGGCGATCGCAGTTACTTCCGGGCTTCTGACGGTCTTGGCGTTGATACCGGGCCTTCCGAAGATTCCATTCTTCATTTTGGCTGGTGTTACCGGGTCACTTGCCTACGGACTTCACCGCGCAGAAGCGATCCGGAAGCAAGCTCTTGAGCGCACCGATCATCTGGCTGCTTCGAAAGCATCCGCCGATCCGCAAATCTCTCTGACTCTACCTCTGGTGCTGCAGGTCAGTGAGGCGTTAACCCCTTTTGTGGATATGGAAACCGAGGCTGGGAAGAAATTTTACGAACAACTGCTAACGATTCGTAACGGGCTGTACTACGAGCTCGGGGTGATTTTCCCGGCGATTCAGATCAAGGGCAACACTCCCGGGGCTCCCGGCAACTATGCCATCTGGACGAATGAAGTGCCGATCGTGAATGGCCAGATTCGACTCGACGCGGTGCTTGTAAGCGACTCCGCTGAGAACATCGCAGCGTATGGATTCAAAGGCGAGACGACTTCGAATCCTGCCACTGGCAAGCCCGCCGCGTGGCTGTCCCGCGATCAGGCCGAGCAGGCCAAGAGTTTGGGCTATCAAGTGTGGGACACGCAAGAGATCCTGCTGCTACATGTGGCGGACTATCTCCGGAAGAATGCGAAAGAATTCATTGGCGTGCAGGAAGTGCAGAGGGTCGTCACGGCTTTGAAAGGCCCCTATCCGACACTCGTCGAAGAGACAGTTCCGAAGGTGGTATCGCTTCAGACTTTGACGGAGATTTTGCGCCGGTTGGTGGAGGAAGGAGTCTCCATACGGGACTTCAAGACGATTTTGCAGGTTCTTTGTGAGTGGGGACGGATTGAGCGTGAAGTTCTTCCTCTCACAGAACATGTGCGCGCCGGACTGAAAGCAAAGATCTGCTACCAGCTTTCGCAAGGGCGGCCTCTGCTTTTCATCTATCGACTTGATCCGCAATTCGAAGAGATGTTTCGCAACTCGATCCGGCAGAGTGCGAGTGGCGCTTACCTGGCGATGGATCCTACGATGAGCCGCCAGGTATTGGACGCGGCGCGGAAAGAGATCGGTGATCTTCCGCCGGGATCGCAGAGGCCGGTGATCGTCACCGATGGCGAGATCCGCCGCTTTGTGAAGCGCCTTCTGGATTTTGGCGTGCCCGACGTAACCGTGCTTAGCTACGATCAGCTGACGCCCCAGATCAATTTGCAACCGCTGGGAATGATCTCTCCGGGCTCTCAGGCTCGTATCGCTGCCAACTAAGCGGTGTGAGCCGTGGGAGCGCAGGTGGCACGCAGGTCACGGATAAGCGAGGAAAATTGTCGTTTCACGGAAAAGCCGGATGCGGTCAGCAATCGATGACTGTAGCTTTGATCGAAGACTGACGTTGCCAGGCACGGGCCAGGATGAGTCTGAACGAAGATGTGCCGCAAGAGTTCGTAGCCGGAGCCGAATGTTGATTCGCTCGAACGAATATCCTGAAGAACAGGGTTCATCGAGCTGCCGGGTAATACGACGGCGTAGGCTTTGAGCGTGTCCCCGGAGAACGCGCCGAAGAATTGGAGAAGAGGAGCTGCATGACGCAAGAAATTTTGCCGTTGCGGCCAGTCAAAGAGCTCGCCAGGCGATACAGCGAGGCTCGAAATCTGGCCAGCGTCCACTTGCCGAACGAGAAAGCTCGGCTCCGGATCGGGAAGCTTCAGCGAGGCCGCGTCCATGTCGAAAAGCAGGTGTTGAGGCCGAGCCTGAATGAAACGGTAGCGGCGCACCGGGCGGTCAGCGACGGAAACGCCGTAAAGAGTCAAGAATCCGCCTTCGGCCAGGCGGTTACAGCAGGCGTCGAACAAATCCTGCGCGATCTTGCGGGTACGAAATTTCGCGAGACTGCCCCAGTACACGATGTAGGCTTCGCGGGTTTCAGCGTCAGCGCAAACCAGAATAATAGCTGCGGGCTCGCCATCGATGTAGCGGATGAGGGAGTGGGTGTTGGAGAAATTCCAATATCCTTGAAACGACAAGAAGGTAAAGAAATCGAGATGGTACTCAATCGAGGTGCCCTGGGACGATTCATTCAACAGACGTATGGCGTCCGGAATCGTCTGAAGGCTGATCGGACGCAGGTCTTCGGCCGCCATGACAAAGGGATGATACAACAGGGAAGAGAAACGCAGAGAGGGTGTCATCGATGAAAAGCATGCAAAATGCACAACCGGTTGCAGCGGACAAGGATGATGTCGGCTGGCGCCACTTTCCACAGTTTGAGATGCTCTTGTCCAGCGAAGAGCCACCGCCAGTACTCGGGAAGGTGGAAAAAACCTGCCGGATTCTCGACGATGTTCTCAAGTCGGGTTCGGATGCGGATAAGGCTCGCGCGAAGGCTGCGATGACGGCTTTCGGCCGCTCGCTCGATTTGTTGCGGGCTTTGACTGAAATGCGGGACAAGACCTTGAAGGCGAAATAGCAACATCTGCCCGAAAGGGAACGATAATCTAGGTAGGAGGCGTCTCATGTCTAATCTGAACAATGTTCTCGGCGGCGTCGGATCACCGAATTACAGTCTGGAACAGATTATGCAAGCGGCAGAGCCTCAGCCTCAGCCGAGCGGCTTTCGCCGTCTGCTCGGTGGCATCATCGGCGGCGTGGGCAACATGCTGATGCCCGGTGTAGGCGGGATGATTGGCAATGCAATCAGTGGCGGCGGCAGCGGCATGAACCAGTCTGGAGGAATTCTGGGCGACAGCATGAAGTACATACAGCTGCAAGCGGAAATGACCAAGGAACAGGAACAATATGAAGCGGTTTCGGCGGTGCTGAAGAGCCGTCACGACTCGTGCATGGACGCTATCCGGAATATCAACTAGCCAGGAGGCGGAATGACCGCAAAATGGACAATCGCTCCTTCGCACGATGAGCTGCAGTTTCTGGTGGAGGCTGGACTTATTTTTCGCGATGCGCGGAACTTTCAGGCTGCCCATGATGTTTTTACGGGCGTGAAGGCGCTTTATCCGAACCACGATTTTCCGGAAGTGTTTTTGGGAACCGTAGAATTTCAGCAGAGCAACTTTGACGGCGCTGAGGCTCACTATCGCAGGGCGATTGAACTGAATCCGCGCAGCGCGTTCGCGTACGCTTATCTTGGTGAGGCTTGCTTGTTCCGAAAGGACAAGGAAAGCGCACGTGCACATTTGAAGACGGCGGTGACGCTTGATCCGCTGGGCAGTTCCGGTAAGCTGGCGCGGAGGTTACTGGAGATGACGGACCTCGGTAACTTTTTCGTGAGCTAGAAGCACGACATGGCAATCGACGACATCAAACCGGCCGGGAACCTCGGCCAGTTCTCTTATCCGTCCGCGGATGCATCCGGCGAGGCAAAGCCGGAACGCAACTTCGCGGAGGTCAAAGAGTCATCGAACGTCTCCACCGGAGGCGCCGACATTTCTTTGCTCGGAGCGGCCCAGTTCAAGAAAGCGGACTTGCAGGATCCCGCCAAACTGGACTTGATGGTACGTACATCGGCCTCTCAGTTGGTGGAATCGCAAACTGCGGGCGTTCCGATGTCGAGTGCCGACAAGCAAATCCTTACTGATTTTCTTTCCGAAGATCCGTTGATGCGACAGCAGATTGAGAGCTACCTGCGAAAGGCGTTGCCCTAACCGATGGAGATCCTGCTCTCTATTCGATCCAAGGCCGACTCCAGTACCCGCGAAGTCAAATCCGCGATCGGAGATGGTTTGGTCATCGGCCGCGGCGCAGAGCAGGGCGTGCTGCTGGATGGCCCGGACCTTTCTCGCGAGCACCTCGTTCTCACCGCGGATGGGCCGAACATCTTTGTCACAGATCTGAGCAGCAACGGAACGTGGCTCAACGGAACGCGGCTGAAAAGGTCGGTGAAGACTCGGGCCAACGCCGAAGACCTGATCGAGATCCCCGGATACGCCCTCAGTTTTCGTTCGGCCGATCAGCCAGAAAAGGTTGCGGGTGCCCCGGTTGCTCAGATGCCTCCACCACTCCCGCCTGAAAGACCGGAGATCGTGTCGCCGCCAGCGCGCTCCGGACTTCTGGCTCCGGTCTTCGGTTTCATTGGGTCTTTCACACTGTTGGAAAAAACCGCCGTCATCGTCGGAGTTTGTGGCCTTCTGTTGCTGTTCTCATACTTCAGTTCTTGAACCTTTCGACAGAGCGGAGCTGGTTCTAAGCGTTTTGCAATTTCACGATCGGTCTTGTGTTCCTGAATCATTCCGCCGATCTGCTTTCCTCAACGCAAGGTGCTTGCAGCAAATGTGGCTCCTTGGGAAAGTGGTTGACAAACGGCCCATCGTTGCCTTAAATAAACGTTTAGATATTGACCCGGGATAACGATCCCCGGCTTTCGAGAAAGCAGGGGACGTTTAATATGTTTGCCGGGTAATCGCACACGAAGGAAACCAGTCGAGGACATGAATAAGGCCATCAACGAACGATTTCTGTTTGCTTCGGCGCCAGACAGTTGGGGGGTTCTGGATTATCCCGGGCCTTCGTGGGAGCAATCGTACGAGAAGATGCTGGACGAGATGGTTGACGCCGGCTATTCGGGAACCGAGCTCGGGCCCTATGGCTTTTTCCCCACCGACCCCGACGTTCTTCAACCGGAACTCGCGAAGCGGAAACTGAATCTGCTGGGCTCGTTTGTGCCCGTACGAATGGGAGATGCATCCGCGGGAACCGAAGTGATCGCCCGGATCCGAAAGGTTGGAAAGTTGCTTGCAGCATTAAAAGCGCCCTTCTTAGTAATGGCGGACGATCAATCGGCCGAGCGGAACGCCTTTTCCGGGCGCGCCCACGACAAGGACTGTCCGGTCTTGAGGGCGGAGCAATGGCGGCATGTCGGAAAAATCGTTGCGGATGCGGAGAAAGTCGCGAATGCATTCGGGCTTGATCTCGTCTTCCATCCGCATGTAGCTACCTATGTCGAGACACCGGAGGAGGTCGAGCGATTCTTCGACGCGACCTCCCATACGAATGTCGGCCTGTGCCTCGATACCGGGCATTGCGTCTACGGTTTGGGTGATTCCGTCGCAGAAGCTGAAAAATACAAAGACAAGTTACGCTTCGTTCACATTAAAGATTGCAACGCGAATGTGCTCGACGAAGCTCGGCGCAACAAATGGACATTTGAAGAAGCGATCGAGCATAAAGTCTTCACAGTGATCGGGCAGGGCGATATTGATTTTCCGGCGTTCTTCCGCACTCTCGCGAAGAATGAGTATTCCGGATGGTCCGTCGTGGAGCAGGATGTGAAATTTGGCGATCCGACGATTCACCCTGCCGAGAGTGTAGCTGCGAGTTTGAAGTTTCTACGAGGCGTCGTGGCCGACGTTGCAGGCGTTCCCTCTCATTCCTGACAGGGGTCGAAATTGGAACTGAAAGGCTGAGATGCGAAAGCTTGGAGTTGGAGTATTGGGAGTGGGCGAGATGGGCCGCCGCCATGCCGAAAATCTTCGGCGAGCTGGTTCCCGAGGCGCGCCTGGTCGCCGTCGCGGACGTCTCCGCCGACCGAGCGCGTCAGGCAGCCAGCGAACTTGAGATCGACAAGTCTTATGGGAGTCTGGAGGCCTTGCTCGAATGCAAGGAACTGGATGCTCTGGTTATCGCAACTCCAGACAGATTCCACGCAGCCGGCATCAAGCTAGCGGCCGCTGCGGGCAAAGACATTCTTTGTGAGAAGCCTCTTGCATTGACCCTTGCGGATGCGGATGCCGCGCTCGCAGAGGTTTCCAAGGCAAGCGTACGCCTCCAGGTTGGATTCATGCGGCACTACGATCCGGCTTACTCCGCCGCCATGAAGCGCATTGAGGCCGGCGAAATTGGAGTTCCCGTCGTTTTCAAGTCGATTGGCCGCGATAAAGACGGGCCATCCCTCGCTTCTTACAAGGCAGATGTCAACGGAATGCTGTTTTACGGGAACACGATTCATGACTTCGACCTGGCGCGCTGGTTGATGCAAGACGAGGTTTCTGAAGTGCATGCATACACCACAGTGGCGATTCGCCCCGAGGTCGCACAGTTCGGGGATGTGGTGGCCAGCGTGGTAAATCTGAAGTTCGCAGAAGGCGCGATCGGCAATATCGAATCGCACGCACAAGCTGTTTACGGATACGACGTGCGTACCGAAGTCGTTGGATCCAAAGGGTCGATTATGGTGGGAAGTTTGAATCGAGTTCCTGCAACTCTTCTGACCAGCAACGGTGGCACGCAAGTTCTGGCGGACCACTTTCTGAGCACGTTTGCGGATGCGTATATAGCCGAGATGCGCGACTTCGTGGACTGCATCCTGCACGACCGCCAGCCCCGCATCACCGGTGAGGATGGATTGAAAGCACTGGCCATTGCGGTGGCGGCGGAAACCTCTCACCTGAACGGACAGGCCGTAAAAGTGCCAACGAATAGTTCTGCAATCGCGCATTAACCGCAAACGTTGCGCACGGGAACTGGTTTCTGTTTTTCGTGATCTCAGAAAAGTCGGCCCATGAATATCGCACGGAGGATCCAGTGAATCAAGCTACGGCTTCATCCTACAAAAGTCCTCTGCACGAAATGACTCAGTCCACTCCGACCTGCTTGTGGAACGACTCTGCCTCGATGAAAGAGTTGTCGTATTCGATCGAGCATGGCGCTGTCGGCGCAACCTGCAATCCAGTCATTGTTCTTGGTGTCTTGAAAAACGAGATCAGCGCGTGGAAGGGCAGAATTCAGTCGCTGATCCGTGAGCGACCCACCGCCACCGAAGACGAAATTGCATGGCAACTGGTGCAGGAAATATCCGTCCAGGCCGCCGCGCTACTGAGGCCAACGTTTGACGAGCAGCGAGGCAAAAATGGTCGCCTCTCGATTCAGACTGATCCACGGCTCTTCCGCGACGATCAGGCGATTCTGAAACAGGCGCGAGAGTTCGATCGGCTCGCCCCCAATATGATCGTTAAAATTCCGGTCACTCAAGCTGGAATTCCTGCGATTGAGGAAGCGACTTATCAAGGCATAAGCATCAATGCGACCGTCTGTTTCACGCTGCCGCAATGTGTCGCCGTGGCCGAAGCCGTCGAACGCGGGCTTAAGCGACGTGAACGCGAAGGAAAAGAGATCACAACCATGGGTCCGGTCTGCACAATTATGGTGGGCAGGCTCGACGATTGGCTCAAGGTTTTGGCCGAGAAGAACAATTTGGCTATCGACCCCGGATACATGGAATGGGCAGGTGTCGCTGTATTCAAAAAAACGTACCAGCTTTTCCGCGAGCGAGGATATCGGATTCGTCTTTTGTCGGCAGCCTTCCGCAACCACATGCACTGGAGTGAATTCATCGGGGGAGACGTCGTGATCTCTCCACCATATTCATGGCAGGTTCGATTCAATGCCAGTGACGTTGAGGTGCGGCCGCGTATCGATGAACCGGTTCCAGCAGCCATCATCGATACCCTGTCGCGGAAGTTTCCTGATTTTCGGCGCTCCTACAACGAAGACGGATTGGCTGTGGCAGACTTTGACTCGTTTGGGCCCACCCGGCGCACGTTGCGGCAATTCATTTCGGCCTGCCACGATCTCGACGGCATTGTGCGGGACTTTCTCCTTCCGAATCCCGATATAGCCTAGATGCGGAACAATAAGCGTTTTGAATGGATCGTCCGACCCTGATATTGTTCCGTCTGTACCTATGGCATCCTCCAGAAAACCCAGAGCAAGCAAACCTGGGAAAGCAGCGAGCATTTCCGACGTAGCGCGCGAATCCGGCGTTTCGATCTTTACGGTTTCGGCTGTAGTCAACAACAAGGCTCACGTCGGCAAGAATCTGCGTGAACGAGTCGAGAACGCGATTCGCAAGCTGAATTACCGCCCCAACCTGATCGCGCGCAGCCTGATTAAGCAGAAGACTCAAACCATTGGAATGATCGTTCCTGACATTGCGAACCCCTTTTTCCCCATGGTGGTTCGCGGCGCTGAAGACGCCGCTCTCAAGCAGGGCTACAACTTGCTTCTGTGCAATAGCGATGACACGCTGCAAAAGGAAGAAAGCGCGATCGAACTGTTGCTGTCCAAGCGGGTCGACGGAATTTTGCTTACCAAGGCCGCCGGAGATTTTTCGCCGTCACTGCGCCAAATGATCAAAGAAGTAAATATCCCCTTCGTCCTGGTCATGCGTACTTACCCACAGCTTACAAAAGATGCCGTAATCAGTGACGATTATCGGGGAGCTTATGATGCCGTCTGCCACTTGGCTCGCTCGGGACGGAGACGCATCGGCCTGATCAGCGGTCCGCTAAAGATCAGCAATGCAAAGGAGCGGTGGCGCGGATTTCGGGATGCGCTCGAAGAAACGGAATTGCCGTATGAGCCAAACTTGGTGGTAGAGGGCGACTACCGTATCGAATCTGGATTCCGCGCGGGCCATGCATTGCTATCCCACCGTCCAGACGGGATTTACGTCGCAAACCACCTGATGACGATTGGCCTGTTGAAAGCAGTGGAAGAGATGGGATTGAGTTGTCCCGAAGATTTTGGGCTTGTCAGTTTCGACGACTATCCATGGCTTGGAGTTTTTCGTCCGCGGCTCACGACCGTCGAGTTGCCGAAACATCAACTGGGCAGCGAGGCAGCCGCATTACTGATCGAGCGTATCGGCGGGAATCACGGCAAGCCTGTTCTAAAGAAACTTGGCCCAGAGTTGCGGATTCGTGAGTCGTGTGGATTTGCACAATTTGTTTCCAGCGAACAGCGCAACGCTGCTGCGCCGGGGACAGATATTGTGTCTTCATCGACGAAGTAGGGCAGGATTTCTCACTTGCTGGAAATGACACACTGCGTGGAACAGCAGATCTTTCTTCCCGCTCCGAGAGTCGCCCGAATGACAAGAGGATCGTCATTGCTTAAGTTTCGCTGAAGTCGAAGAGCTTGGGGCGCAGCGTGAACATTTTCGTTCGATAACCAGCATAGACCAGCCCTACACCCAGCCAGATCAGGCCTGCGTATTTTGTCCACGGCTGCAGGCCAATCAAAAGCACAAAGCAAAATACACCACCAAAGGCGGGAACAAACGCATCGACGAAGAAGTTCCTTTGTCGCGCCGCTTGTGGCGCAAACCAAAAATGGAGCAGCGCCACAAGATTTACGGCGGTAAATGCCAGCAAGGCTCCGAACGTCACAATTTCCGCGGCGCGCTCCCACGGGATCGTGAGTACCGCGATATACGCAAGAATGCCGACGATCCATTCGTTGTAGACCGGATTGCCTCGCTTCGGACTCAGATGACCAAATATCTTCTTGGGGATTACGTCATCGCGTCCCATGCTGTAAAGCAGACGCGCCGCCCCAACGTGGCCCGCAAGTCCGCACGCCATGCTCGAAACCAGGAGCACAATGCCATAGGCGGTGAATAGCAATGGACCGCCTGCGATTCGGGCCACATCCATGAAGGCGGTTTCCTGATTTTGAAACGTCGTATGGTCTGGCCAGACGAGCTGCGCCAAATAAACTTGCAGGCCACTAAAGAGCCCTGTGAAAAGGCAGACGAGGAGCGCCGCCAGCAGCACGTTGCGCTTGGGATTTCTTACTTCTTCCGCCAGAATTGAAACCCCATCAAAACCAATGAAGACGAGCGCGGCGAAGGACGTTCCAGCAGCCAGAGCACGGAGGTCGAAGGTCGAAGGATTATAGATTGGCTTCAGAGAGAACAACCCGCGAATCGCCTGATGCAGCACGATGTATCGAAACGCCTGCACCAGAAAAATGGCCGTTACCAGCATCATCAGTCCGAGCAGAACCTCGTTGGTGCGCGCCGTGAACTTAATTCCCTGCACTGTCATCAGCGTGATGAATCCCACCGTGATCGCCGCCAACAGAGCAAAAGGAACTTGCGGCACCATACGGTGGATCGCCAGCACGGCATAAAGCGAGTTTTGAATCGGCTGAAACAAATATTCGAGGAACATTGCCCATCCGAGAATGAATCCAACGTGCGGATTGAGCGCTTTACTGATGTAGGAATAGACAGATCCCGACGAAGGATACACGTTCGCCATGCGGCCAAAACTCACGGCTGTGACCGACATCGCAACCATTGCCAGCAGAAGAGTGGTTACGGTATGTCCGCGGGATAGAACCTGAGCTTCACCAAAGAGTGGGACCGCCGCGATGGGCGAGGTGAGGATGATGCCGTAGTAGACGAGATCCCACAGGCTAAGAACGCGCTTCAGATGAGGTCGGCCGGATTCTTGCGTCTTCCCTGAGGTTGTTGGCACGCTTCGGCTCTTTCCCCTAGAAGAAGTGGCGTTCCTTCTTGCGTTCTTCGTCGTATTTCCGGCGCGCCGCTCTCACTGTCTCTTGTTCGGAGACCTCAGCGATGGGGACATCCCACCACGATTCGTAACCTGGGACCCGGTGGTCGTAGGCCGTTTCGATCACAACCACCGAAGTACGCGTCTGCGCCCGAGCCGCAGACAGAGCGACTCTGAGTTCCTCTGCGGTTCGGGCGCGCGCAGTCCATGCGCCCAGGCTGGCGGCATTTGCTTCGAAATCCACCGGCACGACGTCGCCTTGATACTTCCCTTCGCGGCGATAGCGATATTCCGTCCCCATCCCGACATTGCCGCAGCTACGACTGAGCCCGCCGATGCTGGAAAACCCGTGATTGTCGACCACAACGATGTTGAGTTTGTATTTTTCCTGAAGGGACGTGACGATTTCCTGGGCCATCATCAAGTACGAACCATCGCCGACGAGCACGTACACCTCGCGTTGCGGATGAGCCATCTTCACCCCGAGCCCGCCGGCAATTTCGTATCCCATGCAGGAGTAGCCATACTCCATGTGATATCCGCCGGGTTCGCGCGTACGCCAGAGTTTGTGCAGATCGCCAGGCATACTGCCTGCGGCACAGACCATAACGTCCGAGGCTTGAGTGAAATTGTTAATGATGCCAATCACCTCCGCTTGGGTGATGGGAGGATCCTTTCGCTCGTCATAAAGACGATTTGTTTCTTTCTCCCAACCTTCACGAACGCAGCGCGATTTTTGAAGCGTAATCCGCCGCCACTTTGTAACCTCCGACTGCGCGCAAGTCTTCGAGCGTGACGCGAGCATCGCCGGTGAGGGCTAGGGCACTGTGCTTGCCTGAATCAAATTCGCAGACGTTGACGTTGACGAAGTGTACTGCCGGATTTTGAAAGGCAGTTTTCGACGCCGTCGTGAAGTCGCTGTATCGCGTACCGATGCCGATGACCACGTCGGCGTCACGCGCGAGGATGTTCGCACCCGGAGTTCCCGTCACTCCCACTGCACCGACATTCTGTTCGTGCTCGAATGGCAGCGATCCCTTCCCGGCGTTGGTTTCGCAGACTGGAATTCCTGTCGCCCGCGCAAATTCTGAAAGGGAGTTGGAAGCCTCTGAATATAAGACACCCCCACCGGCGATGATGAGTGGCTTCTTCGCCGCCAGAATCCATTCGGCGGCTCGCTTCAAGTGGCCCTCGTCACAGCGATTGCGTGGAATTGGCCACACGCGCTTTTTAAGAAACTCGTCAGGGAAATCGAAGGCTTCGGCTTGCACATCCTGGGGCAGGCAAAGAGTGACAGCACCTGTTTGCACGGGAGACGTCAGAACGCGCAGAGCTTCTGGAAGCGAAGTGAGCAACTGCTCTGGACGTTGAATACGGTCCCAGTATTTCGATACGGGTTTGAAGCAATCGTTGACCGAAATGTCCTGCGTCGAAGGGGATTCGAGTTGTTGCAAGACAGGAGCGACATTGCGGCGGGCAAAGAGGTCACCCGGAAGCAGAAGGACAGGAAGCCGATTGATGGTCGCGAGCGCAGCGCCCGTAACCATATTTGTCGCTCCGGGTCCGATGGAACTGGTGCAAACCATCGTTCTCAAACGAAATGTTGTCTTGGCAAAAGCAGCGGCGGCGTGAACCATCGCCTGCTCATTGCGAAACAGGTAGTACGGCAGATCTGGATCTTGCTCGAGCGCTTGCCCGATGCCCGCCACATTGCCGTGTCCGAAAATTCCGAAACAACCTTCGAAGAAACGGAATTCCTGCCCGTCCCGCTCGACATATTGGTTCCTGAGAAAACGGACGATGGCTTGTGCGGTTGTCAGGCGTCTTGTCATAAGGCTTGGCCCCAGTCAGGATACTGCCTGTTCCCCTCTTTCGCCCCGTAACCACAGCTTTCGAGCGAAATCACCAAGGGGACGAACTACTCGCGCACCAGCGGCAGTCGCGGGTCCGTGGCGTTCCATGTCGACCGAATCCAGGCTCGCTCTGCATCTTCGGTGACCGACAGCGCCCGCGCCGAGCCGGCCAGGAAATTCAGGTAGTAGACATCGTATCCGGGTCCCGCGACCACGGCATGATATCCGCTGTGAACTAAAACGGCATCTCCGTCGTGCGCTTTCACCACCTGCTCGACTCCATCTTCGCCGCCATACAGGTGCTGTAGAGCGAAGCCTCCGTTTTGAATGCGGTAATAGTAGATTTCGTCGAGGTCCACTTCGGCCGGCGGGTTGTGGAAGTCGTGTTTGTGCGGAGGATAGCTCGACCAATTCCCTCCCGGCGTATACACCTCGATCACCATAAGTTTGTCGGCCGGGAAAGCCGGGGAGATCACGTCCACGATTTGCCTCGAGGCATTGCCACCGCCACGCAGGCTGCTGGCTACTTCAGCGGGCGTGATGAGCATGGGTTCGAGCCGGGCCGTAGAAGGGGCGCGACACTCGGCAATCTCGCACATCGTCTGGGCAGTGAAGGAAACCTGATTTTGTGGGGGCAAGTAGACGCTGTAAGGAAGTCCGTCAAACACGTTCCTGCGCTTGCCAATCTGCTTCGGCCCCTTGCCCCAGTCCGCGAGACAGGTTCCGCCAAGGATGACAAAGGCAGATTCTTCATTCTCCGTCTGCGTCCGGAAGACGTCGCCCGGCTGAAGCCGATGGACGAAAAAGCTCATCCACTGCCAGTCCGCCTTCTGGCGGGGCAAATGAAGCAGTCCTCCAGCCTGGTGCTCGCCAAGGCTTTCAGAACGCACATGAACGGTTTTCTTGCTCAATCGAGGTCCATTTAAGATCATATCGATTCTAAACGTTTTGAAACTATGGCAAAATCCGCGTCATTTTGTCAACGGTAAGCTTTGCCCTGCCGATTGTTTTGTCTCGCATGGTTGCGAGCAGTCGTTCATCTGCCTGTAACAATAGATTGGTATTTTTCATTCTCAAGGCTCATTTCCTGACGATTCAGGCTTGAAATTAATCTTGACCTTGCCTATCGATCATTGATATAAGCGCTTCGTATAAACGTTTTGACGATTACCCAGGAACCCTAGGTCAGTCCAGAGAAGCAGTCCAGCAGCTTCGGAGGAACCATGAAATCGAATCGACGAAGTTCTATCGAATTGTGTGCGGCGGTAGATTTCGGCAGCGGCGCGTGGAAGCGCGCCTACTTAACCTTGATTGCAATGGCATTGGTCTGTGCCCTTAGCGGAATTTCACACGCGAAAGTGGGCGCCGGCGTTTCGGGCATCGTTACCGATGCAAGCGGCGCGATCGTCGCAGGGGCTACAGTTCAAGTGACTGCCACCGATACCGGCATTGTTGCGACCCGGCAGTCCAACTCCGAAGGCTTCTATGCGTTTGTGGACTTGCAACCGGGCCACTACGACATTCAAGTGACGCAGTCCGGTTTCAATACGTTTCGCCAGACCGGCATCCTGCTCGATGTCGATTCGGCGAAAGTCGTCAACATCAAGCTGAGCGTCGGCCAGGTCAGCGAAAAAGTTGAGATCTCCGCAGACGCAGTGCAACTGGATACTGCCAGCACTCAGCTTGGAGAAGTAATCAGCGCCGACACGATGACGTCAGTGCCGTTGGTGACGCGCAGTTACACCGACCTGCTGGCACTTCAGCCTGGCGTCTCACCAGTCTCGTCCGGCTTGGCCGGAGGCCAGGGTGGCCAGTTCAGCGCCACCGGATTCACCTTCACCAACATCTCCGGCGATCTGAACGCCGGAAACCTTTCGGTCAACGGACAGCGTGAGTCGTCCAATGGATTCCTTCTCAACGGAACCACGGTGCAGGAGTTCGCCTTCTCCGGCACTGGAATTATTCCGAACCTCGATTCGATCGCCGAGTTTCGTATCGTGACCAACAACTTCGACGCGGAGTACGGCAACTACGCGGGCGGCCAGATCAATGTCATCACGAAATCAGGGACGAATAAATTTCACGGAAGCGCATTCGAATTCTTGAGAAATCGTGCGTTCGATGCCACGAACTATTTCTCGACCATTAAAGACGACCATAAGCAGAATGAATTTGGCGGCACCTTTGGTGGCCCCATCGTGAAGGACAAGTTATTCTTCTTCGCTGACTATCAAGGAAACCGCGTGATTCAGGGCCAGAGCGGCGGTACCGGGCTTGTCCCCGTTCCCACGGCCGCTGAGCGCAATGGAGATTTTTCTGCAGTCGCGAGTTCTCTGACGGGTGTGGTGCAGGGTCCAGCGTGGGCTCAGCAACTTTCTACCACCCTCGGCTACTCTGTTGTACAGGGCGAGCCTTACTACACCGCCGGTTGCGCGAGCACCACCACCTGCGTATTCCCAGGCGCTCAGATTCCGAATGCAGCCTTCACCGTTCCGTCCCAGAATCTCATGCAGTTCATGCCTCCGGAAAACGCTGGGCCTGGACAATTCTCTGCGCAAGCCGCGCCCATTCGTCTTGGTGATAACAAGACCAGCGGACGCGTCGATTACAACTCGCACCTGGGATTGCTGAGCGGATACTACTTCTTCGATCAGTATCGCCAGAGCGTGCCCAATATTTTCCTGCCTGGATTCGGCAGCGATTTTACAGGGCGCTCGCAGGTCGCGGACATTGGAGACACGAAAACTCTCAGCTCCGCCTCGGTCAATGAATTTCGCGTTGGCCTGACGCGGCTCCGGTTCCTGATTCACAAGCCGACCGGTGGCGACAACGTCACCCCGAAGTCCCTCGGATTTGAGGAAGGCCCTGACACCCTGGGTATATCGCCTTCCCTGCCGCAGTACGCACACGTTCCCAACATTCACCTCAACAACTTCTCATTCGGCGCATCCGGCGGACCTCTCGGCGTTACTGAAACCACCGCGCAAGTCATGGACAATTTCAGCCGAATCATCGGAACCCACACCGTCACCATCGGAGGACAGTTCCGCTACAACCAGTTGACCGAATACAACGGTGGATCGAATGGCGATTTCACGTTCAATGGGGCAGAAACAGGAGTCGATTTCGCCGACTTCCTGATCGGTGCGCCAACCAACTATTCGCAAGGCCAAGGGTATCCCTCCTACGGCCGTTCGCGATACATCGGGCTGTTCGCTCAAGACAGCTGGCGCGCACGGCCCAATCTCACCTTCAACTACGGCCTACGTTGGGATGTGAGCCGTCCATGGTCGGAAAAGAACGGTCAGTTGGAAACGCTTGTGCAAGGTCTCCAATCAACACGATTCCCCGGCTCGCCGCTGGGATGGGTCTTCCCTGGCGATCCCGGCATTCCTAGCACTCTTGCTCCGACGCGATATAACAACTTCGCACCTCGCATCGGGATGGCTTACTCACCCTCGACGAACGATGGCATCATCAAAGCTCTGACCGGCGGACCAGGAAAAACCAGCATCCGCGCGGGCTGGGGCAAGTTCTACAGCACCTTCGAAGGGGCGACAAACTTTAACGAAATTGGCGATGCTCCCTTCGGGGCGTTCTATGGCAGCCCGGTACCGCCCGAATTCGTGACGCCGTTTGTCGACCGCGGTACCGGCAACATCGAAGGACAGCGTTTCCCAGTACCCCTGCCAACGACATCCACGGTGATCAATTGGGCAAATTTCCTCCCGATCGGCACGTCGCCCGCCTTCTACTACAAGAATGTCCTGCCTTACACCGAGGAGTATCAACTCTCGATTGAGCGGCAGCTCGGTCCTGCAACCCTGTTGAGCGCGAGCTATGTTGGGACACAAGGACATCACCTGATGTCGTCCCTTGAAGCCAACCCTGGCAATCCCGCGCTCTGCTTGAGCGTCAGCCAACTGAGCCAGGTTACCGACGGAGTTGTTTGCGGACCGAACGGAGAGAACGGCGTATATAACCCCGTCTCCGGAGGAACCATCAACAGCACACGCGGGCCGTTCGGGCCCAACTTCTCCAGTGATGGCTACTTCATCACCAGCGGCAAGTCGAGCTACAACTCATTGCAGTTGAGCCTCCGGCAGAAGATCGCCGGCCTGGAATTCCTCGCAGGCTACACGTATTCGAAATCTCTCGACAACGGTTCGGGATACGGGGAACAGATCAACCTGCTCAACCAGGGCGAGCGATCGCTCTCCGCGTTCGATGTGCGGCACAATTTCGTCGTCAGCTACGACTACCATCTGCCCTTCGATCGCCTCGGCGGGCCGAGCCGGCTTGTCAAAGGATGGCGATTGAGCGGCATCACTCGCTTCTCGACCGGACTTCCAGTCACGCTCGTAGAGACGGATGACAATTCCCTGCTGGGAACCAGCAGCGCCGGAGCAATTTCGCTGCCGGTCGACACCCCGAACTACACGCCCGGGCCGCTGAGCATCACCGACCCACGCAAAGGGCTTCCGTATTTCAACACCTCACTCTTCAGTCCGGAGACAATCGGAACTCTGGGAACCGCGAGGCGGCGATTCTTCTCCGGCCCGGGGCTGAACAATTGGGATGCGGCGCTGTTGAAAGACACGCTCATTAAGGAAGGCATGAACCTCGAGTTCCGTGCCGAACTCTTCAACGCGTTCAACCACGCCCAATTCGGTGAGCCCGATGGAAACGTCGACGACCTGGGATCGTTCGGCGTCGTTCACACCGCTAACCCCGCACGCATCATGCAACTGTCTCTCAAGTTGCTCTTCTAAAGAAACGGGCGCTGTCTTCAGAGGCTGTCCAGGTGGTCTGCATCCCAGCGGACCATCTGGACGACGAAAGTCGATTTCGGCCTTCCATCGATATCACTCCTTCCTTTAACCTCACTGCTGATAACCGGGGCAGTGAAATGGTGGAGTAACGGCATACCTCATGAACCCAACAAAGAAACCAAATTCTCGACGGGAATTTCTCAAGGCTTCAGCCCTTGGATTGGGAGCGCTCACCGCGGGCCCTTCCGTGTTGGCCTCAGCGACGTCGCGAAACCCAGATAGTTTCGTCGAGTTCCCTGTCGCGGGCACAAAGCAACCACCATCCGACATTGCCGTTTGGCTCACGAATTCGAAGCAGCGGTTCACTTCCGGAAAGCCGATCCAATGGCAAGCGGCGTCAGCCACTCCGGGCGTCGAGTCCGTGCAGCTTGTCGCTGCCAACAAGTTTCAGGACATCCTGGGATTTGGTGGATGCTTCTCCGACGCGGCCTGCTATGTCATCAACCAACTTCACGAACCGGCTCGCGAACAATTGCTGCACGAAATGTTCCATCCATCTGAGATGGGATTGAGCGTCAACCGTACATGCATCGGCGCAGCGGATTCTGCGGCGACACTCTACAGTTACGACGATGGCGACGTCGATCCGGAACTGAAGCGGTTTTCCATCGATCACGACCGCGAATATATCCTTCCAATTCTGCGCCGTGTCCATGAGATTAATCCCGACGTGTTCTATTTCTCATCTCCGTGGAGCCCGCCCGGGTGGATGAAATGGAACAAATCGATGCTGGGCGGCTCCATGAGCCGGCAATATCTCGCTTCGTACGCGCAATATTTCTTGAAATTCATTCAGGGGTACGCCGCGGAAGGTGTTCCGATCCGGGCGATCACAACACAGAATGAAATCGACACGGACCAGCATGGCCAAATGCCTGCCTGCACGTGGTCGCAGGAATGCGAAACCGAGTTCATCACCGATCATCTTGGACCGCTTTTTGAAAAGAACAACTATCCGGCGAAAATCTGGATACTGGACCACAACTTTGTTTATTGGGGCCGCGTCATCTCTGAGCTCGACAACCCCGAGTTCCGCAGATACGTGAATTCGGTCGCGTGGCACCCCTATACCGGCGAGCCCGGCATGATGAGCAAGGTGCACGCCGCACATCCCGAGGTGGAGATGTATTTCACCGAAGGAAGCACGGACTACAACGATCCGCACTATCAGGATGACTGGACGAAGTGGAGTAAGACGTACACCGATGTCCTGAACAATTGGTGCCGATCGGCAGTAGCCTGGAACATGGCTACCGATGAGCGCGGCAAGCCTAACATCGGGCCCTATCCTTGTGGTGGCATTCTGATCATCAATCCCCACACGCAGGAAGTCATTCGTAGCGGACAGTACTGGGCGCTTGCGCATTTTTCGCGCACGATGCGGCGGGGTGCCCGCCGTTTTGAGTCGCAGAGTGAGGCCATCAATCTCGGCCACGTTGCAGCCGAGAATCCTGGCGGTCAAAAGGTCCTCATCCTGACAAATCTGGGCCGAGCTCGTACGGTTCAGGTGATCGAAGGGTTGAGTTCAGCCTCGATTCCTTTAGAGGAAAATTCGATCGCAACGCTCGCCTGGAAATGACGTTAGATTTACTGAGGAGAAATCTAACGAGGGACCAATCATGAAGCGACGCGAATTTATAAAATCCGCCCTGGGCAGCGCCGCCCTGTGGAAGGCGCAGTCCTTGTTGGGCCTTCAGGCCGCATCCCCGCTTCCGACCCCAAATCTTAAAATCAGGCGCGTGCTGGTGATGTTCAAGTGCCATTTCGACGCTGGCTTCATCGACACGCAGGCTGCGGTGGTGCACCGCTATTTCGCGGAATATTTTCCACGAGCGATTGATCTAGCCGCCCAACTACGTCAGTCGGGCGACTATCGGTACGTTTGGACGACTGGCTCATGGCTGCTCTACGAATATCTGGAACAAGCGACAACTGCGGAACGAGGACGCATGGAAAAGGCGATCTCTCTGGGGGATATCGCATGGCACGCTCTGCCTTTCACCTGGCAAACCGAGTTGATGGACGAATCGTTGATCGCCGGGGCGATTGGCCTGTCGCAATCGCTGGACCGGCGTTTCGGACGAACCACTACCGGCGCCAAGATGACCGACGTCCCGGGCCACACCCGCGGATTGATCGCTCCGCTCGCAGCGCACGGCGTAAAGTTTCTGGATATCGGCGTGAACGATGCCAGCACGCCCGCCGAGATTCCACCACTTTTTCTGTGGAAGGATTCGAACGGTTCATCGCTCGCCGTCATGTATCACCACGGCTACGGAGGTTTTGTCACCGTACCAGGCTCCGATGTGGCGATCGCGATGGTTGTGCGCGATGACAACGAGGGGCCGCACACTCCGGAAGAAATCCGGCAAACCTACGCGACGCTTACGAGCCAATTTCCCAATGCAACGATCACGCCTACGAATCTGACTGAGATCGCAAATGCGGTCGATCCTCACCGCAACGATCTTCCCGTCGTCACCAACGAAATCGGCGACACATGGATTCACGGTGTCGCGAGCGATCCTCTGAAGGTCGCTCGATATCGGGAGGTTGCGCGATTGCGCCAGAAGTGGATCGCTCAGGGGATGTTGGCCGTTGGCGATGCGACCGACGTCGCTCTTCTACGACATCTACTTCTCGAAGTCGAGCACACCTGGGGCACGGACACGAAAACCTGGCTTGATTTCGATCACTACACGCCTCAAGATTTGACTCCGATGCTCGACACCAAGAATTACAAAGTTGTCGAGTTCAGCTGGCAGGAAAAGCGTCAGGACCTTGATGCAGGAATCTCAACACTTCCCTCCTCTTTGCGCGAGCAGGCTCAGGCCGCGGTGAAAAATCTGGTAGCTGGTGAACCTCGGCTCGCTCATCCGACCCCACATCCGGCAGGCGACGAAATCGAGACTCAATATTTCATCGTTGCGCTAGATCCGAAGAATGGCTCCATTCATCGCCTTCGAAACAAGAAGTCCGGCCGCGAGTGGGCGTCGAGCGAGCATCCGCTGGCACTGTTTTCCTATCAGACGCTTTCGCAGCAGGATTATTCCCGTTTCTTCGACAACTACGTCGTCAGCAATGAAGACTGGGCGAAGAAAGATTTCGGCAAGCCGAACATCGAGCGCTTCGGAGCCAAGAGCCAGGAATGGACGCCGACTCTTGTCGATCTTCAACTCGACGAAGACGAAGACGGCCATCATCTGCTGGCGCGACTCCAAATCGACGATGCGGAATCTTTGCGCAACGGTCGGGCATCCTTCCCGCAGAAGATGTTTATGGAATTGTTCTTTTCTAAGGTCGAGCCGGCGATCTACCTGAATTTCTCCTGGTTCCAAAAGCCGCCATCGCGAATGCCCGAGGCGCTCTGGCTGACATTTCGCCCCGTTGCAACAGATCCCAACGGTTGGACTCTCGAGAAATCCGGACTCGCGGTGTCACCATTGGATGTGGTGAGATCCGGCAATCGACACATGCATGCGCTTTCGAAAGGATTCGGCTACAAAGACGAGAAGGGATCTTTGTTCGTGGAGACACTCGATGCGCCCGTGGTCACGCTGGGCGTCAAGACGCCGTTGTGCTTTTCGAATGTCCAGCCTGATCTTTCCGCGGGCATCCATTGCAACCTCTTCAACAATGCGTGGGGAACCAACTACATCATGTGGTTCGGTGAGGATATGCGTTTCCGTTTCGTGATTCGCGCCTGAGTACCGGCCGCAAGAAATTCCAAGGCACGACCGGAACCAAATCTAAGAGAGTGAACTTGAAATCGAACATGAAACTTCTGCGCTGGTTGATTGCCGTCATATCAATGGTGTCGACGGTTCCGTTTGTCACGGGCGCACCCGTGCAAAAGGACCGCATGATCATCGTGATCAGCCTCGACGGCTTTCCTGCCTACGCATTGGACGATCCCCGGTTGCCCATCCCGACGCTTCGCAAACTCATTCGGGAAGGCGCATCCGCGACGTCCATGAAGCCCGTCAACCCGACTGTGACCTGGCCGAATCACACCGCGATTGTCACGGGCGTCGATGCATCACACCACGGTGTTTTGTACAACGGCATCCTCAGCTTTCCAGGCGATGGAGGAGCACCAAAGATCGAACCATGGCGCGACAAAGAAGTGATGGTGCATGCGCCCACGATTTACGACATCGCTCACAATGCCGGACTCACCACGGCACAGGTAGATTGGGTGGCCATCTATCGGGCCAAGACCATTACATGGCAGTTCCCCGAATTGCCCGACCCCGATGGAGCAATTGAGAGCGACCTGATCGATGCCGGCGCAGTGACGCGCGAGCAGCTGCGAACCTTCGAGGACAGTAGTCAAGCCTGGCAGGATCGGATGTGGACCGCCGCCGCAGAAGACATTCTGGAGAAGCACAAACCCAATCTTTTGCTCTTCCATCTGCTGACCGGCGACGACACGAACCACGAATACGGTCCGATGAGCCACGCCAGCCTCACGGCGTTCGCGTTCCTTGACGACCGCGTAAAGCAGATTCTTGATCTTCTCGAACGCACTGGCCTCTCACAGAAAGCCACGCTCATGATCGTTTCGGATCACGGCTTTCGAACGTTCAAACACAAGATTCATCCCAACATTCTCTTGCGGAAAGAAGGATTTCTCACCGGCAGCGCCGACCATCCGAAGGGGGACGCGTGGGTCGTACCCGAGGGCGGCACGGCAATGGTCTACGCCAATAAGCCCGATCGCAGAGCGGACCAGGTCGCGCAGCTTCGTCGCATTTTGACCGGCGCTGAAGGAATTGACCGCGTGTACGGGCCAGACGAATTTTCAGCGCTGGGCCTACCCACGAGAGCAACAAATGATCAGGCGCCTGATCTCGTTCTGGCGGCCGCTCCAGAATATGCATTCGGTGCCGAATCGGATGGCAGCTATGTCACCGAGGGCGGCGATGCCGGCACTCACGGCTACATCAATACCGATCCGAAAATGCAGGCAATCTTTATTGCCTGGGGCGTCGGCATTTCCAAGGGCGTGAACTTAGGCACCATCTCGAATCTCGACGTGGCTCCCACCATCGCAGCGCTGCTGGGCCTGCAGATGGAGCACGTTCAAGGACACGTGATCCAGCCTCTCGTGCATGGCGCTCGCTAGGCTCGACGGGTTGGAAGCAGTCATGCTTTAATCTGCATTCACCACCCTGCAACCCTCAGTAGAGTTCGAATATGACATCCTTCTGAGCGGTACCAGGTCAGGCTAACCTGGAGACATCGTGGGCGTGGTTCCGGACAGGAGCGATTCGAAAATGATTCCGCATAGGTCGTCGTTCTTTGCGACGTTAGTCGCGCTCTCCATCGCGATTACTTCCCTGGCGCTTGGTCAGCAAGGTCAGAGCCAGCAGACGATACTTTTCGGCGCTGCTTACTACGAGGAGTACGCGCCCTACGATCGCCTTGACGAAGACGTAAAGATGATGAAAGACGCCGGAATCACAGTCGTCCGCATTGCCGAATCTACGTGGGGAACCCTGGAACCGAAAGCGGGAGTTTTCGATTTCACTCATGTCGACCGCGTGCTCGCGGCGATGGATAAGGCCGGCATCAAGGTGATCGTCGGAACGCCTACGTATGCCATCCCGACATGGCTTGCGCGCGAGCACCCGGATGTCCTCGTCATCACGCCGACAGGACCTGCCGAATACGGGCGCCGGCAGAACATGGACATCACCAATGCTCACTTCCGAAAAGCTGCGGAAGAGGTCATCGTTGCACTCGTGGACCACGTCAAAGACCATCCGTCTGTGATCGGCTATCAACTCGATAACGAGACCAAGTCTTACGAGACCAGCGGACCGAATGTGCAGGCGGCTTTTGTGCAGTGGATGCGGCAGCGGCATCCGGATCTCGCTGCGATGAACAAGGAGTTTGGTCTCGATTACTGGAGCAACCGGATCAACGATTGGGCCGATTTCCCTTCGGTGAATGGCACGATCAATGCCAGTTTGTCTTGCGCTTTCGCGGAGTTCCAACGCGGGCTGGTCACCGACTATCTGGCTTGGCAAGCGGGCCTCGTCCACGCTCATGCGCGGCAAGGTCAGTTCGTCACGCAGAACTTCGACCTCGACTGGCGCGGCTACTCGTATGGCATCCAGTCGGCGGTCAATCATTTTGACGCGGCACGTTCTCTCGATGTCGCCGGCATCGACATCTACCATCCCACGCAGGACCACCTCACTGGCGCTGAGATCGCTCTCGGCGGAGACCTGGCCCGTTCCATTCGCGGAGGGCAGAACTATCTGACGATCGAAACCGAGGCGCAGGGATTTCCCGAGTGGACGCCTTATCCCGGCCAACTCCGGCTTCAGGCTTTCAGCCATCTCGCATCCGGCGCCAACATGATCGAATATTGGCACTGGGGAACCACTGCGAACGCGGTGGAAACTTACTGGCGTGGGCTGCTCAGCCAGGACTTCAAGCCCAACCCCACGTATGAAGAGGCAGGATCGATCGGAAAGGACATTGCGCGCCTGGGCCCGCAGCTTGTAAATATGCGCAAGCACAATCGCATCGCGATCTATGTGAGCAACCGTGCTCTCTCCGCGTTCAACGCCTTTAAATTTGGCTGGAACTCGACTGCCACCTATAACGATGTGCTTCGGCCCTTCTACGACGCACTCTACCGAATGAATGCCGAAGTGGATTTCGTCGATCCATCGACGAATGATCTGTCGGATTACGAGCTTATCGTTGTGCCTGCGCTGTACGCAGCCACAGACTCGGAAATCGAACGGCTTAACGCCTTCGCCAAGGCGGGCGGCCACTTGCTCTACACATTCAAGAGTGGATTCTCCGACGAGAACGTGAAGGTGCGCTCCACGACTCAGCCTGGCCTGATCGCCGAGGCCGCGGGCGTTAGGTACAACCAGTTCACGATTCCTGAAGGCGTCTCACTGGAAGAAGATCCCTATCATATCGGCAGCGAGCGAAACACGGCGCGCTGGTGGATGGAGCTTCTGACCCCCACGACCGCGACCGTTGTCGCACACTATCACCACCCGGTTTGGGGCAAGTACGCTGCCGTCACGCGAAACATCTATGGCAAGGGCGAGGTCACCTATGTCGGATTCATGCCCAGCGACACGCTCGCCGAGAAAATCATGGAGGAAAGCGTAAAGAGAGCCGGGCTCTGGGGACCACAACAAGCGCTCCACTTTCCCACTATCATGCGGAGCGGAACTCTCTCCGACGGCCACGCAGTTCACTACATTCTCAACTATTCGGCTGCTCCAGTTCATGTCCCTTACGGTTACATGGAAGGAAAAGATCTGCTTACCGGCAGCACTGCACGGTCGAACAGCGACGTCTCTCTTCCTGCCTGGGGGGTCGCGATCGTCAGGGAGGACGCTGCGACCACGCCGCCAAAAAATTCCGGCACCAATCCATGAAGCGGTAAGCCTAGGCGTCAGATTTTCGCTTCCGAATCCCCGCTCTGCCCAACGAACCAAACGAACGTTGGGCATGATTAGCGGGCAAGCACCGGGATCGTGAATTCCGACGACTCTACTTCTGCCTCTGCCTCAGAACACGAAGCGCAAAGCAAACTGCATGAAGCGCGGTGTGGTCAAGGTCCCGAGGTACTTGCCGAATTGTGTCGGATCGTACGAGAGCGAGGGCTGAGCTCCGCGGACGTCGTAGCGCACCGAATTCGTCGCGTTGAACGATTGCCAGCTGAACTCAAGACGCCGCTGTTCTCCCAGAGAGAAGTCCTTGCTCACGCCCGTGTCGATGTTGAACATACCCTCGCCAATCACATTGTTGCGGACTCCCGATTCCCCCGGCCACTCCGGTCGAAACGCTGCTTCGGCACCTGCCGGGTCGGCAAAGATATCCGGGCCAATTCCCGCCCCATTCACAATCGCATTCTTGGGATTGGACGCCTTCGGAGCTGGTCCATTCGGCACCGCATCGCCCTCGATGTTCCAGTTCGTCGACCAGGTGAACCCGTTGTCGATGGTGATCGGGAAGCCGGTGGTCCACCGGAATATGCCGGACACGTTCCATCCTCCGACCAACGCGTTGAGCAGCGGGTGTGCGCCTCCCAGAAATCTCTGTCCTTTGCCGAAGGGTAGCTTGTAGACGAGGTTCGCGTTGATCTGGTGGAAAGCGTTGAAGTCCGAAAGGCCACGCAGAGCCAGGGGATCCCATGAATTGATGACGATCCCACCGCCATTCAGATCGTCACCGGTTCCTCCAGTCCCTTCATAGGGTCCAACGCGTTCTGCGGCTGAAGCTTCGTCGAGCGATTTCGAGAACGTGTAGTTGAATTGTCCCGTCATGTTCGAGAAGCGGACGTTGTATGTGACTTGCAACGCGTTGTAGTCAGACGTGCCGATGTTGCGCCACGAATAGAGCGAACTGAACTGGTCGTGGAAGAAGGTGTAAGGGCCGAATTTGCTGTTCGGGAGCGCTGGACTTAGCCCCGTGATGGAAGCCGGCAAATCCATCTCGAACAGCGAGAAGGTTTCGTTGTGGGGGAAGCAATTCCACATTTGGTAAATGTTTTGAGTCGCGGTCGGATTGCCGGGCTGAGCGCCGGGCGCGCAAGCGAGGGATGAGGTCCCAGGAGGGACGCCTTGGCTCTTAAGGCCGTTCAACGTCGTCGCGCCCGCCCACGCGGGAAAGGTATTCTCGAAGAACGGAATTGGCTGAATCTGATTGACATCCGTGCCGGCAGCAGCGGCTTTCGATAAGAGCGTTGCTGCTTGAAAATACTTAGTGTTGCTGGCTGGATCCGTGAGGTTGGTGGGCATCGCCAAATCGACCTGCATGGGCAGACGTCGCGCTATGCTGCCCACGTAAGCGACTTGAATCGAGGATCGGGAATTCAACTGTCGAGACAGGGAGAAATTGAAGACGTGGGAGTACGGCGTCTTCATGTTCTGATCCAATCCCCAGTTGATAGCGAACGTAGTGTTGCCTGGCGTATATGGGAAGCCGCCAGCGGGCGCCGGTCCGAACAGGCAGCCCGGATCGTTGATCGAGGCGCATGGCGCCGGCAAGCAGGACGCGCCGGCCGTTCCAGGAGTCAGGCAAGTAAAGCGTGGAGCGTTTGCGGGCGACACCACACCCGCCGGGTTTCCGAGAATCGTCGAAAGCCCGAAAGAACCATTCTGATCAAAACTGTTCACGATCGGAATTCCGAAGTGGTCATACATAATGCTGTAGCCGCCGCGAACCGAGAATTGATCTCGTTTACCAAGAATCTTTGAAACCCATCCTTCTCCCGTATCTGGCGACCAGGCCACGGCAATTCTTGGCGAGAAGTTCTTGCGGTCCCAGTTCCATAGTCCAGGGCCATGATTCTTAGGTCCACCGAGAATGAATGACAGTTCACCCGCATTGTTCGCCGGTTGCCCCGCTGCTGCTAAAGACTTCGTGTCATTGAACCAATCCGCAGCGTTTTGCTTCGTACAACCCCCGCCCCCTGCCTCGATGCAAGGCGCGACCTGGTATCCATTCGTTTCGTACGGTGGAGCTTCGAGTACCCAGCGCAGCCCATACGTCAGCGTCAGCCGTGGCTTGATGTGCCACGTATCCTGACCGAAAAACTCATAATTATTGATCGCGTAACGGCGATTAATGGCCACGCCTTGCGCCAGCGCAGACCCATCGCGCGCGAAGTTGTAGTGCCCGTCGCCCTCGGGGAAAATGCCCATGACGATCGTGGCCGCGCTGTCATAGTTCGGCCCGAAGTTGCCGTCCACCGCCGGATAGCCATTGTTGAACGGATCGAGCGGGCTGGAGGTGCCAGCGATTCCTCCAGTATTGAGATACACAGCGTTTGTGCGCACGTCGGAGAAGGAATTAGAGAAGCTGGTGTGGTCGTTGCGAATGAAAAATAAATCGGTTCCGAACTGGAAGGTGTGGTTCTTGTGTGTCCAATTCAAACTGTCAGTAAACTGGTGGTCCGGAACGAAAAAGATAGTGGATCGCGTGAAAGGCACAATACTGCTGATCCCATCAAGCAGCACTGCAGGATCTTTCGAAACCCCAGCCGTTTGTCCCCCCTGCCGGACAAATCCCCAGTGAAAGTCGTTGATGAGTCTCGGCGTCAAAATCGAGGTAAGCCCGATCGTGATGCCCTTGCTATCGTCCAATATCGTCGACTGGGCGGACTGTCCGGGAAACTCCTGCAAACCCGGTTCCTTGAAATTCTGCGTTTCTCCGCGCACGAACAGGCTCTCGGACCCATTGGAGGTGATGTGGTAATCCAATCGAGCGATGTATGTGTTAAAGCTTGAGTCCGCGTTCGAAGAAAAGCGGTATCCGAGCGTATTCGAACCATCCCCCGAGCTTTCATTGGACCCGGGGTATTGGTTCAGGATGTTAAGAACAGCTGGACTGACGCCGATTCCTTGCGGGTCCATCGCTTTGATCTGATCTGGCCCAAGCGCATAATACCCCGGTTGCACCCCGCTAACGCCGTTGACCGTCCCGCCCGGACAGTCGGCTGTATCAAGACTGCCATCCATATTCCGCGCACAGAGATAGACGAGGTTCCCGGCGCGCAGGCTTGCACTCGGTACGGTGCGCAGCACGCTTGTTCCTTGAGCATCGCGGCGTCCTTCATAGTTGGCGAAGAAGAACATCCGGTTTTTCAAGATTGGCCCGCCGACGCTGGCTCCGAACACATTGCGCAGCAGCTTCGGAGCCTTGTTCGCTTCGCCGCTCGTGAGCTGCGAATATTTCAAGAAGGGGTCGTTCGCACTGAAAACCGTATTGCGGTTGTACTCGTAGGCCGATCCGTGGAAGGAGTTCGTGCCGCTCTTAGTGACAAGCGCAACCTGCGCCCCGCTCGAATATCCAGAATCGGCATTCGAGTTGGCAGTCGTCACCCTGAACTCCTCAACCGAGTCCGGCGGCATGTTTAACACACTGGTGAAGGCATAGCCGAAATTCTGGTCGTTGACACCGATGCCGTCGAGGGTGACGTTGGATTGGTCGCTGCGCATGCCGTTAACTGCGCCGCTACGGGTGTCGGTATCCGCATTCAGCTCGGTTCCTAGGTAAGCGACACCTGGCTGCAAAC
>CAVYUY010000009.1:0-98235 GCA_963771765.1 uncultured Acidobacteriota bacterium
TGGGTGAGCGCGTAGCCTGTTCGCTTGATCTCGCCCTGATTCCGGTCAAAAATCGGGAGTGCGAAGTTCGCAAAAATCGACGCCGTGTTTTCGCCGGAGACGTGTGTGAAATCGTAGGTCCCATTCACATCGACCTTGCCGTTGGCTCTTGCCAGCGAAACCTGGCTCTTTGCGGCCGTAATCCCCAACTGCGCGGCGCGATAGTCGGGCCGTTCCCGCAGGGCCTGGGCCTGCAGATCGTCGACTTTCGCCTTGAGCGGCTGGTAGGCGAGATCTCCAATGACGTCAAAGTCGGCGGGAACCGCATCGTATCCCAGGAATTCGCGAAGACCAACCAAGGCTTGCACTCTTGCGAGGCGCGCCGATGAAACATCGGTTTGAAACTGGAGCAGCTGCAGTTTGATCTTGAGATAGTCGCCTTCGCCGATCAACCCCGCCCGGAACTGCTCTTGGCTGATGTCGACCGTCTGCTGGAATCCTTTGAGGTCTTCCAAGGCAAACTGAAGTGTCGATTCCGCCAGCAAAACGCTGACAAACTGTTGGCCGACGTTAAACGCCAAAGTCCGCTCTGCGTCGGCGACTTGCGCCCGCGTGACAGCCGTCGCGTCCCGTGCCGCTTGCAGCCGATGCTGACGCTTGTGGCCGCGTTCGAACAGGTAACTGAGTCCGACATCAAATTGCTGAGTCTCGTTCAGGTTTTCGCCGGAAAAATCCTGAGGGCTGAAGAAAGGGACGAACTGGGTATCCATTCCCAGCGTTGGGTTCGGCCGCAAGTTGGCGGTGATCTCCTGGGCTTGATTTTGAAGAATTTGGGTTCTGGTCGCACGAAGCGCGTGATTGTGAGCCAGGGCTAGATCGATCGCCTGATCGAGGCTGATCAGCGTAGGTCCCTGCCCAACGGCTGTACTTCCCGCCAGTGGGAAGAGAAGAGCCGTCGCGGCGAATTTCAAAAGGAGCCTTGAGCGCATAAGGTCAAATCAAAGTCATGACGTCTGGCGAAGCCAGATAGCCGCCGACGCCTGCACGCACGGCAGCCGGAGATACTTCGTTCCATCCCCAAGTTCTAGGATTTGACCCGCCCGAAGCATTGTAAATCGGATGCTGGTGGCGCTGACCACTTAACTTGGATGCAGGCAATAACATCCGGGCTGTGTCCCGACCAACACCATGTTAACGGCCGCACACAGGTCGGTACCCAGCAAAGGCCCGAAAAGCCACTATTTTCGCCAAATTTGGGATTGGCACACCCCTTGCTTTTCCATCTTTAGCACCGGGTGTGCGGTTTATAGTTCACTGTCCCGGCCTGAGGAATTATGAGGCGGATGTCGAAGGTTTGCGTGCGCGCGGCTGTTGCAACCAGTCTGGCTGGGTCGCTCTTATTGGGAGCCGTAGTTTTTTGGCGTACATCGCGCGCCATCCGTATCGCCTCTGAAGAAGTGCGCGCCCGGAACGAATTCCGATTCGTGGTCCAGCCTCTGGCAGCCGCCAAAAACCCCGGATTCGAGCCCGTCAGCTCTGCTCAGGTTTTTCTGCAGGCGGCCCGCTTTCAGGACCGCCTTTTCGTCGCAGGACCTACCGGCTTGTTGGAATACGATCCCCAAGGTTCTTTTCTGCATCAGTACTCCGCTGGCGCAGAGTTACCCGGAGCCCCCCTGATTGCTCTCAGTCCAGCTGTCCTCGCTGATGCGACACAGCCCGAACTGGTCTTGGCGACGGCCGGCGCTGGCTTGCTCGCCTTCAATGGCCACGATTTCAGGCAGATTCTACCCTCGGACGCAGAGGCTCGCGACATCACCTGCATTTTGCCCGTGCCGTCCGGACATCTTCTCTTGGAACCAGGAAGCGTGGGGTTCTCGCTTACGACGGCAAGCGGATCACAGTCCTCCATTCGAGACTTGACGCAATCTACGTGACCGCCCTGGCAGGAAACGAATCGGACTTGTGGGTGGGAACTCTCGATCCAGGTGCCCTGCACTTTCACGCAGGCGAGGTTGATACGTTCTCTGAAGCCGAAGGCTTGCCCGACCCTCAGGTTCAATCTCTGGCGATCTCAGGAAACACCACTTATGTGGGCACGGCGACCGGAGTAGCTGTTTTTGACAGCGGCCAATTTTCGCACCGGATGGCGGATGGAGTTTTGACGACAGCTCTTTTTGCGACGCCGAGCGCACTCTACGTCGGATCGCATGATCAGGGAGTTATCAAAATTCCGCTGGAAGGCGGCCGGCGTAACCCGGTTCCAGCGCAGGCAAGCGAACTGAGGGGAGTTCGGCAACTGTTCGCGGACAGAACTTCCGTTTTTGCCGTCGCCAGCGACGGGCTATTCCGTATGAATGCTCATGCGTTCGGTTGGGAGCGCGTTTTACAAGTAAATCCTGCCGTTTTGACGGACCGAAATGTTTCTGCTTTGGCGGCAGACGGGAGGGGGCAGATTTGGGTGGGATTTTTCGACCGCGGACTCGATCTCATCTCCGCCACAGGGAATCGCACCCAGCATGTCGAAGATGACCATGTGTTCTGCGTCAACCGCATTTTTCCCGAGCCAAAATCGGGCGCCGTTGATGTCGCCACCGCGAATGGGCTGGTGCGTTTCAGTGAGTCGGGTACGGAGCAACAGATCCTCACGAAGGTGGATGGGCTGATTGCTGATCACATTACGGACGTTGTCAGCTACCGCGGAGGATTGGCTCTCGCAACCCCGGCGGGTCTGACGTTTCTCGACGGCAGTGGCGCTCGCAGCATGTACGCCTTCCACGGACTCGTGAACAACCATGTCTACGCGCTTGGAGTCGTGCGCGACGACCTGATGGCTGGAACGCTTGGCGGTCTCTCACATCTCGCGCAGGGAGACATAAAAGAAAACTACACCACGGCCACTTCCAATTTGAAACATAACTGGATCACCGCGATCGTTCCATCGGCACGGATTGGATGATTGGCACGTATGGCGCCGGCGTGCTCAGCCTCGATTCTGCCGGAAAATTTCATCCGTTCGAAGTCGCTTCCGGACGTCTGGAAATTAATCCGAACGCGATGCTGGTCACCGAGAATACCGTACTCGCCGGAAGCCTCGGCGACGGATTGTATGTTTACGATCGCCAGGCCAGTCGTTGGTCAGTGATCCGTAATGGCCTGCCGTCATTGAACGTCACCGCATTCGCTGCGGCAAACGGATACATCTATGTCGGCACCGATAATGGGCTGGTGCGCATACCGGAGCAAAAGCTGCACCCATGAAACGGGCTTTTATTTCGCGATCGTGATGATGCTGGTGCCAGCCTGCTAGGGGATGCGGGAGTCCTCATCCCTCGCAACAAGCAGCAGCCCGATCCCGCCATTCTGTCCCTGGAGGAAATGGAAGTCACGGTGCGCATCGACAACGGGGATGCGCGCGTGTTCGTCCGCCAAATCTTTGCCAATCACACGACTGCTATCGAGGAAGGGAACTACGTCTTCGCTTTTCCCAGCCACGCCACGATCTCTGACTTTGCCACATGGGAAGGTCCTGTCCGTCTTCCCGCAGTGATCCTTGAACGCAAGCGCGCCGAAGAAATCTACAACCAACTCAAGCAACAATCGGTCGATCCTGGACTTCTGCAAATGGGTGAACGTGGCCCCGAGGAAGCCAAGCGCAGTTCGGTGTTCAGCGCCCGCATCACCCCCATTCCGGAATGGGGCACCAAGAGTCTGGAGATCGAGTACCACGAATCAATCCCAGTCGAGAATCTCAAGTCGTATTTCGCGATTCCGCTTCGCCCCGATGCCTATCGGCTCAATCCGCCGCGCATTTCCGCATCAGCTTCGAACTCCATTCGGCCTATGCTATCCGCAATTTTCAGGCTGCGGCAAAGATGTTTCCGCTGCAGTTGGACCAGAACACGCCTCATCTGGTGCAGGGCCACTACGAGGGACAGAACGTGAACCTCGGAGAAGATTTTGTTGCGACCTACGATCTCGATCAGGCCGCTGCCGATACGTTACAACTGTTGACCTACAGAAACCCTGTGCCGGCACTGCCCTCTCCTGCTGAGACAGCGCCGCTTCGTGCTGTTGGCGAGCCCGGATTCTTTGAAGCGCAAGCGCTCCTCGGTTTCGGATCAGCCGCATCTGCCTCTGCCGACAATTCACCGAAGGCGACGCCCAAGACAGTTGTGGTTCTTTTCGACACGTCCCTGTCCATGCAGTGGGAAAAGCTTGAGCGGAGCTATCAGGCGTTGGAAACGTTGCTCCATACTTTGACCCCCGCAGATCGCTTCAGCCTGGTGATGTTCAATACGGAAACGCAAGTCATCCCAGTCGGGATCGCGAACCCAATCAACGTCAAGAGCGCAATCGACGCTGTGCGCGCCTGTCGACTTCGAGGAGGGACTGATTTCCAGCGCGCTCTCCAGGCCGGATTGCACCAGGCCGCTGTGCCGGGAGTAAATAACACCTACCTGATCATTCTCAGTGATGGCGGTGCCACTCGCGGGACAATCCAGAACAGAAAATTGGCGGACTGGTATGCCTCTGCCCGGAAACAGTTGACTGTCACGCAACGTCCTCGCACTTACGTTCTGGCGGTTGGGGACGATGCCAACCTTCCACTGTTTCGCATGATCACCGAGCAAGACGGATTGCTGGAGCACGTGCTTTCGACCGAGCCAATCGACTTCAAGCTGAATTCATTTCTTTCAAAGATCGGCCGCAGTCCGGTTGGCCAACTTGAGGTGGCAGTTTTTCCCGTGGGGGCGGTCGATGCGGTTTATCCGTTGCAGGCCTCGACGTTCTCTGGCTCGCTAGCTTCGTGGGTTGGACGCTATCGAAAACCAGAGGAGAACGTTGTCTTCTCCGTTCGTGGTGTGCGCGAAGGAGTGTCGGTCGCCCTTTCGGGCAAGACGAACCTGCCCCAAGAGTCGGTCGATCATCCACAGTTGCCGCGTCTCTGGGCACGCGCGCGCGTCGACGCTCTGCTTGCGAAAATCGAGCACGACGGCGAGGATCAGGCCACGGTCGATGAAATCATTCGCCTTGCGCGCCAGTACAAATTCGTCACGCCCTATACATCATTCCTGGCCGTACCCCGGGCGCTGTTACGACCGCGGGTGATTCGCCCCGGCGACCCGATCCTTCGGGTGAAAACCGACGAATCGATTGTCTCGGTCGTCGCCCTGTTCCCGTTCGGCCTCGTTCAATCGCTGCGCCATCTCTCGACGGAAGACGTCTGGCAAACTCGCTTTCTGGCTCCGACTGATATGCAGGATGGCACGTACACAGTCCGTCTCGTGCTGCGCGATCGGCTTGGACGAACCTATCGCGAGTCCAAAACATTTGTCATCGCAAGCAAGCCGCCAGTGGTCAGAATAAATCTTGATCGCAAGCGCTTTCACGCTGGAGAGAGCATCAACCTCAAGGTCAAAGCGTCGCAAAGCACGCGAACGCTTGTTGCCCGCATGGATGGTGCCGCCCCCGTCTCGCTGCGCTGGGACGCGGCTGCTTCTGCCGATACAGGCTCTCTGCCGATTCCGGATCAGGCGATCCCCGGCGTATATAAGTTGAGCGTCGCCGCGGAAGACATCGCCCACAACATTGCGACCGAGGAGGTGCAGATTGAAGATACTTCCTTATTCCGCGCCGAAGCGCTTTTGGTTGAGCGTTGTGGCGTTTCCTCGCATTCGCGGTTGCGGCTGCTATCGCTGCGGTCGGGGAGTTGCCCTCGTGGATTCGCAATCTAGAAGCCAAAACGGCAGTTGAAGCGGCCTTTTTTCGTATGATGTCGTTGCCCGGCGGTGCTGTCGCGTTTCGCCGTCCTCCGACCGAAACTCGCCCTGCGCTCACCGCACTGATCAAGGCTCAACCCGCGAGCGCTGATCTCTATTCCTTGCGTGCTCTCGAGGATGAGCAAGCGTTGGATTTCGGCGCTGCAGAGAGTGATTGGAAATCTTACGTTGAGCGTTCCTCCAGCACGGTCGACGCGCAAATCGCTCTGGCAGACTTCTATCACCGCCGAGTTCGACCGCTCGATGAGATCAAGGCAATGTCCGAAATCGCGAGCGGCGCGCCGGTCTCGTCCGAAAAGCTTACATCCGTTTCGCAGCAGAGTTCATGGCGAGCCTTTGAGCGAATATTCGTCATCATCCAGGCGCAAGGTTTGCCAAAGGATGCCTCCGTTCTCCAATATCGCAACTGGATCAAGCGGTATCCCGCCGAACCATCTCTTTATGGAAGATTCTTGGAATTTCTCGTCGAGCAGAAGGACTACGTAGCGGCCGGGGACCTCATCAACGACTACCGCAAACAATTTCCCAACGACCAGGTCTTTCCGGTGAGGGCTCAGGCAACCGTCGAGTATCGCCGCGGCTCGGTTCAAGACGGATTGTCTGTGTACGAGAAAACCTTTCAACCACTGTGGGATCCCCAGTTAGTGAAAAGTTATTTTGACCTGCTGCGAGATACTCAAAATCTGCGAAAGTTCCGCGACGATGCGAGTGCAGCGATTGCGGCCAAGCCCGAGGATCTGAACGCCGCCGTACGTTTGTTCTATTACTACCAGCAGCAGGGCAATCTGGCGGCTGCCCAGCAGGCCATCTCAGAACTGCGCTCGCGCAGAGATTCCGCAAAAGTTCATTGGACGTCCCAGGATCTGTACATTTGCGGGCGCTTGCTCGAAGAAATTCATGAATATTCCGAGTCTGCCCGTTATTATTTCGCCCTTTACAACAGCAGGGAACTGCCGGATGCGCAGGAAACGGCGATTGCCGCGCTCACGAACATCCTTCTGACGGCTCCGGAAACACCGATTCGTTTCGGATCGGGGGACCTTTCGATGTATCGGGACATCGCCACGTTGGATCCCTGGCCGGGTTATTTGAACGGAGTACTGTCTCTTGTCCTGAACTCAACTCAACCGGCCGCGCAGTATTCAGGAGAAGAGCAAAGAGCTGTGTCCTATTTTCATCGATCGCGTGCCGTTGAACTGCTCATCTTACTGGATCAAAAGTTCCCGAATTCGTCGCGGCGGCCAGAGCTTCATGCGCAGCTACTCGATTTCTATGCCAATTCCGGAGAGAGCGATGCGGTGATCGGGAAAGGCAGTGCCTTTCTCAGCAATTTCCCCAGTGCTCCGCAGCGCACTTCGGTAGCCCTTCTGATGGCTGACGCTTTCGCCCGCAAAGAGGCAACGAAAGAAGAGTTCGCAATTTACGATTCAGTGCTTCAGGAACTCGCCACCAGGGCACAGAACGTTCCTCTGGGCACCTCGGGTGCAACCTATGGTTCCCCGGCTAACAACGATTTCCGTACCGAACTACCCGATGAAGTGCCTCCAGCTGACGAAGGCTCTAGCGATAATGGCCTTCCGCAGCGGCGGGCACGAGAATCGTTTCAATTCACTGGGCGCAATTCTCCCTCGGAACAGATAGGGCCCCATTCTCCGGAGTACGCGCGCGTTCTGGAACGCTATTTGGCGCGCCTGTCTGAATTGAAGCAAATTCCCGCGGCTCTTGCAGTTCTGCGACGAGAGATCGATCGCAATCCCAACGATCCGGGCCTCTATGAACGTCTCGCAGTATTTCTCGATCAGAATCGTCTTGGATCGCAACAAGAAGATGTCTACCGGCTTGCGATATCACGTTTCGCCGACAAGTCTTGGTATGACAAACTCGCGCGGCTCTATCTTCGCCACAAGCGGGACGCAGAGTTCGAAGCATTGTCACGCGATGCCGTCGCAGCCTTTCAAGGCAGCGACCTGGAAGAATATTTCAACCATGTGGTTGGCGGCAGCCCTGCGATGTATCTGCGTCTCAACCTCTACGCAAACCAGCGCTTTCCCCATAATCCAGTCTTTGTGCGCAACCTTCTCTCTGCGTACGAATCGAGTCCTACGTACGACCCGGTTGCTTGGGAAGCCTTGCTCCGACAGCATTGGTTTGAAGATCCCTCTCTGCGCAACAGGTTCTTTGAATTCCTCTCGCGCACCGGGAAACTGGAAGCAGAACTGGCGGCGATTCGTCAGGCTGCGCCCGACTCAACCGCATGGCTGAATAATCCGGCGGCCGCGAGTTTTATCGCCAATGCGAATCTGTGGCGCTCGCATTTTGAAGAGAGCGCTGCTCCACTGCAATCCTTGGCTTCTCAGTTTCCAGCGGAGGCAGAGGTCGATCACACCGCCTCTTCTATCTATCGCTCCTTGGCTTATTTTGATCCAGCGGATACTGCGATCGCCGCCAAGATTGAGGACGGCTTACTGCGAGCCAACCCCGGAGATACGGATGTCACGGAGCGCATCGGCGACATCTACGCCGATCGCGATCAGTTCACGAAGGCGGCGCCGTACTGGGAGCGAATTCCTCAAATTGAACCCGGCAGATCCGCCGGATATTTGGAAACGGCCACGCTCTATTGGGATTATTTCGACTTCGAGGGCGCCCTTCGATGGCTGGCGAAGGGGCGTACTCATCTTTCGAATCCCAATCTTTACTCCTACGAAGCTGGAGCAATCTACGAAAACCAGCGTGTCTATGATCGCGCCATCGATGAATACGTGAAGGGAGCACTCGCCGCCCCCGAGTCCTCGGCCGAACTTCGATTGCTCCAGTTGGCGCGCCGGCCGCAGTTTCGTGACCTCATTGATCAAAAGACGGCGACGATTGCCCCCCTTCCAAGTCCTGCGATGACAGCCGTGACTCTGCGAGTAAAGATTTTGGAGGCGCAGAATCGTAAGCCGGAAATGGAATCTTTCCTGGACTCCATTGCAGTTGCCACCGAATCGATCGACCTGGCAGAGGAGATCGAGGCACTGGCTCGACAGAAGTCACTCGAAACTGTTCGACAGCATGCGATTGAGAAGCAGGTTGCTCTATCCACCGATCCTGTGAATCGCTTGCAACTCCGTTACAGCCTGATACGGATTTACGAGGGCCGCAAAGACTTTTCTTCGGCTCAGAAAAATGTCGAGAGCCTCTACAGGGAGAACCCGAAAATTCTGGGCGTCGTTCGCTCGACCGTCGATTTCTATTGGCGGATGAAGAGGCAGCAGCAAGCGATTGACGTGCTTCTGCAGGCTTCGAAAGACGCGTACCCGGACCTGCACTCACAGTTCATTTTTGAGGCGGCACGAAAATCCACCGAAGCCGGGCAATTCAACCAGGCGCGAGATCTGTTATCCGGGCTATTGGAAGGTGCGCCTTACAACGGCCAATATCTTGCTGCATTGGCCGACACGTACGCCCAAGCCGGCGATGATCGCGGACTGCGCCAGTTCTATCTCGAGAAGATTGCGCTATTTCATAATTCACAACAGCCTTCTGATGAACGAAAGGCTCAGATTGCGACTCTTCGTCGTGGCCTGATTCCGTCCCTGACCCGCATGAAGAACTATTCTGAGGCGGTCGATCAATACATCGAACTGATCAACCAATTTCCCGAGGACGTAGGACTTGTAACGGAATCATCTCTCTACGCCCTTCGATATCAGCGGCAGCAGCAATTGGTCGACTTCTACGCAAGCACGGTTGCCCGTTCTCCGCGCGATTACCGATGGTCCGTGATCCTTGCGCAGATCTATTCCAATCTCGAGACCTACCCGGCAGCTATCGATATGTATGCCAAGGCTTCGGCGATTCGTCCCGATCGTGTGGACTTGTTCATCGCGCGCGCAGAACTGGAAGAGCGCCTTATGCGTTTTGACGCTGCCACGGCCGATTACGAACGCATTTATGAACTTGCGTATCGAGATCATCAATGGATGGAGAAGATCGCCGAGATGCGTGCTCGCCAGGGCAAAACGAATGAAGCCGTGGAGGCGTTGAAATCCGCACTCATCGATGGGCGGCAAGAAAATCCGGGAAACTTCTTTGAGGTTGCTCGGCGGCTCGAAGCATGGGGAATGCTAGACCAAGCCCGCATCTTCGCCGAGGCAGGTGTGTCCAAGGCAGGTACCGACCTCCTTGCCAACGGTGAGTATCATGCGGGAGCCCAAGTCTACGCTCGCATCATGACTCGACTTCGACTGCAGGACGCTGTCTACGCCGTACTGCGTCATGCCCTTGACGGCGCGGCCGCAAGTCTCCCTGTGTTCAAGGAGCAAATGATGAAGCAGGGCATCTCCGGTCTCACCGATTCGCAGTTACACGAGAATCTATTGCGCCAGCGCATCGAGGCGGCTCGCAGCGGAATGGAATCCGCGCTCAGCGAAATGGGCAACGCCGTGAACACGTACTTCACGCCGGAAGAGAGGCTGGGGTTCGCGCGCTTTGCTGAAGCGATGCACAGCAAGATGAACTCCGAAGACGTACAGAGGTTTGCGGTCCCCCTTGCCCTCAATGCCGCGTTGGCCGATCAGGAAGCTCGATGGCGTTTCGAATTAGTTCTCCAGGATGCCAGCTCTCGTCACCACGCACTCAACATTCAACCGCTTGTGGATTTGCAGCGGCGCCGCGGGCGTTTCGCGGAGCTGGGTGCCCAGATGGAGCAAGTGGCAGCCGCTGTGCCGTGGCAGCAGCGCTCGTCCCCCCTGACGCACGCGGCCGATGCTTATCGCACTGCTGGCGACGAGCAAAGCGAATTGCGCTCGCTCTCAGGTGCATATTCATACAATTTTCTCGATGCTGTCCGGCAGGAACGATACTTTCAGTTGCTGCTGCAACAACAGCCGCAGGAACTCGTCAGGATTGCGTCGCTTTGGCCCAATCCCTCGGCAGAGCAAGCGGCGAACTTCGCCGTTGCGCATGCAAGCCCCGCTCTCGTGCACGCTGTTGTCCATGCCCGCGGTAAGGCTCGGCCGCCGGTGTGGGACAAAGCTTACAACGCTTTGGCGGGCCTTTATTTCGCAGAGCCTACTGAAGACGTCAATCGTGCGTTTCTGTCTGCACTCGGCAACGCCACAATCGCTGAACGGCTTGAGAGACCTGTCGATCGTGCTCAACAGCTGGCCGGCAATACCTGGTTCTATTACGGTTCTCGCTATGGAGAATATTCGGACATCTCAAAGCTGGGCGATGCTGAAGATTTCTTGCCAGCGATGCTGGAAGACAGCCCTGCAAGCCAGTCGGGATATTTAAATCTCGCCGACTACTACTTCGCTGCCGGCGATATGAAAAAGGCGATCGCCGACTACGACCACACTTTGGAGCTCTCACCAGGGCGTCCGGATGTTTACGACAAACTCGCAGTTGCCTATTACAAGCAAGGCGATCGGGATGCAGCCGCCGCAGCATGGAGGCGCGCTTTCGCGGAGTTGTCGAAGCAGCTCGACGGCGGAGCCGTTCCTGAGAGTTTCTGGCGCGATTTCGGACGCACTTGCGAAGAATTGAGTTCGCGACACCTGTTCTCGGAACTCAAGCCTGATGCCGAAGCAATCGTTCGTCTCTATCTTCACCGCAATGGAGTTTGGCGCTCCAACGCGATTCTCCACTCAGTCTATGCATCGCAAAGCAACTCTGTAGCGGCTACCACTTGGCTCCTTGAAATTTCTTCCGCGGCCCAAGATCCGGCGTCCGTTCTTGGTGACGTCGCCGATGCTCAGTGGATTCCGATAGCTCAACGCGGGATGATCTATCAACGCATTCTTGCTTTGAAGGAACAAGCCATTGGCAACTTGGACGGGCTGGAACGGGAGAACGCTCTGCAGGACTTCGGTTCCTGGCAACAGCGCTACATCCAATATTTGATTCTTGCAAAGCAGTACCAGGTCGCCGCTGCAACCATCAATGCGCTATCACGAGAAACGCGCCACGCACGAAGGTTTGTCCTGGTCCCACTTGAACTGCTGGCCGCGGCGAAGATCGGCACCCTGGATTCGATACTTTCCAGTTACAAAGCGGAACCGCAGAAGGCGCCAGCGCCGGATCTCTTACGGAGTGCGGCGCGACAGCTGTTGACCGCCGGCGAACGGCAGTCCGCAGCAAAGATTCTCGAGCTGGCTTTCCAGCGTGACATCGAGGATCACAATTTCGTCGCGGAAAACTTTCTGGGCCTGGCGGACCTACGGATTGCTTCCGGTGATACCGCCGGCGCCGTCGATCTGTTGCGCCGATTGACTGTAACGATAGGTCGTCCGTTCGAAAATCTCGAACCAGCCGCCTCGCTCCTCGAAAAGACGGGACACAATGCAGAAGCCCTGGAATTTCTGGATGAGCTCGTAAAGGCCGAGCCGTGGGATCCTTCTTATCGACTGCGCCGGGCGAAAGCGCAAAAGGCTTCGGGTTTCAAGGTGGACGCCGCCCTGAGCGAGATATCCTCGATCGCATCGAGTTCAAGTGTTCCCTATGAAATACGCGAAAGAGCCGCCAGTGCTCTGACGGGCCTGGTGCACACTGATCTTGGAAGTGGCGAGCTAAACCTAATGGCCGCCTCTGCCGGGGCTATGGCCGCATCGGAAGCAGACAAGTTCTACTTCTTCGAAGGTCGCGTGAAAGCAGCGGAACACATGTCCGATCCGCGCGCTAAGGTTGAGCTCCTCAGTCATTGCGTAATCGACTTCCCGCGACGCAACGATGCTCGTGTAGCACTCTTTGAAGCCGCCATCGCCGATCATTCTGATTCCTACGCGCTCGGGATCATCGAACCCAGCCTGCAATCGCTGTTCGTTCCCGGCCAGAATCCAGAAATGGCCAGCGATGGAGAGATTACTCCTGACGTCCCAATCGAAAACCAGCCAAGTCGGTCCACCAGCCCTTCCGAAAAATCGACTCGCGATCAAAAAGCGCATCTGGTTCAAAGCGTCGCCGACGCCATGAAACGGGTAGGTCGTCTCGAAGATGCACTTTCTTATTATCAGACGGCTCGCCGGATCGAGGTTTCACCGGCGGGACGCAAGATGCTCGCGAGCGAGATTGCCGACCTCAAATCTATTCTCTCCCTCCAGCGCGAAAATGCGGCTCGACAACCACTTCTGCATGAGGCCTTGGAGCAGGACCGGGTGGTGCGTCCCAAGTTGATAGCGCGCCGTACTGCGTCTCCGCTTGCCGCGGCAAAGGGAGCTGGGAAACCATGAAACGTCTTGCGTTATTTCTTTGCATTGCTCTGTGTGGTGTTGGAATCGGCAAAGCCGCATTCCAGTCTTCTTCTTCGGCTGAAAAAGAGGCCCTTTCCCGGTATGTTCCGGTGGGACCGATGCTGTATCTCGAAACGAAAGATTTCTCTTCGCTCATGAGAGATTGGAATGCCTCGCCACAGAAGGCTGCGTGGCTTGACAGCGACAACTACGAAGAATTTTCGCGCTCTCGTTTGTTTCTGCGATTGAAGTCTGCCGCTGAGCAATTTGCCATTGCCGCAGGCCTTCCACCAAGCATGGACTTTGTTCCGCAAGTCGCGGGATCACGCAGCGCTCTTGCTGTTTACGATATCGGCAAGCTGCAATTCCTCTACATTGCCTACCTACCCTCGGCCCGCTCCATGCAAACCGCGTTGTGGCAGACTCGCGCAAAGTTTGAGCCTAGGAGCGCAGGTGGTGTGGACTTCTACCTTCGCCGCGACCCTGATTCTCAGCGCGAAATCGCGTTTGCGATTACGGGAGACTACTTGATGCTGGCGACGCGCGAGGATCTCATCGCCAACGCTCTCGAACTCAAGGCAGGAAAGCAGAGCCGCAGTGTTGAGACCGAGCCGTGGTGGGTACAGTCGACCGCTGCCGCCGGCCCCGCTGGTGATTTGCGCATGTGGCTCAACATGCAGTCGGTGGTCCCAAATGGATACTTCCGGACCTACTGGGTGCAGCAGAATATCTCCGATCTCTCACAGTATTCCTCCGCCGTGTCCGATCTGTTTCGCACCGGCAACGAGTACCGCGAAGAGCGCGTCCTGATCAGAAAAAAGGAGCCGGAGCACGCACCGTCTGCCGAAAGTCTGGTTGCAGTAGCCGACCTCGCCCGTCTTGTTCCAGACGGGGCTGGACTTTATGAATCAACGGCGAACCCAACGCCAGCCGCTTGTTTTTCTTTGCTCGAAGAGAAGCTTCTGGCGCCGCGTCTGGGGCCATCGCCAGTTTCCAGGATTGCGCCGCAAGTACAGCTAACGACGGGCGAGCCGGGTTCCAGTTCTGATCTGGAGACGCGAATCGATAGGGCTCCCATCTTCAACCCGGAAGAGCCAAGGTCGAGTCCGGCTTTGCGGTCGTTGCTGGACCGAACCCCGCTCCTCGCGGCCTTGCAAGTGCAATCAAGCGAGACGAATCTGGATGATGTGTTCGTCCGTATTCATTCGGCTGTGATTCTTAAAGCCGGGAATGATTGGGATGAGACGCAGATTCACTCTGCGATCGCCGAATTCTTGAAGCCGGAGGTGACAGCGTCAGATTTCGGCGTCAGGTGGGTGCAAAAACCGGGATACAGTCAACTCGACGGATTGTGGCCATTGGCCGTTGCCCTTCGAGGAAAATATCTGGTCGTCGCCGACGATGCACGGTTGATGGAATCGGTCTTGGCGAATTTCAGCCGGAAATCCGAGAGCAAGCCTGCGGAATTACTGGCCGGCTTTTCTCACTCCCGCGAACGCTCCGCCTTCGCGCGCTTTGTGATGCTTCTTGACCGCCCGAATGGTGGCTTGGGCAGCGGTTCCGATCGACAGCCTGAATTCTTTTCGGGCAATGTGGCGAGTCTCAGCAAAACACTTGAAGATCTTTCGTCGGAGCACATCGAGATTCGCAGTGATGGCGAAAAAGTGCGGCACACGGTTATCTACCAATGGTCACGCTGAAGCGCATCGCCGTCTTGTTGATTCTGGCTGTTGCTGTGCCTCAGACTTCTCTTGGCCGGTCGCGGCTCGATAATTCCGGCCAACTCGATGGATCGCTCTTTGCGCAATCGGCCTTGCAGGCTCTGAATCGCGATTTCCAGAATCCGGACGTTTCGTTCTTGCTGTTCGATGCCCGTACCGGTCAGCTGCTCATCTCGCGCTGGGACGCCCCGAACACTCCGATTCCTCTCGGTTCTCTTATGAAGCCGTTTGCCGCACTTGCGTATGGACAGCAACATGCCTTCCACTATCCAACAAAACCTTGCCTGGGTACGAAGTCCGGTTGTTGGCGTCCGAGCGGGCACGGTATCGTCGATCTCGAGGCCGCCATCACCTACTCCTGCAATTCATATTTTAGAGATCTGACCGCAGGCCTTACTGCGGCGGACGTGTCTGCAACCGCATCTCATTTCGGCCTCGAAATTCCAAGCCAGAATATTTCCGGACCCGCGCTCGCAGGTCTCGGTCCCGGTTGGCGCGTCTCGCCCACGCACATTGCCATCGCGTACCTTGAACTTGCCCGCGAGCGCGATCAACCGGCAGTCGCGCAGGTTCTGAATGGCATGGCGAATTCGGGGCGCTATGGAACTGGCGCAGAAGTCGACCGCGCGCTGCGTTTCTCAAATGCCATGGTGAAAACAGGCACTGCAGCGTGCACGCATGCTCGACGCGCTCCTGGAGACGGTTTCGCGGTTGCACTGGTGCCTGAGGATCATCCCAGGATTCTGCTTCTGGTTCGCGTACACGGAGTGCCGGGCGCAGAGGCTGCCAAGACCGCCGGGCTGATGCTGCGGCGGATTGAAGAGTGAAAGCATGCGATACAAACTCATCATTCTTTCGCTCGCTCTGAGTTTGGCGTTCGGCGTGTTGGAACCAGACGGCTCGGAAGTGAGCTTCGCGGTGGCTCGCGGTTCTGATAATCCGATGGTTCGAATTGGGGTGCTCGGTTTGTTCCATCCGCGCGAACTCACGCTTAGGGCGGCCGCGGGTAAGACCCTCCTTCTCCGTGCGGGAACCGAGAAGCTCGTGCTTGAGGGAAATTCCGTCTTCGATTCGGCCAACTTTCGCGTGAGCCGAACGCAAGTCGCCATTTCCTCAAGAGGACGGGAAGTCGAAACAAGCGCGGTTGCCGTCGCGGGACGCGACAACGAGCCGGCGGATTTCGTGATTTCGATTCCCGGTAAAATTTCCCGCCACTACTTTGGTGTGTTAGAAGTGAAGCCGCAAAACGAGACTTTGACTGTGATTGTCAGCATGGATCGTGAGACCGCGGTCGCATCGGTGATTTCTGCCGAAAGCGCCTCGGACACGCCTTTGGAGGCGCTCAAGGCTCAGGCGATCGCGACCCGTTCGTACCTCGTCGCCGGACGCGGCCGTCATCTCGATTTTGAGTTTTGCGACACGACCCACTGCCAGTTTCTGCGGGAGCCGCCTCCTCCCCGCAGCTCTGCCGCGCGGGCTGTAGCTGAGACCCGCGGCCTGGTGCTGACCTACAATTCCCAACCCTTTGCTGCGATGTACACCCGCAGTTGCAGCGGCCATACGCGCACGCCAAGTCAAGTTGGGTTCTCTGCTCAGGCCTATCCTTACTATTCGGTCGATTGCCAGTATTGCCTGTCGCATCCCTTTCAGTGGACGGCGCGCCTCTCTGGCATCGAGTCACAACGCCTGGGTCATAACGATGAGTCTGCTCGCCTCAACGTGAATCGTCGTCTGGGTTGGGAGACGGTCCCAAGCAACGACTTCACTTCACATCGCGACGCGGATTCGGTCCTTTTACAGGGAATTGGCAATGGGCATGGAATTGGCCTTTGCCAGTCTGGAGCAAAGGCAATGGCCGAGCATGGCGCGAGCTATCAGGAAATTCTCGGCCACTATTATCCGAATGGCAGGATCAGCGAATGGCATGATCCACTCAATAATCGCGAACGCGCGAATTCAACAGGGCATCTCAATTGAATGGAATTTCGACTGAATCCCCACGGATCGCTCGGTTATGTAACATAGACTCGCGCCGCCTGATTGATACGACCGCCCGCATAGGGAAGGGAGACCTCGAGTGCCTCTAACTGGAAGCCGCAGGGAGTTCTTGAAAGTTGCATCAGCCGCTTCGTTGTCGCAATTTCTCTTTCCCCGTTTCCTTTTTGGCAAAGACTCGCTAAGCCGCGTTCCGATCGCTTTCTCCACGCTCGGCTGTCCTGCATGGGAATGGAAGAAGATTTTGGATTTTGCGACGCAGCACGGGTTTGCTGCGATTGAATTACGCGGCTTGCAGGGAAACATGGATCTTCCGTCGAATCCGCTGTTTGCTGCGACCGCATCGCCCAGACCAAGGAGTGAAATACAGTCCAGCAATCTTACGGATTGCCTGCGTGAGCAGCTCTGCAAATCTCTACATGGAGGATGCGGAGAAGCGATCCAAGGAACTCGCCGATGCGCGCCGCTTCATCGATCTCGCCTCTTCTCTGGGGGCGCCCTACGTCCGGGTATTTGGCGGCAAAGATCAGTCCGATAAGAGTCCTGTTCCCGATGCAGCGACGAAGGCTCGCGTGGCTGCGGCATTGCGAGAACTTGGCACGTATGCCGGCCCGCGGAACGTTACCGTGATTATCGAGTCACACGATCACTTCACCTCTTCTGCAACGTTGAAAGATGTCTTGCATGCAGCCGACTCCGAGCATGTCGGATTGCTGTGGGATGCCCATCACACTTTTGCTACCTCGAATGAAGATCCGGAATTCACAGTCAAGCAACTCGGGAAGTGGATCCGCCACACGCACCTGAAGGATTCCGTCGGCACCGGTGAGGACCGCAAGTATGTGCTGACTGGAAGGGGAAACGTTCCGATCGAGCGCCAGATTAAAGCGCTGCAGTCAATTCAATACAAGGGCTTCTACTGCTTCGAATGGGAAAAGGTGTGGCATCCCGACCTGCAGGATCCCGAGATTGCGATCGCTGATTACGCCCGCGTCGTCGGACAATGCCTGGGAAACGCCCACACCTGCGGCCTTTAACTCGGCTTGTCCTCCGAGAAAGTTTCCGACTTCGCGTGCCAATATATTTTCTTTCCCGTCCAATATGATTCTGCGGCCATCATGCACGCAACGGAATGCGCGAATCCGTCGTGCACCGACGCGTGCGGTTGCTGCCGTGAGCGAATGCACTCAAACCAGTTCGCCATGTGCTCCGTCGTGAGATCGTCAATTCCCATCGGCGGGAGTTTTGTTTCTCCGGGCAATTGAACAAACTTGGAATTGCGCTTCTGATCGATCTCGACATCATCCTCATGCGTGCCCTTTTCTTCGATCACCTGATATCGCGGGCTTCCCTCGCCCCCTATATTGATCAGCGTGGCCTTCTTGCCCATATAGCGAGTGAAGCTGGGCGCGTCATTTCCGAAGCTTGTCGAATAGCTGACAAGAAATCCCTTGGGATACTCGAGCAGGGCTTGGAAACGTGTCGGCATTCTCGCGTCCGTCATGCCACGCAAAGACGCCGCCATGGGAAACAACTGAGGTGGGATAGTGATCGTCCACGAACCAGTGCACAACGTCGATCGCGTGACTCATCCATTGATCTGGAATTCCGCTCGAAAATTCTCGGTAGAGCCGGAACTCGAAATACCTCTGCGGATCAAACGGGCGCGCGGGTTTGTTCATCAGCCACGCCTTCCAGTCTGTATCTGACTCGCGAATCTGTTTCACTTCTGGGCGTCCGCGCCACCGCGGTCCGTGATAATTCCAGACAATCTCGATCTTGCTCACATCTCCGAGATCTCCGCTGCGAGCGATCTTTTGTGCGGCCTGTTGATAAGGCTCGCTTCGATGCTGCGTTCCGACCTGGACTACCGCTTTCGACTGAACACTGCATCGCGTGCAGCCTTCGCTTCCGACAGCACGTTCCCCATAGGCTTCTCAACGTAGGCGTCCTTGCCGGCGTCGATCACCATTTTCAAAATTGGAGAGTGCGAATGCTCCGGTGTCGAGATCAAAACCGCATCGATCTCTTTAAGCGCAAGCAATTCTTCAATATGTTGCACTGCCTTTGGAGATCGCCCGTAATACTTAGCATTTGTAGCTGCCGCTTTTTCTCGATGTACCGTCCACAAATCGCAGATCGCCGCCATTTCCACGTTGTGACTCGATTTCAGCTTCGATGCAATCAGATCGAGATCGCCACCGCGGCTTCCGTTGCCAACGTGACCGAGCGAAATGCGATCATTGGCCCCCACAATGCGCCCGTACGATAGAGCGGTCCGCGGCAGTACAACGCTGCCAGCCAGGGCTGCGGCGGACTTGCCCAAGAAATCCCGACGATTGATTGAGGATGAGTCAGTCATGGTATGGCTCCTCTGAAATGGATTCACGTCACCGGCCATTCGATTTCAGTCATTGATCGCTTGGTAGGCGAGTTCGTGCACTTGGCGATCGAGCGTCAAATCCCCGGTCGGATGTAGCTGCGCCATAAAAATGACGATCATCTGTTCTTTTGGATCGACCGAGAAGGCGGTATAGAAAAATCCGCCCCAGCTAAACGAACCCGGGGACCCCAATTCTGAAAGCGGTGTCTTCACCCCTTCAATGCCGAAGCCAAGTCCGAATCCTTCGTCCGGGCCGATCTTACCGAGTTGATCGTGAGTCATGAGCTCGACGGTTTTGCGGCTGAGAAGGCGCGTGTTGCCGACTTTTCCCTCGTCCAGCATCATCTGGCAGAAACGCGCATAATCCATCGCCGAAGAAACTAGGCCGGCGCCCCCGGAGAAGAGTTTCTTGGGTCCGCGGGTCGGGTAGTCCGCCGAATAAACGAACGGTCCTTCCGTGATTGGTGTGTCAGGAAATCGATTCAAGCCCTTATCGGCATAGTACGTGTACGCAGTTGCGAGGCGGCCAACTTTGTTGTCAGGCGGAAAGAAGTAAGAGTCCTTCATTCCGAGGGGCTCAAAGATTCGTGTGCGAAAGAATTCGTCAAGCGGTTTTCCAGAAACTACTTCCACGAGGCGCCCAAGAACATCGACGCCAAGGCTGTACTCAAACCGTTGCCCTGGATTGAACAGCAAGGGAAGTCCAGCGAGATTTTTGACGCTGTCGCCGATGGTGCCGTCGTACTGAAGCAGGCCGCTTGCCACGTTCGCTTTTTCATACATCGGGCCCAGAGTTTCGTTCCACTGGTACGTAATTCCGGAAGTATGCCGCATCAAATCTTTGATCGTAATTTCTTTGGCGGCCGGAATCGTATAAGGCTCGCCGGTTGCCGGTTTCACGAACACTTTCGCGTTCTTGAATTCCGGTAAATATTTCGAGACTGGATCCTCCAGCAGAAATTTTCCTTCTTCATACAACATCATCGCTGCAACGGTGGTGATCGGCTTCGTCATCGAGCATATGCGGAACAGCGCATCCGTCGGCATCGGTTTGGCAGCTTCGCGATCCATCATGCCTTGCGCCTTAAACCATGCAACCTTGTTGTGACGGATTACCAGCGTGACCGCTCCGGCGATGCGCTTGTCATCAATATCCCGCTGAACGGCCCCGCTGATGCGATCAAGACGCTCCGACGAAAGTCCCACCGATTCGGGCTTCGCAGCCGCAAAGTCCTGAGCGAATACAAGGTGGCTCAAGAGTAAAAAGCCGAGCAGAACCGGCAAAATCCGTTTCTGCCCGGCGCGAATATTCAGATGCATCCGTCCTCCGGTATCTACGACTTGATGGTTTTCGATGCAGCGTCCCACGTCACCGGCTTTTGTCGGAAATACGACTCGTTGGCCATGTGGCACGCGACCGCTGCATTGTTTCCGAACACTGCGTCTTCCGTAACGCCCTTGCGCGACTTCACCGCCTGGAAGAATACGTTCAAGTGCGGACGCATGTCATCCCAGTCGTGTCCCTTGTAAACCGTGTCTTCGTGAATTGGCTCTTTGCCGAGCTGCGGATCGTGTTCCGCGTGCCACTGTTTCGCGTATTCCTCGCGCATCTTCGCGGGGAAGCTGAAACTGTAGTAGCTCGGATCGTTATCGATGCCGGTTTGCGAAGAGTGGTGCAACTCCATCTCGTAGGCATCGAGAAGTCCCTTCGGTCCCATGAAGCGCGCCAGTTCCGGAGTCTCGGCTCCCAGATCCAGGCGAACATAAACCGGGATGCCGTGATAGTCGAACAGTACCGTGTGGAAGTCCGGCATATCGCGGCCGTCTTTGAAGCGGAAGATCCCGCCCATCGCCGTCGCAGACTTGGGAATTTCGTTCCAGCCAAGAGTCACGAGCATGCCGCTGATGAGGTGGACCATCAGATCGCCGGCGACGCCTGTCCCGTAAGCGCGCCAGCAGCGCCACCGCGCAAAATGAAGTTTGTTGAACGGAATTTTCGGCGCGTCATTGAGCCAGGTATCCCAATCGAGCGTTTCCGGTGAAAGGTCCAGAGGCGGCGGATATTCCCAGGCGCCGGTCGGATCGTTTCTTCCCAGCGTGAGCTCCACCATCTCTACGTCGCCAATTGCGCCCTTCTGGTAAAGCTCACGCGCGGTCGCGCAGAGAACTGAACTGACGCGTTGCGAGCCAATTTGAACGATTCGATTGTTCTTCTGCGCCGCCTCTACCATCGCCAGGCCATCGGCGACGTTGTGCGACATCGGCTTCTCGCAGTAGATGTCCTTGCCCGCATTGCAGGCGTCCACCACCACTCGTCGGTGCCAGTGGTCGGGAACAGCCGCGACGATGCAGTCGATATCCTTTCGGTCGAGTAGGTCCTGATAGTGACGCGAAGCAGGCAAGCTCGGATTCGCAGTGATTTCCCGTGCCAGCGTATGGCGCCCGTCATACAAATCTGCGGCGCCGACGCACTCCACTCCCGGAATCGTGATCGCCCCGGTCAAAAGCCCCGACCCTTGCATGCCGATCCCGATCATTCCGAAGCGAACGCGATCACTGGGCGCAACTGCCCGGGGAAAAGGTTGAGCTTCGAGCCTCACGGTCTTGGTAACCAGCAAACCGCCCGCTGCGGCCGCCGCACTGCCTTGCATAAATGCGCGTCGTGAAAGAATACGTTTCATGCTCACTCCCTCCAATCGAATTTGACTTGCATCCCAGGGAAGTGCTTGCGCGCCTCGCGGGAACCAGCCGAACGATAAGACGTGCGATGCCTTTTCAAGGACGCGATCCGCTCGTCCGGTCGCATCGTTTATTTCTTCAGCGGTTTGATCGCCACTTCTTTGAAGAACACGATGTCGTTGTCGCTGTGGTTCTGCAGACCGAAGTATCCAAAATTCGGACGCGGCCCTCTCTGTGGCTCGAAGTCGAACTTGCGCTCCGGAACCGGATCGCCATCTTTGTAATCGGTCACTTTGACGCCGTTGAGGGTAACGATCGTTCGCGATCCATCCAGGGTGATGTCCATCGTGTTCCATTCCGGACCCGGCTTCCAGGCTTTCGCCAGCGGTTTGGTCAGGGAATAGAGCATCCCCGTCGAATGATATTCGTCCTCCTTCGACGTCTCAGGATGGTTGTCGATCTGCACTTCGAAACCGTAGTGCACCGGCATCCATTCTTCGCGGGGCTCCACGGGAATGCGGATGAAAACTCCAGAGTTGTCGTTTTCGTCGCGCATCCTGTACACGACATGAATCTGGCAGTTCCCAATCTTGCCGCCGGTCCAGTAGAGAAGGCCCATTCCGCCGTGGGTGTGAATCAATCCTTCTTCCACCGTATCGTTGCCGGGACCGACGTGCTTCCATCCGTTGAGGTCTTTGCCGTCGAAGAGTTGTTGCCATTTGTCCGGATCGCCTTTGCAGGCATTTTCGTCGGCAGCAACTGCAAAAGTTACGAGTCCAGCGAGCAGAAAGAGACACACAGTAAATCGTTTCAGCATTGGGAAATCTCCATGAGGTGTCTTGCCTCGATGTCATGGGACAGACCAATCTACTCGCACCTGCGTTTGGAATCAAACCGCGCATCTCAACCCCTGGGCCGCGTCAGAGCCGTAACAAAAAAATGGGAATGTACGAAGGTTTTCGTTGACACTACGAATGGCTTCGTAGTATTGTCCTTTTCATGATTCGTTCCCCGCAAAAGCCGACCGCCTCGGAACTCGAGATTCTGCACGTGCTTTGGGCGCATGGACCTGCGACCGTCCGCGAGGTGCACGAAGCGCTCAGCGAAAAAAAATCCCTCGGATATACGACCGTTCTGAAGCTCCTGCAAATAATGACCACAAAAGGGACGGTGCGACGAAACGAAACCCAGCGCGCGCACGTCTATGAAGCATGCCTGCCGGCCGAGCAAACGAAGCGGCAACTTGCAGGCGACATGCTCCAGAGGGTTTTTGAAGGGTCCGCCAGTCAGCTCATGTTGCACGCGCTGGCCGGACGTAAGGCATCCCACGAAGAGATTGAAGAACTGCGCCGCCTGCTGGACGAATACGAAAGGAGCCGACGATGACGATCGCTCTCATGAAATTGCTGTCCCCGACTGCCATGCAGTCTCTGGCGTGGGCATTGTTGCACTTCCTTTGGCAGGGGACCGCGCTTGCCGCAGTGGCCTCAGCTTTGATGGCGATCTCGCGCCGGGCTCAGGTTCGTTATTTGATCGGCGTCGCGTCGTTGGCTGTGATGCTGGCAATGCCGGTCGTTACGATTCTGTTGTCGGCGCAACGCAGCACTGCTCCTGCTGAGACTTCAACATTTGTCGCAGCGCCCGCGCCCGGTTCCGGGAACAGCCTATCGCCCCGGATTTGCGCCCCGCTCGGTTTCAACGGCGTCGCCGGCAGATGCTTTTCCATGGCTCGTAGAAGCTTGGTTGCTGGGTGTTGCGTTCCTCGGTCTCCGCTCCGCCGGTGGATTTCTGCTGATCGAACGCGAGCGCCGCAGGCAGTCGACTGTCGTCGAAGATCAGTTGCTGGCGATCTGCTACGACCTCCAGGACCAGCTCGGCATCAGCCGCGCCATTCGATATTGCGAGTGCATCTGGTTACAAACGCCGGCCGTGATCGGATGGTTTCGCCCCGTTGTGTTCCTCCCCGTTACCGCCCTGACCGGACTTTCAGAAGAACAGTTGCGCTCGGTGATCGCGCACGAGTTGGCTCACATTCAGAGGCTCGATCCATTTGTGAACGTGTTCCAGGTGTTCGTCGAGACCCTGCTCTTCTATCATCCCGCGGTCTGGTGGTTGAACAAGCGCATCCGGACCGAGCGGGAAGTCTGCTGCGACGAAAAAGCGGTTTCGGTTTGTGGCAACCCGGTCGAATATGCCCGCGCGTTGACCCTCATGGAAGAGTGGCGTGAAGCTCCTTCTCTGGCGATGGCTGCCAATCGTGGTCCCCTGACCGAGCGCATCGTTCGCTTGCTCGGCCTCAAGACTCTGGGCACCGGTATTCGCGGCCTCGGTTTGACCGGAAGCATCCTGTGTCTCTCAGCCGCGCTCATCGCTGGAAACGCTTTGGTGACATTCGCGCATCCCAAGGCCGCGCTGGCGTCGGAAAAGCCGCAGGCAGCGCCGCAACCCGCGGCAACTCCCAATCAGCCTTCTCATTCAGTCGGCCACGCCGCGGCCAAAGCCGTCCGCCGCACGACCGCAAAACGCCGAGCCGACATCTGCGAGCTCTTACATTGATGCAATGAAATCGGCCGGCCTGGGAGATCTCACGGTCGATCAACTCATCGCGCTCAAGACAGAAGATGTCACGCCGGAATACGTGCGCGGCCTGCGAGAGCAGGGCTTGCAGCCGGATGTGAACAATTTGATGGCGATGCGGAACCAGGGCATCACTCCCGAGTACATTGCCGATCTCCGGGCAGCCGGACTCAAGCCCGACATGAACCAGATCATCGGCCTCAGGGTTCAGGGAGCGGACGCGCAGTACTATCGCGCGATGAAGGAAGCCGGCGTTGATGCCGACGTGAATCACCTCATCGCCATGAAGGTCCAGGACGTTACGCCTGAATACGTCCGCCAGCTGCGTGAGGATGGGCTGAAGCCAAATGTCGATCAGGTCATCGCGTCTCAAGGTCCAGGACGTCACTCCCGCGTATGTGAAGGGAATGCGCGATCTCGGCCTCGATCCGGAAGCGAACGAGGCCATCGCGATGAAAGTCCAGGACGTAACTCCGGAGTACGTGCGTGGCATCCAGGCTCTCGGCCTGAAACCATCCATCAACGAAATCATTGCGATGAAAGTGCAAGACGTTACTCCCGAATACATCAAGGCTTTGCAATCGGCGGGCTACAAAGTGAACGTCAACGATATCGTGAGCGCCAAGGTGCAGGACGTCACTCCCGAGTTCATCGAACAGGTGAAGCAACACGGCTTTAAAGATCTGACCCTGCAGAAGCTCATTCAATTGCGGCAACTGGGGATCTTCGACTCAAAGGCCGACCTCTAGAGACATAGCAACCGGCTGTCGCGGCTTCGCACCCATGCGAGAGCGGCAGCCACACGACAATCGGAATCGATCTCAATATCACGGTGAAGGAGAAAGTCATGAGAATGCGGCGCACTCTTGCGTACCTGGTGTTTGCATCTTTCGTGCTCGCGGGCGTGATCAAGAATCATGCGGCGGAATCGCGTACCGGCGACTGGACAATCAGCAAGTCCGAAGAGGCTGGCAAAGTTGAATTCTCGCTGATCGAACATCATCACGGGGGCACGTCGAGCCATCAATCGGACTGGTCGGCATCGGCTTTTGAAGGCGTGGATTTCTCGAAGCCTGGCCGGCAAGACGTTCACTTCACCATCACGCGTGACGCGGGAAAAATTGATTGCGAGGGATTTCTGAATGACGGCGAGGGAGCGGGACTGTTCCATTTCCATCCCGACCCGAACTATCCGCGCGAGATGCAGGCGTTAGGGTTTTCCGTCGACGACGAAAAACAGTTCGCCATGGCTGTGCAGGACGTCAGCCTGGATTTTGTGAAGCAGATCAAGGCCGAGGACTTGAAGGATCTCGATACCGACAAGCTGATCGCCTTTCGCATCTTCCGCGTGGATCCGAAATTTATCGAGGCAATCCGGGCAGAAGGGCTGAAGATTTCAGATAGCGACAAACTCGTTGCATTCCGGATTCACGGGGTCACTCCCCAGATGATCCGCAGTCTGCATCAGGCGGGCTATACGCCGGACGAAGACACTCTCATCGCGATGCGCATCCACGGCGCGACTCCGGAGTGGATCGACCAGCTCAAGAAACGAGGCTACGATCACGTGGACCTTGAGCAGTTGATCGCCTTTCGTATCCACGGCGTGTCTCCCGAATTCATCGACAAGCTGCAGGGTCTTGGATATTCGCGTCCCGATCCCGACGAGTTGATCGCCATGCGAATCCATAATGTGACGCCCGAATACATCGCTGACATGCGCTCGCGCGGCATGCGCGACCTGAGCATCGATCAGTTGGTGAACATGCGAATTCACGGAATCGACTAACCCTGCCGCGAATCGAGACCGGGAAGGGAAGAGCCGCTCGCATGAGCGGCTTTTCCGCGTGCGAACCCTGCAAGACTTCAGGAGCTGTCTCGCAAAGAGAATTCAAGTTCCTCGCGACAACAGCTTTTCAGTTTACGGACGGTGGTTTCAACGATCCCGCGAGAGCCTCGGGGCTGACCAGGGTAGCCACGTTCATTACCGCCTCAAGCATCTCCGTCTCCAAAGCGTGCTTTTCCTCTGGAGTTAACAGATGGAAGGCTTTGCCGTGGCGCACCAGCGCGAGTTGCTGAAGCGTCGAAACATGGACGAAGCCAATGAGTACGCGAAGAAGCTTAGATTCATAACTGCCAGTCAAAGCCATGAAAGATCTCCTGTGTGGGGACAAAATGTGGAAAGTCCGGCCATCTTACGCTGCGTCGAGCAGCGTCGCCAAGTTCGAGATTGCTGCGGCGTTAATCCTCTTGACACGCCCTAGAGCGTCGACTGTGGCCGCGGGCCATGCGGGGGCTGTAGGGTGGCGACGATAGCCATCTTGGCGAGAATATTGTTACTGCGCCGAGTCTTCAGACGGAACGATTAACTGTATTTGAAGATTGAGGCTACTTCCTTCTTCCACTCGAACCGGCTTGCCTGCGGATTCGTATCGCTGGATAAATTCAGGATCCATGAACGCATCGCGATCGATACCTTCCAATGCAATCAGCGAATAATCGCCCGGAGGGATGCTTGCAAACATGAACTGTCCCGATCGATCCGTGGTGCCAAATCGGTAGTTGTCGCTATTGTTACGGCGAGCTACATCTGGGATCAGGGCAACGGTTACCGAGGGAGCCACCTGTTGATTGTCTTTATCCTTGTAAACCACCCCTTGCACGCGTCCAGCGCCGGCATCGAGCCGGATCTCAGCCGGGGGCGCATGGCCATGGCTGACCACGATGCCCGGGGTCGCTGTGTCGCGTCCACTCTTGACGTAGTATCCATCGGGCAACGGAGATAAGCTGAGGCCATATTCGCCTTCGGGAACGTCATGAAACGTGAACGAGCCGTCGGGTTGCACGGACGCAGTCTCCACACCTGCCGAGTCTGAGGGAGAGATCGGTTTTAAGGATGCGAACGTGTGTGGCAGAGTCAGCTTCTTGTCGCCTTCAACACGAACGTGCCCGGAGACGGTCGCTCCCGGGAACACGACGATGTCGGGCGCGTCTAAGTTCGTTTCTCCAACCGTTACGGTGGCGCGCCCCATCAGTAAGTGAGCGGACTCTGAGTTATCCGAGGATTGTGCGACCACTTGATACGCACCCGGAGGCACTCCCCGCAAATCGAACTTACCCGTCGGATCCGTGTCAGCTTCTGCCGTGAAGCCGTTGCCCGTGAGTTGCGAGAGAGTTACGTCCGCTGATTTCGCCGGAAGTCCATTGCTCGCGAGCACTCTGCCTCTCACGTGTACGGCGCGGAAGGCAGAGAGACTGAAATTGATTCCTCCGACTTCATCGCCGGGATGCAGTTCAACGGCTTGGCTCTGTGCTGCATCCAGCACGCCGGGATAGAAGGTCGGCACATACACCTGAGCCGCGGAAGACCCTCTCTCCCACACCCTCGGATTGGTCGCCTTGAGGTAATACTGTCCCGGAGCCAGGCCCCAAACCCGATACTCGCCGCGATCGTCCGTGAATCCTGTGCGCGCATCGGAGAATTCCCGATGACCTGAACGAAATGTCGCCTTCATCGCCTGAATCAGAACACCGGGCATAGGTTCGTCACGCTCATTCGTGACATGTCCGGTAATGACGCCGGTCGGAGTCAATCGCAAAACAACGCTGTCGACATCCTGTCCCGCTGCAACCGTAAAGATGGTCCCCATGCCGCGAGATCCGTAATACGCTCCGCGGCCTCCGTTCGGGTCTACATAACCGTTGTGCGATGCGAAGAGACGATAACGGCCCGGAGCAACGTGCGCGAAAGAGAATGCGCCATCCGATGCGGTAACGGCCGAAGTTTCCTTCGCCTCCCGCCTGCAGGCCCCGCAATCCAACCGTGGCCCCGTTAAGGGGCTGCGACGTCTTGGAGTCAACGACTGTTCCGCGGATCGACCCTGTATTTGTGGAAGTAGACGCTTGTTGTGCGGAGCAAAGACTTGCATAGCTCAGCAAAAATAAAGAAGAAACGAGAAACGAAATTCGGATCGCGCCACGGCGGGTGTTGCGAAAGTTACTCATGGAAGACATCGACATCCACTGCGCAAATTATATCGAGGGCTGTCACATGGACAAAGTGGCCACGAGGAATAAGTCGAACCCGGTCGAAACTTGAGCGACACGCACCGTGCAAATTCTTTCATCTTGACACCGGCGCTGCAGGTGAAGGATTCTCCGCTGAGCCAAGGTCTGTGGTGGTCACCAAAGAAGTCTTCCGCAGTGCGGGTACTCAGGCGTATGAGACCGTGGCGCGAACAAGAAATAGCGCAGTGGCGTCGCGGCGAGGCTTCTATTTCAACTAGGGCTTTCGCTGTATTGAGGGCAATTTTATTCGTGTTTAGTGTTCGATCTTCTCCCCCCGGCCCAAAAATTCCACTTCTCCACTCCGAATAACTATGGAGGATTTTTATGCCTCACGGCTGGCTCAACCGTTCCGGAAACCTGGCATTCAAGGACATCCATCAACATTTAAATCTATATTCCGCGGCCGCAATGGCTGCGGGTGTCAGCGTCTTGGCGCTGGCGCACCCGGCAGAAGGCTCGGTCGTGGTTACGAAGACGAACATCACCGTTGGATTCGGTTCGCAAATTTCGATTGACATCAACAAAGATGGGATCAACGATTTCACGATCGCCGGTGAGGGCGCCAATTACGATCACTCGTTTTACGCGACGTTCGCAATCCAGCCTCTGACGGGAGGCAAAGTGGTTGGGGGAAAGCGTGGCCCCCTAGGGCCCTATGCGTCGGCATTGGTGAAAGGCGCGAACATAGGTCCCTCGGCGCATTTTTCAAGTTCCGTCGCGCGGAGCCAAATCACGATCGAGCGGTTGCTTGGTGAGGCGTCTGCTTCCACCCACGAGAGCTTCTATGGGGAGTGGCCGGGGATTAACGACCGCTATCTTGGCGTGAAATTCTTGATCAAGGGCGCGACGCATTACGGCTGGATCCGAATGAGTGTCAGCGAACAACAGGAAATTTCCGGCACCATCACCGAGTACGCGTACGAGACGGTCACGAACAAGAAGATTGGGGCGGGAGATACAACAGACAGTTCTGAAACGGCAAGAGCGATGCCTGTTCCGGAGCGGCGTTTGCAACCGCGCCAAGCCTCGCTGAGCATGCTGGCCCAGGGCGCGGACGGATTGGCAATGTGGCGGCGGGAACAGGAAATATCACCAGCCCGGAAGCCGGTTTTGCAGGATGACCACACATAACTCCAGGGAAGAAGTGAAGTCAACCGATCATGCAGATCGTAAGGAGGATTCGCCGATGGCAAACCAAAGATATTCCCTGACCCTGGTAGCGGCTTTGTCGGCGCTCGCCCTGACTGTGTTTCTGACCGCGAATCATGCAACGGCACAAACCGAGACTGTGCTGCATTCATTTGCGGGCACGGACGGCGCTTCCGTGTCGCTTGGCGTGATCTTCGATTCGGCGGGGAATTTGTATGGCGTCGCCGCACACGGTGGAAGCTCCAACAATGGCACCGTATTTGAACTCACGCCGAAATCGCGCGGAGCCTGGACGGAGAAGACTCTGATTTCGTTTAACGGGGGTACAGGCGGATCGAATCCGGTGGGCGGAGTGATTTTCGATGACGCCGGAAATCTTTATGGCACTACAAAGCTTGGAGGCACGAACGGGGTAGGCGTGGTTTACGAATTGTCTCCGTCGGGATCCACATGGACGGAAAAGGTGCTGCACAATTTCAGTGGTAGCAAGGACGGCCAATACCCAACTGCAAGCCTTATTTTCGACGCGAAGGGGAATCTCTACGGCACTACCGAAGCTGGCGGATCGTTTGGGGACGGAACGGAGATTAAGGGAGGGACAGTATTCGAGCTTTCTCCCAAATCCGCAGGAGGCTGGACTGAAACCGTTCTTCATAACTTTGGAAGCGGCACCGATGGCTCGATTGCCCGGTCGAACCTCATCTTTGATAAGACTGGCAATCTGTATGGCACCACCATGCAGGGCGGCACAAACACATGGGGTACAGCATTTGAACTGTCGCCGAAGTCCGCGGGTGGGTGGACGGAGAAGATCCTGCATAACTTCAACCCGGGAAATTTCAGCGACGGTGCGCAACCAGTCGGAGGTCTCATTTTTGACGAAGCTGGGAATCTTTATGGAGTTACAACAAGCGGAGGCTCGGAGAGCGGCGGAGTCGCGTTCGAACTCACTCCGAAATCCGGAGGCAGTTGGATTGAAAGCGTGATTTACACATTTCAGTACGATGGTTTTAACCCGTCAGCTCCGTTTTGCAGTCTGATCTTTGACACGGCCGGAAATCTGTATGGCGCTACCTTTCGAGGTTTTGGTTCGGGTGTCCACGCAGCGTTTGACGGCACCGTCTTTGAGCTGACGAAGACCTCTGGAAGCTGGAATCAGACCACCCTGTACGCGTTCGACGGTACGCACGGTTCCGTTCCTGCCATCGGCAGCCTGGTCTTCGACTCGTCTGGGAATTTGTATGGAGCGACGCAGTCTGGTGGGACGAGCAATAACGGAGTCGTATTCAAGGTCACACCCTAACATCTCTATGACTCAGCCTCTCGCTAAGAAAGTTCTGCTAATCGGCTGGGACGCAGCCGACTGGAAAGTTGCGAACCCGTTGTTGGATGCGGGCCTGATGCCGACTCTCGATGGCATGATCAGCGAGGGCGTGATGGGCAACATCGCAACCTTGCAGCCGATCCTGTCGCCGATGTTGTGGAATTCCATCGCCACCGGGAAGAGGCCGCATAAGCATGGCATCCATGGCTTCATGGAGCCCGATCCGCATTCCGGTGGAATTCGTCCGGTTTCCTCGACATCGCGGAAAGTCAAAGCGCTGTGGAATATCCTCACTCAACGCGGATTCAAGACACACGTGCTGGGCTGGTTCGCCGGGCACCCGGCAGAACCGATCAATGGAATTTCGGTGTCCGATCTGTTTCCGCACGCGAGCGCCCCGCTCGATCAACCTTGGAACCTGCCTCCCGGAGCAGTCCATCCCGAAAAGTTGGGAGAGACTTTTGCGCGGCTCCGCATGCATCCGGGCGAAGTGACCGAGGAAGCAATCCTGCCCTGGATTCCGCGCGCGGCAGAAGTCGATCAGGAAAAAGATCGCGCTCTGAATACTTTTGCCAAGATCCTCTCGGAGAATTGCTCGATTCACAATGCCGCAACGTGGATCCTCAAGAATGAGCCATGGGACTTTCTCGCCGTCTATTACAACGGCATCGATCACTTCTGCCACGCCTTCATGAATTACCGGCCTCCACGAATGGAGGGCATTTCGGAAGATCGTTTCGAGATCTACAAAGACGTTGTCGACGGCGCTTACCGATTCCACGACATGATGCTCGAGACCTTGTTGACCCTGGCTGGGCCAGACGCGACTGTGATCCTGGTTTCAGACCACGGGTTTCACTCCGATCATTTGCGTCCGAGAAGCATTCCGGACGAGCCAGCGGGGCCCGCCGTACAACACCGCCCCTTCGGAATTTTCTGCATGAAGGGGCCGCACATCAAGAAAGATGAACGAATTTATGGGACCACGTTGCTCGACGTCGCGCCCACCGTGCTCACCCTCTTTGGATTGCCGGTCGGTGAAGACATGGACGGCAGGGTTCTCGTGCAGGCTTTCGAGGAACCGCTCGAGATTGAACGTATTCCCAGCTGGGAGAAAGAGGCAGGCGAGTGCGGCATGCACTCTTCCGATTTGCGAATGGATCCCGTGGCTGCGCAGGCTGTTCTGGAACAGTTTGTAGCGTTGGGTTATATCCAGCCGCAAACGGAGAATCAGGAAAAGGCTGTGGCCAGCGCGGTCCGCGAATGCAAATACAATCTTTCGCGCGATCTGATGGACTGCCGAAAATATAACGAAGCGCTTCCATTACTCGAAGAACTCGCTCGTGAAAACCCGAAAGAGATGCGCTTCAAGCTTCAACTCGCGCAGTGCTACCTATCCATTGGTAGAAGCGCCGAGTCCAGGGCTCTCTTGGAAGAAGTTTTGAAGTTTGAGCCGGAGAAGCCAAAGAAAAATGGCGATCAGCCCGACGTGCCCAAACCAGAGACCGAGAAACTTCCGGCGTCTCGACCCTGGGCGGACTGGTTGATCGGCACCATCGAACTGGCGGACGGCAACGCGGAAAAAGGCCTCGCCTCTCTTCTCCGTGCAGAAGCTGCGGAGCCACATCTGCCGAATCTGCACTTGCGGTTGGGAGAAACCTATTTGCGCTGCAAGCGCGTCGAAGATGCGGGACGCGCGTTCCACAGAGCGCTCGAGATCGATGGCGATAGTCCCGAGGCGCATGTTGGTCTATCCATGGTTTACCTGCGCCAACGCAAGTTCGAAGAGGCGGCGTCGGAAGCATTGATGGGAGTAGGCCTGCAGCACTTTTCACCGTTGGGCCACTTCAATTTAGGCATTGCTCTGGGTCGATTGGGACAGCGGGAGCGCGCGATCCTGGCATTTGAAACATCTCTCACGATCATGCCGGGGCTTGCTGCTGCGCATCGCTGGCTTGGAATGCTTTACGCACAGTCCGGAGGCGACGCCGTCAAATCCGCGCGGCACAAATATCTCTTCGAACAACTGCGGCGCCAAGCGCAAGCGGCCGAGAAAAACCGCCGGGAAGGGAAGATAGAAACGGCGCCTGCTCCGGCAAACTCGTAACGAACCATCAACAGCAAATCAGGCACAAAAGAAAAACGCCCAAACGTCTTGCGATGTCCGGGCGCTGTTGTTTTTGAGAGCTAGTTCGCGGTCAGGAAGATCGGCTTGTAACCGATTCCAACATTGGTGCCGCTCAACTGTGTTTTCGTGCCGGTGATATCCGTCGCCCAGGCGTAACCCGACGGATAAGCGTAGCTCGAGGTTGAGCAGTTTCCGCGGCTGCAGGTCTGCTTCGTATCCCATACGATCAGGCCATCGTCAACGGCGCATGTGTAAACCGTGCCACTGGCGACACAAGGGCTGATCGTATGGTTGATCAGCCATCCGGCAACCGTATCCCACGCCGTTCCAGACTCATTCGCCTGTAATCCATAAAGCTGGCCGCCGTCCCATGTATAAACGTACTGGCGTTGCAGTCCGACGCCGGCACGAAGAATCAACGATCGCGCCGTGAATCCAGCCAATTCGTCGGGATCAGTAAGCTGGCCCTGCTTGATGCCGTATTCGTCATCCCAGATCGGCATGCCGGTCAGATTGCGCTTCTGAACTTCGGCAGTCACATCCGCATAAATCGTAAGGAAGGCTTCGGGACTGGCGTTGGCCGAACCTGCGCCGCGCATGTGAGCGTTGACGATGTCGAAGTTCGCGGCCCCACCGGCGGCTACGTAACCGTCAAACCAGGTGGCCATGCTTGGCCCGTGAGCCGAAGGGCTCAGGATTCTCGCGTTTGGATCGTTGGCGCGGATGATTGCGGCTGCGTCCTGGCCCATGCGAACGATCTGGGCGTTGGTACCGCTCCAGAAGCAGGTGCAATCCGGCTCGTTCCAGAGTTCGTAGTATGCGATCTGCCCCTTGTAGCGGTTGACCAGTGCAGTGATGAAGTTGGAGAAGTACGTGTCGGCTCCAGTGCCGTCAGACTTGATGTCGGTGGGGGACGAGCAACTGTAAGGACCGATCGGGCCACAAGGCCGCTTTGGAGGGATCGAGCCAGCCCACTTCGGCGTGTCTCCGATGGTGTACAACACGTCCACGTTCTGGGCTTGCGCCTTGCTCATCCAGTTATCCATCTCGGCCCAGTTGTAGACGCCATTCGAGGTTTCGATTTGAGCCCACTTAACGCCGCTATCCCAAAGCCGGATGCCGCCGAGGGTGGCGACCTGTTTGAGTCCGTCGGTGGGCGGCCACGTCCCGAAGCCGTGGAAATCGGCGCCGAAGAAGCTTTCCTGAATTTGGCCTGTGACCGACGAAGGACCGTGGCTCGCTTCGGCTGTATTGACGCGAGGCGCTCGAACGACAAGAATCGCCGTCTCAGATTTCTTGGGATCGGCAACGCTGGTAGCAGTGACCCGGACCGTCGAATCCCTGCTCACCTTCGGAGCGTGGAAAAGTCCAGCGCTTGAGATCGTTCCGGTCGAGGCTGACCAGGTCACCGCGACTTGCGAAGTGTTTTTCACTAGAGCCGTGAACTGCAGCGCCTCTGCAGCCGAAACCATGGCCGCATCCGGTGAGAGGCTAATCGAGATGGATCGAGATGCGTTTGAGTCTGCCTGCGCAAACAATGAGCCGGTACAACACGCGAGCGCGACAAGGGCACACAACAAGGGGGAGTATTTCCTCATGACAGCAAAGCCCTCCAAAATTCTTCAAATCGGTTGGAATCTGGCCAGAGACAACTGCAAAATGATGACTTGAATCAGGCGAAGTCGGCTGAAATCAATATCCTGCGGATAAAGCTTTGTAGAAGAATTCAGAAAACCTTGCAATTGGGCGAACGCCCTAACTCAGAAGTACAGCCCCTCGCTTTTATGCCGATTTTCCCGCATCCTTCCGGCCTCATAGTCCAATTTTCCGTTTCGGGGTACAAGGTCACATGTCACAGAAATGCGCGTTTTTACTGTGCATTTCGATGCCTTCAGTGATTTCGGTGCGGAAGTTTCTGCTCTTGAAAAACGAAAAAGCCCCATTTCTCGCAGGGGAAACGCGAGAAACGGGGCCGGTTACTATCGTTACTTTTTAATGCGTAAAAGAGAAGTTCAGGCCAGTGGTTAGAATGAGGTCGTTTTTCTTCGATCCCGACGGCGGATTGGAAACATAGATGTCGCCAAACTGGTTTTGCCAGCCAAACCATTTGCTGATCTTCGTAACCGTTCCCAGGCTGAACGTGCCCCGATATTCTCCGCTCTGCTGCAAGTCCGGGAAGAAACCCAGGCTCTGCGTGAGCACCGTGCTCTTGCCAAGCTTGGTGTTGAGTTCTTCTCCGAGGGTCAACGCGACGAACCGGTTCGTCACTCCATAGGAAGTGAATGTCGGCGGCGGACCTGCGGTGAGCAGCGTGCCGTTCGAATAAGTTTCATGCGTGTAGTTGACGCCGCCCAGGAAGTCGAGGGTCGTCGCGTCCGACTTGATCGCGTGGTATCCGAATCCACCCGTATAGACCTGCCGGAGATCGAGGAACTGAAGCGCATTGCTCATGAAGTCGGCGGCGCCAAAGGCGAATACCTTGGGAGCCAGATTGCGGTCGTAGCGCAAGCCAGCCTGGATCAGGTTCGCGACTGTGCTCGGCGTGGCAAGATCATTTTGGGTATCGATCGAACTGAGATAGATGGTGATCTTGTCGTTCAGTGTCGGGTGAACGGCGTTCACGGCGAGCGACAGGTTTTCGGTTTCGCTATTTCCGCGGGCGACGGAGAAGCCGACGTTGACTCCGCCGTTCCATCCGTTCATGAGGCCTGGGTGCAGCGACTTGTCGTAGGCAGTTTGCTCTGCGTCGTTGCGGATCGTCGTCACGTCATCCGTACTCGCTTCGACGGTGCCGGCGGATTTTGTCGCGATCTGCAACTTGCCGTCGGTCGTGGTGACCGGACCAACGGCGGTTTTGCCACCCTTCAGGCTGACATGCAGTTCCTCGTCTGTCTTGATCTCCTGGACTGACGGCAGCGCGACTGTAACGTCACCCGCGGCTTCCGTGTGAATGACCAATGTTTTTCCGTCTGATTTCACAATCGTACCGGTCAAGCGATCCCCATTCTTCAGGGTGACCTGATCCGCGAAAGAAGCCACTGACAGAGCGGATAACGCGATGAGTGCGAATAGTTCGAATTTGCGCGACAAAACTACCTCCAGCTGGCAGAGTTTTTATTTCGAATGAAAAGCTAGTTGGGAGCCCAGAACGCGTTTAGAACAGAAATAGGGATACGGAGACGAAAAGGCGGAAAGTGCTTCCGGCGACGTTTCTCGACGAGGAGTCGGCCTAGCTCTTGACGTCTGTCTTCTTGGTTTGGTCGGTCGAAGCCTGCGCCGTGGCACCGTCTTTCATGCCATCCTTGAGGGCGCGAATGCCTTCGCCCAGACCTTTGCCGAGCTCGGGCAACTTCTTCGGACCGAACACCAGCAGGGCAATAAAGAAGATGACCAGCAAGTGCATCGGTTGAAATAGACCTTCTAACATCGGAGCCTCCGGAGATACAACAACCATAGATCATACGCTATTCGAACGAGGAGTCAAAGCTGCGGCGATTCCCGTTTGGGCATCGTGCAGCATTTTCAATGTTTTAGCTGCTGCTGCGCGACCTTTCGGTGCGCTACGCCACCGTCCGCCGTGATCGAAATCACACCTCGCTTCCGATTCGCGGTGCAATCCTTGGTGTGAGGAGACGGCCGCAAAGTTACCTCCGTGACCTTACCTGTGCCTTGGATGCCGGGCTATGTTTCAGAAGGGAATTCGGAAACGAGTGACGCTCGCACTCCTCGAAGATCCGCTACCCGCAAGCCAATTCACGAGTTGGGGAGTCCGGTGAGAGTCAAGGCATCTTCATATTTTGTCATCTTGTTTCTAGCGGCTGTCGCCGCATTCGGCCAAGCCGATAAAACTCACCCTGTGACCACCGCTCAGCTTGCCGCTTGGCTGACAGGTGGAGTTCCCGGCGCACATCTCACGGTTCTGGTTTCCCAACGTGGACTGGCGTTTTTGCCGACAAACTCGGAATTGAAACAGCTTGAATCCGCCGGCGCAGGAAAAGATCTGATGCGCGCCGTGTCTTCAGGAAACGTGCAGTCCGCGCAGATCGGTCCCGGAATTCCGGCGCCGTTGTTGAAGGCTGCGGCAGAGGCGAAGCAACAGCATTTTCATCAAGCCGAAGTCGAGCTTCGGGGACTCACGAGTTCGCAGCCCGACGATCCGGCTCTGCATTTTGTCCTGGGCCAGATGCTTCGCCAGCAAGAGCTTTGGGACGATGCATATGACGAACTGGAATCGGCCCTGCGCCTGATGCCCGATCTCGCCGAGAACCACAGCGCGCTGGCATATCTTTTTTATCGGCTGGACGACGGACCGAACGCGATTGCCGAAGCTCGTACCGCTCTCAGCATCGATCCGAAAAATTCGGAAGCCTATCAATACCTCGGCCTCGGCCACTACTCCCTCGGGCAATATCAGGCGGCAATCCACGCTTACGGAGAGTCGCTGATTTGGGACCACAACAACGCCGACACGTTTTATGACCTGGGGATCGCATTGCACGCAGCCGGCTACCTGCCGCGTGCCGTAGCCGCCTATGAAGAGGCCATCCGGCTGAGGCCGGGATTCTGGGAAGCTCACTCGAACCTGGGCTTGATCCGGCACGAAGAAGGCAATCTCCCGGCGGCCGTGGCTGAATACAGTGAAGCCAAACGCCTCGCTCCCGAAGAGGCATCCGTCCGAAATAATCTGGGAAATACCTACTGCGACGAGGGAAAGTTCGATGCGGCCATCGTCGAAATGAAGGAACTCTACAAGCAGCATCCTGATTGGCAGCAGGGTCACGCTTGTCTGGCCAGCGCCTACATGGCGAAGAACCAGTACGAGCGAGCGGTCGATGAATTAAAGCTGGCGGTGCACGACAACCCTGCCGGCGCCAACGAACACAGAATCCTGGGACAAGCTCTGCTGCTCGACAACAAGCTCGAAGAAGCCGTGCATGAACTCCGCATCTCGGTGTCACTCAATCCGGATTCAGACGTTTCTCACCACTTGCTGGGCACGGCGCTCTTTCAGCAGCAGCAATTCCATGCCGCTGAGAGAGAGTTTCGTGAGGCTCTTCGCGTGAACGCGACTGCGGAAAATCACTATTCTCTCGCGGCATGCCTGATGAGTATGGACCGGTATCAGGAAGCTCTCTCGGAACTGGAGGTCGCGTCCCGGCTTGATCCTGAGCGAACGCTCTACCGCGCTCGCCGCGAAGAGCTTCTGAAGCTCATCAAGGACACGAACTCGCGGTAGAGAATGCCGAGCCGTTGTGTCCGCACGGTCAGCACTGGTTGTTGTACCAAGGTAAATAGCTTCTCTGTCAGTTCGTTCATACACTGACGTTCAGGCAGATCCGGAATTTAGGGGAACTACGATGAGTGCGAACGTAACGCAATCCCAGAATATGAGCGGAAGCGCCGCTTCAGCGGCACTGGCGAAAGAGGCGGTTGCGCGCCGCGTGGACGTGGCCCCTGAGCCTGCAGCACGAAAGCCTTCCGGATACGGATTACCCTGTTCGAAATGCCATCTTTATTATCCCGCCGATATAGATGTCTGCCCAACTTGCAAGCACAACGAACGCGTATCGCCGGTTGTACCCAAGATTCCGCCGAAACCAGCTCAGGCCGCTGCCGATCCCGTGCCCGATACGGCGGTCCTCGAGCAGGAGCGGGAAGAGTTTCTTCGCCAGTTCAAGGCTCAGCTTCGTGAAGCTCACGCGGATGCGCTCGACACGCCCGAAGCAGTCTGCAAGTTTGACGAGAATCATGAAGCAGCGCCCGCGAAGGCTGAGATCTGTGGGGGCTGCTATCAACTGCTTCAGGAACGGTTAGATGTCTACGAAGCTGCGTTGCGCATCGAGTTGAAGGATGCCGCGCAGATCGTGTACGACGCGGTCTGGTCCGATCCATCGGACCCCGGTAAGACTTATCAAAACGCTGCCAGCGCACTGTTGAACGAAATTCGCAAACGGGCTGGAATTTCGGCTCTCATGGGATCGTTCCAGCCCTTGTCGCACTAGCTCGGAACGTTATTCCGTCTTGATGCCGATCCACTTCTTTCCTGCATAAAGCTTGTAACCTGCGCCATCCTCCACCAGTTTGAGCGGAACCGCGTGCTGCAAGGTTTGCTCGACGTGTGCCGCTTCCGACAGCACATCGCTGTTGGCTACATCCATAACGACAAACTTGCCGTCCGAGGTAAAGCCAAAGCCGTATTCCCCCGGCGCGAGCTTCGAACCGCCAATTACGAGCTTTGCCTCCGTGATAAGCAAGCCTTGGTACTTCTGCTGGATGGCGGTTGAGTATCCCGACGCATCCACCAGGGCAGCCAGCATCATCTTGCTGTCCGCGAGCTGAAAACCAACCGCATTGCGTAGTTGGACAGGCGCCTTCTGGCCACGGAAGAAATATTCCGACGGCACCGCCTTCTTGACTTGTTCCGCCGTGAGTACGTGCGGCGCCATTTCAGCGGGCATTGCGTCCGTGGAACTCTGCGCCGCAACCGCGACTGTCATCGATAACATCAGTACAACGAGAAGGATCCGGCGAGTCTTCTGCATGGGGTTTCCTCGATTATTCATAATGAAAATTGCTCAGGGGAACTGTAATTGTTCTTCGAGTCGGGTGCAACGTTGCGGCCTTGGGCAGTGGCTCAGTTTGAACTCTGACGCGGAGGTGTCATCACGAAGATCCCGCGTTTTGCCAGCGGGTCGAGGGATCTCCCGCGGCAGATAGCGTCGTAGCGGAGATCCTTCCGCTAGCAGAACGGCTGCGCGCAGAACGGCACAATCGACGAGCAAAGCAATGCCATCAGAAACTCTGAATTGAGCCACTACCGGCCTTGCGAAGTTCACGCCCTCAACTTTTGCTTTGACCGCAAGATCCGGATAGTCCGTTGAAATGCGTCGGCATAAGCTTTTCTTACTATGACGACCAATGCCATACTCGCTGCAGAAAGCCTGGAAACAATGTCTGCCCGCTCATCTCACAAAGCAAAAGTCGATGTTGCCGGCGATTCCCGCTGGACCGCGGTACTCTCGCGCGACGCCAGCCGTGACGGGGAGTTTGTTTTCGCAGTATCGTCGACCGGAGTGTATTGCCGTCCATCTTGCGCGGCACGTCGTCCCCGGCGAGAGAACGTCAAGTTTTTCTCCCAGCCGGAAGCCGCGGAACAGGCTGGATATCGCGCCTGCCTCCGCTGCCGTCCCAAGGCGCTTCGCGGGACAGAGTCGGACAGCGTGAAGGCGATGTGTCGGTTCATCGAACAGCACCTCGACGAGCCCTTGACCCTGAACCGTCTTGCGAAAGAATTCCATCAGAGCCCATTTCACTTACAGCGGCGCTTCAAGGCCATTCTCGGCATCACGCCGCGGGCCTACGCCGACTCATGCCGTCTGCGTTTGCTGAAACGAAATCTGCAAGCCGGGGATTCGGTCACTCGCGCGATGTATGACGCAGGGTACGGATCGAGCAGCAGGCTCTACGAGCGCACGGCTTCGCAACTGGGAATGACTCCCGACAAATACCGCCGGGGGGCGATTGCCGCGTCGGTCCGTTATGCATGTGCAGATTCGCCTCTCGGACGCATGCTGATCGCCGCCACCGACAGAGGCATCTGTGCCATTCAGTTTGCCCGCACGGATGGCGAGTTGCTCGAAGGCTTGAAACGCGAATTCCCCTTCGCTGCGCGAAAGGAAGACAAGGGCGGTCTGTGCTCGTGGATCGATGCTTTGCTCCGGCACCTGAGCGGCAAAGACCTCGATGCATCGTTGCCCTTGGATATCCGTGCCACGGCGTTCCAACGCCGCGTGTGGACGTACTTGCAGTCGATCCCATTCGGGCAAACGAAATCCTATAGCCAGGTCGCCAAGGCTATTGGAAAGCCCAGCGCGTGCCGGGCGGTCGCGCGCGCCTGTGCCACGAATCCCGTCGCGGTCGAGATTCCATGCCACCGCGTGGTCCGCGAGGACGGAAGCATGGGCGGCTACCGCTGGGGGATGGATAGAAAGAAGACTCTGTTACAACTCGAGCAGCGCACCTAGCGGCCCTTATGGGTTCTTACGTACGGCGAGCCAGTTCAGTCCGGCAACTACGATCGTGGCGATCAATATCAGTGACTTGCTGAAGTCTGCGCCGGTCAGCAACAGGAGACATATCACGACGCCGGCCGCGGCGAAGACTGGCCCCACAGGAAGGCGCAACCACGCTGCTCCTGGCTGCTTGCGGCGAAGTGCGGGTACGGCTGCGCACACCGCTCCATAGTAGAAAAGCCTCGAAACTGCGGATAGCGTCACGTTCCATGTAAAACTGCCGGCCAGTGCCAGTACCCAGCAGAGCACGACGAAGACGGCGATCGAAATGTGCGGAGTTCTGAATTTGCGGTGTACGGCAGCGAAGAGCTTTGGAAAGTCTCCCTGCTCGGCAAACGCAAACGTCGCGCGCGGACCTGTCAGGAAATTCGCGCTGAGATAGCCATACACCGAGACCATGGCTGTAAGCGCGACCAGCGAAGCGCCACCATGCCCCAACACGATCCTTGCCGCCTCGGCAAGTGGTCGATCGGTATGCATCGTCGACGGAAGCACCCCAATCACGACCCATTGTAAGAGTGTGTAGATGAGAGTGACGATCGCGAGCGCCACGAATAGCGCGAAGGGCGCGTCGCGCTTGGGATTGCGCGCCTCCCCCATGGGGTTCATTGCCGCCTCATATCCGCCGTAGGCAAAAAACAGAAGCAGCATTGCCGTGCGCCAGGCTTCCACGTCGGAGTGAACGGCTGACTGAGTGACGGCAGAATGCGCCGCGAGATAGTAGCCACCGGCCAGGCCAACGATCACCAGGGGGAGCAGCTTTGCAACAACAAAGAAGTTGCTGACCAGCGTCCCGTCGCGAACTCCGCGATAGTTAATCAGCAGCAGGAGTCCGAGCAGTAAGGTGATGATTACGAATCGCGGGGCAGGCTGCGTCGCCCGCGGCCAGAATTCGCCAAGATAAATGACCAGCAGATTCGCGTTCGCCGCACACGCCGTGATGCGGCTCAGCATCATCATCCATCCCACCTGCAGCCCGGTAAATCGCCCAAAAGCTTCGCGACAGTAAATGTAGGTGCCGCCGGTCTGTGCGAACTGCGAGGCAACCTCCGCGTAACAGGCAATGATGACCGACATTGCCGCGCCGGCAAGAAGCACCGCCCATGGGCTTGCGCGGCCAAGCAAATTGGCGACCTGTGACGGCAAGCCGAAGATGCCGCTCCCGAGAATGCAATTCACGGTGAGCGCGACGAGGCTCCAGCGTCCGATTGCGCGGACGAGTCCTTCGCTGGAACGGCCTTGGCTATCGGGCACAGGCATCGCGAGTTTGTATCACAGGCTGAACATTTTCTGGCAATCGCAGCCGCTTCGGTCTAGAATCTGGCGCAATTTCCTTAGCAATCCAGGGGCGTGGTTCCTCCGTACTGAAGGTTGATTTCCTCATTGGAGGGATTGGGACGTGTCAGAACAGCGACGTGTATTCATCACCGGCGGAACCGGGTATATGGGCCAGCGGCTGGTTTCTCGACTGCTGGACCGTGGGCACGAAGTGCGGGCTCTCATTCGCGCGGGTTCCGAAAAGAAGCTTCCTCCGGGCTGCGCTCCGGTGTTCGGCAATGCGCTCGACGGCGAGAGTTACGCCGCGCAAATTTCTCCCGCCGATACTTTCGTTCAATTAGTCGGCGTTGCCCACCCCAGCCCTGCCAAGGCTCCACAATTCCGCCAAATCGATCTACCCTCGGGATTGGGTGCGATCGCCGCGGCAAAAACCGCTGGAATTCGCCACTTCATCTACCTCAGCGTCGCGCATCCGGCACCCATGATGCACGCTTACATCGCGGTGCGAACCGAGTGCGAAGCCGCCATCGAATCGGCAGGATTAAACACTACGATCCTGCGCCCCTGGTATGTGCTCGGTCCCGGCCATTGGTGGCCGTATGTGCTGATTCCCATGTACAAAATTGCAGAGCTCCTGCCCGCGACTAGAGAGGGTGCAAAGCGCCTGGGACTGGTTACGTTGGAGCAAATGATCCGCGCCCTCACTTTTGCCGTGGAGAATCCTGCTGAAGGCCGACGCATCGTTACCGTGCCTGAGATCCGCTCTGCGCGCGCCTGAAACGGCCCGCCCATCGCCCGGTTCCTGACAGTGACCTTTTCCGGACCAAAGTAATCGCGAGAATTACGAAAGCGCATGCCCGTGGGACATCTATTAACCCCACGCTGCCGATGAGATGGTGGTTAGGCGAAAGAATGGCTTTCGACGACATGGACGATTTACATCTCCGAATCGCGCGCGTCACCGAAGACTTGCGTACCATCCAGCAAGAGCTCAATTGCGCCGCTATGCAGGCTCCGACTGACCCGGAACTCATGGAAGCATTGAACTCGTTGTCGGAGACTGAGCCGATCGAGACTCTGCGAGTGGCACTCGACCAAATGCGCCACTTTCTCTGGTTCTATTCTGAAGTGATGAATAACGACCCGGAACTCGGCGACAAGTTGCGGCAAGCCGGCACGGTGACGACCGCAAGCGATGACAAGCCAAAGACTGGCAAAACTTTTCTCGATCAACTCTCGCGCGCCGATGAACTGATGCTTCTGCAACACCTGACCGAAGCAAAACGGCGCAAGCCCAACTAGAGAACCTGACTTTCACTCCTCGGGCAGCTTTCCCTCGAACAACTAATATCCGCGACCTGCAACGATCGTTTTCATCACTTCGCCGGAAGAACTCAGCACATTGAAGTCGGCTCGTGCTCCCAGCGCGAGAATTCCATAATCTCCTGACAATCCAACCGCGTGCGCGGCATTGAAGGTCGCAGCCCGTACGGCCTCGCGCAAGCTCCAGCTCGAAAATTGAGTCACGTTGCGTACGGCGCGATCCATGGTCAACACGCTGCCGGCAAGACTGCCGTTCGCGGTGCACTTGCCGTCTCTGACCTCCACGAGAATCGGACCGAGCTGGTATTGCCCGTCCGGCATCCCGGTGGCCGAGATCGCATCCGTAATAAGGACGGCGCGTTCCACTCCCTTTGACCGAAGAAACACTTTCACGACCTCGGGCGCAACGTGAATTCCGTCGGCGATCAGATCGGCGGTGATGCTGTCATCGCTGAGGACTTCGCCGAGTATTCCGGGCTGGCGATGGTCAAGCGGCCGCATGGCGTTGAAGGTATGTGTGGCGTGCCGCGCCCCCGCGGCAACCGCGTCTTTCGCAACCTGCATTTCAGCGTCGGAATGCCCAATGCTGACGCACACTCCCCGCCGGGCCGCTTCTCGGATGACCTCCATCGCACCGGGAATCTCTGGCGCAATCGTTAACACCTTCACGTGACCGCGGGCAGCTTGCCAAAGGCGATCGAATATCTCAACCGTCGGAGCGATTAAATACTCCGGCGGATGCACCCCTCGTCGCTTGTGGCTCAAGAACGGGCCCTCGAGATGGATTCCCAGCGGCCGCGCCTGCACCGAAGCATCCTCGTTGTTCTTGGCAGCCTCGATCACGCCGGCGAGTTGCGAAAGAGCCGCGCAGGTCGCGTCAAGCGGCGCCGCGACCGTGGTCGGGAAATAAGCAGTCACGCCATGCGATGCGAGGAATTTTCCCAGCCGCGGCAATTCGGATGGAGCAGCCCGCATGGCATCGATTCCAGCGCCGCCGTGGATGTGTATGTCGAGATATCCCGGCGAAATCGTGGCGTCCCCGAAGTCGACGATCGTTGTGTGGTCGGCGACCGCCATGCCCGCCCGGGGAGCGACTTCGGTGATTCGTCCATCCTCGACCACAAGCAGAGGTTGTTCGATCTGTTCGGTTGGCGTGTAGAGCCGTCGCGCGGTGAATGCAGTCTTCATGGGATAGTTACGGCGAAGGAATATCGTAGCGGGGAGAAATGTTTCGCACAACCGGGACGACCATCTGAGAATTCGAGGCCAGCATTGCGGAGAGAATCCGCGTGGCGCAATGCGAGGACGCGACGACGGGTCGCGACGACGGGACGCGACGACGGCTAAGGACGCTCCCGCTTCGATGGTCAGGACCGATGCGGCCCGGGTGCTATAATTTTCGTGTACGTCTGCAGTTTCAAAGGCGCGCAGAATTTCTTCCGCGCCGCGCAATCGTCGGGGAGTGGCTCAGCCTGGTAGAGCACCTGGTTCGGGACCAGGGGGTCGGAGGTTCAAATCCTCTCTCCCCGACCAATCTTTTCAAGCACTTGAACAGCACTTCTGGTTTTCCGTCTACATCGATGGTGTCGAAACTGTAGACGGTGTCTCCTGCGTTGTGTGGGCACGCCAGCCACAGCCACAGCCCGGCCCGCCACGAAAAGGCCCGATCAGTCGCCCAACTAAGACCGTTGAAGATCTGTGGGGGGGACCGTCTGGCTGCCTTGCGGCTTCCAGCACGTCAAATCCAAATTCCGCTTTTATGTGCGCCAGCGGGTCTTGTTCATAGGTCACAAATTTGCCGTACTTGCTCTCCAACTTCGGATAGAGAATAGGTACGGATGGATTGATGCCGATCCGATGACCAGCAATGTCGGCGGCGTAATGAGAGAGCGCACCGATCGCGAATGCATAACCATTCAAGTCCTGGGAATCTCGGAGCAGAGCCAGAACGAAGTCTCCGGTTCGGCAGTAATGGGTCAGGTCGCTGAAGAAATGGCTACCGTGTGGGTAATATCCGAGATCCTGTATGATGGCGCCGCCATACGCGTACGCGTGCGCTGTTTTCAGTTCCTCGGGAGTGGCATTCGGGAAACGCTGCAACAAAAGGGGGCGGATGCTGACGTCCCAGGCAGCATCAACGATCGCTTCGTGCGTCAAGACCGAGTAGCCCACTGCCGGATTCGTGCAAGTCAGGAACACGAACAGCAGAACCCAAATGCAAACCGTATTGATCGACGCGAGTTTCATTCTGACTGGCGAACTCGCATGCCTGCTTTCGCGTCCCAATGCATAGGGGTATTTCACCTTTCTTACGGGAGCTTCGGGCAGCTCACCGACGCTCACGCCATACTTCCAATCCGGCGGGCAGATTGCTATGTCGCGAGCGCATCCCCGGTAGACTCAGGAAGCCCATGGATCAGTGCACACGCGACACGCGCTGAGCCCCGCCGAATCTATCTTTCAAATTCGCGGACGCGGATCTACCGCCGGCCAGCTTCAATCTCATCAACGACTCGGGAAAAGTGGTGTACCTTTCGCAAGCCTTTGAGGAGGGCGCGACTATCCACAGCCCCCCGATTCGATTGTCCTTACAAATGATCTCACACCAAGAATCCACCCCATGAATGTTGATCCTGAGACGTCTTTGCGAGTACTTGCCGCCTCCCGCATCCATGTAGGTTGTTGTAAGTAAGATACTTGGGACCTTGAAACGGTCGAGTCAGGAGTTCGAGTCTCCTCGTGCCTACCCGTTTCTCTTCTTAGCTTTAGTGGCAATCACGAAGTTTCAGAAAATCGACACCAACCCACGATCTGCACATGATTCAGTTCACTGCCCCGCTGGACGGCGGTAGGGACGCAATCGTGTGCTGACGCGAGACTGCGTTTAGCTACTTTCAGTCGCCGTATTCTGGTGCCCGTCACTCTACGAACTGGCTCCAAGCGCACGTTCTATCCTCTCAGCGCACCAACCCGAGGCCCGGAGCGGGGGTTGAGCAGTCTTTGGCGGATTAAACAAAGCGCGCCTCAATCGCCCGGGTGAATCGTGCGAGCTTCCTCAACCGTAAGGCGGGAGGGATCGCAATAGCCGTAACCCTTGAGGCAAGCTATGTAATTGCGTTTATGCTCGGCGTCAGCCAGAAACTTGGTTTCAACCGGAGTCAGTTGCGCGTAGTCGCAGGCCGCTTCGCCGTCCTTACAGGCAGAAAGGTTGCGCTGGTGCTCTGAGTAGGCAGTCTGTTTCGCTTGCAAAGGAGTGAGTTGAGAGTGGTCGCACTCGTCCCAGCCATTCTGACAATTCTGAGCGTTGCGCTGGTGCTCTGCCGCGGTTGTGTCCCTGCTTTGAGAAGGAGTTAACGTCGAGTGATCGCATAGTCCGGCACCATTTTGACAATCGGTTGCATTGAGTTGTCGCCTGGCGCTGTTCACTTCCTCAACATTCGCTGGAGTCAGAGCAGAGTGATCACAAGCCCCCGACCCATCCTTGCAGGCGTTGAGATTGCGTTGCTGCCGGGCTGCTGTATTTGCGCGGGCTTCAGATGATGTCAGTTTGGAGTTGTCGCACGATTGCATCCCATCGTTGCAGTCGGTCACATTCCGCTGGTGATCGGCCACAGCCAATGCAATCCGTTCGGGTCCAGAGAGTGTTGAGCGAACGCACGAAGAGTTGCCGTTTCGACAGTTCACAACGTTGCGCGCATGAGCGGCGAGAGCTACATCCGCCGCTTGATCGGGACTCAGCCTGGAGTGATCGCAGGTTTCACGCCCGGCCTTGCACGCCTCGACGTTGTGGACCAGGTCCGATGCTTGAGCGAATGCCAGGACTGGCAGAAGACAGAACCCAAGACAGGCCGCCTGCGACCAGAAATACTTCCTGAAGCTAGTTTTCATAGTGTTCACCTTTTGAAAAGTCCTGCTTCGAAAAACGACAGCTCTGGTGTAGACCATTGTTGAACTGGCCGGAATCTGTCACGCGATTCCGGCCAGCCACAAATCGTGTTGCCCATTACTTCGCGTCTTCTTTTGCTTCGGCAACCTTCGCCTGTTGCCCCGCTTCTGAGACGGCCTTCAAGAATGCATCTGCGCTTCGCGGAGTCTTCGCCTTCCCCGAAAGGATATTGCGAAACATCATGTGCCTGCCATAAATCGCGTGTGTAGAGTCGTTGTCTTGCTGCACGACTGCACCCTCGAGCGTCAGGCCGGCGAATACCCCCCTGGAGCGCGAGTAAGTCAGCATTTCCGTGTTCATCTTCCAGTCCGTTCCGGCGGACGCATGACGGCCAACCGGGCCGGCCGCGACGGAACCTTCACCCGTCAGTTCGAACTTGCTCGAAAGAAGATGCTGGAAACCCTGGTCGTTCATAACCAACATGACCAGATCCACACCTTCGACTCCGATTTGCAATCCCCAGCTGCCGCCGCCGATGGACACGAATGCTGGCGCGCTCCAACCTTCGGCAGTACGGCAAGTGGCCACACCTCGTCCGTGCTTGCCGCCAACGATGAAACCGCCCTTAATCAGGTCGGGCACCACCAGGATGCACTTTGCGTTGCTCAGGACTTCTTCCGGGATGCCTTTGTCGGGTGTCGACATAATCGCGTGCAGGACTTCAACCGACTTTTGTAGGCGGTCCACGGTATCTTCGCGCCCGGATCCTGCCCAAGCGTATGTTCCTACGAGTCCCATGACGCTCATCAACATCAGTGACATTGCTTTTTTCATTTGTTTTTCCTTTGCGAACCGCCTAACTAAGAGGAGAGAGCTTCAGATAGCTGACTTAGATCAAGGACCTGAAAGAGAGAGAGGAAGTGTTCTTCTCTGGAATCATGATCGCTCAGATGGGAAACGATTGCTGGTCTGAATTGCTCAGTTCCAAAGCAAGTGTTCGATTCCAGGGATGAACGATCGAGGGCTGACCACCGAACGCAATGTGAGCAATCCTGAACAGATTCATGGACGCTCGCGTGTCATGGTTGAATTGTCGTGGATTGCTCAGCAGCGGCGAAGCCACGCAAAGGTGCAACCGAATGGAATCGTATCGTCCTTCTTTCCGCCGGCGTCTGGCTTCCGCTTGGTCATCCCTCGGAACATTGCTGAAGAAACTCAAGCCGCAACTCTCGGAAGTTCGACTGCAGAGGGTGTGCCCGTTTTGCGGGTTGATCACGCCACGAGCCAAGCGCATTTGTCTGGAGTGTGGGAAGTCGCTCAGCCCCGTTACGGCTTGATAGGAAAGAAGCACGACAAGGATGAGCGATAGATCGCGAGGAACCGTTGAAGTGAGCTTTTACGTTTGGGAGCGTGAATTCAGAGCGGCGCGACATTCGTCAGAGGTGTAGCGACGAACAACTCGATCGAACCGGTCGACGGCCGTTACCTCGCCTCCTTGGGCTGATTTCTCTAGCGCCGCAGACGCCTCCCGCAGGCTGTCGTAGCTCACGCCATCGACTGCGCTGCCATCCTTATGGATTTGAAAGAAGATGGATTTTCGGACGTAATCTTGTCTTAAGGGCATCGTTTCCCTTTACTTGTGGTGGAACAAGACGCGGAAGCCAGATTTGGTGAGCGCCCGCACCGATCGGAACGCGGCTGCCACCGATCTTTCAGGAGGGGGAGCCTTGGTAGCTGCCAGATCTCTGTCGAGATGTGTCTTCTCCGACGGATGTCCAGTTGTCATGGTGCATTTTTCTTTCGGCCTGGCTTTGCAAACAGGGCATGGGACCGACAATATTCGCTTCTGCGACGGTGGCGCGGTCTCCACAGTTTAAGTATCGAACATTGTTAACTCCAGAGATGGTCAATTTTGCTCTCTTTTAACAGCACTCCAAGATCGAGGACCTCTCCCAAATCGACGTTGGTCTTTGATCGAGGACCTCTCCCAAATCGACGTTGGTCTTTTCCCGCGTCTCTTGCTGAAGGAAACGAGCAATACAGACCAGCAATCCCGATCGTGGAATCTTAGGATTTGATCCGGAGATTCTTCTTCCGCGAGGTCTCAATGACAAGACAACAGCTCCATCTCTCAATTTATCCCTGTGACTTGTGCGCCGGACCGGTTGTCGCCGGATGGACTGCGGTTCGCGAAAATGAAATATCGAAAGAAACCAACATCCGGCAAGTGGGTGCGATCTGTCTGTCCTGCGGCCATCGGCAAGACAAGGCCACTGAACCGGCTCGCCTGCGTTATTTGCCGCCGATTGCCTGGGAGGTTGTGGGCGCGAGGGTCGGCGATCTTCCGGCTGCTTGTGTCAAAGCATTCGATCATGCGGAACTACGATAGCCACTTTGTGGCTCGACACTTGATCGAACTGAGCTTTCTTGCTCAGACTTCGACCCTGGTGGCGTGAGAAGGTCTCTACCAGGATCATTTGCGAACGAGACAGCTCCGCAGTACACCTCGTTCTGCAAGTCATCCCCCTCCATCCGCGCAGCCCGCAGCCGCAGAGCATTACCGGGATGCGAAGGATCATCGAACAGAAGGAAATCTAAAATGCGCATCATCCACTCAATTCGCTCACCGTTATTTGCGCTCGTCCTCTTCGCAATGTCAGCGACAGCTTACGCACAGATCGGTGTCTCGATCTCTTTCGCTCCACCGGAGTTGCCGGTGTACGAGCAACCCCTTTGCCCATCCGAGGGCTATATATGGACACCCGGGTATTGGGCCTACGCCGATGACGACTACGGCTACTACTGGGTGCCAGGCACATGGGTCATGGCGCCAGAGCCAGGTCTGCTCTGGACTCCTGCGTACTGGGGTTGGGGCGGAAATGGGTTTGTCTTTTACAACGGCTATTGGGGTCAGCAGGTCGGTTTCTACGGAGGCATCAGTTACGGCTATGGCTACTTCGGGGATGGCTACCAGGGCGGACGGTGGCAGAACGGGCAGTTTTACTACAACCGTTCGGTGAACAACGTGAACGTCACCAACATTCACAACGTGTACAACACGACGGTGATCAATAGCACGACGATCAACCGCGTCAGCTACAACGGCGGCAAGGGCGGCATCAATGTGCGTCCAACATCTCAGCAAGAGTCTGTAGCGCAGGAGCGGCACATTCCGCCTGTGGCCGCTCAGATGCAACATGCGCAGGCTGCACGCACGAACCCGGATCAGCGGGCTTCGTTAAATCACGGCACGCCAACAGTCGCCGCCACTCCCAAGCCCGGCGAGTTCAGCGACCGGGCCGTCGTCCACGCGAAACCAGTGGGGACGCCTTATAACGCGCCGGCGAAGCGCGCAGAAGTTCAGCCACCCGCCAATACGCCGGTCGCGCGTCCGGAAACCGGTCCTGCTCGTGCTGATCGGCCCGCGCCGAGTCAGCCAGATGCGAACCGCGCGCCATCTGCCTGGCCGAACCAGCCTGCATCGAACAAGCCAGAAGCAAACAGCCTTCCCAGTGCTCCGGAACGACAGACGGATCGGGATCGTGTGCCGGCATCACAACCCAGCAATCGGACCGCACAGCCGGATCGTCCATCGACAGCGCAGCCGCAAAACCGTCCTCAGCCTGGCCGGGATGACCCGACGCAGCGGCCACAAGCTGTGCAGAGCGAACGTTCGCAACCTCAGCGCGCGGCAGCCCCGGAATTGCGGCCTGCGCCGCAGCAGACAGAACACACCAGACCGGAAGCAAACAAGCAGCAAGAGAAGAAGTCTCAGGATGAAAAACCGAAATAAGTCAGAGGCCGCGACGAGAAGTGCTTGTAACGGTTGAATCCACTGGGGGCATCCTGAAGTTTAGGGTGCCCTCTCTTCGTGCTCTTTTTAAAAGTCTGTGGGAGTTTAGTCGTGGAGAACTACGTTAAGCAGCGAGCTGTGGACCTGCAGCGCGCCTTCGGAGCCGCCGGCGTAATGAATGAAGCCCAGCTTTCTGAATCGGTTCATGAAGAAGCTGACTCGCGAACGTGTGGTTCCCACCATCTCAGCCAACGTTTCCTGACTGATTTTCGGAACCACAGTTTCGGGAATGCCTTCCTTGCCGAAATGAGCTAACAGCAGGAGCACCCGAGCCAATCGTTTCTCGCTGGAATTGAAAAGCTGATCGACAAGATCTTCTTCGTAGCGGATATTCCGTGCCAGCAAATAGGCCACGAACATCTCAGAGAGCGCGGGCTCGCGATGAAGGGCATCCATCATCGTCTTCTTCTCTACGCGAAGAATTTCGCAATCGGTCATGGCTGCAGCGGAGCCCATGCGTAGGAGCTGGCCCGCCAGCGAACCCTCTCCGAAGAAGTTTCCCTGATTGACGATCGCGATCGTTGCTTCCTTGCCGATCTTGGAAACTACGGTGAGCCTCACTTTGCCTTTTTGCACATAGAAGACGGCGTCCGCGTCGTCCCCTTGCACAAAGATCCTCTGCTTTTTCGCGATCGCGAGGATCTTTCTGCCGTCGCCGATGGTGGCGAGAAAGACATCAGGATTGAATCCGCCGTTCTTCTTGGCTGGCGCGTGAGGCATCTTGCGTCAGTATAGTCCCCGAACTCACGCCTATTGCACAAATCGCCCGTCTCGCCACGCTGAGCTAGTGCAACGGCCGTAAAGAGTGGTCACTTTTGAGCAGTTTTTGTTGGCATCCCGCGCCAAAATAGAAACAGCGAGAAGGGTCTGCACTTATGTCGGAAACCATTCAAGTGGGCACGATTCTAATGAAGGAGTGGCCGGGAATGCCTCGGTTGTCGGGATTCGAGACTGAGCCGTGCTTCCGGGAATGGAGTCTGGTCAAGGTCCTGAACGGATTGGCGCTCGATCATAAGATTCACGCCGCGGGATGGAATTTCTTTTTCATGGCGGGGGAAATCAAGGCGACAGTTCCTCGGCTCCATCGGCGCCACCAAGATACAAAGCGCAATGAGGCGGATCATCGCGAAAGTCACCGAGCAGCACTTCAATGGTCTGGAAGTCACTGAAATCGCTACCCGGCATTTCCTCGGTGTGCCCTACGTGACTGTTTCCGCGCATTCGCGGCACATGCAACAGAGTTGTTATCTGGACAGCGTTAAAGCGCGGCGGACATTGCAGAACGACGCCTCGTGGGCCAAAGGCTAACAGAAGCCAGACCGGTCTTGCTTCAGAATTGATACGAAGCGGAAGTGTGCCGCTGCAAAAGAAGGGATTCGCGAATGCTTTGGACCGCACGGGAACCAAAGCCTCCGAACCGATGCCAGCCTAGGTTCTGAGAACTATTTGTCCGCACCGGCTAGACGCCGGTCCCGATGCGGCTCCGTGCGCGGGAGGCCGGTGCTCAGTTCGCACTTTTCTCCCGGCCTTGCGCCGCATGTAGGGCAACGAACCGACAAAGCCAGTTTCTTCTTGGCTTTCACGATTTCTACTTTCATGGTTTCCACAATGAGCGGTTACTCTTAAATAAGATGGTCAATAGTGACCAGTCTGAAATCTTTGGCAGAGCGCATCATTGCTCCACGAAGAAGACGAAGAACCAGTGCCGCGGTTCCGAGGAGTTGCTCCTATGCCCGATATCTTCGATCAACCTATCCCGAAGCAGACTGCAACGGACCCGAACAAAACACCAGGAGCACCGCGGGCAATTTCGGAAGTGTCACCCGGCAACGAACAGACCTCGCCGCTCGAACCGACGTATAAACCATTCGACCAAGAGTCCGCCCTGCGAAAATCGCAGTACCGACCCTACTCTGAAAAGCCCGGGCTGCATGAGCCTCTGTACGAACCTTACAAAGGCATGTAATCACTGCCGTCCCGCGGCCCAATGACTTGTTGCCGGAAAAATCCTCAGGAACTGAAGCTCACATTCAGCACCGGGCAGACTGGTCAATATTGACCAGTTTGCAAACACACTGTCGTGGATACTCGCAAGAGAAGACTCCACCGGTGGACGCAACACCATTTCAAAGCCAAATGCGCAGAAACTAGCCTTCGGCTGTTCGAAGCTCCTGCGCCGCTTTTGCGTGATCTGGATAGCCCATTCGTCGCTGTTTCTCGCCAAGGTTCAAGAGGATCCATGCCGCTGCCGACCACCGTGCTACCGAAGCCTTCGTTACAAGTTGTTGCCCCGCGTCTGCTGATGCGGGACGGGCCTGCGATGGTTCGAATCGAATCACAAGCGAAGCCGAGATCAAAGCCATCCTTGCCGAGCCGAATCGCCGTAATCGGAAACTATCTCCCTCGTCATTGCGGAATCGCGACGTTCACCACGGATCTGTGCAGCGCCATTTCGGCTGAGTATGGGACGGCACGACTGTTGGCGCTGCCGGTCAACGATACCGAACAGGGATACGACTATCCCTCACGCGTGCGATGGTCGCTCGCTCAGGATGAGGTGAAGTCTTATCAAGACGCTGCAGAATTTCTGAACTTCAACAACATCGACATGGTGTGTTTGCAGCACGAATACGGAATTTTCGGCGGTCCCGCAGGAAGCCACATTCTGCACCTGCTGCGGGGTCTGAAAATGCCGGTGGTGACAACGCTGCATACTGTTCTGCGCGAGCCGAACCCGGACCAATTGATGGTGATGGAGGAGATCGCAGAGCTGTCAGACCGGCTCATTGTGATGAGCCAGCTTTCGTCCCAGTTCTTGCAGGAAATCTTCAAGGTACCGGGCAGCAAGATCGACATCGTGCCGCACGGAGTTCCGGATCTGCCCTTCCTCGATCCAAATTTCTATAAGGATCGTTTTGGCGTGGAAGGGAAGGCGGTTCTGCTTACCTTTGGTTTGCTTTCGCCGAATAAGGGAATCGAAAACGTAATCCAAGCGCTGCCGCGGATTTTGTCCAAACACACGAATGCTGTCTACATCGTTGCTGGTGCGACGCACCCACACATCCTGCGTCGCGAGGGAGACAAGTACCGCGATAGTTTGGAAGCGCTGGCGAAGGAAGTGGGCGTGGAATCCCAGGTGATTTTTCACAATCGCTTCGTCAGCCCGGAAGAAATGGTGGAGTTCATCGGCGCCGCAGACATCTACATCACACCATACCGGCACGAGGCGCAGGTGGTCTCCGGGACGCTTGCTTATGCACTGGGTGCGGGCAAGGCGATCATATCGACGCCATATTGGCACGCGATAGAGTTGTTGGACGATCGGCGAGGCGCTCTCGTTCCATTCCAGAATCCCGATGCGATCGCGCTGAAGACCATCGACCTTCTTGACACTCCTGCCACACGTCACGCCATGCGCAAACGAGCCTATCTGTTCGCGCGCGAGATGATCTGGAAACGAGTGGCGCAAGGCTACATGGAAAGTTTCTCGCGAGTGCGCAGCGACCGCATGGAAACTCCAAGAGTCCAGTTCGCGGCCCGAACGATTCCCAAGTTGTTGAATCAGTTGCCGGTGCTGAAGCTGAGCCACTTGAAGAGAATGACCGACGACACCGGAATGCTTCAACACTCGATCTTCACGATCCCGAATCGCCGCGAGGGCTATACCACGGACGACAATGCGCGCGCGCTCATTTTTTCGGTGTTGCTGGGGCAAATGGAAAAGCGCGATGTTGGAAAGGCCAATCCGTCTACGGAGGCATCAGCCCTCTGCTATTCGTCATTTCTGGAACATGCCTTCAGTCAAGAGAAGGGAAGATTCAGAAACTTCCTGCGCTACGATCGGCGTTGGAACGAGCCAGTTGGATCCGAGGATTCTCACGGCCGTGCATTGTGGGCGCTTGGAACGGTTCTAGGCCGTTCCGAAGAGCGCCGATCTGAAGACCAGGGATTGAGAGGCGCTGCCGGACGCTTGTTCGAGTTTTCTCTTCCTGCCGCATTGGAATTCAGCAGTCCCCGGGCGTGGGCCTACAGCCTGCTCGGGATTCAGGAATACCTGACTGCGTATCCCGGAGATCGCGACGCACAGAAAATGCGGTCCGCCCTGAGCCGGCGGCTGGTCGAAATGTATGAGTCGGTGAGGCGGCCGGAGTGGAAGTGGTTCGAGAATGTGGTCGCCTATGGAAACGCGAGATTGCCCCAGGCCCTGCTTCTCGTCGGCTCTGCTTGTTCAGACGACCGCATGGTGTCTGCCGGCCTGGAATCACTGGATTGGCTCCTGGAAATGCAGCGCTGCGAAGTCCACGGTCACTTTGTGCCAATTGGCTCGCAAGGTTTCTATCACAAGGGTGGTGAGAAAGCTCGCTTCGATCAACAACCGCTTGAAGCGGCCGGCGCAGTCTCCGCCTGTCTGCAAGCGTACCGCGTAACGAATGACCACCGGTGGTGCAGCGAGGCCTGGTCGGCTTTCAACTGGTTCCTGGGTGACAACGACCTACAACTTCCTCTCTATGATTCCGTCTCGGGTGGTTGCCGGGATGGGCTGCACCCCGAACGCGTGAACGAAAACCAGGGCGCGGAATCAACCCTATCGTTCTTAATCGCACACCTAGAAATGCAATCTTTGCAAGAACCCGAACACAAGGAAATTATTTCATGACCGTTCCCGCAGAAAAGCTGGTGAGCCGGTTGAGCACTCGCTTCGAGCCGCTACTTCTCCGCCATCCGACAAACCCGATTCTGACGAGCAAGGACTGGCCATATCCGATCAACAGCGTGTTCAATGCAGGCGCAACCTCACTTGCAGATGGCACGACGCTGCTGCTTTGCCGCGTGGAAGACCGTCGCGGCCTGTCGCATCTTTGCGCTGCGCGCTCTCGCAACGGAGTCGACGGATGGCAAATCGATGCTGAGCCTACTTTGATGCCAGATCCGAAAAATTATCCGGAAGAACTCTGGGGCATTGAAGATCCTCGCATCACGTTCGTTCCAGAATTGCAGCAGTACGTGGTCACCTACACGTCGTATTCGCGCGGTGGCCCCGGCGTGTCGCTGGCTTTGACGAAAGACTTTCGCTCCTTCGAACGATACGGCGTCATCATGCCGCCCGATGACAAGGACTCCGCACTATTGCCGCGAAGAATCGACGGATGCTGGGCCTTGATTCATCGTCCAATGACAACACTTGGCTCGCACATGTGGATTTCTTATTCTCCCGACCTGCGCTATTGGGGCAGACACAGGCTCATGCTGGAAGCCCGGCGCGGGGCGTGGTGGGATGCGAACAAGATCGGGCTCTCGCCGCCGCCCATTGAGACGTCCAGAGGATGGCTCGTCTTCTACCATGGCGTACGGCACACGCCATCGGGCTGCCTCTACCGACTAGGCCTGGCCCTGTTCGATCTTGAGAATCCGGAAAAGTGCTTGCTGCGCGGAGATTCCTGGATCTTCGGACCGGAAGCTGAGTACGAGCGCCACGGCGACGTGGATGATGTGGTCTTTCCGTGCGGCTATACGATTGACAGCGATGGAGACACGCTCAACATTTATTACGGGGCCGCCGACTGTGCGATCGCGTTGGCCCGAGCCAGCGTTCGTTCTCTGCTGGAGTGGCTAGATGCCAACGGAAATTGTGAGCGCCGCCAGCACGCACGGGATTTATGAAGCTTTTGTTGGGAGTGTTTCAGTTTTTCTTCGGCTGCCGGCATCGTCACAAGAGCCGTGTGTTTACGATCAAGCACCGCACCTATCAGGTCTGTTTCGACTGTGGCCGGGAGTTTGACTTGCCGGATTCGCACGCATCAAAAAGGCTGCTTGCTTCGTTGAAAACCAGGTTCACGGCCAATCCTCACCATGCACGCTGAAGCCTATGCGTTAGATTCGGCTCCGCAACTGTCGATTTTCTTCGCATGTGAGCTATCTTGCTCAGACGCCGAAGTCCGCACCTGTCATTCTTGATCATCTTCTGAGTGTGTAGACGGGGCCGCGACCGCTGATTCGCAGCTCTTGTGTTTCGGTCGCTGGAAGCTTGCCCTGAAGCAGGTCACACCATGCGGCCACATCCAGCGAATCAGCATTCTTTATTCGTGCGCGTGGTCCGTGTGAGTGTCGCCAAGGCCTGCGGCTTGTACCACGCAGCTCTAAAGAGTTCCCGAAAATCGAAATCAGGGCAACACCTCCCGGTGGCGAGAGGGTTAGCTCGCAAGCAAGGAAGGTCTATAACATGCCTTTAATTCAACTCCTGGAAGTTCTCGTCGTGGTCGGTGTCCTCCTGTGGATGGTGAACCGGTTCATTCCCATGCAAGGGACGATCAAGTCAATCCTGAATGGCGTGGTTGTGATCGCCGTCGTCCTGTGGCTGATGAATATCTTCGGGCTGTTCCACTCACTGTCCCGGATCCGAGTCGGCGCCCTGCTGTTCCCGTAAGCGCAAGTACCAAGATTTTCACCAGGCAATACGAAATACGGCAGTCATTTGCCGCAAGGAGACATTTTGAAAACCCCGATCTTACTCACACTTGGCCTCACCATCAGTTTGAGCGCATTTGCGCAAACCAATCCACAAAGTGCCGGCAACGTCGAGCCCATGAGCACCATGCCTACATTTCGCGTGACGGTGATCAGCCGCAGCGTGCAGGCCGTCAACTATAAGCACCGCAGCGGCGCCTCCAAGGTCGACTTCGCCGGCACAGCCCTGATGCCCGCGGCGAATGGCCAGGCCAAAGTGGAAAGCAAGAAGGGCTACATCGAAATCGAAGTGGAGTTCGCGAATCTGGAGAAGCCCACCACGTTCGGCAACGAATATCTGACTTACATTCTGTGGGCGATTTCTCCTGAGGGCCGCGCCGTGAATCTGGGAGAGGTGATTGTCGGCGATAACCATCGCAGCAAACTTGACGTGACCACCGACCTTCAGGCGTTCGCGTTACTGGTCACAGCAGAGCCGTACTATGCCGTGCGCCAGCCCAGCAACGTGATCGTGATCGAGAACTTGATTCGTGAAGACACCAAGGGAACTACCGAAGCCGTCAACGCCAAGTACGAATTGATGGAACGTGGTGGATACATTCCTACGGGCTACAAGTTTGATCCGGTTGTCTTGAACACCAAGTTGCCGTTGGAATTCTTTGAGGCACGGAATGCGCTGCGGATCGCGCAATCCGAAGGAGCCGCTCAGTACGCGCCCGACAGCTACCAGCATGCCGTCAAGTTGATGGACACCGCCGACGGTTACGCCATCCGCAAACATATCGACAAGAAGCCTTTGGTCGCGACCTCTCGCGAAGCTGTGCAGACGGCGGAAGATGCTCGCGCGATTGCGGTCAAGAAAATGGACGACGTACGCCTGGCCAACGAGCGGCAGGACGCTGCCGACGCTCAGGCCAAGCTGCAAGGACAAGCCGACGATGCAGTACTGCGTAAGCAGCAAGCGGAATCTGATACGGCAAGGGCTCAGGCCGCCAAGGCCCAGGCAGAATCAGACACCGTCAACGCGCAAGCGGCGACGGCACGAGCCGAAGCGAATGCTGCAAATGCGCAAGCAGACAGGGTCCAGGCGGAATCGAATGCTGCCACCGCACGAAACGATGCTGCTGACGCGCAAGCTGCAACTGCGAAAGCCCAATCCGACATGGCTGCCAACCAGGCTTCTTCTGAAACGGCGCTCTCAGCAGCGCAAGCGGATGCGGACCAATCTCGTCTGGCGGCGCAACAGGCAAACTTGAATGCACAGCAGGCAGATACCGACAAGGCGGCCATGCGCGCCAAGTTGTCTGCGCAGTTGAACTCAATCCTTCAGACTCGCGACAGCGCTCGCGGACTCATCGTCAGTATGTCCGACGTATTGTTTGATTCCGGAAAATACACGTTGAAATCGGGAGCACGCGAGAAACTGGCGAAGGTGGCCGGCATCCTGCTCAGCTACCCGGGACTCAATATTGCAGTCGGTGGATATACCGACAATGTGGGTGGCGACTCCATGAATCAGACGCTGTCGGAAAATCGCGCCTCATCAGTTCGAGACTACCTGGTGCAGCAGGGCGTATCAACGAGTGCGGTATCGGCCAAAGGCTTCGGCAGTACGCTGCCCGTAGTTTCCAATGACTCGTCCGCCGGACGTCAGCAGAACCGGAGAGTCGAGCTATTGGTATCGGGCGAAGCAATTGGTGGTCCCTTGGATGCGACAACGAGCAGTTTGCGATGAGTCGTCAGTAATAGCGATTCGGCAATGGAGGCGAACCTCGACGAAACCAGCGGTCAGGCTCCCCCCACCGTTAAACGGCGAGGAACGGCAAACGCCAAGGGTGCTGAGCGATGTCCAGGAATTCGGACATCGCGATATCATCCAACCTCAACGGTGATGACGCCCGACGTTCTGGACTTGTCAGAGGGGTCATCGATAACCTCCCCTGCGGCGAGGAGATGGTTTGCCTTCATTGGAGGAAGCACCGGACGTGTTGTGTCAGGGTAGGTCAGAAACCTCACTCCGATCAAGAAAAGGCAACTCTGCGAGAGTGGTAGATGACTCAAGGTTAGACTGCGATTCTCTGAAATGAACTGGTGTAGATTCCGCCAGAGGTTTCATTGTTTGGAATGTCCCGTATTTCATTTTGCGCGAGGGCTTTCAGAAAAATCCCCGCCAGAAAACCAATCGTATTCGCGGAACGATGATCGAGAGAGGCTTGTAGAACCCGATTCATGGTTTCCTCTAATAGATCGCAGACATCTGCTGGTCTCTTTATTCGTCTAAGCGTGGGCCCAAGCAAGTCTGCGTTGGCCTCAGCCACCCGTCTCCGTCCGTGCTTCGACCCCAGTTCAGCCGCTCGTTTGGGGTCGGAAGGCAGTGCGCACAATTTTCTGCCGGTGACAGCCCACCCAGCACAGTGTTCACCCCTTGCATTCTTCGAAGAGCACCTTTGGGCCATCGCTCAAACCCCTCGTAATTTCGTCTTTTCACCACTTCATGCGGCCAGTGTCCAGTTCATGTCCACTAATTGTTCCGTTGGCTTCCATTGCGGTTTTTTGGTTACCACCCGAGTCCCGCAAGTGTTCGAAAAGGTTGAAGGTCGGGTAGGTTCAAATCCTGTCTCCCGCATTCGAATCTTCATTTTTGCCGAGGTGGATAAGGTGCTGAAAAAAAGAAGTCCAGGGCTAAGCGGGCCCTGGACTTCTTGTAGAACGCCACCACCCAAGTGGGCGGCGGGTGAGTTAGTTGACGGTCAAAGTAGCTGAGGCCGCAACGGTGTTGCTGCCATCGCTGGTTTGCAACGCACCCACGGGCAGAGTGTTCTTGTAGCTGCCCTTGGTCTTTACCGTTACGTAGAACTTCGCGATGCAAGAGCCTTTGGCGGGTATCGAGCATCCCGTTAAGGTTACGGTCGAACCTCCGGCGTCGGCAGAGACTGCGCCGTCGCAAGTGGTGCTGCCGCTGTATCCGGAGATCAGCATGCCCGTCGGCAACTTATCGAGCAGAGTCGAGGTCAACCTGGCCGCCGTGCTGTTGGGATTGGTTAGGGTAATGGTCACCACCGATTTCGCGCTGGCTTTGATGGAAGTCGGGGCAAATTTCTTGGTGAGGCTCACGCCGGTTCCTCCTCCGCTGCCCGTGACGGTCAGAGTAGCAACCGCAGCGGCTGCGTTGGTGCCCAAGGTGGTTTGCAATGCCCCCGCAGGCAAAGTGTTTACGTAGGTGCCCGAGACTGCGACAGTCACGTAGAACTTAACGATGCAAGAGCCGTGGGCCGGAATAGAGCCACCCGTTAGCGTTACGGTGGTGCCACCGGCGTCAGCAGTAACTGTGCCGCCGCAAGTGGTGCTGCCGCTGTATCCAGAGATCACGACGCCGGGGGGAAGGTTGTCGATCAGGGGCGCGGTGAGAACGGCAACGGTGCCGTTGGGGTTCGTTAGAGTTATCGTCACCACTGATTTCGCGCCCGCCTTAATTGAGATTGGGCTGAAGATCTTGGTGAGAGTGACGGCTGTGTTTCCGCCTGTTGCGGTCAAAGTGGCTGTGGCCACGGTGGTGTTGTTGCCGTTGCTGGTCTGCAAGGCACCGACAGGCAATGTGTTCAAGAAGCTGCCAGCCGCCGCCGCGGTAACCGCAACGGTCACAGTGCAGGAGCCATTCGCTGGGATTGAGCCACCCGTTAAGGTCACGGTGGGACTTCCCGCTATGGCCGTAACGACGCCGCCGCAAGTGTTGCTGGCACTACCCGACACCTTGACTCCTCTTGGCAGAGAATCGGTAAGCGGCGCAGTGATGGTTGCAACCGTGCTGTTCGTATTGGTCAGGCTGATCGTCAGAGTCGAAACCCCGCCCGCCGTGATGGAGGTCGGACTGAACGACTTGCTTAGTCCGGGCGGGGATTGTTTTGCATTCCCGACCGTCAAGGTTGCGATAGCCGCTCCGGCACTGTTGCCGTTGCTGGTCTGTAATCCGCCAGCGGCTACAGTGTTGACGAAACTACCGGCATTTGCCGCAGTGACCAATACGGTCACCGTGCAAGAACCGTTCGCCGCAATCGAACCTCCGGTTAACGTTACTGTTGAACCGCCGACGGGAGCTGTGACTGCGCCGCCGCAGGTGGTGGTTCCACCGCTCGAAACCAATACGCCGGTGGGTAGGGTATCGATCAACGGGGAAGTAATGGTGGCGACCGTCGAGCCGGAGTTATTCAATGTAAGCGTGAGGGTGGAAGTTCCGCCCGCTAGGATTGAGGCCGGACCGAAAGCTTTGCCAAGCGTGATGGATGGAGGTGTAACAGCTAAGGTGGCAATTGCCGCCGAGGAATTGCTGCCATTGCTGGTTTGCAACGCGCCTGCGGGAATTGAGTTGATGTAGTTTCCGCCGCTTGCAGCGGTCACGCTCGCCGTCTCCGTGCAGGACCCGTTGGCCGGGATCGCGCCCCCCGTCAAGGTTACGGTCGAACTTCCCGCGCCAGCCGTAAGGGTTCCGCCGCAGGTGGTGCTCGCGGTGCTACCCGATACTGTCAATCCGCTGGGCAGTGTGTCGGTAAACGGCGCAGTGATCGTGTCTACTGTGCTGTTGGCATTAGTCAAAGTAATGGTGAGGGTTGAAATTCCCCCTGCGTTGACGAGAGCGGGGCTGAAGGCTTTGCTAACGTCGGGAGTGGCGGAAGCCGCGGTGACAGTCAAAGTCGCGACGGCCGGGCTGGCATTGCTGCCGTTGCTGGTTTCCAGGGCGCCGACGCCAATCGCGTTGGTGTAAGTCCCCCCGTTTGCTGCCGTGACATCCACCGTCTCGGTACAAGACCCGTTGGCCGCGATGGATCCTCCCGTCAATGTTGTCGATCCGCTTCCGGCAACGGCGGTAACAGTGCCGCCACAGGTGTCGCTGGCGTTGCCGGACACGACGACTCCGGTAGGCAATGAGTCTGTGAGGGGCCCGGTGAGCGTAGCTGCAGAGCTGTTTGGGTTACTCAGAGTGATGGTGAGGGTTGACACTCCGCCTGCAGCGATCGTGGCGGGGCTGAATGACTTCACAACAGTTGGTGGAATAGTTGGGACAGCGCACGCAGATATGGAAACGGTATTGGAGTCCATCGTGACCGCGCCATTACGCGCCAGAGCCCTGCCGGACATCGTTGCATTAGTGTCCAGAGAGATGCTGGTCAAGGCGAGAATATTTCCGATGAAGGCGGTCCCAGTTCCAAGCGTCGCTGAGCTTCCGACCTGCCAGTAGTCGTTGCATTGTCCCGCCCCGTTGATCATCATCACGGACGAGTTAGTTGCTGTAATTAAGGTACTGGCTACCTGAAATACCCATATCGCGTTGGGATTGGCGCCAGCGTCCAGCGTGAGAACACCTGTTATCTGGGCCGTGGACAGGAAACAGTAGACTCCGGGTACTAGCGTCAGGCCGCCCAGGTCCGTCGGAACTCCGAACGTGGTGTCGCAGGCTTGGCTTGTAAGGTCGAGATAAGCCGCTGTGGTGTCACTCTGCGCCTGCAGCGAGATCGCATCGGCTGAATGGATCGTTCCGCCAATTACCGAACCTGGTGGGAAGCCGGTGATGGCGGTGCCCGGACTTACTCCCAAGCCACCGAACACAAGGGTTGGGCCTGTGTTCGTCACTGCCTGGCCACCCAATACCGCGAAGCTCTGTGCTGTGCCCAGTGAAGGTGCCACTTGGGCCAAAGCTGCAACCGATGAGAACGTGCACAGAAGTGCAGTTAGTAAGACGGTAAAGGCGTGTCTAGCTGTCAAGGCCGTGGCGATTCTAAGGTGAAGTACGAGGCAGCTCAATCTAGTTTCCTGACCCACTTTATGCGACTCTATATTCATGGTGTTCCGCTCCTACCGTAAATCGGTATTGATGGCTCTAATCTTAGGAACAGACTATCGCGCCGTAAGTTCAATATTGCTCACAAAGAGCCGCTGACAAATTTCTGCTTTGGATGAGGCGAGGGTGGCACTTATGGGGAGACCATCGCAAGCAGCAGACGTTGATCAGAAACAGCATGAAGCAAGACGCGGCCTTACAGTTCAAGCCATTTTGTGGTCGGCGGTGAGTGGCTGGGCTGACTAGTTGAGGTTCAGCGGGACCACACTATTCTTAGCACAGCACTTGTACGGGAACTACCGCAATCGTGCGACCGGTCGGGTGTTCGCACCGCGTCTATATGTGATAAGAATTACCACACTCTTCAACTCAGATCTAGTCGTGAAGGACGATGCTGAGAAGTGAACTGCGGACTTCAAGCCCCCCGTTATAACGAACGAAGCCTAGCTTTCTAAACCTGTTCATGAAGAAGCTAACTCGCGGGCGGGTTGTGCCTACCATTTCTGCAAGAGTATCGTGACTGATTTCCGGAATGAGAACTTCCGGTTTCCCGTCCTTGCCGAAGTGAGCGAGCATGAGAAGAATGCGGGCAAGTCGTTTCTCGCTGGAGTTGAATAGCAAGTCGATCAGATTTTCTTCATACCGGATGTTCCGTGTCAGCAGGTATGCCACAAACAAATCTGCAAAGCGCCGCTCTTGGTGGAGCATTTCCACCATCGCCTTCTTATCAATTCGCATCACACAGCATTCGGTGATTGCGGTTGCGGAGCAAAGGCGGAGGAGTTGCCCCGTAAGGCAGCCTTCTCCAAAGAAATCACCCTCGTTCAAGATAGCGATTGTGGCTTCCTTACCGCTCTTCGATACGACGCCGAGTCTTACCCTGCCTTTGCGTATGTAGAAGACAGCATCCGGCGAACCCCCTTGAGCGAAAATCGTTTGCTTTTTCGCAAAAGTCGCGATCCGCCTGCCTCGGTCACCGGTCGAAAGAATAATCTCGGGATCGACTGTACGGTGTTTATCACCTTCTGCCGGGAGGTTCATGACCTAGCCGCCCTCAGGAGTATTCCTCGAAAAGTCGAAAAAACGTGGATCGCAAAGCCATGAGTCCCCTGAGGGGAGCCGCCTTCATACGGAAGAACGGCATCGTCGGGGGGCCGGAAATTGAGGATCATTTCTGTCCAGCCGCAGGTTTAGGGCCACAGGTAGGTTATTGAAATAGCAGGAAAAGATCGCGGTGATGGACTACCCATCGTCGCGTTTTCGACGCGGAGTGTCGAAAACGAAACACCAATAGCGATTGGCTTGCTTGCCCCAGCTTCATCCTTGATCTCAATCTCCGGAAGTGGCTTTCCGATTGAGAGAGTCAGGATCTTGATAATTTGCCAAGCAAGTTCTCTGACCTCTGACTTGTTCCCTGCATAGCCGAACAAGTCGGAACATGATTCGGGATGAGAGAAAAGAAATACCGCTCAGTTGCCGAAGGGGCAAGATGCCAGGGTTGAGAGCCTCAGTCTTCTGAAATGTAGACCATTTTGCGTCGGTCGTTGCATCTTCGTTCAACAACGTTTAGTCATTGCGACTCGCCAAAAGCTATCTCTTGCATCCACAAGCAGTTGGGATCTCCAAGAATCAATATCGCTCCACAACCGCCTGAATCTGGTTCGGGACCAGGGGGTCGGAGGTTCAAATCCTCTCTCCCCGACCAATCTTTTCGTGCCTTTCTTTCAGGAACTCGCGGGAATACCCACCCTTCACCTTTGAACTAGATGCTGTTACAAACGAAGTCCCATGAAAACATCCAGAGTGGACGCTTAGAAGGAAGAGGGCTGAGCCTGGTTGACCAATCACTGGTCGTGCCAGTGGAAGAGCTTGTGCGTGATCTTCCATTCGCCGTTCCATTTGAGCAGGGTAAATACATCAGAGGCTCGGGCGTTGGCGCCAGCCAGCTTGCCGGACCATCGTTGCACTTCCAGATGAACGACCGCAATGCTCTCAATGATCTCGATGCGTGCGAAGCGAGGATTGATATTCGGCGCCGGGCCATTCGCCGTGATCCACTCAAATACGTGCTCAACGGACCCACTGTATTCGATCCCCTGACAGTAACCGGAGATAGTTGCGGAAGGATGAAACGCAGCGCGCATAAGATCGCCGTCGCCAGCCCGAGCGGCCGCTATGTAAAGGTGCATGGTGCGGGTGATCGCATCATGCTCGGTGAGATACGCGTTTGCAACTGGCTTAACTGCGGAGAGCACCTCGCCCCGATCGGGTGAGTCTGGGCCGGGACACTTCGTACGGTATCGACTCCAGGCCTCGATCTCATGCCGAAAGGCGAAGACGGTGTCCTGCTTTTCGTGTTCGCGGCGGTGGACAGGAAGTCCCTCGCTTGCCTCCCATCGCCGAACGGTACGTTCGCTGCGGTCAAGGTAAGCAGCGATCTGCTTCCACGACTCCAGCATTTTCTGTGGAGTGTTCCGCTCAGGCATCCCCAAAACTCCCGCGCGGAGTATATACCCGAAAACTAGGCCGCTGCACTGCGTTCCGCAGAGTGCCAGTGAAACGCCTTCTGTATGATCTTCCACCCGCCGGGTGTCTTCACGAGCGTGAACAGGTCGGACATGCGAACATCCGAACCCGTCAGGTGGCCGCTCCAGCCCGCGACCTCAAGACGAACCACCGCGATCGAGTCGAGAATATCGACACTGACGATGCGGGGCTCGATATTGGGAGCGGGACCGTTCTTGTCGATCCAGTCGAAGAGAAACTTGGTGCCTACGGCGAGTTGTTCGCCGGCATAGCCGAAGAATGAGGCTTCGGGGTGAAAGGCAGGACGCATCAGTTCGCTCTTGCCTTGTTTACTTCCCTCAACGTACATCTGCATGGTTTTGACGATTTCGTCGTATTCGGTGAGATATTCGCTTTTTGTCATTCGCAGACAGTAGGATTTGGCAGCGTAGGGCGTCAACAGCCAAACGCGGCCAAAGTCGGCAACCGGTTCTGGAGCCTGACCCGCCCGCTGCGAGTTCAGGCTGTGGTTGCTGGAAAATGGAGTCTGAGAAGTTCCGGTACTCTGTCCATTGATGCTCGGCTCTCACGTCACCGAGAACTCCACACCTGAACGACAGGTGTCTCTCGCCGAACTGGCACTCGTCTTCATGAAGCTCGGCACGACTGCATTTGGCGGGCCTGCTGCTCATATCGCAATGATGGAGCATGAGTTTGTCCGAAAACGTCAGTGGATTACGGAAGCAGATTTCCTTGACCGTCTTGCCGCAGCGAGTCTAATTCCCGGTCCAAGCTCAACAGAGGTTGCAATTTTCATCGGCCAATCCAAACGTGGCTGGGCGGGCCTTCTCGTTGGCGGCTGTTGCTTCATCCTTCCGGCTGCAATTTTGGTCACGTTGATCGCCGCCGTTTATGCACGGTACGGGTCTTTGCCACAAGTCGCCGGGATTTTGTACGGTATCAAAGCCGCAGTGATCGCCATCATCCTGCAAGCGTTGTGGAGCCTGTCCCACACTGCGATCAAGACGAAACTCCTCGCTGCAATTGGAGTGATCGCACTCGTGCTCAACGTTTGCGGGGTTGCCCCGCTCATTGTCCTTGTCATAGCAGGCATCGCTGCCTGCGGAGCAGTTGGGTTCAAGAAGCGAGGGGCTGTAATGGGATGGGCAATTCCGTCATTCGGACGATCTGGCATTCTTTTCGGAACGGCAGTTGCGGCCATGACTGCTCCCGTCAGCCTTCTTCGGCTATTCCTTTCATTCTTGAAAATCGGAGCGGTTGTTTTCGGAAGCGGATATGTGCTGCTTGCTTTTCTGCGGACGGAATTTATCCAGAATCTCCACTGGCTGACTGAAAAACAACTGATTGATGCTGTTGCTGTCGGCCAGTTCACACCCGGCCCGCTCTTCACGACGGCCACCTTCATCGGCTATTTGGTTGGAGGGATCACTGGTGCAGTCGTCTCGACGATTGCGATTTTCTTGCCGGGATTTGTGCTCGTCGCCTCAAGCGGACCGCTCATACCCAAACTCCGTCGCTCTGCAATCGCATCGGCGTTCCTGGACGGAGTGGTGGTTGGCTCGTTGGCTCTGATGGCCGTTGTCGCGTGGCAATTAGGGCGGGCAGCGATCATTGATTGGCGGACAGTCTGTATCCTGATTGCAAGTGCGGTGCTTGTGATTAGATTCCGAGTCAACTCGGCGTGGGTCATAGCTGGAGCGGGCTTGCTTGGTTGGATTTCTCAGACAGCCTGATCGCCCCTCGGCGCAACCGCTCCGCCGCTCAGCGCCGATGCCTGCCGAACAAGGGATGGCGGCGGCTGAGCACGACGGATTGCACAGGCTGCTGCGCGGCATTCGAAGAATGCGGTAAGGAAGTGTTCGAGAGGCAGTGTGCAAACGATGCGACGAGCCGCAGGTAGCACCGGTCGCGCACAGCGAGACCTCCCTATGGCGCGTGGCTTTTAGCGAACATGAAAAACGCAGGGTTTGGAGTTCGGATGCATTCGGGCTGGGGAGCACTCGTTTGCATGTCCAGTGATTCTGCCTCTCCTGAGCTAATTGACCGACGACGGATCATCGTTATCGATCCCACGATGAAAGGCGCGAAGCAGCCCTATCACTTTGCGGAGAACTTGGGCCTTGAGGAAGCAGAGCAACACCTTCACAAGTGCTCAGAGGCTTCGCAACGCCTTGCTTTGAAAGCTGTGACTGAAATGCTCGAAGCCGTAACTGCTCGCAACTATCGAGTTGTGGGCTGTGCGGTGCTGCTCGCCTCGGGTCGTGCACTGCCATCACTTGAGAAAGTCCTCGCCTCACATGCTCTGATCCATACAGCCGAGGGGGAGTTTTTTCGCAGGATTGTTCGCCAAGCATTTGAACATTGCCGCATTCCGGTCAAGGGTATTCGTGAACGTGAACTGAACGAACATGCGAACGAAACCTTCGGCAAGGCTGCGGCTCGTGTGCGGCAACACATCTCAAGCCTTGGAAAGACAGTCGGTTCACCTTGGACACAGGACGAGAAGACCGCTGCGCTTGCGGGATTGATCGTATCCGAAACCAAAGGCGCAGGTCTTACGCCGCCACAATAGAACTGCGAGCGACGGCAATCTTTTCATTTTCTTCTGGAATCTACGCGAAAAAGCTTTTGCTACCAACTGCACCGTCCTCACCCTCGCACTGTACGCGAAAGGATAGGGCACCTGGCAACGGCCCGGTAGACACCGACCAACAGATATTTGAGATTTGGATTACGGGAACTAACTAGACCACGAATGAAACCGATGTTGAACTAGTGGAAGGAGGGGGCGGCGATGGTCCGGCAGAGACGTGACGTCCCCTTCTATTCCGTAAGTTGTTCGTTGTAAGAAAATCGGTAAACGTCCCGTCTGGCCCCAGCCCGGCGCACCACTGGATGGGGCGTGCGCCCTACTGCCTAGTCCGGGCTTTTTTCTGTTGACGGCGTGGGCTCTACGACGGCGGTATCTGGTGGGAGTTTGACCTTGTCGGTTACATCGACATCAAAAAGCAGGTAGTGGTCGAAGGTATAGTGCCGGTAATAACGACGCTTGCGAAAGTCGAAGTAAATCTCCACGTTTTTTGGCAACCACAGGATCGTGTTTTTCCTTACAAAGGGCACGGGGCCGTACTCCACGACCTGGTGTTCGCTGAGCATTTGGATCTCGTGCATGGGATTGACGATGTCCGCCTCGATATGCACGATTTGAGAAGTGTCGGACGAGATCCACGCTCTGCCCTTCAAGTCGATGCGATGCGTCTGGCCGGCGAAAGTGTAGTCCTGCATGTGATTCGGCCGGTCGGGACGCTGGCGAAAGTGCACTAACCATGTGGGTTTTCCAGCCCACTTGGCTTGTCCCTCGCAGTCGAAATCGAAGTCATCCTGCATCGCTGGATGAAAAACGAGCGCGAGCATGATGAATCCCGTACTGTTAATTCCGTCGGGATAGCCACTCTGAGGAACTCTGTCGTCGCTATAGTCCTCGATCAGAACCGATCCTGGTTTTGACGAAATTGTGGCGCCATAGTAGTACTTTCTTGTTTCTGCGTGGCTTGAAAGCCCAGCCCCGTCGAGCGACTTGTGGAACAGATCCTCATCGGCGGTGAAGCGGGTTATATCCTGAACCAACTCCTGCACACGTTGTCCCGCTGCTGCGAGCACCTCCGCCCTGGAACAAGTTACTCCGGACTCGAAGTCCGGCTTAACATCGTCGATATCGGGGGGACGCCAGGTCTGCATTGAGAGTGCAGGTTTGGGCACGGCCATGAGAGGATCGGCTGACACGGTAGTCACTAAACCTGCCGCCGGTGCTTGATCGTCTTCCTCCACCTTTTTGATCAGAGCGCGAACCGGCTCGACCATGTTTTCCGGGGGAGACTCCTTTAGGAATGCGCGAAGCGCCTCGATGCCTTCATCCTTCTGTCCAAGTCCGATCAATGCTTGTCCGAGGGTAAGTTCGGAAGCGCTGGAGGCATTCTTTCCCGCTCTCGCGCTCTTCGCCACAGCCAGCTGTGCTTCGTCGCGAGCCTTGCTGTATTCCCGCTGGTGAAGGTATGTACTGGCCAATAAGTCGTGTGGCAGCCATTCTTCCGAATCCACAAGAATTGCCTGTTCGAGCGCGGATTGAGCTTCCGGGTAATTCTGTAACGCCAGCTTCGTTCTGCCGAGCAAAGTCAGCGTTTGAGCGGAGTGAGGGCTGAGGTTGGCGGCCGTTCCCAGATAGGTTCCAGCCTGCGCGTAGTCGCTTTTTTGAAAGTACAAATATCCCAGCAGGAAGTTCAAATCCGCGTTCGAGGGTGCTAAGACATACGCGGTTTTCAAACGCTTCTCGGCATTATTGAGATCGCCGGATTTCAAGAGAGAGACAGCACGTTTTGCATCTTTCCGCGCCTTCGCCGGCATGAGGCCGGATGCTTCACTAATCGTAACGGCGGCTGGATCGCGGTGAAGCACAATGTCGATCTCTTGCTTGACGGGGCTCAAGACGTCGATCTCGCGACTGCTGCTGATGTATCCCACAGCGGTGACGGAAATGACGTATTTGCCGAGGACCGTGTTGACGAACACGGCGGCTTCGTGACCTGGGACGACTAGAAAGCCTCCCACGTGGTTCGCAAGATTCGTCAGATCCACCCGAACCGAGCGGTCGAGGCTGACAGGCTTTTCCTCAGCAAAGGTGTGAACGATCACCACCGCCGTGTTCGGCGCAGTTTCATAGGTGGCAATTCGCTGATCTCCCTGCATCTCGTTCATTTGCGTTACGCCAGGGGCTTGTAGTTGCCCAAACAAGGATGGGCTTAGGAGAGAAACGAACACGACCAATGAGAGTGCAGCAGTGGTGGGTAGGAGCTTCACGGTGGAATGCTCGACAGCGAAGTTTATCACCAAATTGACTGCAGAGATCGGGTCTGTGTTCCGGCCGATGACATCAGGCCAACGATCTCCTTAGTTTAGACGAATTCCCGTAACGCCTGCCTCTCGCCGCGCACCATCTAAGAAGGAGGAGTTATGTCATTTTCCGATGGCTTGACCCCCGGCGAACTGGCTTTACTGGTGAGCGGTGGCGTGTTCTTTGTGGGGCTGTTCATCGTATTTCTGGGAAAAGCCATAGCCGGCAAACCGGTGGCTGTTCTCCTGCCTTTCTTTGCGATCCCGGTCGTGATGATGGGCTTTCCCACTATTACTGCCGTTAAGATCGGCCAGGAAGGCGTCGACATTCAGAATCAAACCAATGCTTTGCAGAGCAATCCGAACGACAAGGCTACGCGCGAATCGTTAGAAGCAAGTGTCAGGGACCTGAAAAGCCGGTCGTTTCGCAACCCTGAGATCGTCGCAAACATCGCAAAGGCTGAGTTAGCGTTGGGTCACAATGCTGATGCCACGGTGGACTTCGAAAGAGAAAAACAGCTGCGCGCGCGTCAACCGTCGCCGGCCGTCGCTGCCACAGCCGGACCACACGATCCCGGCAAGAGTTCGGCGTCGAAGCTACCTGCCGGAAAACCGACTCATGCCTCACACGGCAAGAGATAGAAACCAAGCTCCGAACCTAAACGGCAACGCGCAAAGCGGAACAGAGAACGCAACCACTCGTGTAGGAAATTAATTGTAAGTCGTTGAAAGTTCCTCCCGCGCGATTAGAGGCTGCCAGGGCGCCAGTTTTATTTCGGACGATGGTTTCCTTGGCTGTGATACTGATCTTCGCCAAGAAGGCCGTTTCCGTCCCAGCAAAGGGCATTCTGGAGCCTAGAGTAAGCAGCTTTTCGGCTCTCCAAAAAACTTCTTCAAATTAAATGCATACATAAATGTATGTACAAAACGACGTAACTCCATCATCATCAATCATGTTGCCGCTGAGTCTGTGCACGGTGACGGTAAAACAGCTCTGCGGCGGAGTTGAGCCACAACCGCATTCTGATGGCGGTTCAATTGCGATCTTCTGATACCAACCTCGCTTGTCGCTGGCGTCATCCTGAGCGGAGCCGCTTTTCAGGCGAAGCGAAGGATCTGGCGAGTTGCGTGCACAATCCACGCAAGATTCCTAGGCCCGCTGGTGAAAGCGCGCCCTTCGGAATGACGCCCATACTATGTGTGACTTGAGGCTTGGCGCGTATAGCTCTACGCTTTTAAGAGCGGTTTGGCCTATGCGTACAGGAAAGGACGTTCCGCGTGGCTTCGCCAGAAGTAGCCGAGAATGATGATGCTCGCGACCGCCGCATAAGCGCACCATAACGAGGTGAATGCGTATCGCTTCACCTCCATGACGACCAGAAGGATCGCCAGGTTTGCGCCGCCGAACAGCACCATCATCCGGATATTCGAGAAAAACAGCGATCCGCAGGTTGCGATCACGTAGGCCACTGCAACCGCCGTGTTGTTCGTCGCCTGATTGATGTAGACGAGGCTGTTGCCTCGGATGTAAAGCTCAAGCGGAAAGGCGGTCAGCGCCCAGAGAATGTAGAGCGTCGTGCTCCGCCAATGACGAGAAAGGGCAGCATCCGTTTGCGGCTCTTCGTGTTCGGCTCAAAGAGGAAGACGCTCAAAGGCATCAGGAAAGGGAGCAGGCCCTGCGCATAGAGCATGAAGGCGGCGCCCATGTCGTGCGCCACTGTGGCGGAAAGAATTCCGTCCAACCCGAGCCAGACGAATCCCTCGATGAACTGATGGATCGCGAACAAAATCGGGAGCGCCGCAAAAAGCAGTTCGCGCCGATGTTTCACCCTCGTCAGGGTGACGGCTCCAACGGCGCCAAGGACGCCGCTGCCGACAAAGTTCGCTGTCGCTGAAAAGCACACGTGTAAGTTTTCTCCGATGCGAAGATTACACCGATTTCCCTAGAACGCAAAAGCTTTCGGATCAACGCGGATCGGATTCAAAGCTCCCACGGGCGCAAGGCGTGCTCATGAGCCTTCATGTCGACACGTTTTCCGCGAAAACGAACGTGTTCCATGTTGAGGCGCAGCCGTTGCTCCGCGGCCGCTTCGCCGTGAAGCTTGATTTCGCCCCCCGCTCCAACCACGCGGTGCCAGGGCAAGGCAGAGGGCAGTTCCGTCCGCAGGAGATGCGCCACGGCCCGATGATAGAGAGGATATCCCGCGGCCGCGGCAATGCGGCCGTACGTGCTGACCTTTCCCTTCGGGATTGAGCGAATCACACGCCGAAACGCGGCATCCCGCAACTCGTTTGGCCGGGTGCCATCCCGGATAATCCTTCTTTTGATTTTCGAGGCTAGTTGGGCAAAACTTGGACGCGCCGGCCGCATGAATTCTTCCTGTATACCCATCCCTTCGAGAATGGGCGGAACACCAGAATAGCGCAGGCCATCATTTCAACGGGCTCTGGCCGTGGCCCTAAAACAGTGCCGATGGCGCTACTTCACTGGGAAGACCAAGGACGAAATTCGTTGCAGGGCACTTGCCACAGTTGCAACAGGTTGCAACCTTCCAAGTGTGTCTTGACTTTCTTAACTCCGGCTGTATCATGGCGTTCCGCGCGGCTTTTCGCCGCGGGCTGTATTAAAATTCCACGCAGCGACGGTTCTCCCCTCCCGGACCTCTGCACCGTTTTCCTTGTGAGCGAAAATTTGATTGAAAGAGGCTTCTTCATGGCTGCAAATCACGTTGCACAAAATACTTCAGGCGAGTCGTCGATCTCGCAAAACGCAGTCGCGTCCCGGCCTGCGGGTATCGCGTCGGACCGGTTGACTCAAACGCCCGGGTTGCGTGGTTTTGTGGCAAAGACTATGAGGATCTCTTACTTGGCGGCTATAGCGATCATTGCGGTGACGATGATGAGTGCGACCGGATGGGCGGCACCGTGCCCGGACTCTCCGAACTACACGCCGAATTTCAACGCAAACGGAGCTTGCCTGGCGGTGAACGGAACCGCGCAAGCTGGTCACAGGCGACGAGCACCGGTCTTGCAAATAACCACGAGCGCCGGGTAATCAGACAGGGTCAGCCTGGTATCTGACGCCTCAGACCGTTCAGAATGGTTTCACCACTACATTCCAATTCCAGTTCACCAGCCCTTCGGTTCCTCCGGCGGACGGAATTGCATTCGTTATTCAGAACTCCAGCACCAGCTGCGCTTGGATTCTCAGGCGGTAACGGCGGCGCCCTCGGCTATGGCGATAGCCGACAACAACGCCAACCCGAGCCTGGAGCTGGCATCCCGCAGAGCCTCGCGATCGAGTTCGATACGTTTCAAAATGGATGGGATCCGGCGTCGGTGAACGGCTCCGTCAGCCATGTGGCGATTCAAAGTTGCGGCACCGGCGCGAACACATCCCATCATGGTTTTGCGTGCGTTCCTGAACGGTCCGACTTCAACCTTGGGAAGTCCTGTCGTGACGCGCGAACCTGTCGGACGGCGCTGTGCACAACGTAACGATCACGTACGTTCCGGCATGTTCCACTTGCACGCCCTCCACGGTTGCCAATATTCAGGTCGTTCTCGATGGCGTCGACATTTATCCGAACGGCATCGCGGTCGATTTGAGCAGCATCGGCCTTGGCGATGGCGGCACCGCGTTTGTCGGATTCACGGGCGCAACCGGTGGCGACTCGAAACGCAGAATATCCAGAGCTGGATCTTCACGCCGACGCAGCAGGGCCAGCCAATCAATCCGCAGAATCCGGGCAGCCTGACGCAAAGCTTCGTTTCGAATGGCACGCCGGGACAGCATCAGGAATTTGATTTTGACTACAGTGTCGCCAACGGTAACGGTCTTACAATTCCGCAGGACACAACTCCGTTCGTCAGCAATGCGGCCATCAGCCCATTTGATTGGGCCACCATCGTGAAAGGCACCGCGATGGCGGATGCGCCCTGCCTGACGGCTGCGGGTCAAACGGTCTGCACAGTCAACACACTGACGTGTACAAATGCGAACAACCCGAATCAAGCAGGCGCGAACTGTCCGCAGTCCACCGTCAGGAACGTGCTCTTCGTTCAACAGATGGATCTGAACCTGAATCAGCCGGGAATCGTCAACGGGACGCTTACGATCCCGCCGGGTTATGCGCCTGGAATCGCAATGGCGCCCGATGCTCTGGTTTCCGGCGCGCAGTGCAGATATCCCAGCGGAGACCCGCTGGCAGCGCAACTCTGTCCGCAAAGCATCATGACGCAGCTCGAGGACAATACTCCGAGAGGCGGCGGCACGGGAACCACGACCAACTCGAGCTACGTCTTCTTCTGTTGCGAACCCGAGTGGCAGACGACGCCTACGATTCCATTGTGGACGAACTCGACCAGCGTGCCGGCATCGTTCAATAGCTTGCCGCCAGCCACGCCCGTTCCAGATAACAATAACTTCCAAGCCGCTCAAGGGGCTTCGATCATATTTGGCGCGGAGCCACGTGGAGCGTTACTGGACACCACCTATCCATTGCCCGGCGAACAGGCGTTGAACAATACAACTCCCTGCCCGGCGCTGGGTGCGGCGCCGACACCTTGGTCCACGCAGAATCCGCAAGCCTTCGGCGTGAGCGGATTGATTACGAACTACGATAAGAATGGAACCGCTAATCCGCTGGTGGAAGGAGCTTACGATGCCCACTACTTCTCGGTGGACTGCGATGCCTTCGAAGAGTTGGTCTATCCAGGGACAACTCGACATAAGTCCCGGAACGCCTGGGCCGAATGTTGCGGCCTTCAAGACAGCCCCGTTCAATATCGACACCACCAAGCCGAGCGTTACTTCAATCACGTTGAGTCCTGCGGGTGGTATTTATGCGCAGAACACATCGGTGATGGCGACGGTTACTTGTACCGATCCATCAAGCGCTACAGTCCCGAATTTCTTCTCGGGAATTGCGAATTGCGCTTCGCAGGGATTTCCCGGCAATCAGCAGAAGCGTCACAACAACACCAATCGGTTTGAGCACTTCGGCACTGGGGACGCAGACCTTCACCACAAGCGCGGTCGATGTTGCGGGCAACGTCTCTGCCACCTCAAGCGTGACCTACCAGGTCGTCGGATCGGCGGATATTCCACGGCGATGATCGGCAACCTGCTGGTCAAGACTGGCACGAACATGACCTACTACATTGCGGTCGCGAATCATCGGGCCGAACACGGCAACTGCGGTCAACCTGATCGACACTTTGCCCACGGGAACGACGTTCGTGAGTTCCGGATTCGCGATCGAGTCTTGCAGCTTCGTTGGCAGCACGCCAGTTTGTTCGATTACGCCTCCAACGAACTCTTGTGGCAGCGTGGCAGGATCCTGCAGCCTTGGCAACCTTGCGGCCTGGACGAAGAAGAATCCAACGGGAGCCTTGGTTCAGATCACGGTGAACGTGACTGCAAAAGCAAATTCAACCATCACCAATAGCGAGACGGTGACCGAAGCCAATTCGGATCCGAACACGAAGAACAACACCGCCAAGTGGGTCACATTGGTAACGAAATAAACAAGCGGTGAGCTAAAACAAGGGAGGGACCGCTGCGCTGGTTCCTCCCTTTACTTTTGGGCGCTATTTCCTGACGATCTGGGCCATCTCGAATCTTGTCATTCCGAACGGCGAAGCCGAGAGGAAGCTGCTGATCTCCGACGGTGGTATAGCGGCGGCGAGGAGCAGATTCCTCCCTGCGGTCGGAATGACAAGGTTTGTTTGAGATTCGAACTACCTGCGTGTTTGCTTGGGTCCCACGGGAAAGCAGTTAGTTCTTAGCCGCAGCGAATCGCGTTGCTTCGCTAAACATGGTTTTCAGATCTGCGCGGTCCAGCAGTTTTTCCGCTCCGGCATCTTTCTGCATGTCTTCCATCAGATTCAGAGCGAGACGATAGTGCTGAGGGGCGTCCGAGTTTCCGGATTGGCGTAGCGCAGAGCCAAGCAGAGACTGGATGCGGGCACTTTGAAAGCGGGAACCCATTTTCTCGCTGTTGCCAAGCGCGGTTTGCAGTTCCTGCTCGGCTCCTTTGAAATCCTTGCGGGTGATCATCGCTTCCGCAGCACCGACCGAGCTTTCTAGAGAAAGGTACTTCAAGTTGTGGCTGTCGGCTTCCTGCGTTAATTTTCGGAATTCGCGGATCGAAGATTCGGAATTTCCTTTACCAAGGCAATTTCCGCTGCGTGCAATTTGCAGATCAGAATGTCCTCGGGAGAACTGCCGCGCATCGCGGATTTCAGCGCTTGCTGATAGAAGGTATCTGCTGCTTTCGTGTCGCCGCTGAACCGCTTAACGTCGCCCTGCGTGGTGAGCAGTTGCGCCGTCAGACTCTCATTCTTGATGTTGCCGACTAGAGACTGCGCTTCTTTGAGCAAGGCTCCGACTCCGATCCGCGCCCCGCATGCGCGAGGGCACCGCGAGATCCTTGAGCAGCGCTGCCATGTCGGTGCTGCGGTCGCCAACGGCGCGGTAGCCGTCGACTGCGTCTTGCATCGCATGAACAGCGGCTCCGAAGCGGCCTTGATGCTGGAACACCAATCCGATGTCATGCGATTCATCGGCCGCGCCGCGGCCATTGCCCGCCTTGCGCCACAGATCGAGCGCCCGCATGGATGTCGTCAGAGCCTGATCGTACTGGCCGGTGGTGATGTAGACCTGACCAAGAGCCGAGAGAGTCGCCGCAATCGAGGCTGGCGCGTTCAGTTTCTCGCGCAATTGCAATGCCTGCTGCAAATAGGTCAATGCATTATCGGTGTCGCCTTTGGCGAGATAGACCCCGCCAATGTTGCTGAGGCACAACGCCTGATAGTTTTCATCGCCGGCATCGCGCTGGATTTGCAATGACTCCTTGTAATTCTGCAACGCCTTGTCGTAGTCACCCTTCGACTCGTAAACGACGCCCATGTCGATGAGTGTGTCGCCGACTTCCTTCTTCATCCCGATCTCGCGCTGCAGTTGCAACGCCTGGTTGTAGTCAGAAAGTGCGGCTTCGACTTTTCCCTGCGTATTCTGAACGACAGCCATTTCGACGAGATTGCTGGCCAGTGCTCGTTTCAATCCAAGCTTCTGGTTGATCGCCATCGCATCCTGATAGTTGCGCATCGCGTCATCCGGCTTGTTCATGATCCGGTACGAAATCCCCATCGATTGCAGAATCAACGCCTTTAATTCGGGGGAGTCCAGTTGGACTGCCAATGAAAGCCCTTTGTTCAAAGGATCAAGCGCGGCCTGCGGATTGCCGCTGACGATTTCCACGACTCCCATTTGCCACAGCGCTTTGATGTTTTTTGGGTCGGACGTAAGAAGCTTGGACAGCTGAGCGCGTGCTTTGTCGTAGTTTCCAGTCTCGGTGTAGAGTCCGCCAAGAGCCGATTCGACGTCAGAGTTCTCGGGCATGCTCTTCGCAAGATTTTCGTAGGCTTCGATCGCTCTCTTGTTGTCTTTTACAACCCGGGCGTGCGCGGCCTCGATCAGATATTTCTCTGCGGGCGGTAATGTCTGGCTCAGTTGAATCGCCTTGCGGGAAGCTTGTTCCGCGTCGCCATCGTATCCAAGGGCGGAATCAGCGTCAGCGAGGCGCGAATAAGCGAGAGCGAAGTTTTCGTCTTCCCGAGTTGCCGACTGCAACGCTTTCACGGCGTCGAGATTTTTGCCGTCGCGCAGGAGTTGAATTCCCTGATCATAGTCGCGCAGAGCCGGCGCGGACCTGGAACTGGGCTGGAACGAACTCGCTTTGAGTTCTTTGATAGCGTCCGACGAGATGGCGAGATTGTCGCGAATCGATGCGGCCAGTCGATCGACGGCGCCCGGAATATCTTTTTCATCGACCGCCTCGATCTTGATCGGGACGGATCGATCGTGTTTCAAGTCCTGCAGCGTGGCGTCGATGCGAATCTGGCCGCCGAATTTCGCAAACTGCCCGGAGACGAGCGTATCGGCGTTGCTGAACTCGGCAAGACTGCGCAATGTCGCGGGTTCAATCGATGCGTTGGGCGCGATCCGCAAATCGGAGATCACTTGATGCAGGCGGTCCTGCGAGATGGTCCGCAAGCTGGCGGATTGACCGACATCGGTGCTCAGCATGTCAGAAAGACTGGGCCCGAGCCAGTCGAGGCTGGGATCGCCAGAAGCATTGCGAAACGGCAAGATCGCCAGCGCCACCGCGGGCCCGGCAACAACTTTCTTCGCCGACGGGGCGAAGAGCGGCCCGCGAAAGATGTATCCGACAATGGCCAGAACCAGCACCGTTGCGACTCCCATGAGCAACGGCCACGGTATGGTGCGTCCCCACGGCTCCACTGCAGGCTGAAAGCCCAAGGTTGCGCCCGCGTGGTTACCTTGCCAGGCGTCCAGATCGCGCAGCAGTTCTCCGGCATTCTGGTAGCGGAGCGCAGGATCGCGTTCGAGGCATTTGCTGACGATATTGCTCAGCGCCTTCGGAATTGTCTGATCATGATCGGAGACTGGAATTGCCCGTTCGGAAGTTCTCCGCAGCAGGCTTGCCACAACGCTGTCGGCACGGAACGGCGTTACGCCCGTGAGCAGTTCGTAAAGAATCAGTCCCAACGTAAAAAGATCGGAACGCTGATCGAGATCCTTCGCCAGGGCCTGCTCCGGGCGACATGTATTCCATGGTCCCGACCAGCGCTCCCGTCTGAGTCATGCCGTCGCCTTCGAACGTGCGCGCGAGTCCGAAGTCCATCACGAGGATCCGGCCCGCCGTGTCGCGCATAATGTTTTGCGGCTTCAGGTCGCGGTGAATCACGCCCACCGCATGCGCCGCTTCGAGCGCGCGACAAACCTGCTGGATGATCTCGACGGCCTGTTCCGGCGAGTACTTCTTGTTCTGCTGGATGAGGGCGCGTAGATCCTCGCCCTCGACGAATTCCATGGTGATGAACTTCACGCCATCGGCGTCGCCGAGGTCGTAGATGCGGATCACATTTTTGTGCGTGACCTGGTGGGCAAGCAGGAGTTCCTGTTTGAATCGCGCGAGGATCGACGGATTCGCCGCCAACTCCGGGCGGATCAATTTCAGCGCCACCGGGCGGTCCAACTCGCGGTCCATGGCTTTGTACACCGCGCCCATGCCACCTTCGCCCAGCAACTGCAGGATCTCGTAACGGCCTCCGAGGACATCGCCGTTTTGCAGCGCGGCGACGGGGGCCGGTTGGAAGCGCGAGGGGCTCGAACGGTGACACGCTGCGGAGGCGGAGTGATATCGACTTGCGTTGCCTGCGGGTCCGATGCGGGCCGAGGAGGATCAGACGATGGCTGAGGGAAGTCGACCATGGTCGCGTCCGGGTCCGCAGGCGGATACGCGCCGGAACTGTCGCCCTTCACTGGGACGCCGACAGCCGGCTGGTTGGTCGAGTTGGCTCGATCTTTGGGATCGAACCTCGGATCCTGCTTCTGCATGGTTCGCCTGGTTGGGGACCAGACTAAAGAGCCCAAAACCCCGCACGAGTCTGGGACAAAGTATATACCCTGAATCCTGCGGTTCTATTGCTTGAGTCGCTCCCGTGCGGCATGGCTGAAATGGGCGTTGAAGCAGGGTTTGAGGGGGTCAGCGCGTTTTTACGGGCGGCAGGGAGATGGCGCGGCTCAGTTTTCGGACGTTGTCTTCGAGAACCTCGGTGCGCTGGTATTCGCGGCCTTGCGCCTTGCCCATCGATACGCTGGCATTGCGATGAACCATTGGGCTGGAAACGGGCGTACCCAACCCCACGTGAATCTCCGTCACACCGCTCCGCTCGATGATGCTGGAGGCGTTGCTGTGGCCGATCCCGCCGCCGGCCATGATCGTGATGCGTCCGCGCGCGACTTTTACGAGGGAGGCTACAGCATCGGCACCCTGCAGGCAGGATTGTTCGCCGCCGGAAGTGAGAAGCCGGTCCGCGCCGGTGGAGCAGACATCCTCCAGAGCGCGGAAAAGATCTGCGGACATGTCGAAGGCTCGATGGAATGTCACGGATAACGGGCGGGCTAATTCAACAAGAGCGCGAGTTCTTTCGATATCGACATTCCCGTCGGGTTCCAGGATTCCCAGAACGACGCCGTCCGCGCCCGCCGTCTTGGCCGCCTCGATATCGCGGCGCATGATGTCGAACTCCTCCGGCGTGTAGCAAAAGTCCCCGGGACGCGGCCGGATGATGGGATGGACGCCAATCGAAAGTTTGGAGCGCACCGCCTCGAGCAGGCCGATGCTGGGCGTGACTCCACCTTCCAGCAGATCGCTGCAAAGTTCGACTCGTTGAGCGCCGCCGCGCTCCGCGGCTTGCGCGGATGCGACCGAGTCAACGCACACTTCGATAAGCACCTGTTCCGTCATGGTCTGTGGTACGAAGCCCGCAAGATTGTCGTTCCGATAGCAATCCAGTTGCGGGAACTGCTGTTGCCGAGGGACGGACAGTTTACTCCGAACCGGGCGGTGGGTCATGAGGAGCCTGCTGCGCTGAGACGCGCAGCAGGCTCCCTGAAACATTGGTGCTAGAACGCGTAGTGCAAGCTCAGCTGGATCTGCCGTGCCGGCGAGCGCACGCTGTTGATCTGGCCGAAGTTGCTGTCTTGCACGTTGTTGTCGGGATTTCCGTAGCTGGCGATGTTAAAGATGTTGAAAACATCCGCCCGGAACCCGACCACGTGCTCGCGCCAGACGTGGAAATCTTTGAACAGGGAAGTATCGACCTGGCGGTATCCGGGGGTGCGCTGGGTGTTGATCGCAGTCGTGCCGAAAGCCGGCAGGCCGTTCGTCCCCGCCACACCGTACGCGCAGACGCCGTTGTCCGGTCCTTGGCAAGGAACTGCCGATGGATCCGTACCCCACCAGTTGTTGATGGTCTGATTGTGCAAGTTCATGTGCCGGTATTGATTCGAACGGGCCTGCCCGTAGGAGTTGGTGTTGCTGACGCCCGGCGCGTTGATGGTGATCGGGAAGCCCGAGTAAAGGAACGCTGCGGTCGAAAGCTTCCAACCGCCGAATAAGGCATCGAGGAAGCCGTTGGCACCGCTGCCGAACGAACGCCCGCGGCCGAAGGGCAGCTCATACACGCCGACGAAGCTCAAGCTGTGACGCACGTCCATTCCGGACGGGCCGTAGTCAGCGTGGCCGTTGTAGCCGTCCTGGTAAGCGCCGTCGGAACCGTTGATGTTCGGCGTTCCGTAATTGCCCGAGGAATTCGTCATGGATTTGGCATACGAATAGTTCAGCGTGTATTCGAGGCCGTGGTGCGTACGCTGGCGCAGCGTTACCTGGCCGGCGTTGTAGTTCATGATTGCTTCGGATTCCGTGATCAGCAGAACTCCGCCTGGTCCGACCAGCGAGTCAAACGGACCGCTCGCTGTGCCGCCTTGGGCAACGGTGGTTGCCTGCGCCAGGGTCAACTGGTTGCCGTTGCGGTAATCAGCGAGGTGATCTCCAACTTCTCCGAGATAGCCGACGCTCAACGAAAGTTGTGGCGTAATCGCGTATTCACCGGTCAAGCTGAATTCGTTGATGTAGGCAGGTTGCATGTTCACCGGCCACGTGGAATACGTTGTGGTCGGAGTGAACTGCTGCGCAAATCCGTCTTCGATGCTGAAGGGGTTGCCCGGATTCGTTCCGGTCGGGACAGTGGCGGTGACGTTGCTGCCCAAAGCGAACGGCGGGCTCGACGTCAGGCGCTGGTTGAAAGCATTGCCTTCAAAGAAGCTGGTGGCGCCGTATCCGCCGCGAATGACGAGCCTTGGAGTCGCTTCGAACGCGAAGCCGAGACGCGGCATGATCTGTTTGTAGTTTGCGTTGTAGCAGGCGCGCGTGGGACAAACGACCGCGCCCGCGACCGCTCCGGCAGGAACCCGGCTGGCATATTCGACAGTGCCGTCGGGCAAAACGTTGGCGGTGCGGTTGTTGACTTCGTACCACGGCTGGTCGAACTCGTAACGAACTCCAAGGTTCAGAGTGAGCCGTTGGCTCACCTTGAAATCGTCCTGGATATATCCGGCAACGCGCCACTGCCGGTTTCCGACGAGACCCACGGTCGATCCGATCTGATTGTTGACAACGCGGTCGAGAACGAAGTCGGCCGGTCCGTATCCAACGCCGTTCAGGCCGGAGAAAACGCCGGTGTACTGGAAGGTTCCCAGAAATCCGAAGTTCGAGGCATTCAGATAGTTCTGCTGGTAGCGGGTCGCCTGCGCGCCGATGGAAAGGAAGTGCCGCCCTTTCTGCCACGTAAGGTTGTCGTAGTAGTTGAAGGTGTTGTCACGAAGAATCTGGGTGTTTGCGCTGGTGCCCAAATAGGTGGCGCTGTTGCTGATGTTCTGTCCTGAGAATCCGGGATAGAGCTGGTTGCCAACGAACGGAATTCCGACTTTCTGATCGCCCGTAAGGCCAAACTGTCCAGTTGGATCGGTCGGAATGCCGTTGTCCCAGCGAACGCGAGTGAATCCCATGCGTGCTTCGTTGACGATCGTCGACGAGAAGGTGTGAACCCAACTGCCTCCTCCCACGTGAGTGGGATAGACATTCTGGGTCGGGAAAGTCACGGGAATGAGCGCGCTGGTGCTGTCGCGCCCCGTGCCCTGCGCGTAAAAGGCGCTGAATTTATTTACGTTTCCCGGGGTGAAGTCGACCTTGAAATCTTCCTGGTTGTTCTTGATGTAGCTGGTTTGTCCGCCGTGAAAATTGTTCTGGATCAGGCCGTCAACCGGAGTGGCATTGGGAAGCGGGTAGAGTTCGGGATGCGCGAAAAGAAATTGCGCGACCGGATTGACGATCGGAAGGCCGGTGTCCCCGGTATAAGGCGTGAAGTTATTCTGAGTGTCGTAGAGCTGAATGCTGCTGCTGCCTTGCGCCAGCAGGGCGGAAAAGTCTCCGTTGCGCATCGCTTGAGTGAGCACGCTGGCCGAGGCAGTGCCTCCTTGATGCTTGCGAACTCCCTCGTAATCGGCAAAGAAAAACAACTTGTTCTTGATGATTGGCCCGCCGATCGTTCCACCGAAAATAGTCTGCGTGTAGTGATTTTTCGGCACGATCGGGAAGTTGTGATCGTTGGCCCAGGTGTTCGCATCGAGGTTGTTGTTCTCGAGCAAGCCGTAGGCGGAGCCGTGGAAAGCGTTCGATCCCGATTTCAAAATCGTGATGATCGCGCCGCCATTGGCGTTTCCGTAAGTCGCGGGCGCGTTCGCAGAAATGACTTTCACTTCGTCGATCGCATCCGGCGCCGGATTGTAGGCGATCAAATTGTTCTGCGGTTCGTTGAGGTCCGCCCCCTCGAGCGTGTAATAGTTGGCCTGAGCGCGGTTGCCGTTGATGGAGGCCGTACCGTTGTTGTAAGTCTCACGCTCGATCGCGTTGTTTCCGGTCAAGCCCTGCGGATCGGTGTCGATCGCGCCCGGCTGGTACAGCGTGAGCGACGAGAAGTTGCGCCCATTGAGCGGGATGCTCGCAATCTCGTTCGACGAAATCGTATTGCCGATCGTGGAATCGGTGGTGTCGAGGATCGGATGGATCTGTTCCTGTACGACGACGGTCTCGGAGGCGCCGATTGTCATCTTGACGTCGATCTTGGCCGTCTGATTTACCTCGATCGCGAAAGGAGGAACGCTGGTCTGAACGAAGCCGGTCGCGGCAATCGAGATCTTGTAAGTACCGATCGGAAGGAACCGGATGGAGTAGACGCCTGCGGAATTGGTCTGCGTCGTGACTTTGACCGCTGTGGCAGTGTTTTCCGCAGTGACGGTCGCGCCGACGACGATGGCACCGCTCGGGTCCGTGACTTCCCCGGTGATCGAGCCAGTAACGGTTTGACCGAAGGCTGAAGACAGGCAAAGCAAGCCTGCGAGACAAAGCCCTGTCAGGTAGCGCAGTCCAATAGTTCTCATGGAAGTCCTCTCGTGCCTCAGGCGTGGTTGTTCGGAGCCGGAGGCGATCCAGCGGTGAATCTCGTGTGACATTAGAAAAATTGACCCTAGAGTGTCCTGTTGACGACTGTCAAGAACAAAATGATCGTTTATGCCTGATTCGATCATTTTGTATGTTTCAAACTGGTTCTTTATTCCAGTTTTGTGATTTTGAATACAGTTTCTTGGGACGACTGGCAGGTTTTCGAGGATCGGAACCCTGCCGAAACGAGCAAAAGCCCGGCTTGTGACCGGGCTTCTGCCGAGCTAAGTTCTCTCGGGGTTTCTAGTGTTGGCCCGGCTTGCAGCCCTGGCTGACGTTGGTGAGGGTATTGTCCTTCGACGTGATGTGGCAGTCGTAGAAGCGCCCGCTGGAATTGAATTGCGTGTACTCCTGCGAGCTCATGGCCGGGCTGACGTCGGTGGCTTTGCCCGTATCCAGGATCGAACTGAAGGCATTGACAGAGCCGTTGTGCAGCACCTTTTCGTCGAAGCCGTAGGTCTGTCCGGTTGAGACGGTGAATCCGAACGGAGATGTGCTGACCGGGAAGATGAAATCCACGGTGATCGGGAAGCTGTAGTTGCTTTGGGTCGTCGTGGTGTCTCCGTGATTCGAAACCGTCGTCACCGTCGACACTTTGTTTTCCAGGGTCGTCTTCTGATTCAAGACGGTGAAATTCACTGTGTCAAAGTCGATGGCCTGGGTGCTCGCGAAGTCCTGATGTTCCGACACGGAAGTGAAAACTTTCCCGTGCGAAGTGTTGACGTCTCCCGCAATCGTGAAGGTGCGGTTGGAGACTACTCCGATCTTGCCAGTCACCGTCGACGTCCCGTGTAAATCCTCAGTTACGACTGGCGCGGGAGGAGCGAGCGTGTTCTTCACCACGGCCCCCGTAACCTGCGATGATCCATGGTCGAGGAACAGCAACAGGGACGCCGTTTCGGAGAAGAAACCGTCGTCGTTGAACAGGCTGAGAGATACGGTGTGTGGATTTCCATCGCTCAAGAGGCTGGCGAATGGCGTGAGGTTCACGCGGTATGGCACGAAGTTGAGCGTCTGAATGCCGGGGGAGGGAACCCACATATCGGGTAGGAATCCGGTGTACACCCAGGGCGAAACGGGAGCGATGCCCGCCGGTTGTCCGTCAATCGTGATTTCGGTCTCGCGGAAATCGGTGTTTCCGCAGCCATAAACTTCGTTGATCGCGCTGAGGTCGTTGGGGAAACATCCATACCACTGTTCGTCGGTCGACTGGCTTTGCGAAACTACGTCGAGGTAAGCGCGCTCAACATTGGTCGGAAGAGTGAACGTTGTCGAAAACTGATCGGTGGGGAGAGTGAGGTTGGCAGGAAGGTTAAATCCGCCGCTGCCATTCGATTGCGTAAGCGGCAGCACCATATCCGGAATGCCTGGTTGCGCTTTGGCACTCGGATCGGCTGGGTAGAACTGCAGACTGGCGTTGACCGTGAATACTCCGTTCAGCGTGTTGAACGGCGGGGGACAATCGGTTGTGCAGTTCGCCAGAACGATGGTGCCAGTCAACGGCGTTGCGAGCAACGAAGAATAGTCCGTCACGTCCCGCTCAACGTGCCATGTGTTGGTCAGTACGGCCAGAGGCTCGGGAGTCGTTCCGAAATATACGTTGGTGTTTCCGAAGAATATGGTCGCTGTGCGATCGAACTGAACTCCGCCGTTCTCGCTGAAATCGACGTTGAGCACGACTTTCTTGAACGGCCCGGAACAACTTGTGGGCGGAGTGAACGGAAAGGTCTGCGTTGTGTCGGAGAAGAATGCGAAGGTGAATCCGGTGAAAAGAGGCACGACGCATGGCTGTTCATGCGGTCGCGGAATTACTGGATCGGCGGTGACTTCGAATTGCGTTCCAATCTGACGGTTTGTGCTCTGAGCGGGAGCGATCGTGGAAATCAAAGTAACTGTGATGATGGCGGCGAGGAGTGAAACGCGATTCGGGGAGATCATGGCCGGCTCCTTCAAAGCAGATGGGTGCCCGGCGGGAAATCCCGTCCGGGGGCCATACTTATCGCACCGAACGTTGAGCGTTGTCAAGGGAATGTGATTGTCTTGCGCTGTTTCAATCATTCCGGTGCTTCATACGAGCTGTTTTATACATATCTTTACGAATCGCATCCGCCGGCGGCGCATGCGGCGTGATTTTTCGATTTCTGCTACAACTCTCCTGACGACTGGAGCGAGGGGCTGCGATGAAAGCACGAAACCGCGCGGATCAAATATTAAGGGAGTTGCGCCAAGAAGGCAGTGTCTCGCTGGAAGATTTGATTTCGCGCCTCGGCGCGTCAGCCGCGAGTGTGAGGCGTGACCTGGTCAAACTCGAAGCCAAAGGTCTTGTCCGCCGGACGCACGGCGGTGTCACCCTGGTGGAGCCTCTTCTGTATGAGCCGTTCCGCTACGATTCGTTGTTCCAGAATCGCGAGCAGCACCGGACGGCAGAAAAGCGCAGGATCGGTCTGCTGGCGGCGGAACTGATTCAAGAAAACGAGACTGTCGGATTTACCGCCGGCACGACCGCTACGCACGTCGCGCGCAATCTCAGGAACCGCCACAACATCCGGGTCATCACCAACGGGATCAACATCGCGATGGAGTTAAGCAATTGTCCCGGCCTGAAGACATTCGTCACGGGAGGCTTCGTGCAGTGGGCCGGATCTTTTTCACTCGTCGGCCACGCCGCCATCACTTCCTTGGCTGATGTCTACATGGATCGAGTCTTTGTCAGCGTCTGCGGGATTGATGTGACTCGCGGCATCACGGTGATTGAGCCCGAAGAAGGGCTTACATTCCGCACGATGATTCAGCAGGCAAAGCAGACCGTTGTGGTTGCGGACTCCAGCAAGATTGGAATTGTGACTCCCGCCCTGATCTGCCCGATCTCCGGTGTTCACGTCCTGATCACCGACACGCGCGCGACCGATAAGGCGATCGCACCGTTCATCGAGCGGGGAATCGAAGTCAAACGGGTTTAAGATTTTGCGTCAGCAATATCTAGTGATTGGATTCTGCTGACCCGAACAGCTGAAACTCCCGGATGTGGGCTTCGGCGACAGAAGAAAGAATATTCAGGCGCACGCGAGTCGCAGTCATTGTAGCGAAGTGATCGATCTTCTTATGTCCGATGGCCCGCCCCTGAGCCACCGCGATCCACTTGCCCTGCTGGAAAACTTCAATCGCATACTGTTCCACGTGTTGCCCTGCGTTGAGCCATTCCATGGTGAGGGCGCGATCGAACGTTATCGGCTTTGCGAAATTTACTTCGAGCATGGCGTGATGAGAACCGGCTGGCGCGGACCAAAACGTAGCGGGATCACCATCGAGTGCGAGATCTTCCTCAGGATGTGCTTTGATGTGCTGCGCCACTAAATTATGGCCGTAGCGTGCATTGAGCGCGTCGCCGATTTCCTTGAGCCGGTGGACGTCGGCTTCCGGTAGCAAGCCGCGCCGATCCGGGGCAATGCCAAGCACGAGCTGTCCGCCGTGGCCGACGGTTTGCTCGTAGGTCGAAATCAATTCCGGTACAGTCTTGAGGCTCGACTCATCATGCGGATGCCAGAACCAGTGACTCTTGCGTAACGGAGTGTCCGCTTCCACGGGACGCCATCTCAAGTATCCGTGGCGGTCGATCACGTTCCAGTTCTCGTAGGGAATGTTGCCGTCTTCATTTCCCACCCACCGGATGTCGCCATATTCAAGGAGTCCGACGTCTGCAAACACGAGTGAGTTCGGCTGGTACGTGCGCAACTCTTCAATGATGTGCGGAAAGTTGTAAACGTGTCCGTCACTTCCAGCTCCGTCGAGCCAGAACTCTTCCAAATCGCCGTATCCCTGCGCTAATTCGTCAAGCTCCGCGGCATAGTATTTGTCGTACTCCGGCGAATTGCTGTAGCGAGGTTCGTGGCGGTCCCAGGGAGACAAGTACACTCCGAATCCAAGGCCAAATTTTCTTGCGGCTTGCTCGACTCGCTTTACAACATTTCCCTGGCCGTTTTCCCAGCGACTGCTTTTCACGCCGTAATCCGTTTGTTCAGTGGGCCAAAGGCAGAACCCGTCATGATGCTTCGCCACAAAAATTACGTAGCGAATTCCCGCCGCTTTCAGAGCCTGCATCCACTGCTCGGGGTCGAATTGTGTGGGATTGAATATTTTTGGATCCGCCGTGCCGTCGCCCCACTCCTGATCGAGAAAAGTGTTTAGACCAAAGTGGATGATGGCTCCCATCTCGAGATCCTGCCACTGAACCTGTTGCGGACTCGGCTTGAGATCGACCGCGTTTTGGGAAAACAGCGAGCACGAAGTGAGAAGTGTCAGAGATTGGGCTAAGCAGATCAAGAATCGGTGTCGCGACGGCAGATTCATGGCCAAGAGCCTAGCACTGCCATCGGATGTTGCCTACAGCGAGCCTTGATGGAAGTCGTAACCCATGCTGAAATCGACCGAGCCGTTTCGTATACGCTGACTTCGAGGCTTATCTGAGCGCATCGCAAAAAAGCGTCGATCAAGTCGATCGCAGACGTCGTGACTTTCTCGTTCGCTTCTGTCAGGGCGCGGGCGCGACGCTGGTTCCTGCGCGACTATGGAATTGGTCTCAGGCCAGCCAACCCTTGCCAATCCAGCAGACGGCGGCGAATTCTGGCGAACAGTTTTATTTGCGCCCGCACTACCGGAGCGACCGGCCTCTCGATGCAACTCTGTTGAAAGTACAGCCGAGCGTGGATCGCTTTCCGGGCGAAGTCTACGCGGACCGGATCGCATCGATCCTGTCGAAGTGGACTGAGGCGTTGATTCGCACTCCTCGGGATTTCCGTGCTCTGGGCGAGAGTTTCGCAGCAGAATTTGTCGGGTCATCGATCAGGCCCACGCAATCGCGCAACGTGCGCTCCGACTCCTGGCTGCAGGTACGGCAAAATAGTTTCTCAGAGAATGGCACCCTTAATCGGGAGGCGTTCCTGCAGGAGTTCGGATCGTCGCTCGCAGATTTTGGCGCCATCGAAATCGCCGAGTTGCAGATTACTCGCATCGACTTGTCTTCAGTGGCCTCGGGACCGCCCGGTTCGCTCCAAACGCAGATTCGATACGAGATTGTCGGCACCGGGAACGGGTTTCATCGCGAGCAGCGAGGCGGAAACTGGAGCGTGCTTTGGGACGCGGACGGTGGGGAGCTTCGCGCGAGGCGTTGGCGAACTCTCGACGAAACAGTCGCTCGTTCCACCGGCCCGGTGTATGCAGACATTGCTTCCTCCGCTCTGGGTGGCAATCCGTCTTATGCCGAACAGATGATGCATGGAAGCGACTACTGGCGAACCGTTCTTGACGGGGCGTGTGGCATCGATATCTACGGCCACAACGGAATCTCGGTGGCTGACATCGACAACGACGGCTTCGATGATCTTTATGTTTGCCAGCCCGCCGGCTTGCCCAATCGCCTGTACCGCAATCGCGGAGATGGAACGTTCGAGGACATCACCGAGTCGTCAGGGCTGGGAATTCTCGACAACACGGCGTGCGCTCTGTTTGCGGACTTCAACAATGATGGATTACAAGACGTGATTCTCGTTCGAAACAGCGGTCCAATCCTGTTTCTGAACGAAGGTTACGGCAAGTTCCGGCCGCGGCGAGATGCTTTTCGCTTCTCGAATCCGCCGCAGGGTACTTTCACCGGCGCGGCCGTCGCAGACTACGACCGCGATGGATGGCTCGACATCTATTTCTGCCTCTACGCGTACTACCAGGGAACCGGGCAATACCGATATCCGCTGCCGTATCACGATGCCGAAAACGGTCCGCCGAACTTCCTGATGCGCAACAATCGCGACGGATCATTCAGTGATGTCACCGCGGAATCAAAGCTCGACCAAAACAATACGCGCTACAGCTTTTGCTGCGGATGGAATGACTACAACGGCGATGGCTGGCCTGATCTGTACGTCGTCAATGATTTTGGACGCAAGAATCTGTACCGCAATCATGGCGATGGGACGTTTTCGGACGTTGCCGCTCAGGTTGGCGTCGAAGATGTGGGCGCCGGAATGAGCGTTTGCTGGTTCGACTCCAACCATGACGCGGCCGAAGATCTCTACGTTGCTGACATGTGGACTGCGGCGGGATTGCGCGTCGCAGGACAGGCAGCTTTCAAACAAGAATCGTCACCCGAAATCCGCGCACTCTATCAAAAACATGCGATGGGGAATTCACTGTTTGAGAATCATCGCGAAAAATTCCAGGACAGAACCTTGTCCTCGGGTGCCGGGGTTGGGCGCTGGGCATGGTCGAGCGATGCATTCGATTTCGATCACGACGGCTATCCCGATCTGTATGTCACGAATGGCATGGTGTCGGGCCCGGACCGCTATGACCTCAATAGTTTTTTCTGGCGGCAGGTGGTCGCCAACTCTCCCGACGAAGCCGTCGCTTCCGCCACCTACGAGCAAGGATGGAACGCGGTGAACGAACTCATCCGCGCTGATCAATCGTGGAGTGGGTATGAGCGCAACGTGTTTTATGCCAATAACCGCGATGGAACGTTTTCGGACGTCTCGGCGGCGGCCGGCCTCGACTTTGTTGAGGATGGGCGATCGTTTGGACTTGCTGACTTCGACCACGACGGACGCCTGGAAATATTTCTAAAGAATCGCAATGCCCCGCAGTTGCGCCTGCTAACAAACCGGCTACCAGGGCTCCCGGCTACGATCGCATTTCGGCTCCAGGGAACGAAGAGTAATCGGGATGCTATTGGCGCTGTCATTGCCATCGAGACGAGCGCCGGACGCCGGGTTGCTTCCGTGCAGGCGGGATCAGGATTTCTGTCGCAACACAGCAAGGATGTCTTCTTCGGACTCGGCGAGACGAAGGATCCGGTCCGAGCGTCGATCCGCTGGCCCAGCGGCTTGGTGCAAGAGCTTCAAGATCTTCCGATCAATCATAGAATTTGGATCGAAGAAGGATCGCCGCCTTCGCGAATGGAACCGTTTCGTCCGGTAAAAGAAATTCCTGCGTCAGATCAACCTTCTCGAAGTCCCGAAGTTCTTTCCGACAAGTCGGGAACATGGCTGCTTGCTCCGGTTGCAGCCCCGGCCTTCACCTTGCCTGATTTTTCCGGGCGATCGCATTCTCTGGCTTCATTTCGCGGCAAGCCGCTGCTGCTCAACTTCTGGGATTCCCGCGCGCCCGGATCCAAGGAGGATCTGAAGTTATTTCAAACGCAATCGGTGTCCTGGGCAAACCAGGGCCTGCAACTCGTCATTGCCGTTTGCGGCGAGACCGAAGCGAGACCGTCACCCGCTCTGAAGAATAGCGGCGTGGCTCTTCGCGTGTCCGACGATGTTGGTGCGATTTACAACATCCTTTATCGGCAATTGTTCGATCGCCATCGCGACATGCCGCTGCCAACGACGTTTCTTATCGATGCCGTGGGCAAAATCGTCAAGGTATACCAGGGGCCACTCGATGCCTCGAGCGTCGAAGATGATTTCAGGAATATCCCAGGCAGTGACGCCGAACGCTTGCAGCGGGGGCTTCCATTCTTGATCGCTGGACAGGCGCTCGAGGTTGGCAGGAACTACCTTTCGCTAGGCTCGCTTTTCTTTCAGCGCGGATATTTGGATCAGTCGGAAGCGTGGTTCCAGCAAGCGCTTCGCGACGATCCCGCAAGCGCTGAGGCGCTGTACGGCATCGGCTCGGTGTATCTCAATCAGAACAAGAACGCTGATGCGCGGAAGATGTTCGAACGCTGCATCGCACTTAAAGCTAACTATCCTGATACGCTGCCGGATGCTTGGAACAACCTCGGCGTTCTCGCCACGCGCGAAGGCCGCGTCGCCGATGCGGTATCGAATTTTCAGCAGGCGCTGAAGCTGAGTCCGCGGCATCTGCTGACCCTGGATAACCTGGGCAATGCTTATCGCCTGCAAAAACGCTGGGACGATGCCCGCAAAGTTCTTACGCAGGCCCTTGAAATAGCGCCTGACGACGCCGAAGGGAATTACAGTCTCGGTATGGTTTTTGCGCAGACAGAAGATACGCAGAGTGCCTACGAACATCTCCAGCGAGCGTTGAAGGCCCGGCCGGATTATCCGGAAGCGCTGAACAACCTGGGAGTCCTCTATCTCGTGACCCAGCGCCGCGATGATGCAGTCGCGAGTTTTGAACGTTGCATACGAGTCGCTCCCGCGTTCGATCAGGCGTATCTGAATCTCGCGCGGGTCTATGCGCTGGAAGGGAAGCAGGACAAAGCAAAAGACATTTTGTCAGATCTACTCAAGCAGCACCCGGATCATCCGCAAGCCAAACAGATGCTCGAGCAGCTGCGTTAGCAAATGCGAGATCGCCCTCGAGACAAGCGGGACGTTCGCCATTCCGCAACTGAGATCAGGGCTTCTGAGTTTGAGCTTTCAACAGATCGACGAACATGTCGTAAAACTTTTGCGTGTTAAGGTCCACCTGAATCTCAGCCGCAGGTCCCACAATTTTCGGCTTGTCGTTTTCGCTCCAACTGATCGTATTCCCGTATCCGGCTCCGCGACTGAGATCCATGTCGAGGTAGCGCTTGTCCCTTGCCGTAATCAGCGAAGGGTCGAGCCAGGCAAGCGAGGCAAGTTCATCCCACAAATAGTTGTACTGGCCGCGAATGCGCGAGTACTTCGCGACGTAACGCGCCGCCGGAGAATCGCCCGCCTTCACGCGGTCGATCAATTGTTGAGTGAGACGTGTCTTTACCGAGATGTCGACAGTCGTGCAGATTATTTTTTTCCACGGGGCCATCAGCACGACGTGCGCCGCTTCCGGATCGAACCACAGATTGAATTCGTGCCGCGGAGTGTTCACGAATTCCGGATCATCCGTCTGCGGATTCAGGCTTCCCCCCATGAACACGAGTTCCTTTGCCAGGGACGCGAACTCCGGTTCGATCGCAATGGCCAGCGCCAAATTCGTCATGGGGCCGCCGGCGTAAATTGTGATCTCGTGCGGATACTTGCGCACCATCCGTACCAGAAAATGCGCGGCGTCTTCGTCGAGAGGCTTGGTCGTTGGCTTGCCTTCCGGCATTTCACCCAGTTGATCGGGAGGGTGATAGAGACGCGGAGTCCACGCGCCGACCCACGGAACCGAGCCGTATTGTTGCTCCCAGAGTTCGACCTCGTCTTTTCGGCGCACGAGCGGATACTCGGCTCCGGCAACGACAGGGATGTCGGTGCGGCCAATGAGTTCAAGCATTCGCAGCGTGTGCGCGACCTCGTCTTTTAGCCAGCCATCGCCAGTCACTACGGTCACGCCCAAGACCTCGGTCTGGGGGGACTGAATGAGCAGCAAGATGGATTGCTGGTCGGTTCCTCCGGGCCCGGCCGCGTCCTGATCGATAATGATTTTGCGTTTTTCCGCGTGTTGCTGGCACCAGGACGGAGTAGCGAGCGCAAGAAGCGCCATCAAAATCCACAGCAGGGAAGAGATTCGTCGGGTTTGCATTTTGTTGGGATCGGCTACAAAGCAATGCATTCTATTTCCCGCGTGGTTCGGAGCGCCAGCAATTTCAAGATTTGTTTTGAAGATGCGATCGTACCTCGCGTTGTCACCGGTTCATGGGACAGCTAGAATTCGATGCAGTCGCACCTTTGAGGAGACCGCTTTCTTGCGACCCCGCAAAACGATCTCGCCCCTCGCGCCCGGCTCTCTTTCGCGGATCGCGATTCTATTGGTTGGAATCAGTCTTCTAACGTCGACTGCACTGTCGCAGCGCGCAGCCGAAGCATCGCTGAGTGGAACGGTTCGAGGACTGGACGCTAGTCCTGTCCGGAACGCTGTACTTCATTTGAAATCGAATAACTCCAGCGAGGTTCTGACCGCCGAAACCGACGCACAGGGCAAGTACAAATTCTCTTCTCTTTTCGACGGCGTCTATCAACTGAGCGCCAGCAGGAACGGCTTTCAGAATGCAGCGATACCGTCGATTTTTCTCGCTGATAAAGAGAAGAAGACTCTCGATCTGGTGCTGGTGCCGTTAAAAGCCTCTTCGAGTGGCACCGAATCAAATCAGCCTCAATTCTTCGACGAACCTCAATTTACCGTTGCAGGTGTCACAGACACGACAAGCCTCGGCGGACACGGATCCGATACGGTGGTGCGAACCCGCGAGAGTCTTGCAAAAGACACGATATCGCTGGGAAAGCCCCCTGTTCCCAAGTCCAACCCGCCAGACGCGGATGAAAAGTCACTGCGGGAACAGGCGGAACGAAAGCCCGAGAATTTTGACGCGAATCATCGTCTCGGGGAATTGCTGATCGCAAAGGGCAATGGGAAAGACGCGGTCCCCTATCTCGAACGCGCCGCGAAGGCCCAGCCCGATGACTACAAAAATTCCTATGAGTTGGCGCTCGCCAACTTTGAAGCCGGGAATTACGCGAAAGCTCGCGACGGGGCAAAAGGTTTGATTGTTGCGAACGACAAAGCGGAGTTGCACCATCTGCTGGCGGATGCAGAAGAAAAGCTCGGAGATCCACTCGATGCGGTCCGCGAGTACCAGCGCGCGGCTGAGATGGATCCGAAAGAAACCTACGTTTTCGACTGGGGATCGGAACTGCTGCTTCACCACGCTCCCGAACCAGCCCTGGAGGTTTTCACAAAAGGCAATCTGCTGTTCCCACGATCCGTTCGCATGCTGATTGGGCTTGGAGCGGCCTTGTTTGCCCGAGGTTCTTACGACGAGGCCGTCCGGAAAATCTCCGAGGCGTCCGATCTCGATCGCGACGATTTAGCGCCATATCTCTTTCTCGGCCGAGTGCAAAGCGTCGACGCCGTTTCGTCGAAGGAGATTGGGGAAAAGCTGCATCGCTTTGTTACGCTGCATCCGGAAAGTGCTCAGGCAAATTTTTACTACGCGATCGCGCTCGGCAAGCTGCAAAAGCGGCAACCGGGGGAGCACTTTGTGGCTGAATCATTCTTGATTTTGTCTTTTGGTAAATCAACCCCTGCTGTTTTTACTTTTATTAGCTTAGTAAGATAATTCTTTGCGCAGGTCTCCAACGCTTAAATCTTTGCCGCGGGTGTTTAGCGTTTCAAAAATTACATATGCATCGTCTTCGTTATCTAACTGAATGTAAATGACTTTAAGCTTGAGAATTTTATCTCTTATTTCATTCAATTTCTTTTGAATATGTTCCTGAAGCTCTTGTCTTTTTATTTGTTTATCGCTTCTTATTAATTGAACAGCACTCTTCACATAGCCGGTAATCTGTTCAAATGAATTTTTTAAATTTATTTCTTCGAACCCTAAATCAACTGTAATTTCTGGTTCACTAAATTTTTGAATATGTTCCTGAAAATAGGGGTAGGATGTTTCTGTTTGTAGTACAAACCTATTGTCATTATTTAGATCGGTTTTTTCAATTAAAACATGAACGCCTTTAGCCAAATTCATAAAACCTTCTTTTATGTAAAAATCTCGCAGCACACAAAGGATCATTGTAATTGTAGTTAACCGTTGTTGACCATCAACCACTCCGAATACTTCATCGTCCTTTTTGTAAACAACAATGGAGCCGATAAAATAATCGGTCTCATTATCAATAATGGAATCGTTCCAAAATTCCATAACTTGATCTTTCTCCCAGGAATATGGCCTTTGGAAACGTGGGATATAATAATATCCAGTTTCAAACACTTTTCGTATCTCCTTGTCCATGCAATTAATTTTCATTGTTTATGGTTTAATCTTCCTAAAGTAGTAATATTTTGCTGCCTCGTTTAATTATTTTTTCATTCATAGCCTCCCTGATTTATCTCCCACCCAAGAGTTATTCCGGTTACTTTGGTTATTCAACTTGTTTATTTTCAATATTTTGCGTATATTTGTAGGTGTTAAACTGTTTTGGTTTTAACTTGATTTTAGGGTGTTTTTCGCTCGTATAGAGGACACACCCCTGCACCCCTCTCAAGAGGGGAATCGCGCAAGGCCGCCGCTTTTTTCTTTGTGGTTTAAAAGTGGTATGGTTTAATACTTGTCCTGTGGGGTGCTGAAACAAGTTCGGGATGACCTGTTTTTTTTATTAATAATACAGCTCTGCACCGTTCCGTTAGCCAACGGAGGGAATCGCACGAGGCCGCCGCTTTTTTCTTTTTGGTTTAAAAGTGGTATGGTTTAATACTTGTCCTGTGGGGTCCCGAAACAAGTTCGGGATGACCGTGTTTTTTTATCAATAATACAACTCTGCACACTTCCGTTAGCCAACGGAGGGAATCGCGCAAGGCCATCGCTTTTTTCTTTCTGGTTTAAAAGTGGTATGGTTTAATACTTGTCCTGTGGGGTGCTGAAACAAGTTCAGCATGACGGTCTTTTTTGGCGCTTCGCGCTTTTCTTTTGTTTCGGTCTTTCCGACGTCCGGTCTTGCGGCCCTTCGACTACACTCAGGGTGACATTCTTTCCTTTCCTTGAATTTTTAACCTTTTAAAATTTATATTTTATGAATGCTGTAATTGATGAATTGTTAACGCCGAAGCAGCGGGCGTTTTGTGATGAGTATATGGTTGACCGCAATGCTACGGCCGCGGCCTTGCGGGCGGGGTATGCCAATAAGCATTGCCCTGAACGGGTATTTGATGACGATACCTAAAATTAAGATGCATTTGCAGGAGCGTACTGCCGAAGCGGCTAAAAAGGCGCAGGTTACGCAGGAAATGGTAATTGCGGAACTTTGCAAGATTGCCTTTGCGCCCGCTGAGATAAAGCCCTCAACGGCGGCATAGCTTTCAAACGGGTGATGCAGCAGAATGTCGCGATTGCGAAGGTCTTCAAACATGTCCTTCGCTTTGCCAAGGGGTCTGTACTCTCGGCCGGTGAACTCGGGAAACTTCAGATCCGGCTGCTTCACTTCGCTATAGAGATTCATGAGCCGCGTAAGGTTTACCGGGGCAGTCGTGCGAAAAACCTGCCAGTCTTCGAGTTCGAAGTTGACGCGCAGGCGCTCGACGATTTCGTCCGACGCTGATGTTTCGATCTGCAACCGCACTGCGTCGCCCTTACGCCGATTGTGGAGTTCGGAACGCACGCTTTCGAGAACGGAACGGCTTTCTTCCTCTTCCATGTAGAGATTGCTGTTGCGCGTGACGCGGAAAGCGCCGCGGCTGATGACTTCGTAGCCGCGAAACATGCGGTCGGCGTGGGCTTCGACGAGGTCGTCGAGAAACAGGAAGTCGCGATGGCC
>CAVYUY010000010.1:0-71385 GCA_963771765.1 uncultured Acidobacteriota bacterium
AGAGCAGAAGTTGGCGGGGAAATCCGGCGGCAAACTCGCCGCTCTCGAGAAGGCCGGAAACCGAAAGCCGAAAGCCTAAACAAGATGCTCCATTTGCCTCAACGAGTTACGTTGTACCTGCTGCGGGCCTACAAGTGGGCGATCTCGCCCCTGTTTCCTCCTGCATGCCGATACGTCCCAACGTGCTCGGAGTATGCGATGGAAGCCGTGGAGCGGTATGGGGCCGCGCGCGGTGGATGGATGGCGCTTACCCGCCTTCTGCGCTGTCACCCGTTTGTGCGAGGCGGCTACGACCCCGTCGTGAAGCCGCGGACCGAAGACCAACATTCCACGGCGCACACCTGTCATCCCGCAATCTGAGGAACTCATAAGACTTTGGCCGAATATCAAAATCCTCAACACGAGCCCGGCAGCGAACGCCGGCTCTTACTCATCTTCCTTGTCACGTTCGTGGTCATGCTGCTGTTCCAGCCGCTGCTGAAGCGATATTTCCCGACTCCTGCAGCGCCTAAAAATCAGCCGGTACAGTCGCAAGACGCAGTTCCTGTTTCCAGTGCGGCCGTGACGCCTGCCCCTGCCGCTCCAGTAGCGGCCGGCATCACCAAGCAGGCGCCGAAAGAGACCGAGACCGTCATTGAGAACGACCTCTACCGCATTACATTCACCAACCGCGGGGCTGAGGTGAAATCTTGGATCCTGAAGAAGTACGACAACGACGCCGAAAACGGTCCGCTCGATCTGGTCAACGTGCCCGCATCTACACAGTGGGGCCGCCCACTCTCGTTGTGGACCTACGACGAAGATCTCCGTGGCCGCCTCAGTTCCGCTCTCTACGTTCCCTCGCTGGAAGGAAAGCAGACGACGCCAACGTCGATCACCTTCGAATACGCCGACGATGTCATGTCGGTCCGCAAGACCTTCGCCTTCGATAACACGTACATCGTCAAGATCGACACCGCCGTCACCTACAAGGGCAGTCCAGCGCCAGCCCTCCCAGCCTGGCCCGCCGGATTTGGCGACCAGACCACGCCGGCGTTCTATGCGGCTGGGCTGATCAGCTATCAATTCAACAAGAATATCGAGCGCCTCCCGATCAAGAAGATCAGTGGCGGAGGGACCATTCCTGGCCCCTTCCACTGGGCCGGCCCGACCGATCAGTATTTCGCAGCCGTCTTCATTCCCGACGATCCAGCGACTGCCGCGATGATTACGCTGCGCAATTCGCTCTCGATCGCGCCGAATGCAAAAGACACGAAAGAGAGGACGAACGTCGATATTCTCGGCGCGGCCGTCGGCAACCTCCACGGACCCACCTCCGAACGCCTCTTCGTTGGTCCCAAGGATCTCGAGATTTTGCAGAAGATTCCCGTTCCCGGCGTTTCCGGTGCGGACAACGACTTGAACGGTCTGGTCGATTTCGGCTGGTGGGGCATCATCGCCAAGCCGCTCTTCATCTGGCTGAAGTGGACCTACCGCCATGTCGTCGGCAATTGGGGATGGGCCATCGTTCTTCAGACTCTGATCATCAGCATCGCGCTGCTGCCTCTGCGCATCACGCAGATGAAGTCGATGCTGAAGATGCAGCGCGTCGCTCCGCTGATCAAATCGATTCAGGAGAAATACAAGAAGTACAGTCTTCGTGATCCGCGCAAAGCCGCGATGAACGAGGAAATCAGCGCGGTCTACAAGAAGGAAGGCGTGAACCCCGCGGGCGGCTGCCTGCCCATGCTGATCCAGATGCCGTTTCTGTTCGCGTACTACCGCATGCTGGCAACGGTCCTCGACCTGCGGCACGCCCACTGGCTCTGGATCCACGACTTGTCGGCCGCTGAACCGCTGCCCTACATCCTGCCGGTTCTCATGGTGGTCAGCAGCCTCATCAACCAGCGCATGACCCCGCAGGCGGGCATGGACCCGGCACAGCAACGAATGATGAACGTGATGATGCCCCTGATGATGGGCTTCATCTTCTTCCGCCTGCAGGCGGGACTGAACTTGTATTACGCCGTCAGCAACGTGATCATGATCGCGCAGCAGGCCGTGATGAATCGGACGTCTCTCGGCCGCGAAATGCGGGAAATGATGGCCAAGCGCGCGAGAAAGAAAGAGAAGTAGCGTTAGTCGGTGCCGCGATACGGCCAAGACGCAGCCGTACATCAGGCTGTTCGGATAACTGACAAGACGAAGGATCGAGCCGCGAAGCGGCGAAAGAACAATAATCGGGAGTGGACGGCTTCAATCTAGATCGCCCACCCGAATATCAACAGGATTTAAGCTGAAAGCCGAAGGCTGACAGCTGAGAGCTGACTCCATGTCCATTCCCGATAAACTCGCCGCCGCCAACAAAATTAACGGATTCCTCCAGGCCGTCGTCACGCACGGCGGGCTCCGCCTTAAATACCGCATCATTGTCGACCCGCCTCTCCCGGAGAATCGTGATTGGGAAAAGCCCGAGATCCTCGTGGATTTCACCGGCCCCGACTCCGCGATGCTGCTCGATCGCGGCGGAGAGCTTCTTCGCGCCCTTGAGCTGCTCGCGTTGGAAATGCTTCGCCTGCCTTCCGGGGAGCACGAAAAGATCAGCTTCGACTGTCAGAATCAGCGTGCGCAGCGCATTCAGGAACTCCGCGCCGCCGCCACCGTCGCCGCCGAAAAAGTGCGACGCACCGGGGCGCCCTATGAGTTCAGCCCAATGTCTTCCCGCGAGCGCCGCATTGTCCACCTCGCGCTCCGCGATGAAGCCGACCTGCATACCGAAAGCGAGGGCGAAGGCATGCGTCGCTGCCTGGTGGTCTATCCCAAGGACTACAAACCCGCCGCCGGAAAGCCCGCCCGCCGAACCCTGCCATAGGCCTGGAGTGAAGCCGGGTGTGGAGCGAGATCCATCACCCGCTAAATAACCCACTGAGACCCATATCTAGGTCCCCGAAAGAGCTAGCTCCGCGCGGAAGCTCATGAATTCGAAGAAAATTCTCCACAATTACCACCATGATTCCCCTCGTGTGTCAGCTAACTAGAGAAATCCGAAATTCCCACTTACGCAAGTGATCCGATGTCGCCAGGCGCTGGACTGACCCTGAAAGAGCCCTTGAATCCCACTTGTTAACCACCCGGATCCACTATCATGAAAGCCCAAAAGGGAAAGGGCGGCCGATGGCCGCCCCTAGGAACTGACAACTGACAACTAAACCTGACCTCTGGCCCCCACCTTACCGTCCGGCCGCTGCTCCCGCTGCCGCTGGTGCTGCCACTCCGTTCTTCACCCTTTCAATCTTGTTCAGAACGTTTTCGATGCTGGCTCCGGTGTCAGTGCAGGCATCCACATACGGATGCCGCGTTCCATCGGCATGCAGCACCAGCACGCACGTCTCGGCGTTCGCCTTTTTCGCCATGTAAGGCAGATGATGCCGGTCGTTCCGGGTCAACGATCCACCCAGCACCAACAGGTCGAACTTGGACTTCTTCAAAGCCTCGTCCACGGCCTTGCGTCCCAGGACCTTTTGCACGCTGTGCCCGGCCTTCTCGATCGCCGCCGCCTGGCTCGCTAGAATCTCTTCGTCACCTTCGCCATAAAGAATAGTAAGTTTTGCCATTGATATCGTCCCTCGCTCCGCGCCTTGGTATCCGGCGTCTGGGAACAACGGTAGCAACCGGCCAGTACCCGTTAAACGTCACTGAAGTCCCATGACGAATGACACCGACTTTCCGGTCCACACTTTGGGGCGATGGCTCGTTAGTAACCTCGACTCCTGCGGCTTGCGTCTTGCCGTTACGGACATCGCGAAGGTCCGGAATCTTCCCGGTCGTTTCGCTGGCCCAAGTCGCACTTCCCGCCCAGCTTTCAACTGCAAGAGCGTCCAGGGTCTAAATCCCTTCCCCAAAAAGCCCTTCCGGCGATACACTTCTGCGCGGAGGCTTTCCAACCACATGTCTGCCACTATCGTCTGGAGAGCTGTACTCATATCGTTATTGTTGACTCCCTGGCTCGCTGCCCAATCCGGTGGCGCTGCAACCTCGACCACCACCTGCAACCTCGATGACGGCCGCCAGATTTACGTGCGCTACGTTCCCGTTCCCTCGAACAAAGAAAAGGTTCCCAACGGCAAGCCATGGTCTCCCGGTGGCGTGACCATGACCTTGTTCACGGAAGCCCAGCTGAGCTTTGGCAGTTCCACCGTTCCTGTGGGCGCTTATTCGCTGTATCCCATTCCGGCCCGCGGTAACTGGACTCTCGTCGTAAACAAGAACGTCACGGCCGGCGCCGCGTACGACGACAAGCAGGACATCGCCCGCAGCCAGATGGAATCCGCGCAGGTCGATGCTCCATCCGATACTTTGGAAGTTGCCTTCGCCCACGTCGGCCCGCGATGCACGCTCCGCATCTACGTAGGCAAGACAGCCTCCTTTGCCGACTTCACCGCGAAATAGCAAAGTGCGTGGCTCGCTGGACAACGAGTGAAGAGGCTGGTAGAACCCCTGCGCTTCTCATTGCCCTCTGTGTTAAAGGTTTTGTGTGAAGACATCGCGAAGTCGTTTGCTCATCTGTTCAGCAATCATGGCCTCGTCTGCAGCGACGGTCATGGCGCAGTCCGTAGTGATGCAGAACTCACGCACCGCTGAATCCCTTCGCGGCGTCGCCGCAGTGTCGCGCGACATCGTTTGGGCGAGCGGCACGCACGGCACCTACCTGCGCACAACCGATGGCGGAAAGAATTGGACTCCCGCGCAGGTTCCGAGCGCCTCCACCCTCGATTTCCGCGCCGTTGTTGCCTTCTCGGCCGACGAGGCTTTCCTGATGTCCGCTGGACCCGGTGATCAATCCCGCATCTATCACACTTCCGACGCGGGTCAACATTGGCAGCTTCAATTCACCAACACCAATCCCAAAGGATTTTTCGACTCGATGGTTTTCTGGGATTCCAAACATGGCATGGTTCTCGGCGACCCAATTTCCGACGAACACGGAAGACTGAAGTTCGAACTGCTTCAAACCGACGACGGCCAAACTTGGCGCACCATTCCACCTTCGAAACTGCCCGAGGCAATGGAAGGAGAAGGCGCGTTTGCCGCCAGCAACACATGCATGGCCATCCTGCGCTCCGACCGGGCAGGCGCGAGCCCCGTTTCAGCTCCACCTCATGATCCAAACGTCTGGTTTGCTACAGGCGGAAAAGTCGCTCGCGTATTTCACTCACCGGATGCCGGACAAACCTGGGAAGTCTTCGATACAACGATCGTTCATGGGCCCGAGTCCGCGGGAATCTTCTCGATCGCATTCCGCGACCGCCTCGAAGGTGCAATTGCTGGAGGCGATTACAAAAGTCCCAATGCCGACGGCCCCAACCTCGCCTTTACTCACGATGGCGGCAAGACCTGGGCTCTCTCGCCCATGCATCCGCAAGCTTATTTCTCAGCGGTTGCCTATCCAGCCCCATCCGGGCCAACGCGCAAAGAAGACAAGCAAGAAGAACGAAATAGAGATGAGAAAACCAGCGTCCTCGTCTTAGCGCAGACTTTCGTTGCCGATCTAAGCCGCTCCGCTCCTAACCGCTGGATCATAAAAGACAACCCCACCGCCACATTCAACGCCATCAGCACGACTCCTCTAGGGTCAGCATTCCTGGTCGGCGCCAAAGGCCTAATCGCCCAAATTCCATGATTCTCTTGAAGTCTTGTCATTCCGAGTGGCGAAGCCGTTAGGAACCTGCGTTCGCGTGCGGAGCCACATATGCAATCGCACTTAATACCAAACTCGCCCGAAATTGACGCCGTGCAACCCTCGCCCCTAGAATCAATTTGAGTCCAGCAGTACCCGTATCCGTCTCAAACTCATGCCACTTTACGAATATCTGTGTAAGAAGTGCGGCCATCGTTTCGAAAAAATCGTCAAGTTTTCCGACAAGCCCACTAAAAAATGTCCCGAATGCGGCGGTGCCGTTGAGCAGGTGATCTCCGCTCCGGCCGTTCAGTTCAAAGGTTCAGGATGGTACGTCACCGACTACGCCAAGAAGGGCTCCTCGCAGGGATCGTCGAGCAGTTCCGACTCCGGATCGAAGGACAAGTCAGACGACAAACCCAAGTCGGATGACAAGTCCAAGTCCGACAGCCTCTTCTTCGTCGAAAGACAGCTCGAAGGAAAGTTCGAAAGCTAGCTCCTCCAAAGAGAGTTCGTCGAAAGAAACCACCCGCCGGGGATCGGGCCGACACAAATAAAGCGGCCCCCGACTGCGGAGCCGCCTTGTAATTCTGCCGTAACTACCAACTAATCTGTCCCTCTGCTACTTCAACTCTTTCTCAAAATGTTCTTCGATCATCGTGAACAGGTGGACCCGCGCATCCTTGCCCGCGATGCTGTGCGTCTTGTTCGGATAGATCATCAGCCGGAACTGTTTGCCGGCGTTAATCAACGCATTGATCATCTGAATGCTGTTTTGAAAGTGGACGTTATCGTCGCTCGTGCCATGCACCAGCAGCAAAGCACCGTGCAGCTTGTCCGCTGACTTCGTTACGTCCGACATCTCGTATCCTTCTTTGTCGTCCTTAAGCAGCCCCATATAGCGCTCGGTGTAAATCGAATCGTAGTTCACCTGGTTCGTCACCGGAGCCACCGCCACTCCCGCCCGGAATCGCTCCGAATGCGTCATCGCGTAGAGCGTCATCGATCCGCCATTCGACCATCCCCAGATTGCGATCCGGTTGCTGTCAAGTTGCGGATATTGCTGCCAACAGCTGATCGACCGCAGTGAGCTGGTCCTTCAACTCGATCGCCCCAAACTCGTGCCGGATTGCGGTCTGAAACTTTCGGTCCCTGCCCGGCGTGCCGCGATTGTCGACGGCGAATATCGCAAAACCTTTGCGCGCCAGGATTTCATCAAATCCGTTGGGCGGAGTCTTGAGCACCATCTGCGCAGCAGGCCCGCCATAGATATTCACGATCAGCGGAATCTTGCCACTCACCGTTCCATCCGGAGGCAGCAATAGCCGTCCATATAAAACCGTCCCGTCATCCGCTTTGAACTCCAGCTGCTTCGGAGCGCGCAACCCGTATTCGGCAATCTCATCGGTTGCCTTCCATACCGGGTAGCAGGTTCCACTCACCCCGCACAGCGTCATCTGCGGCGCCGTCTGCGGGCCGAGGTACATATGCGAATAATGTTTTCCATCGTCGCTGAAGTGCGCCGAATGCATGCCCTCTTCCGTCGTCAGCGCCTTCATCCCCGAGCCATCCAGCTGCACAGAGAAAATATGCGCCTGTCGCGGATCGTCCTTGTTCGCTTCAAGAAACACGGTTCCAGCCGCCTCATCCACTCCTGAAATGCCGAGCACTTCGTAGTCGCCCTGCTCGAGTTGCCGCTCCAGCTTGGCGTCGGCGCCCAAAGGATTTTGTTTGTCGAAGCTGTAGAGATAAATGTGCATTTGCCCGTCGCGCCAGCTCGGCCACAGGAACTGCGCTTTCGACTTCAGAAACTGCGCCTCGAGATGCTCGAAATCGATCCAGGCTCCCGGAGTAGCCTCGGTCAACACCAGCCGCGACTTTCCTGACTTCGCATCCACGAAGTACAGGTCCAGTTTGTCTTCGGTGCGGTTCAGGACCTCTGCCCAAATCACGCCCTCACTAGCCCATCCAAATCGGGGAATGTAAGTGTCCTGATCGTTCGTCAACGAGATCCAGCGCACTTTCCCCTTGTCCGCGTCGACGACACCAAGCTTGACCACCGGATTCGGGTCACCGACCTTCGGATACTGCTCCGGATCCACTGTGGGATGCGTCGGCAGCCAGTCGGTGATCGGATACGTCGGGACCTTCGATTCGTCCATGTGCAGGAAGACGATCTCTTTGCTGTCGGGGGACCAGAAGTAGTTGCTGCGTACCGCCAGCTCTTCCGCGTAGACCCAGTCGATATCGCCGTTCAATAGATCTTTGCTTGTATCTTTCGTGAGCTGCTTCTCGCTCTCGCCCTTCGCTGGTCGGACGTACAGATTATGCTTTCGCACATACGCCACTCGATTCCCATCGGGAGAGAATTTCGGATCCCCGCTCGGATCTTCCGCCGATGTGAATTGAACTCCGGTCTCAGTTCCCAGGTCATACATCCACAACTGCCCCTGCGAATCGAAGATCAAGTGCTTCGAGTCCGGAGCCCACAGGTACGCCGCAACGTGATAGCGCGTCAGACGTTCTTTCTCCCGCTCGTTCTTGACCTTGTTTACATCCGGATCGAGCGACGACAATTTCGCGGCGCTGACCAACACTTTTTTCTCGCCCGTCGAGGCGTCCACGTACCAGAGCTCGCCTTTTTCGCCCTTTTCGTCGCGCTGCACGAACGACAGCTTCGTCCCATCCGGGCTCCACTCGACCGTCTCCGGACCGCGTCCTCCCAATCCTCCCGGCTGAAACAGTGCTTCAATCGTCAGCGCCTTAGCCGGCGCGTTCTGCGCCCGTGCCGTTTCACACATCACGACGCACAATGCAAGCAGCCCAACGCCAGACAACAAAGTGCACAGTCTTTTCACGAGTGACCTCACAGGAAAGAATGGATGCGGCAATACAGGCGAACGAACGAGTGTACACCGCGTCCCTACCGCCCTGCACGACCCGGAATTTCCGCCATGGTGCTCAGCCCGCAGGATTTGAAACTCTGTGTTTTCCCTGTGAAACCCTGTGTCCTCTCGGGTTAAGTCTCGGTGTTGCGAAACAAAGAGTTCGTCTTTGAGCCCAAAATAGCCCATTCCCGCGTGCTAGAATCATTGCATCGGATGCTTCCCGAAATAGAAAATCTGCTGAAACTGCAGGACACCGACAAGGAAATCCGGCGCCTGCAAGATGAAGTCGCCGAGTTCCCCAAACGCGTCGCCGTGATCGAGCAAAAGCTCGCCGGGACGAAGGCCCAGCTCGAAAAAGCGCAGGCGGCCGTAAAAGCCGACGAAGCCTCCCGGCGCAAGTTCGACGCCAACATCACCGAGCTGCGCGGCAAGATTTCCAAGTATCGCGACCAATCCCTCGACGTAAAGACCAACGATCAGTACAAAGCTCTCCTTCACGAGATCCAGTTCGCGGAAAAAGAGATTGCCGGGAACGAGGACAAGATCCTCGAGCTCATGGTCAACGCCGATGCGCGCGATAAAGAAGTGAAGGCAGCCCAGGCCGAACTCAAAGCTGAAACCGCCGAAATCGAAAAAGAAAAAGAGGAAGCTCGCCAGCGCACCGCCGAAGACGAAAAGCTTCTCAGCCGAATGGCGCGCCAAGCGTGATCAGCTCCGCGGCGGCGTTCGTGAAGATTTACTCCGCCACTACGAGCGTGTTTCCAAGTTTCGTGGCAGCGGGATCGCCGAGGTGCGCGACCAGCAGTGCACAGCCTGCCGCGTGATGCTCCGTCCGCAAACCTACAACGAAGTCCGATCCGGGCTGCAGACCATCATTTGCGATTCCTGCCAGCGCATTCTCTACTTCAATCCGAAAGAAGAGCTGCTCGACAAGAAGGAAGCTCCCGCACGCGCGCGCCGCCATCATCCCAAGATCGATGCATCTCAGGCCTGGTACTACCGCCCCGAATTCATGGATGCAGGCGAAGTGTTCCTTTGCCTGACCAATGCCCGGGGCCAGTCCAGCCGCCGCATTTACGACGTGCACACTGGACGCCTCATCGGCGACATTCTGATCCGCGAAGGTGACTTCCGCCAGGGCTTTCCCGAGGACATCACCGGAGCCATGCGCCTCAATGGCAACTGGTCCGAAGATGAACTCGACGGCTTCGGCGACGAGCTTCCCATGGTGATCCTCGACTCACTCCGCTCTGACCTCGACTTGGCTCAACACGAAGCCCGCTCCGGATCTCACGCCAAGCAGGCAGCCACTCCCGCCCCTACCGAGCAAGCGGCCAGCTAATCGGTGGTTCGCGACACTCCCCTTCACAATCCCCAGGCATTACCATGTCCCCATGCCCCCGACCTCGAAAGACCCCGCCCTTCCCACAATCAAGCTCTCCCCGCGCGGCGCCACCCGCCTCAAGTCTGGACACATTTGGGTCTACCGCTCCGATCTCCTGTCGACCGATGAAGTCCCGCCGGGCTCGCTTGTCTCCGTGACCGACCAGCGCGGCAAGCCTCTCGGGACGGCTCTCTACTCCAGCTCCTCCCAAATAGCGATTCGCTTGATATCCAACGAGCCGGTGCCCGACCTTCACGTCCTTTTGCGCGAGCGCATCGCAGCCGCCGTCGCCTACCGCGAGCGCATTGTCCGCGACTCCAATGCCTACCGAGTCATCTTCAGTGAGGCCGACTTTCTTCCGGGCCTCATCGTTGACCGCTTCAACGATATCGTCTCGGTCCAGCTCCTTACCCAGGCCATGGACGCCATCCCGGTTCGCGAGACGATTCTTGCTCAACTCGTCGAATCTCTTCATCCCGCTTCTGTGATCGAGCGCGTCGATCCCCGCGTTCGCGAGCTCGAAACCCTCCCTCCCCTCGCCTCGGGTTTTCTTCGCGGAGATCGCTCCTCCACTACCTTCACCATGAACCAGGTTCAATTCCACTACGACGCTCTTGAAGGCCAGAAGACTGGAGGCTTCCTGGATCAGCGTGAAAACTATGCCGCCGCCGCAAGGTATGCCAAGGGAGAAGCACTCGACGTCTTTTGTTATCAGGGAGGCTTCGCCCTCCACCTCGCCACGTCTTCGGCACAAGTCACCGGGGTCGATAGCTCCCGTCCCGCTCTCGAAGTTGCCGATCGTAATGCGGCACTCAATGGGCGCGAGGTCGAATGGATCGAGGCCAACGCCTTCGATCTCCTCAAGGATTACTCCTCCGCCAACCGCCGCTGCGACACCATCGTCCTCGACCCCCCACCGTTCGCCAAATCGAAGCGCGATCTCGACTCCGCGCTTCGCGGATACAAAGAAATCAATCTCCGCGCCCTCAAGATGATTCGCCCAGGGGGAACTCTCGTATCTTGCTCCTGCTCCTACCACGTGAGTCAGGCCGACTTCCTCGCGATGCTGGCAAGCGCCGCGCTCGATGCCCACAAATCCTTACGTCTCATGGAGGTTCGTGGACAGGCCGTAGATCACCCAATCCTGTTAAATGTCCCCGAAACCTCCTACTTGAAGTGCGTTATAGCGAACGTAAGATAAACAAAATAAAGGCAATATAAATGTTGACAGCAATTCACTCAAGTTTTATTCTTCTTTCACGCTAACGCAGCGTCTAATGAAGTGAAGCCGAGACCACAACCCAGAGATTCGCTGGGTGTGACGCCAGGTCAGGACCTGGTCATCGAGCAAGGCTCGATCGTTTTCGGCAGGCCATTTCAAAAAAATTCTTGAGGAGGATTTACCCATGACCGTATTAACCCGCTGGGAGCCATTTCGTGAGTTCAACACTTTGCAAGATCGCATCAACCGCGTGTTCCGCGAGTCCTATAGCGGTGCCGGCCAGGACGATGCGCTGACCACATCGAGCTTTGCCCCCGCCGTTGATGTCTACGAAGACGAGCACAAGGTTTCTTTGAAGATCGAAGTGCCCGGAATCGACGAGAAAGACATCGACGTTCGCGTTGAGAACAACACCCTCACCGTGCACGGAGAACGCAAGATCGAAAAGGAAGAGAAGGAAGAGAACTATCGCCGCGTGGAACGCCAGTATGGCAGCTTTACCCGGACGTTCACTCTGCCCACTACGGTGGACACCGAAAACGTCTCGGCGACCTACGACAAGGGCGTCCTGAAGATTGCTCTGCCCAAGAAAGCTGAAGCGAAGCCGAAGCAGATCAAAGTCAGCATCGGCAGCGAAAAGGCCATCGAAGGCAAGACGTCTGAAGGCAAGTCCCCCAGCAAAGCCGCATAATCCAGCTCGTGGAGGGGCGGACGCCTCGTCCGCCCCCGGGCGAAGCCCGGTGTTTTGATGTGGTGTTTTTGGTGTGTGTATTTTCGGTAGGTGGCTAAAGTTCTCGCGTGCGACGGTCATCGTCGCAGCTCAATCGCTTGAAATGAAAGACGACGCAGGGCCTTCAGCCACTGTGATTCAGGGGAGGCGGCAGAGGTGACCGCCTCCCGTCTTATTTGAGCCTCAGAACGAGAAATATTTGCCATCCTGAGCAAAGTGAAGGACCCATGTATTTCCCCTATCGCAAAGGTCCTTCTTTTCGTCCAGAATGACAATTAAGAACTTAAAGAGGAAGCATTATGGCAATCCGTTGGGACAAATTCACAGTTAAAGCGCAGGAAGCCGTCCAGCGCGGGAACGATCTCGCGTCCGAGCATGGCAATCCTGAACTCCAGCCCGTCCACTTGCTGGCCGCGCTGCTTGAAGACAAAGAAGGCATCGTTCCACCCGTCCTCGAGAAAATCGGCATCGGCCCACAGGCCGTTCTGAGCGAGGTGTATCGCGAGCTGGAAAAGCTCCCGAAGGTTTCTGGACAAGCTTCCCAGGCCACGCTCTCCAACGAAGCGAACAATCTGTTGGAGCAGGCTTTCAAAGAAGCTTCCAACTTTAAGGACGAATACGTTTCCACCGAGCATTTGCTGCTCGCGATCACGCATCTGAAGCGCGATGCGGCCCAGCAGATCCTTGCCCGTCACGGGGCAACTTACGACGCGATCTTGAAAGCGCTAACTGTTGTTCGCGGATCGCAGAAGGTTACCGACCAGAATCCGGAAGCGAAGTATCAGGCGCTTGAACGCTATGCTCGCGACCTGACTGAACAAGCCCGCAGAGGCAAACTCGATCCTGTCATCGGACGCGATGAAGAAGTCCGCCGAGTCGTACAGGTTCTGTCGCGCCGCACAAAAAATAATCCGGTCCTGATCGGCGAACCCGGCGTAGGCAAGACCGCTATTGTCGAAGGACTCGCGCAGCGCATCATTTCTGGAGATGTTCCTGAGGCGCTGAAGAACAAGCGCGTCGTTTCGCTCGATCTCGGATCGATGCTGGCCGGGGCAAAATATCGCGGCGAATTCGAAGACCGCCTCAAAGCCGTCCTCAAGGAAATCGAAGATTCGCAGGGACAGATCATTCTGTTCATCGACGAACTCCACACGCTGGTCGGAGCGGGAGCGGCGGAAGGCGCCATCGATGCTTCCAACATGCTCAAGCCCGCGTTGGCGCGCGGAGAATTGCGTGCCATCGGCGCTACCACGCTGAACGAATATCGCAAGCACATTGAGAAAGACGCCGCGCTCGAACGCCGCTTCCAGATCGTTTTCGTCGGTGAGCCCAACGTCGAGGATACGATCGCGATCCTGCGTGGCTTGAAAGAGAAGTACGAAGTTCATCACGGCGTGCGCATCAAGGATTCTGCGATCGTTTCCGCCGCCACCCTTTCGCATCGCTACATCTCAGACCGCTTCCTGCCCGACAAGGCCATCGATCTGATCGATGAAGCGGCCGCATCGCTGCGCATTCAGATCGACTCGCTTCCCACCGACATCGATCAGCTTGAGCGCAAAGCCACGCAGCTTGAAATCGAAAAGCAGGCGTTGAAGAAAGAAGACGACGCGAACTCGCGCGACCGGCTTGCGATCATTGAGAAAGAGCTGGCCGAGATTCGCGAGAAATCCAACACGCTCAAAGCCAACTGGAAGAAGGAAAAAGATCTCATCGCCCGCACGCGCGCTCTCAAAGAGCAGATCGAGAAACTGAAGATCGAAGAACAATCTGAGTTGCGCCAGGGCAACAACGAGCGCGTCGCCGAGATTCGTTACGGAAAGATTCCGCAGGCCGAGCAAGAACTCGCCAAGCTCACCAGGCAAATGGAAAGCCAGGGCAAATCGCGCATGCTGAAAGAAGAAGTTGACGAAGAAGACGTCGCGCGCATCGTCTCCAAGTGGACGGGAATCCCGATCTCCAAAATGCTCGAAGGCGAAGTCAAGAAACTCGTCACCATGGAAGAACGGCTGCGCCAGCGGGTTGTGGGACAGGATCCAGCGCTCGAGCGCGTCGCCAACGCGATTCGCCGATCACGCGCGGGCCTTAGCGATCCCAAGCGCCCGATCGGCTCTTTCATCTTCTTAGGGCCGACCGGAGTCGGCAAGACCGAACTGGCGCGCGCCTTGGCCGAATTCCTTTTTGATGACGAGCGCGCCATGCTCCGTATCGACATGTCCGAGTACATGGAGAAGCATTCAGTCGCTCGCCTGATCGGCGCCCCTCCCGGTTACGTCGGCTACGAAGAGGGGGGACAGCTAACCGAGCAGGTCCGCCGCCGCCCCTACGCCGTGGTGCTCTTCGATGAAATCGAAAAGGCGCATCCCGACGTCTTCAATGTGCTCTTGCAGATGATGGACGACGGCCGCCTCACGGATGGCAAAGGCCGCGTGGTTGACTTCAAGAACACGATCATCATCATGACGTCGAATATCGGGTCGTCGTTTCTCCAGGCGGAAGGCCTTCGCTCCGATGCAGACTTTGAGCAGGCGTCGCAGCAGGTGATGAATCAGTTGCATTCACACTTCCGGCCCGAGTTCCTGAACCGTGTTGACGACATCATCGTGTTCCGTCCCCTCGGCAAAGATCAACTGGTCAAGATCATCGAGCTTCGCCTCGAAGACGTGCGCCGCTTGCTCGCAGATCGCAAGATTTCGCTCGAACTCACGGACGCCGCAAAGGACCTGATGTTCACGCAGGGCTACGATCCGAACTTCGGAGCGCGGCCATTGAAGCGCGCCATCCAGAAGCTGATCCAGGATCCGCTCGCGATGAAGATCCTCGACGGCGAAGTCCTGCACGGCGATCATGTCGTCGTCGACGCCGACAAGAAGGCCGGCAAATTGACCTTCGAAGTCAGCAAGCGAGTCGGCGAAAAAGAACCGGCCAAACCTCGCCGCTAATTCTTGACGAAACCGCGTCATCCCGAAGCCCCGCGTCTCTACGAGCGGGGCGAGGGATCTCGCGCGCGGCTCCGGCGATATCAGTACCTCGGTCTCAAACCTTTCTGTATGATGTTCTGCGTTTCGAGGCCCACTATGATCTCAAGAGTCTCCGTCTTCGCGATCGTGATCGCAGCATCTCTTTCCCAACTCTCCGCCGCTCAGGCTCCCATGAAATGGAAAATCCACGACCTCAATCGTCCAACCCCTCCGGTGATCGAACCCGGAACCGCCAGCACACAAGACACGCCTGGACGTCCTCCGTCCGATGCCGTCGTTTTATTCGATGGCAAAGACTTGTCGCACTGGGTCGGCAAAGATGGCAATGCCGCGAAGTGGAAGGTCGAGAATGGTTATATGGAGGTGAAGGGCGAGACGGGCAACATCTCGACACGCGATTCTTTCGGAGATTGTCAGCTGCACGTTGAGTTTTCCGAGCCTACGCCTCCGCAAGGCGAGAGTCAGGAACGCGGCAATAGCGGTGTCTTCCCAATGGGCCTCTATGAAATTCAGGTTTTGGATTCTTATCAGAACAAGACCTACGCCGACGGACAGGCTTCCGCCGTCTACGGACAATATCCGCCGCTCGTGAACGCCGCGCGTCCGCCGGCAACCTGGCAAACCTACGACATCATTTTTCATGGACCGCGTTTCGCTGCCGATGGCAAAGTGCTTCATCCCGCGCGAGTGACCATCCTGCACAACGGAGTGTTGGTACAAGACAACGTAGAACTCACCGGCCCGACCGCTCACGGATCGCGCCCTCCATACAAACAACACGCCGCCAAGCTTCCGCTGCAGCTCCAGGATCACGGCGATCCCGTCCGCTACCGCAACATCTGGATCAGAGAATTACATGAGGAGTAGAAGGACAAATCAGATCGCTGAAGGTTCTGTCATTCCATTACCACGAACGCAGGAGCGCAGCCTAGTCGATCAGGCCTTCCCCGCAAACGCATCCACTACGCTCGGCGCCTGCGACAGGTACCACGCCACCGCAACGCGCAGAGCGATCTGTAGACCAAACCAGAACACCGGAATACCCAGTTCTGCCATCGAGATCTTCGGAACGAGCCATCCGATCCCGATCGCCATCACACCCATTGCCGCCCACCGGGCAAACTTGTTCAGGCGAAGCAGTCCCCACGCGGTCAGCGCATAACCGGCCCCGATCACCAGCGCCATGAACGGACCGGCGAGCTGCAGCCCATACATCAACTGCTTGCCCGCCATAAGAGAAATTGTCCCCGGGGATATGAGCTGCGTCAGGCCGACAATCAACAAGTACAGACCCGCCGCGAAGAACACAGCGGCGATGATCGTAACGCCAGCCGGACGCTGCATATGAGAAGAGTACCAAACGGCTCTCACGATTCGGCACGACGCTTCCACCCAGGTAGGAATCTGCCTTGAAGTTCTATGAAAAGAAAAAGGGACACAGAGCATCACAGAATCCTCTGTGCAACTCAGTGCCCCCTGTGCTGAGTGATTTTATGCGAGATCGAACAGCAGAATTTCCGAGTTTTCCGTGCCCGCGATCGTCAGCTTCGTTTCGTCGCTGATCGCCGCGCCGTCACCCTGCTTCAATTCCTTCCCGTTCAGTTCGACACCCCCGCGCGCAACCTGCAGCCACGCGTGCCTCCCGGCAGCGAGTTCGTGCGTGACTTCTTCGCCAGGCTTCAGCAGCGAAACATACAGCTTTGCGTCCTGATTAATCTTCACCGATCCGTCCCCTGCGTCGCGCGAGGCAAGCAGCCGCAGCTTGCCACGCTTCTCCGCCTCGGGAAAAGTCTTCTGTTCATAGCTCGGCGCCAGCGCAGCGCGCTCCGGCTGAATCCATATCTGCAGCAGATGCACCGCATCCGTGGTTGACGGATTGAACTCGCTGTGCCGAATCCCGCTCCCGGCGGTCATCCTCTGTCCATCGCCCGGCAGAATCACCGAACCAGTGCCAAGGCTGTCCTTGTGCTCAAGCTTGCCTTCGAGCACATACGTGATGATTTCCATATCGCGGTGCGGATGCGTCGGAAATCCCGTATTCGGCGCGACCCAATCTTCGTTGATGACGCGCAGAGAACGGAATCCCATCCACTTCGGATCCCAGTATTCGCCAAAACTGAACGTGTGATGCGTCTTAAGCCAGCCGTGATCTCCACCCCCGCGCTCTCGCGCAGAGCGTATCTGTATCATGAATTTTTCTCCGCTAGTAATGAACTGATAAACATTAGATGCTCGGAGGATGCAGGAAGGTCCAAGCGCCCGGTCTTTGTCATTCCGACCCTTCGCGCCAGCGAAGGAGCGGAATCTGCTGTAACCCCGCGTCCGCAACGCGTCCCGCCTGTGGCACACTGGAACGCATGCACCGCCTCACGCTCGGCGACTTCGAACTCACCGCATTTTCCGATGGCACCTACCTCCTCGACGGAGGCGCATTCTTCGGCGTCATTCCTAAAATCATGTGGTCGCGCAAGCTGCCAGCCGACGAAAAAAACTACGTTACCTCCGGCCTGAATTCGCTGCTCGTTCGTACCGGCAAGCAGACGATCTTGATCGAAACCGGAATCGGCAACAAGCTTCCGGACCGCATGGTTAAGTTCTACGGCCAGCCTGCAAAGCTGCTCGACAATCTTGCATCCGCCGGCATCGCTCCCGATGACATCGACATTGTCATCAACTCTCACCTGCACTTCGATCATTGCGGATGGAACACCGTTCGCGCTCCCAACGGAAACATCGTCCCCACATTTCCTCGCGCGAAGTACTACGCGCCCGAAGGCGAGTGGGAATATGCCCGCAAGCCCAGCGAGCGCGATTTCATCAGCTTCATTTCCGATAACTACGATCCGCTGGTTGCGACCGGCCAGATGACGCTCACGAAAGACGGCGACGAAATCGTCCCCGGCATTTCGGTCAAGACTTTTCGTGGCCACACGGCCGACATGCAGGGCATCATCGTCGCGAGCGGTGGCAAGACTGCTTGCTACATCTCCGACCTGATGCCTACATCGGCGCACATCGATCTGACCTGGGGCATGGGGTTCGATCTGTACCCGCTCGACACCATCAAGAGCAAGAAGGAGTACTACGAGCGTGCTCTTTCAGAAAAATGGCTGACCGTTTTCACCCACGATCCGAAAACACCCTGGGCGCATATCGAGCGGGACGAACTCGGCAAGATGATCGCAAAGATTCCGTAACAACCCCTCAAGAAAGTGTCATTACAAGCAAAGCGAGGAATCGGCCCCTCAAGAAAGTGTTGTCATTCCGAGCAAAGCGAGGAATCTGCTTGTCTGCGTCCATCGGATAGGCCACCGGATTTCGTCCCCGCTGCAAGTAGCCAATGGTTCTGAAAAGAAAAGTAAAGTTTTTTCATTTCTTCGTAATTGTCGTCCCTTCCGTGCACCACGCATGCTACAAAGAGCCAATTTCAGCAACTGAGCAGCGCGCGTCCGCATCTTGAAACTGTCGTCGTTATTGAAAGCGCCGGGAGCATTCAGCGGCGCTGCAAGAAAAATCGAAAGCGAGGTTACTCATGAAGCGATTGGCAATAGTCGGAGGCATCTGTGCTTCGTTTGTTTTGGGAGCGGCAATGACCGCTGTCGCCCAGGATGAGCACCGGGACGAGCGCAAAGACGAGCACCGCGAAGTTCGTCAGGAAGAGCGCCACGATCACGCGGAGCATCGCGAACAGCGCAGAATTGCGGACGAACACTTCCGCACACATTTCGGACACGAGCATCACTTCGTCATCCGTCATGTCAATGTGGTCGAAGGCCGCCCGCGTTTCGCTTACGGCGGATACAACTTTGAGATCGCGCAGCCATGGCCCGGCGGTTGGTCTTACAACGACAATACTTACATCGACTTCGTCGACGGCGGATATTTCTTGTTCAATGAGCGCCATCCGGGCGTGCGAGTCGCTGTGACCGTTCTTCCTTAGCGAATCTTATTCGACAGAATCCGCGCGTGCTGCTCCGGCAGTGCGCGCTTGTTCTTTGGAAATAAACTCGACAAGAGTTGTGGCTGGAATACTTTGAACAGCTAGCCGACACTTTCGCGAACGAGAGTGTCCGCGACGCACAATCCTGGTGTGCCATACAAGCGGGCTTCGAAGAAATCTTCCACCCTCGACAAAATATCCGGCGCGCTCTTCGACTCGTAGATTGCCTTGCGCAATCCCGCGCCGCCCGGAACGCCGTGCGTGAACCACGACGCAAACTGCTTCATCTTCCCCACCGCATCCGGCAGCTCTTCTTCAATCAGCATTCGGAAATAAGTTCGGATCATCTCGTACCGATCCCCCTCGGTGGGATGATCGTACTTATTGTGCGCAACCTGAACATTATCCAAGGAGCCCCGGGCGCCCCCGTTCGGGTTGGCTGCAGGCCATTCCGACTCCATCCCCGCGCAGTACTGTCCAATCTGCCGGAAAATCCATGGGTTCGATGGTGCCATCCGTCCGATCATCACCGCATCGCACCCCGTCTGCGTCACCATGGCGCAGGCATCCTCCGGCGTGCGTACATCGCCATTCCCGATCACCGGAATCTTTACCGCATCTTTTACCGCGGCGATCCACTCCCAATTTGCCTGCCCGCTATATCCTTGCTCGCGCGTTCGGGCATGGAGCGCCACGGCCGCCAGCCCGCACGACTCTGCCATGCGGGCCAACTCCACGCAGACGATTTCCGCCTCGCTCCATCCCGCACGAAACTTCACGGTGAACGGAATCTTCACTGCGGCGCGCACCGCCTCGAAGATCTTTCCAATCGCCGGCAGATCACGCAGCAGGCCGGAACCTCCGTTGCACTTCACGACCTTCTTCGCCGGACATCCTAGATTCAAATCGACCAGATCGAAGCCGAATCCCTCGACCATCTTGGCGGCTTCGGCCATCACCTTCGGATCGCTGCCGAAAAGCTGCGCCGAGATCGGGTGCTCGTCTTCATAGAAATGCAGGTATCGCTTCGCCTTCTGATCTTTTTTGCGCAACACTCCGTCGGCCGAAGTGAACTCGGTCATGATGAGCCCGCATCCGCCCAGGTTTCGGATGAACCGCCGAAACACGGTGTCGGTCACGCCTGCCATGGGCGCTAGCACCGTCGCCGGAGAAATCGTTACGCTGCCGATTGTCAACGAACTTGGCACAACACGCGTGGCATGAGCATTGCCGTCCCCGTAAGCTGGCGCGCCAACCGCAGTCGAGTTGTCCCAGAACTTCTTCATCGTGAATGTCGAAGGCAGTGCCGAACGGCCAGGCTCAGCCCGACCATCCGCCAACTATTCTATTCGAGCCCGAAACAAAAGCCCCCGCGAAAGCGAGGGCTCGATGTCTTGGTTGATTCGCCGAATTCGTGGGCGAAGAAACTTAGCTCTTGGCCGGAGTTGCCGGCGTAGCTGCGTCCTTCTTGGCATACTTGCGGCGGAATCGCTCCACGCGGCCGGCAGTATCCATCAGCTTCTGCTTTCCGGTGAAAAACGGATGGCAGGCCGAGCAGATTTCAACGCCGATATCGCCCTTATGGGTCGACCGGGTCGTGAACGTGTTGCCGCAGGCGCAATGCACGCGAACTTCGTTATAAGCGGGATGAATAGCAGCTTTCATATCGGTTCCTACCTCTTTTCGAGTCATTAGATTCTACTGGATTTCCACAGGATTCAGCAAACCGCGCCACGCTCGGCCGCGCCAGTGCAGGTTTGCCCCTAACCTCCTGTTTCGGGAATCTCTTAGGATGTTTCTACGGGAAGTAGGGTATCGAACGGTCGGTCGCGTTTGTGGCAGATTATGGCCAGTCCACTTCGTTTCCCAGCTCATGCCGGCCCGCCGCCTCGAAGACCGAATCCGTGAATTGTGTGCCCGCGCTCTTTATCAAAAAGGGACCGAGTGGAAAGCCACGCTTCGGGAGCTCCAGTTGGCCATCCAGGAGCACTCTCTGCGGCTTTCGAATCTCACAACCGCCGCGACCATCGGTCGCAAGCCGCACCTGGTCCGCGAGCGTCGTAACACGTAGATGTCTGCCAGTCAGAACCGGAACAGATAACTGACCTTTACGAAAAGCTGTCGGCTGTCATTCAGGTATCCCTTGGGTGTGCTCACCACGCCGCCCGGAACTGCCGGCGTTCCATGGAATCACGTTCAGATTTTGTAGATCGCTGTTGTACCCCACATAAATCGCCGTTCCCGGATGCACGAGGTAGGTAACCAGGAAGTCGGCATTGAACTGCCGCTCGGTCGGCAAATACGTATAAGGAGAACCCACTCCCGGCGTTCCCGCCAGCAGAGAGTTGTATTGAAGGATCAGCCTTAGCGACAGTTGCGGCGTGAATTGCCAGTTCCACTTGCTGCGCAAAATGTGATCATTGAAGATGCCGCGCCCGATCCCCGGAAACTGTGACTGCTCGAACGAGTAGGTGCTGTCGTTCGCGCGCAGCCGGTCGAACAGGTACGTATTCTCAATCTTCAACGGCTTCACCGGACGCAAAGTCACTGCGAGCTTCGCATTATCCTCGTGAGCCACAAACGGCAGATTGTAGGGCGTAGGCGCGGCTGGCGGAGCCTCCGGCGCGGCGACAAAATTTGTACTGTCGCCCCAGTAATAGCTGGCATTCAGCGTCGCCCACTTCAAATATCCGGTCTGCACTGTCGCCCCGCCTTCGTGCTCGTGATAGTCCTGATTGCCCAGCGTGGTGGTCGAACAATACACGGCGTACCCGTAGTAGCAAAAATCCTGCGGCCGCAGCCGTTCCCGAAACTCCTGATAAGGCTTCAACACAATCGTGGTCTGCCCGCGCCCTCGCACCACGAAGTAAGAAAGATAGTCGGTATCCAGCCGCAGGCCGGTGTGGTCGAAGTCGTATCGAACGTTGACCGAGGGCCCCCAACTCAGAATCCATCCTTTTTTTGGACGAAACCGGTAGTGAACATCCTGCACCGTCTCGCGGATGTCGACGCGGTTGATAAATCCCGGGACCGATACGAATCCCGGTGTGATGTCGTTGTACGTGCCGTTGTAGCTGAAGTGAAGCCCGTCCCGCCGCACGTCCACCTTTTCGGCCGGACCTGCATAATGATTGCCGTTTCCGCGGTTTCCCGAACTGAATGGATAAAGATTCGCCTCGCAATTAAGGTTCAGATTGCTCGAGCTGTCGACCGCCTGCGCATCCAGGCTCAACGTGGTGGTCAATTTCAGGTGAGTATCGATTCCACCTAACCGGTTGCGCTCTCCCGTCGTCGGGCACTCCCAGTCTGTGTATAGCGCGCCGATACTTGACTGCCGGAAGATGTCGCGGCTGACCCGGGCTACTGTGAAGTACGAGCGCATCCCTGAATACTGGCTGTAGTCCGGGACCGCGAGGCCCGGGCTCCGGTCGTCCGCGCTCATCAGCCCAACCGAATAAGGACCGTCTTTTCCCGTAAGCCGTATGCCGGCCGACGGGTCGCCGATGCTGCGCGTGAAAAACAAATCCATCGGCGTGCGAAAAAAGTCTTCGTTCTCCAGGAAGAATGGCCGCTTCTCCGGAAAATACACTGCGTATCTTTGGTTCACCGTGATCTGCGGGTCTTCCGATTCCACCTGGCTGAAATCCGGATTCGCCGTCGCATCCACAATGAAGTGATCGTGAATGACGAACTTCGCATCCATGCCAGGTTGTCCTTGCGCGTCCGCGTGCTGAAAATATGGATTCGTCGGGTCCCTAGTGTCCAGCGCACGATAGCCTCGCATCAGGCCATACGGAATTAGTTCGATATCGTGACCGGGCGAGATGCCCTCCAGCCCGTATAGCGTCGCCGCCTGTCCAAGCCGCCCTTGAATCCTGCGCGAAATGTGCGGCCAAAACGAGTCTTCGCCCAACCGCGAAATTCCGCGGTACAGAATCACGCCCCACTCCTGCGTATGCGTCGCCGGAAACCGCAGGCTCTTGAAAGGGATCGACATCAACACGACGAACCCCTCGCTCGTCACCTTTCCGTGCGAATCCCAGACCGTATCGAATGATGTATCGAAGTTTCCGTTGATTTCGTCGCGCGAAGCCTCGCTCCATATTGCGTCCCACTGCACGCCGAGAGGCGTCGTCTGAAAGGCGTAGGCGCGCCGGCGGTCATGGAACGTGTCGAGCATGATCTCGACCTGGTCGTCGTCGTAAATATCTTCCCGGCGCGACATGCGTGCCCGCACCTTCGCCGGATCGTCAAAGCACACGAATGCCACGTACAAATTCTTCTGGTCGTAGCCGAGGTACGCCTCCGTGGCTTTCGAGACCGCTTCCGCATCGTGCGGATTTCTCTGCGTGAACCCGGTGACCTTCGCCATCTGCATCGCCGCTTCGCCCTGCGGCTTCATGGTCAGGAAGTCATCGACGCTCGGGCCGTGTGATATCCGCGGTAACGTCAATCCCGGTGTCGCACTTAGCGTCGGCGCCGGCTCGACCTCCGGCTTTTTGATCGGAGGCTCAGGTTCCTGTGCCGAAGGCGACGGGTATTGCGGAGACGGCTGTGCCCGACCCGGAACCGCTGGCGGCCCTTGTGTTGGAGGATTCGTAGGACTGCTTTGTGGATTTTGACCCGCTGAACTTGGCGAAGAGTTGGGCTGAGGACTGTTTTTCGGACTAGTGCTTTGAGACGTCGGCTGCGGCGTAATCGCGCTCTGTAGAGCCAATGTGGAAACTTGCAATACGATCACGGTGACTGCATACGCGCACCAGCTCGCGGCACAGCGCCCTTTTCGATTCCAGGCCCCAAACAGACGCAAGTATCCCTGCTCCTCGCCCGTCCCCCCTTCTCACGGGAATTCTGCAAGATACACTATTTCACTCCTTACGAAACAGTAAAGAATGGTTTTGTCTCGACGCGGAGGTCTGCGACCCAATCTGAATTACGAGGGATCAAAATGAAGGATCGGACTGAGGTTAGAACAACGTGCTTTGCCGCCGCTGCGGCTTGATCCCGAAATAATCGTAGGCGAGCTGAGTCGCGACTCGGCCCCGCTGTGTGCGGTCGAGAAAGCCAATCTGCATCAGGAACGGTTCATAGATCTCTTCGATTGCATCCGGCTCTTCCGCAAGCACCGCAGCCAGCGTATTCACTCCCACCGGGCCGCCCTGGTATTTCTCGATGATCGTCAGCAGGAGCCGCCGATCGACTTCATCGAATCCATATTGATCGACCTCGAGCATCTCGAGCGCAGCCTTCGCCGTAGGTTCGTCAATCTTCCCGGCTCCGCGCACTTGTGCATAGTCGCGAACCCGCCGGAGCAGTCGGTTCGCAATTCTCGGTGTCCCTCGCGACCGGCTGGCAATCTCTTTTGCCCCCGCGTCGTCAATCGCAACGCCAAGAATCTCGGCCGAGCGCTCGACGATAACCTGCAAATCTGCCGGCGTATAGAATTCCAGGCGCAGCACGATCCCAAACCGCCCGCGCAGCGGCGCCGAAATCAATCCCGCCCTCGTCGTCGCTCCCACAAACGTGAACGGCTTCACCTCCAGCGTATGTGTACGCGCCGAAGGTCCCTGTCCAATGATGATGTCGAGTTTGTAGTCCTCAAGCGCCGAATACAGCAGCTCTTCGAGCACCGGCTGCAATCGATGGATTTCGTCGATGAACAGCACCTGCTTGTCCTGCAGGTTCGTGATGATCGCCGTCAGGTCGCCCTTGATTTGCAGCAGCGGCGCCGCGGTCGGTTGAAAATGCACCGCCAGTTCGTTGGCAATAATGTTGGCCAGCGTCGTCTTGCCTAGCCCCGGAGGCCCGTAGAGAAGCACGTGATCCATCGCTTCTCCGCGCGACTTTGCCGCTTCAATGGCAACGGAAAGATTCTCTTTCACTTTCTTCTGTCCGATGAACTCGGACAGCCGTTGCGGACGCAGCTTTAACTCGAACGACGAGTCGTCTTCAACCGGCGCAGCCGATACCAGCCGCTCCCGATTCGCGTCCGACGCCGCGTTTTTCCCTGCAGTAGCCACTGCTCCGGATGGTAGAACGAAATACGAAACCACGCAATCAATTGTCCCCTGCTATCCTACAAAGCTTTCCCTCGGAGAAACCCCATGGCATGTGATCCCGAAGTTCTCAAGCACGTTCCCCTGTTCGCGTCGCTCGATGACGAAGAGACCGCCGTTTTAGCCAACCAGGTTCGTGTAGAGAAGTTTGCCCCACGCCAGCGCATCTACAAGATGGGAGACACCGCCGGACGCGCGTACATTGTTGTGTCCGGCCGCGTCCGTATCTCAACCGTCGACAAAGACCACCAGGAGGTCGTCATCGACGAACCTTCGCATGGAGAGTTCTTCGGATTCGCTTCCATGCTCGAGCAGACGCCGCATCAGACCCAGGCTGACGCCATCGACGAAGCCGTCTGCATCGAAGTCGATCGCGGCGACATTGCCGTCCTTCTTCAGCGCAAGCCTCTCGCCGGAATGGACATGCTTCAGGTTCTCGGACGCCAGTTCCACGCCTCGCAGCAACTCGTCCGTCTCCGCGCCAATCGCCACCCCAACGAAATCATCGAGAAGGACGCCACCTTTGGCGAGCGCATTGCCGATTCCGTCGCCGGTTTCGGCGGATCCTGGACCTTCATCATCAGCTTCGCCCTCGGCCTCGCCGTCTACATTTCTCTCGATACGATTCTTGGCCGCCACGCATGGGATCCCTACCCGTTCATCCTGCTCAACCTGTTCCTCTCGATGCTGGCCGCGATTCAGGCGCCGGTGATCATGATGAGCCAGAACCGTCAGGACACAAAAGATCGTCTCCGCGGTGAATTGGATTTCGACGTCAACCGCCGAGCCGAAGCCGAAATCCAGGGCCTCTCCCGCAAACTGAACCTGATGGGCGAGAAACTCGGAGACGTAGAAGAACTCCTCCGCCAGAGGCTCAAGCAAGAATAGGGGTACCCTGTGTTCCCCTGTGCCCCCTGTGGTGAATGTTCTCGCTTTTACCCTTAGCCTGAAACGCCGTTGTTTCAGAAATGAAACCGGTACCGCAACTCAACCATCAGTTCGCGCGGACTGTTCCAGTGAAAGCCCCCGAAGGTGACGCTGTTATCGAGTTCAACGCGCCGATTGGCGAGGTTGATCGCGCTCAGCGAAGCGGACACCCTCTCGCCAAAATCTTTCCCGAGCGTCAAATCTACCGTCGTATGTTGCGGCAAATAATTTCCCGGATAAGGCTGGCCCGGAAACGCGTTCGTGAAGCCCGATCCGTAATAAATATTTGTCGAGGCATAAGCGCGAAACGGCAGCGTCACATCGCCTCCAACGTTAAGTGTGTTCCGCTGATCGTGATCCAGCGGGCCCCAGTCTTCGAACGAAAAATCCGTTAACCCTCCATTGATCGCGCCGCCGGCCCACGCGACCTGGTTCGAATATGCAACGTGCAACTGCCCGCGGTGGGCAATCCGAGGTGAGCGAAGGGTTACTTCCCAACCACGAACAATCGCGCCCTGGATCGTCAGCGGAAAAAACAGGTTCGATTCGCCAATGTTGTTGTGATCGAAATAGTTCGCCGCATTCGTGCGGAACATGTCGGCGTCCAGCACCCAGCCGCGCCACGGAATGTTCACTCCAAACTGTTCTTCTTCGTCGCGCTCCCCGCGCAGCGCGATGAACGCCAGATTGTTGGCGTTCGCAAACTGCAGCAGCGGCCCAGACGCAGTAATGAGCGGAGGCGCCTGGTAGTAGTGTCCGTACGATGCGCGGAACGTCCAGTTCAGCTTGGGGATGTTCAACGCCGCTCCAAATCGCGGGCTGATGGAATTTTCCGTAACGCTTCCATCGAAATGCGTCGGCCGCATGCCCGCCGAGAGCGTCAGCCAAGGGATTGGCTTGAATTTGTCGTCCACAAAGAACGACGTCAGGCTGCCAGTAGGATTCTCCGAAACCGTAAATGGGGCATTGCTTCCATCGTTGAAGATCGCGCCCAACAATTCGCTGTTTTGCTGGTAGAAGCTGTACACCCCAGCCTGGAATGAGTTCATCTTCGTGTTCGCGTTAAAGCTCGCCTGCCCGCCCGCATAGGTCGAAGCGCGATGTTGCGTCGTGACCACCGGATCCTCGAACGAGCTGTCATAGTTCGCGCGGTTGTAATGATAGAACGGGGATACCGTCATCAGCATCCGCGAATTGAATGTGTGTACCCAGGAAAAATTCGCGAGCGCGTCTGCTTCATGGTCGCCATCGCGCAACGTCAGGCTCGGATACTGCGCCTCAAATCCATTCGCCGCAATCGGCGCATTCTCAATGTCATTCGGAAACGGATCGTATGGAATCTGGTAATAATCTTTCCGCGCCGAACCCACAATCCGCAGCTGATCCGTAGGATCGGCATTGAAAATAATCGACCCGAAGCCTCCATACCCGTTCGTCGCGTCATGCACCACCGCAGGCACCGGCGTTTGAATCCCCAGATTGCTGCGATTTCCATTCACGCTGGCGTAGTAGGCCAGTCGCTCCGTATGGCTGCCGAAACTGAACTGATCGTTCGTCTGATAAAAATTCCCGGCACTCATCACCAGTTCCGCTTCACGATTGCGCTCGAATCCCGTGCGTGGAACGACATTAAATACTCCATAGGTCCGGTCGCCAAACTCCGCGCCGTACCCGCCGCGATCCACCTCGAGATAGTCGATGTCTTTTGGATCGAACTGCGGGCCAAGGTTGGACGCAATGTTCGTATTCGGTACGGGCACGCCGTCCACCAGCCAGCTCGTCTGATGTCCGCCGCGAATGTGGAGCTGGTCGTGGGTCACATACGATCCCGGAACGAAGTTGGTAATCATGGCGAGGCTGTTGCTGCGGTCGGCGCCCGGCGTTCGCGCGATCTGCAGCCGGTCCACAATTGTCGTCGGGGTCGAGGAGTCTGTCGGAGCCGCGTCTCCCGTGTCCGTAACGTTTACCTCTTCCTTCGCCCCCGCAATGTTGAGAGCGAAGTGAAGCACCGGCTGTGATGCCGAAACCACCGCTACGTCCTGGCGGGACTGCTCGAATCCCACTCCGGCAACGGTCACTTCATATTCCCCGAGCGGCACCGCGTTGAATACAAAAGTTCCGCCCGCATCAGAATTGATCGTCGATGCCCATTGCGAGGCTTTGGCCTTGATCATTACCATCGCGCCCTGTACTGGCCTGTGCTGCGGATCATGAATCACTCCGCGCACCGATCCAACCACTGCTGCGTGCGATGTGGCAATCGATGGAAAAAGAAATAGAAAAATCAGCAAGAGACGATTCCCGCGCATGTTTTCCCCAATATGTACTCGTGTGAAACCGGATCGTGAATCCGGTGGCCGTGCATAGCCGGCAGCCTGCCGCCGCGGTGTATCAATGTCCGCGGCCGATCGATTCAAATGTCAGGCGATAGAGAACTGTGGGGGAGCTCGGCAGGAATGAAATGCAGCGGCCGATTCCCGCGGAAACGCCGCGAGTAAATCGAGGATTCTTTCACTGGCGCGTTGCGAGAATACGCTGGAGACCGCCGGTCCGGGCTGGGCCGTTTGCGAGGTTGTGACGCCGCGTCCGCAATCGTGACCGCAGCATCCCATGCCGCGAACTGAGGGGTCATCAGATTCTTTCGACCCGTGACACGAATGCGTCGCGTTACGCCGGCAGCATGCGTGTACCGCCGCAGTCGTTGCCTCCAGGCCCAGCGGGACAAAGATCCCCGCGAGCGCAAATAGCAACAGTAATCGTGCGGTCAAACGCTGCATGAATTTCCGGTGAGACAAAAACCCCAACGTTGGTCCGAGCATAATGCACAACCTCAGACCCGTGCAACCACCTGAGTAGATTTGACGATTATTTGACGAGAGCCGGTTACATCGCTTCTCATTTCGACAGCCGCAGAGAAGCGATGGCGTCTTCCCTTAGTACGCACGCCTCCGAAAAACGGATTGGCTCCTTCTCGCATGTCGAAAACTCCCAGGGCGAAGCGCTGGCGCGCAGCATAGGTCAGGGGATCTCGAGCCATATCGCCGGCTCCAGATCCCCCGTTTCTTTCGCAGCTCCGCGCTTACTCGATTACCAGATCAAACGCCACGTTCTGGCTGGCAACCGGCGATCCCCCAGCGTTGAAGTCAAACGTCTGTACTTCAAGTTTGCCCGCGCCGCAATCGACGTTATCGATCGACGTGTCGCGCCAGAAGGCGAGCAGCGCATTGCCCGATGACTCGCCCCATTCGACTGACACGAGAGGGTAGATCTTCGCCAGGTTCAGCGAAACCGATGGAGTAATACAGATCACGCCCGTCGTCGGATTGGTGACGCTTTTCACTCCTTTGGATCGGACTGTCCCGCCAAACGGCGTCCAGGAGAGCGCCAGCTTCGCGTTGGTGGTGAATGCCGTCGCTGGCGCCACTGCTTCAGGCGCACGCAGGTGTCCGGCATTTGCGTTGTTGGTTTGCGCCAGGCTCGGAAGCGAGCAGGCGATCAGGGTGAGTACGGTAAGGCCGAGAATCGGTCTTTGGAACGACATGATATTTCTCCAATCGATGTAGTTGATTTGAATCGAACCCAGAGGGCAGAACTCCGTGACGCTTACTCAGATGGTGGCGGCATTCCGCGAAGCGTTTCAGGCCAGTTGCGAATTTCGATCTTTTCCGCAAGCCGGTCCCATTCTGTTAATCCTTCCGCCTATCCTGTTCTCCAGAATGCGTTTGGCTGTTAAAACGGATTTAAGGGAAGGTTTCATTGACTCCGGCTCCCAACTGCGTTGATAGTCACTGAGCTGGCCCTGCGACCGACGATTTTGTTCGCCAACATCTGCTGCAATGGAGAAGTTTGAATGCGACATTACATCTTCTTACCGTTCGTTCTCGCCGTATTCGCTGTTCCCGCACTCGCTCAGGCCGACTGCAAGGTCATCTACGATTCGAGTGACAAGCTGATGAACGTTCCTCACCGTATTTTCACGACAATGAGGTCGCCGTCCGGTGGCGAGAGAACGCGCGAATCAATTTTTGTGGATGGCGTTTCCTACATCCAGCTGGATGGCAAGTGGGAAAAGAGCAAGATCACCGCGAAAGATCTACACGACCTGGAGTTGGAAAATCGCAAAACGAAACAAAACGTTTCTTGCAAGATCGTACGCAGCGAGGTCGTCGACGGCGAAGCCGCCACGGTCTACATGGTGCATTCCGAAACTGAAGATGTGAAATCCAACGCTACGGTCTGGATGTCGAAGACCCGCGGATTGGTTTTGCGTGAAGAAATGAATCCTGGCACAGAGGACCACATTGCTGTGCGCTATGAATACTCCAACGTTACGGCACCCACCATCTCGCCAAAGTAATCATGTAGGGGCGGACGCCTCGTCCGCCCGGCGAGCGTAAGCGAGCCTGAGATCACCGGTTGTAGACGCCCTTCGGCGATCCTTCCACAAGAATTTGTCATTGCGAACGAGCCGGAATGCGGCTACGGCGCCGAGAGAAATCTGCAGTTGTCGTGGACCGCGCCAAAATGGTCGAACAGGCGCTGAGAGTAAGCTATCGAATCAGCTTGTTCAATCCCAATGCGATCGCGGCGACAATCAGGGCAACGGCGATCATCACAAGGCGTGTCTTGAAGAGTTTCTGCTGAACTTCGTTCATAACTCGATAATAGTCCCATTCCGGCAAGAGAAACACCATCAAGTCTTACGGCGTGCCGAGTTCAAACTGAGCCGGTTTGCAGATCGCTGTAAAGTGCGCGTGGTTGCTACGAAAGACCTTGTCGATCGGAACTGTCGAGAGTCGCGGGAATCGAACGAACTGGCGACGCAGAAAGCCAAGCCCGTGTCGGGTAATGCGGACTGTTCTTACATCTAGAACCACCGGAGAACGAAGTGAGCGATGAGCGCAAACATCGCGAAAAGAAATAGTCCCACCCAGATCAGGAAGTTGGCTGTCAGTTTTGGAGACTCGATCTCTTTCTTATTCATCCGTTGCTCCCTCTCTACGGGTCTGCGTTCTACGATGCGACAGGGTGGTCAGAGATCTTGCGCCGTCAAAGTCGGCCTTCGCCGAAATTTCGTGATTGATCGGCGTAACCACCTATACCTTCCCCTTGACCTTCGCCCACCACCAGCGCACGCCCACGAACAAAAATCTCCAGTCGCTGAAAAACTCCGGAGGCTTTCCCTCAAAAGCGTGCCCGACAAATTGAAAGATCCATCCGGCCACGAATAGCCCAACGCCCACCATCCACAGCCGGTGAACAAAGATTGCGGCAATAAACACCGCAATGGAAAGCAAAATGGTCGGAATGCCCAGCGTATGGCAGGCTCGATTGACGGCGTTTTGGTGACTGCTCGAATATTGCGCGATCCACTGCTCGCTCGTGCGTCCGCCCAACATGCGCCGAATCATACACCGCCCGCCTCCGAAATGTTCAGTTCCGGACAGAGTCTGTTGAATCCGAACACCCGCCATCGCCACACCCGGCGCGCCGCATTGATGCACAAGGATTTCTAACCCTCTCCAATGGCGAGAGCCTTGCGTGGCGATACCCGGGATAAGGTGCGTTCAGAGAGGCTTCATGAAGACCATCATTCAAGACTTTCATTTCGCGCTGCGGCAGCTCAGAAAAAATCCAGGCTTCGCCTGCACGGCGATCATAATCCTGGGCCTCGGCATCGGCGCGACCACTGCAATTTTCAGCGCCGTGAATCCCATCCTCTTCAAGCCGCTCCCTTATCCGCAGGCTAACAGGCTGATGATGATCTGGTACGGCACGTCCGACGGCGCTCGCATTCCAGAAACATTTCATACCTACCGTGAAGTTGCGGAACGCAACCGCGCCTTCGAGTCGGTCGCCGTCGCCGATCCCTGGCAGCCAACCTACACCGGCGCGGAACAGCCCGAGCGGGTGGAGGGTCAACGCGTCAGTGCCAGCTTTTTCCGAACGCTCGGCGTCGCGCCGGCAAAAGGCCGCGACTTTCAAGCGTCCGACGATATTCTGAACGGCCCAGCCGTCGTCATTCTGAGTGATGCAGCTTGGCGCAACCGTTTCGCAGCCGACAGCGCCATCATCGGCCGCGACATCAAACTCAACGGCGACAACTTCAACATCATCGGAGTCATGCCCGCGGGTTTCGAAAATGTTCTCGCTCCCTCCGCTGAATTCTGGGCGCCTCTGCAATACGACGCAGGCAACATCGTTTCTCAGCAAACCCGCGAGTGGGGACATCACCTTCGCATGTTGGCGCGTTTGCGTCCCGAGGTGAACCGCGACCTGGCTCGCGCCGATCTCGATCGTATCGCGCGCACTCGCATCCCCGATTTCCCTCGCCCTGCGTGGGCTTCTCTCGATCAAGGTTTCATCGTCAACTCTCTGCAGGAAGATCTCGCCGGACCCGTGAAGCCCGCGTTGATGGCCATCGTGGGGGCCGTGTTTCTGGTCCTTCTCATTGCTTGTGTCAACGTTGCGAATCTCTTGCTCGCCCGCGGCGCAAAACGGCGGGGTGAATTTGCGGTGCGCGCCGCTCTCGGAGCTTCGCAGTCGCGGGTGATCCGCCAACTGCTGACCGAAAGTTTGCTGCTTGCGGCTCTTGGCGGCATCGTCGGAATCCTTGTCGCACAGATCGGTGTACGCACATTGGTCGCTCTCAGCCCTCCCGAATTGCCTCGCCTCGGTGTGATCCGGATCGATGCCACCGTATTCGCTTTCGCTCTGGGAATAACCTGTCTCGTCGGCATCGTCCTCGGTTTGATCCCGGCCCGCTATGCTTCCCGCAGCGACCTGCGTTCTGGTGTGCAAGAGATTTCTTCGCGCACCGCAGGCGGCCACCAACTCACGCGGCGAGTTTTTGTCGTCGCGGAAATTGCCATCGCGCTGGTTCTTCTCGTCGGTACCGGGCTGTTGGTCCGTAGTCTCGGACGTCTCTTCGCGATCAATCCAGGTTTCGATTCTTCCCAGGTGCTCACCATGCAAGTACAGGAAGCGGGTCATCGTTATGATGACGACACAGCGCGCGCCCGTTTCTTCGAACAGGCTCTCGAGGCCGTCCGCCACGTGCCCGGGGTAGAGAGTGCAGCTTTCACCAGTCAGTTGCCGCTGAGCGGAGACTTCGAAACCTACGGCGTGCAGTTCCAGTCCGACGCCAGCGATAGCGCCGATGCCGCGCTGCGCTATGGCGTAAGCCCTGGATATTTCACCGCTCTCCGTATTCCTTTGCGTCGCGGACGCCTGCTCGACGAACACGACATCCACGGCGCGCCCCAGGCTGTACTCTTGAGCGAATCGTTTGCGAAACGAAAATTTCCCAATCAGGATCCCCTCGGACAGCGGCTGCGCGTCGGTCCCGACGTTGCCCGCGCGGATATCCCCTGGGGTACCGTGGTCGGTGTGGTCGGTGACGTGAAGCAGGCGTCGCTCGGGCCCAGCGAAACCGATGCGTTCTACACCGCGACTGCGCAGTTTTCCTGGGTCGATCGCGCGCAGTCGCTGGTCGTTCGCACCCGCGGGGATGCCGCCATGCTCACCCCAGCTATCGAAAATGCCATCTGGTCCGTCGACCGGGAACAGCCCATCGTCCGGGTCGCCACCATGGAAAGTTTGCGCGATCGCTCTGAGTCTCAACGTCGTTTCGTGCTCATGCTTTTCGAAGCCTTCGGCCTGGTGGCTCTGGCTCTCGCCTCGATCGGAGTCTATGGCGTTCTGTCGGGAAGCGTTTCGGAACGTACCCGCGAGATCGGAGTTCGCGTCGCCGTAGGCGCAACTCGCGGCCACATCCTCGCCATGATCGTTCGCCAGGGCATGACGCTCACGGCCGCGGGCATCGGGATCGGACTCGCGGGCGCCATTGCCGCCAGTCAGGCGCTCATCACATTATTGTTCGGCGTCTCGCGGCTCGATCCCGCGACCTATCTCGCCGTGATTGCTCTTTTGGTGGCCGTTTCTTCGATCGCCTGCGGACTCCCGGCATGGCGCGCCGCCCGCATCGATCCCGCCTCCACGTTGCGCTCGGAATAGCCCGGTCGGACAGATGCTTGCGCCCGCCGGCCTGGTTATGTGTTCTCAGCGGTTGAGACGCCTGCTGGTCGCGTGATAGCATCCCTTGTTTTGGCGGGTACGTTGGGTGGCCTGTTCCGTCCTCATCCTCTTCATGGGCCGTTCCTTCCCACGCCTGCCGGAAGGAGCCCAACTTGAAAGTCTATTCCGGATCAAACCTCAGGAATGTCGCCATGGTCGGCCATGGGCACGCGGGCAAAACAACCCTGGTATCGGCCATGTTGTACACCTCAGGCGCTACCCCGCGCCTCGGTCGCGTCGATGACGGATCTTCGACTACCGATTACGACGAGGAAGAAGTTGCCCGCAAAATGTCGATTGCCACCGGTCTCGCAGTCGTCGAGTGGGGCACGACCAAGATCAACATCTTCGACACTCCCGGATTCAGCATGTTCGTCCACGAGGCCAAGATGGACCTGCCCGTCGTCGATGCCGCCATCGTCGTCGTTGACGGGGTCGCCGGAGTCGAAGTCGTCACGCAGCGTGTCTGGAATTATTGCGAGGAATACAAGACGCCTCGCCTCATCGTCGTCAACCGCATGGATCGCGATCGTGCCAACGCCGAACGCGTTCTCGAATCTCTCACCTCCGCCTTCGGGCGTGACGTTATTCCCATCGAGCTTCCCATCGGCTCCGAAAAAAGTCTGACCGGCGTCATCGACCTCGTCCGCATGAAGGCCTACACCTACGAGATGGGTGGCAACGGCAAAGGCAAGGAGACCGAGATCCCCGCCAATCTCAAGGAGCAGGCTCTGGAAGCCCACGAACGCCTGGTCGAGCTCGTTGCCGAAGGCGATGACAAGCTGATGGAAAAGTTCTTTGAAGCCGGTACTCTCGGAGAAGAAGACCTCGTTCCTGCGCTGCACAATGCCATTCGCGAGGACAAGATTTTTCCCGTCATCTTCAGCTCCGGCCTCGGCAACATCGGCGCCGACCGCGTTATGGATTTCATCGTCGACTACACTCCCGCGCCTTCCGAACACGAGTGGATTCAGGGCGAAGCCGCCGGCAATGGCGATGCTCCCAAGCGCCATGAGACGGACGAAGAACCCGTCTCCCTCTACGTATTCAAGACTGTCTCTGATGCTTTCGCTGGACGCATCTCCTACTTCAAAGTGTTCTCCGGTGTTCTAAAGAACGACGCGACGCTCCTCAACTACAGCCGCGGTGCGCAGGAAAAATTCGCTCACATCTCCGTGATGCAGGGGAAGACGGCTATTCCCGTGAACGAACTCCACGCCGGCGACGTCGGCGCGGTGGCGAAATTAAAAGACACGCTGACCGGCGACACTCTGGGCGACAAATCCGCGCCGATTCAATATCCGCGCGTGAAGCTTCCCGAGCCCGCCATCACTTTCGCCATCGAGCCCAAGAGCCGCGCCGATGAAGATAAGCTCGGTCCCGGCCTGCACAAGCTCATGGAGGAAGATGCCATGCTGCGTTTCTTCCGCGATCCTCAGACGCAGGAATTTCTGATCGCCGGCACTGGACAGCAGCACATCGAAGTTGTCGTCGCGAAACTGAAGAAGCGGTACCACACCGAGGTCGTGCTCAAAGCTCCAAAAGTGCCGTATCGCGAAACCATTCGCGGCAAAGCCGACGTGCAAGGACGCCACAAGAAGCAGACCGGCGGCCACGGCCAGTACGGCGACTGCAAGATCAAGATGGAACCGCTACCCCGCGGCGGACAGTTTGAATTTGTGAACGACATTTTCGGTGGTGCGATTCCCAAGAACTACATTCCCGCCATCGAAAAAGGAATCAAAGACGCTGCCGCCCGCGGATATCTCGCCGGATTTCCCGTCGTCGATTTCAAAGTCATCCTCTACGACGGTTCGTATCACGATGTTGATTCCAACGACATGTCGTTCCAGATGGCCGGCCGCATTGCGTTCCGCAAAGCTATGGAGACCGCCAAGCCCACCCTGCTTGAGCCCGTCATGCACGTCGAAATCAATGTCCCCGACGATTTCGCCGGATCGATCATGGGCGACCTCAACAGCCGCCGTGGCCGCATCCAGGGAATGGACAATAAGGGCGGTAACACCGTCGTCAAAGCCGAAGTCCCCATGTCGGAAATGCTCACCTATGGCGTCGAACTAACCTCGATGACGCAAGGCCGCGGCAGCTTCAACATGGAGATGCACCATTACGACCTCGTCCCGAGCCAGATCCAGGAAAAAATCGTGGAGAAAGCCAAGGCGGCGCGCGGCGAAGTAAAAGAAGAGGAAGAATAGCAACTGGGATAGTGTCCTCGTACGACGGTGCTCCGCTTCCGGCTTTGTCATTGCGAGGAGCAAAGCGACGAGTAATCTGCTTCTCGCCGGCGACGTCCACGCTTCATATGGTTATGCCGGCGTATATTGTTTTGAAAGCGGTCGGAAAAAGAACGACTGCGCGAGGTCCTTCATGAAAGCAATCCTTTTTGCTATCGCCACGAGTTTGGCGCTCATTGTCTCCGCCGTCGCCCAGACCCAAACTTTCCCCACCTCTGCCGGCCCCGTCAAGATCACTCCCTTGAACCACGCCAGCACGCTCATCGAAGCGGCAGGCAAGACGATCTATCTCGATCCCGCCAAGCCCGCGAAGCTCGATGCGACGCCCAAGGCCGACCTGATCCTCATCACCGATATTCACGGCGACCACATGGATCCCGACTCGATCAAGGTCGTCAGCAAAGATGGCACTGAAATCTTCGCGCCTCCCGCCGTCGTTCAGACCGTCACGACCGCCAAGCCCATTGCCAATGGCGAAACCAAGACTTGGGGAAGTTTCACCATTGAGGCCATTCCCGCCTACAACCTGAAGCGCGGCCCGGCTGCCGGCAAGTTGTTCCACGACAAAGGACGCGGCAACGGATACGTCCTCACCTATGGCGGCAAGCGTTTCTACTTCTCCGGAGACACCGAAGGCGTTCCCGAAATGCGCGCTCTCAAAAATATCGACGTCGCCTTCGTCTGCATGAATCTCCCTTACACCATGCCTCCCGAAGAAGCCGCCGAAGCCGTCAAAGCCTTCCACCCAAAGATCGTGATCCCCTATCACTACCGCGGTTCCGATCTGTCCGTCTTTCAGAAAGCGCTGGAAGGAACCGGCATTGAAGTCCGCCTGCTGGAGTGGTACCCAAAATAAAGGGAAGTGAATCTGTGGGACAGGGACCTGCTTAAGATTTGTCATTCCGAGAAGCGAAGCGACGAGGAACCTGCTTTTCCCCGCCATCTTCTCGGCCCTAAGCCTTGAAGATTTCCTCCACCGGCTTCCGGAACAGCTTCGCCATCTTGAACGCCAGCGGCGAGCTCGGATCGTCATTCCAAGAATGAAGCGACAGGAACGTGCCTAAGATTTGCCATACGAGAAGCGGAGGCGACGAGGAACGTGCTTAAGATTTGTCATTCCGAGAAGCGAAGCGCCGAGGAACCTGCTTTTCCCCGCCACCTTCTCGGCCCTAGGCCTTGAAGATTTCCTCCACCGGCTTCCGAAACAGCTTCGCCATCTTGAACGCCAGCGGCAGGCTCGGATCGTACTTCTCGGTCTCAATCGCATTCACTGTCTGCCTCGACACTCCCAACTTCTCCGCCAGATCCGCCTGGGTCCACCCGAACTCCGCCCGCAGATCGCGCACTTGATTCTTCACTCGTACCTCCGCTTCGCGATCCCGACTCCAATCCCCCACAGCGCAATCAGTAGAGGCGCCACCCAACTCACGTCGAAGCGCGGCAGGCCGGCATTTTGCTGGAACGCCCACGTCAGCGTCACAAAGCACGTTCCCAGAAAGCTGAATGCCACCGCTTCCATCTGGATCCTTCGTTGCAATTCATCCATCCCGCGAAAATAACGCAGAAAGGCCCACAGCGCGAAGGCCGATGGAATAATCGGCAGAAACGCCAGCGCGTATCCCATTGGCGTGTGCTCATGCCCGCGCAACAGCTTCATCGAAAGCGGCACCATGATCGTGTATCCCGCCATCGCGGTAAGAAATTCTCGAAGATAGCGCTTGCCGTTTGCGTCCACCGGATTCTCCAGGTCAAGTATGCTTGACATCTCACAATGTAAAGCAAGCTTTACATCAAGTCAAGGTTTTTTTCTGTGTTCCCCTGTGTTCAATGTCTTTTGTTGAGAACTGCAAATTGAACCCAGGAGGCTCCGGCCGATTTCCCGGGCAGTGTCGCTCGGACCGCCGTGGCACCGCGACCTCGGACGGTTTAAAGTATGTACAACGTGAACAATCGAACGGAAGGCGCCACCAGAATCACTCTCATATCCCTGCTACTCGCGGTTGCAGTTGTGGCACCCGCTTGCCATCGAACCAAGCTGTCTCTTGCCAAGCGCTACTCTTTCACCGGGCGCATCATCTCCATCGACGCGCAATCCGGGTCGGCTCTCATCGACGGGGACAACGTACCCGGCTTCATGGACCCCATGGCGATGTCTTATAAGATCCGGCCCGCTTCCGTCCTGCGCGATCTTGCTCCTGGCGATTCCATCTCTGCCGAAGTCGTCGTCTTCCCGCCCAACCCGAAAGATGAAGACGCGGAAGGCGATTCTTGGCTCGAGAATGTCAAGGTCACCGCTCATGCCAAGTCCCCGCCGGCTAAGGGACCGACCTCAATGCACATCCCCGCTCCCGGCGAACGAGTTCCCGACTTTGCGTTCACCAATCAGGACGGCCAGCGCGTCTCCCTCGACAACTATCGCGGCAAGATTGTGTTCGTCACTTTTATTTACACGCGCTGCCCGTTTCCTGATTTTTGTCCGCGCATGAGCAGCAACTTCGACGAGATCTACAGGCAGCTCGCCAACAATCCCTCGCTCGACGGAGCGCAACTTCTCAGTGTCAGCTTCGATCCCGCTCACGACACGCCAAAGGTTCTGCGCGCCTACGGATATTCCGTCGCCCATACCCATGACGCATCTTTATTCAAGCGCTGGCAATTCGTTGCGCCCGCCGACGCGGACCTCGCCGCCGTTGCGGACTTCTTTGCCCTGACTGTCAAGCCCGAAGGCGGCATGATCACGCACAGCCTCAGCACCGCTGTCATCGGTCCCGATCGCAGAATTATTAGCTGGTATCACGGCAGCGACTGGCAGGTGTCTGATCTAATAAAAGACGCTGGCAGCGCTGCCCAGAAGTCATAACGCGCAGAGTTCCAGCGCCGGAGCGCCATTCAAACCGGCGGAGAGATAAATGTGCCGCACCGTCGGCGCCATGGTCGAAAAGCAGCGCTTCAGCGCCGTGAAAAAGATCGAATGGAGGAAGGGGCTTTAGCCCCTGTGCTCGTTACTCAAATGAAATATCTTCTTCTGATCCTTGCCATCCTCGGCGTCATCGTCTCTTCACTTGCGCTCCGCGAACACTATCGCGAATACGGAGACTCTCCTTGCAGCATCAACGAGCACTGGGACTGCGGCGTCGTCAATCACAGCCGATACGCCATGCTCGGCCCGATTCCCGTCGCCGTCGTCGGCATCCTTGGATACATACTGATGGCTGGCCTCGCCTTTTTTCGTTCCTACCGCCTGTCTGATCGTCCCTACATTCGCTGGCCTCGCGTTCTCCCTCTACCTCGCCAACATCGAAGCCCATGTCCTCCTGGTATGGTGCATCTATTGCGTGATCTCCCTCGGCATCGTTTCCCTGATGTCGCTCCTGACCCTGGGAGCAGTAGTATCCGCCGCAATCCGCCCCACCACATAAATGTAGGGACGGACGCCCTGTCCGTCCGGCGAGCAAAGCGAGCCTGAGCAGGAACCGGCAGCGGAAAATGTAGCGGCAGCAACGAGAAGAGATGAGAATAGGACCATGTAGGGACGGACGCCTCGTCCGTCCGGCGAGCAAAGCGAGCCTGAGCTCGTGCACCGCCTCAGCCGAATCGTTCCGCCCCGGTCCCTCTGGTAAGAAGCTACCCAAGTCACCTTCCTTCCGCTAAATCCAAAGCGAACGATCAGAGGTGCTCAGCAGATTCCTATGTTTTTCCCGCGCACAACCACCATCGGGCACGCCACGGCATCATAAGCACACCAGTAAAACGAAGAGAGGACCTATGTATCACCATATTAAGAAGCTTATGTACACCGTAAATGTCGGTACGCCCGATCCGCGATTTGGAAACATGCTGCTGGAGCAATTCGGCGGCGCAAATGGCGAACTGGCGGCCGCAATGCAATATTCAATCCAGGGACTAAACTGCGAGGATCTCGAGCGTAAAGACCTGCTGATGGACATTGGCACCGAGGAACTCAGCCATCTTGAGGTGGTCGGTACCCTTGCCCGTTTGCACCTGAAACCCATGAAGAAGAAAAGCGACGACGCCGAGCAAGACCCCCTGATCGCGATTGCCGGGGGCGGGGGTGTCAGCCTTTTCAATTCGATGGGCGATGCATGGACCGCGGACTATTTGAAGATCACCGGGGAATTGGACGTCGACCTTCGCAGCAACATCGCCGCCGAAGCGCGAGCCAAAATTGTTTACGAGAGGCTCATCAACTTTTGTGACGATCCCGGGTCCAAGGATGCCTTGCAGTTCCTCATGACCCGTGAAATCACACATATGAAGGCGTTTACCGCTGCACTCGAGAGCATGGGAAAGAAACCCTTTTCCATCGGCGAAATACCTCCGACCCCAGGCTTGGTCGACGAATATTTCAACGACTCCACCGGTGAAGGGGATTACGGCGAGACGGATGCTCGTGGTCCTTGGAACGAAGGCGGTGACTGGAAGATCGTCGAGCAGCCCGAACTCGAGCAGGGTGTTGAATCTCGCTTTGAAATCGGCAGCAAGGCCGCGAAATCAGACGCCTCTCGAAAATCCCGGCTCAAGAAATCTGCATAACCCCTGTTCTCCTTGGCAAGCGCCCTCACCCGAGGGCGCTTTTTTTCTGGGGGCGCGCCTTGTCCAGTGTAGGGACGGACGCCCCGTCCGTCCGGCGAGCAAAGCGAGCCTGAGCTGGGCCGGCAGTGGGAAAAGTAGCGAGCGCAACGAGAAGAGATGAGAATTGGCCCATGTAGGGACGGACGCCTCGTCCGTCCGGCGAGCAAAGCGAGCCTGAGCTGGGCCGGCAGTGGGAAAAGTAGCGGGGAGCAACGAGAGGAGATGTGAATTGGACGATGTAGGGACGGACGCCCCGTCCGTCCGGCGAGGGAAGCGAGCCTGCACTTCACGCTTGGATTAAAGACTCCAGGACAAGATCGAACACCGCAAAGAAACTTCACAAGCAACCGCCATCAGCACCCCGCCATCCAAATCCAACCGAGGCGGAAAAGAATAAGGCGGGAATCAAGGGCATGAACCGCACGACGCGAGGGGGCGATCCCCGCGTAACACACTCTGCCCGACACCCGCCCTTGATATTTGAATCATGCACGATTCCCGCGCGCTATCAGGGACGCCATGAAAATTGGGCTGGGAAAACTCCCATCCCCCGCCAGCCGGGTCCGTTCTCAAATCCGACCAAAGGGGTTTTAGCGGCTTCACCGTTGAGCGCCGTTCCGTTTTGCGCCGATCTTCCGGTTGATGTCCCCGGCAAACTCGATAAAGAAGTTCAGCAGTGAACCCCATCCCACTTGTCCGATCACTGCCCGTCCACCTTCAGCGAACGCATTCCGCGGTTTCGGCTTCCACGCGGTCGAGATCAATCCCCCACCGAACGCGCCGCCATAGAGCGCCCATTGCGGACGCAATGTCTTCTCATCATCCGTATACGTGATCAGATTTCGCACGATCGCGTGTCGTGTTCGCGGCCATAGTCCGGAGCATGCGCACCGGTCGTATCGCGGCTCATACTTCAGTGCCGCATTCCCGAGCGCTGCCAGGCTGTTCGCCGAAATAAACTGGCCTTCGCGCGATGCGAACCGCTCTCCATATCCGCCGATCCCGCCCTGCCACTGCGACGGACTTCCTCTCGCCTGATCAATCCCGGCCGCGAACATGCGCTTGAAATAGTCGCTCGGGCTCGTCAACGTTTGCTGCAAATAAATCTCACGCCGTTCTTTCCCGGTCAGCGCCACTCGCTTTCGGTCCTTTTCCATGTATGCGCCCGTAAACCATCCGGTCTCCCAGTCGCGGGCCTTCACCAGAGCCTGCTGCGCAACTTCTTTCGTAGCTTGCGCCGCCTGCACCGTCACTTCTTTGGTTTTCTCGGCCGCCTGCTGCGCCGGATTTCCACCCTCATCTTTTTTCTCTTCAGGAGCACTTTCCGCCGGCGGATTCCCCGCAGCCGGAGGAGGCGGGGTCGTATCCTGTGCCAGCGCCGCCGCGCCAACTATTATGAAAAGTCCCGAGCACAGAAGAACGCGGCGTAAGTCGATCCGCCCGGAGCGCATTGTCCCCAAAGTCTTCACCCGTCTCGCGCTGAGCGCGGCCCATGGAAATTGTCTTATCGTGGAAAAGAATTGCGGCCGGAAAACTCGCCGGATCACTTTGGATGCCTTCCAACGCAGCCCCGTTGCTGAAGAAACAGATGCAGGTGGACCTGAGCACGCACCTTACTCTGGGGCGAAACGGAAGGTCATGTAGCGGCGGACGCCTCGTCCAACCGGCGAGCAAAGCGAGCCTGAAATGGAACCTGCAGCATCCGTGATTCCGCCGAAAAATCGGTTTGAGGCTCCCTCAGACCTACCCGCGCTCGAACGCGTGCTTCTTCTCCAGTTCCTCCATGGCGGCCTGGCGCTGCACCTCAAATCGCGCACCTTGATTCATCAACCCTGGCGTCGCTTCCGCCCACTCGCCCTCAATTCTCAGCAATCCCTGCGCCGCAACCAGGCGCCCGGCGATCTCCAGCAAGTGTCCCGGAGTCGTTTGCAAATACATCGCCTCCGCCGGATCCCCCATCCACACCCGCGACGAATTCCCCAGCTTGGTCTGCCAATACACTTTCCGTTCAATGAACTCCGCCATCGCCTCGTCCGTCGCCTTGCCGAACACCCACTGCTGCCGCTTGAAATCATAGTGCCGGCTCGAAAACGACACCGGCAGCAGTTTCCCCGATTTCAAAAACTCGATCTGCCGGCGATCCACTTCCTTCCGCAGCGCGTTGATCACCGGAGCGTCAGCGTCCTTCGGTTCAAGCGAAGGCATGACCTCCTTCACCGTCAGGGACAGATTTACCGCCACCGGCGCGTGCAATCCCTCCGACCCTTCCAGCCGGATGTCTCCATGCAGCACCCAGAAATCCGCTCCCGAAGTAGACGGATGAAACGGCCACTCCAGCGTCACCGTCAGCGGCAGACCGCTCAGCGTTACCCAGATTTTCTTCTCGGCGCCCAAAGCCCCGCCGCCTTCCTGCTGACTCATGAGATATGTCCTCGCGTGAATTGTTTCCGATGCAACCCGACACCAATTTTACAGCGTGTCGCGACGGACGCCGGAAGCTCGTGTAGGGACGGACGCCCCGTCCGTCCGGCGAGCAAAGCGAGCCTGTCGTTCCCAATCCCGAAAATATTGTGCTCGCAAATAAAGGATCGTAGCAGCCATGAAAGGTCGCGCTAGCGATGCGCATGTCATTCCCAACAAAACGCGCATGTCATTCCGAACGAAGTGAGGAACCTGCTGTTCCCCGCCACAACCGCATCCGCGAACACCAGCACCGCCCCATCGGATAGGCCCGAAGGGCAAATCTTCCCACACATCGCCCGCAAGGATCGATAGATTCCACTGCAGTCCGTAAGAACGCGGTCATTCCTCACGAAGTGAGGAATCTGCTTTTCCCCGCCACAACCACATCCGCCCTATTTCCCCTTCCGCCGCACCTTCGTCCCCATCCTCAACAATTTCCGTACCGTTCCCGTCGGCAGCCCCTTCATCTGGTCATATAACTCGGTCACCGCCTCGAAAAAACCCGCCATCGATTCCAGACGCTCGCGCGTAAATTCCGCGCCCGTTTCTTTCGGATCCAGATCCGCGAGACACTGCCGCAGAATTTCCCGCGTCGGATCGATCTCTCTCCGCTTCCTCTGCTCGATCACCAGCCGGAACATCTCCCACACGTCCTTCATCGACTCATAATGTTCCCGCCGGTCGCCCAGCACGTGGACTGCGCGCACAATTCCCCACGTCTCTAATTCGCGTATGGAGGTGCTCACATTCGATCGCGCCACGCTGAGCGTCTCGGCAATCTCTTCCGCGGGCAGCGCTTTCGGTGACAAGTACAGCAGCGCGTGAATCTGCGCCACCGTCCGGTTGATCCCCCACCGCGTTCCCATCTCGCCCCAGTGCAGGATGTACTGCTTCTGTACTCCAGTAAGTTCCGGCATATCGATAAATTCAGTATAAACTGAATCATTCATCCCGTACAGATAAGTGTGGCGCAGCCACCCCTGCCCGCGACTGCAGCCGAAGGACTCAAAAAGTTGTCAGGTCTCAGCGTGCCGAACGCGAAATACGAAACATAGGCAGAGAAAGGGTAGAAGGCCGAAGGCTGCGGAAACAGGGACAGAACAGGCAAGAAAAAGCCGGCCTCGTTATGAGGCCGGCCCTTGAATCAGTAAACTTTACTTGCAGACGATGCTCGGATTGTCTTTCGCCAACTCCAGGCAAGCCGTATGCTGCTTCGCGCGCTTCGCTGCATCGCCCAGGCTGTCCGTACTCGCCGCGGGGCTGGACGCCGGGGCTGACGTTTCCGTCGCCTGCGGTTGCGTTCCCTGCGCCGATACCGTCACTAACTGTGCCGGCTGTGCGGTCGTTGTTGCATCCGTCTGGCTACCTGCGGGCTTGAGGACCGCTGCATTCGGAGCCGGCTCCGGTCCCGCTGGCACGCGGCCATGTTCCTGCCAGTCCGACGCGATCAGCTGGCACGCATCTTTTGCCGCGTTCCCCACCGTGTGCGTCGCGTTGGTGCCCAATACGTCGCCCGCGCGGTTCGCCACCTCGAGCTGGCTATTGCTGCGCAGCAGGCCGCGATTCTTCTTCGACTCGCGGTTCAGCATAACGGTATAGTCCGCATTCGATTGGTTGAGCGTCACCATCACCGCCGCGCAATTCTTCTGCAGATCCTTGGTGACTTCCATGCTCTCGTCATGCGAATCCACCGTGGAACTCGATCCCCAGGCTCCCCAATGTTTTCCGCCACCGCCCGAACCGGAACTGGTCACGTCCTGCGAGCCCTTGCCCTGCACAAACACGCGCGGCTTATCCTGCGCTTGCGCCAAAATCCCAAACGAAACGGCCACAAAAACAACACACCCCAAGGAAGTTTTCATTCCCCAAGTCTCGAACCCATCGTGAGACAAATCAAATGACCAAAGTTATAGAACCGAAATAAAGACCGAGCGAAAACTGCCGACACCCTTACTGCGCCGTCCGATGAATCTTTGTCACCCGCTCTTCCACCTTCTGCGCGTCGTCGTTCTTCCCCATCTTTCGCAGAGCGTTCGCCTCATTGGTGAGCGACTGCGCCAGCTGCGGACTGTTCTCCCCTACCTGCTTCGCCATCTCATCAGTGGCCCGATGCCAGCACGGCTGTGCCTTTTCAGGATTTCCAGCGCGATCATACAGATCGCATAGTCCCCAGAGTGGAATCAGCAGCAGCCCATTCGTGGCTTCTGCGCCTTTCACTGCGCGCAGCATATAGGTTTCCGCTTTTGGCCAATCGCTCTGTGCCTCGTACAATCCCGCCATCGCTCTCAAACCTTCCACGGCCTTCGGACTGTTATCTCCCGCCATTTTCAAGTTGATATCCAAAGCGCGCTGCAGATAACTCTCCGCCTCCGGATAGTTCTTCTGCCACGCCGCGAGCTGCCCAAGAAATTGCAAAGGCTGAACCGACTTTTCGGACCCTGGTCCAAACGTCTTCTCCACCAGAGCCAGCTGCTGATGGAACGCCGCCGACGCGTCCGTAAAGTTTTGGCGCATTCCATAGGCGTTCCCCAGCCGTCCCAGCGCCGAGATCAAATCCTCATTTCCCGGTGGCAAGCTCTGCGCCAAGTCAACCGCCTTCTTGTACTCCTTCTCGGCATCTTCGATCTTTCTCTCCTGGAATGCCTGGTCCCCGGCCTTGATCGCCATCTCCACTTTTTCTTTCGCACCGGCGGCGCCATCAAGTTGAGCAACGCGCTTCTCCAGTTCCGCCGCCTCCGCGCCCCGGCCGCTCGACTTCATCGACACCAGGTAATCGGCGAAGCGGGCTTTTGCGGCAGTGTATTGTTCGCTGCACGCTCTCCCGCACTCCTCAAATACCTGGCCCGGTTGGGCCTTCATTTCAACCCCTTTATCGGCCAGCACGGCTTTTCGGTATTGCTCCAGAGCGCCGACCCAGTCCCCTTTCTCTTCCATCGCCGAACCGAGTTCTGTCATTACGATCGCGTGACTCGAATCGAGCGCGATTGCCTCTTTGAGTTCTCCAATCGCTAATTCGGTCTGGCCGGTTCCAAGCAAAGCCTTCCCGTAAAGCTCGTGCACTTGCCAAGAGCTTTCCGCTGAGGCTTCCGCCTGCCTCAGCTCCGAAACGGCTCCCATGTAATCTTTCTTTGCAATTAGCACTCTTCCAATATCCAGACGCGTCTCAGTATCTTCGGGCGAGGTTTGCTCCGCCCGCCGATACGCCTCCAGCGCTGCATCTAGATTTCCCTGTTGTTCCTCGATGCTGCCCAGCCCCCGGTCGCCCTTTGGATCCGCCGGTTCCAGTTGGTTCGCTTTGCGGAATTCAGCCTCCGCTCCCTGCCGGTCTCCTTGTGCCGCCAGGGCTCTTCCCAGGCATATATGACACACTTCGAAGTTCGGAAAGTTCTGCTCCAGTTCCCGCAGTTCCACAATCGCAGCTGCCGGAGATTGCGTCATCAACGCGGAAGCCAGATTTTGCCGGTACATTGGTTCGTTCGGATCCAACCGCTTCGCTTCGCGGAATTCCACAATCGCCGCACCGATTTGCCCCTTTTTCTTGTACGCATTTCCCAGGTTATAGTGCGTGTCGCCTTGTTTGGGGTCGAGCGCGATTGCCTTCTTGTACTCTGCGATCGCGTCGTCGTACGTGTGCAAGTTGTAATAAAGGACTCCCAGGTCGTAGTGAACCAGTGCATAGTCCGGCTTGATCGCCAACGCTTCTTTGTACTCCGCGACCGCTCCTTCCGCCTTTCCGGCCAGGCTTAATGCCAACCCCATATTCTTGTGCGCTTCGGCGTCGAAGGGGTACTGTTGCAGCGCTGCCTTCGCTTCTCGCATCGCTCCGTCGGCATCTTGCAGCTTGTAGAGAATCAAACTGATCTTGTCGTGTATTTCAGGAAAGTTCGGCTCCGCTGCGAGAATCTCCGCATAGACCTGCGAAGCGACATCAAACTCTTCTTTCGCGCGCAGCAACTCCGCCATCACAAACCCAGTTTCCATGCGCGCGAAACTGGAATCCAATGCGCTGCTTAGCTTTGTGCCCGCTTCGGCATAGTTCTTCGCCCGGAGCAACGCGCCTGCGTCACTCAATTGCTGAAGCAGTTCCTGATCGGGCTTCGCTGCGTCCGACAAATCAACCTTTGCATCTTTCAGCGCCGCGAGAACTCGGGCATCCGCTCCAGCCTTCCTCATCAACGCCAGAAAATCGGCATCGGGATGGAAATTCAATCCGCGCTCTTTAATATCGTGCGCAAGATTCTCCTGCATCGCCCCTCCCGCTTCGAGCGCCATCACCTCGCTGGCTCGCAACGGCCGCGGAGCCACCTGCGCCGAGAGGCTTGGAGTCGTTGCAAGAAAGAAAGAGAGGATTGCGGTGAGTGAGGTCACCGCAAAGGCAGAAGCACACGGGGCAGAACGCGACATAAGCCCTCCGGCATATTCGCTCTCATCGTAAAGTCCATCCTCGTCGGTTTCGCATTACCTTCGTCCCGACTCCGCACCAAGACTTTGGTGTGCGTTCAAGAGGAAGCTGGCTACATGGAGACAGCTGCGTTCCTCAGGGGCGTCAGCAATCGTACCGAGTATTGAGAGAGCAGAGGGAAGTCCCAGTGTTCCCCTGTGCCCTCCGTGGTGAAAGGTTTGAATTCTGACGGGCAGGTTCCGAAGAGAGCGGAGAAGAACCCCCTGTGTTCCTCTGTGCCCCCTGTGGTGAACAGGTTTTGACTTCCTGACGGGCAGGTTCCGAAGAGAGCGAAGAAGAACCCCCTGTGTTCCTCTGTGCCCCCTTGTGGTGAAAAGGTTTTGACTTCTGACGACCGAACCGAACTAGTTCGCTTGCGAAGTGGAGGGATCGCTCAACTTAATCAGCTTGCCCTGCGGATACTCTTCTGGAGTGAGGGGTATTTCCGGGGTATGGTTGACGATCGTCAACACTTTCCCGCTGCGAACCCCTCGAACGGTCAGACTCTGACTCTCGACCGCGACCACGCGGTATTCTTCGTCAAAAAGTTCTCTCTTGGCTTTCATACCTGATTGGGATGCCGAATCGGGGCCCGGTGATTCCTTCCCAATTGTCATAAAATTCCCCAGGATCGATTCCAACTTTATCCTTCTACAACCCAGCGAGTTTTGCAAAGTTCTTCTGTCGATACATGCACCATCAGTTTTTCCACCGCGAAACGCGCCAGAAAACAGCGCAAGTCACGAATCTTGCCGACAGCGCTGTGAAACATACAACAAATATGTAACTCACTTACATTATAGAAATTCCCCGGATCTTGAGGGCATTGAAAACAGAGACGGAGGAGGAGGCAACCTTGCGTCAGCAACCAAGCTGGCCCGCCCTACACGAATAATTAAATAGTGGATGCCGAATAGCCCATACGTGGTATCCCCATCGAATCCGGGCCCGCGGACCTTCCCCCCTTATTGTGGGGGATCGCATTTTCATGTAGGGGCGGACGCCTCGTCCGCCCGGCGAGCGTAAGCGAGCCTGAAATCGGAAACGGCCTCAGATAGTTTTCGCAGTTCCATCCAGAACTTTGTCATTTCGACAACCGGGAGGAACCGGCTCGCCCCGCACCCCAGACGAAACTTTCGATCCACTACAATCGTCTCCGCATGGACGCCGCCCGCATCGTCGAGCTCCTCGCCCCGTTCCTCGAATCGCCCGGAGATTGCGATCGCGCCCGTCGGCTCGCGGCCAGTATATCGACATACATCGATGTACTTCTCCGCTGGAATGCGCGCATAAACCTGACCGGAATCCGCGAGCCGGAACAAATCATCACGCGGCACTTCGGGGAGAGCTTCTTCGCCGCGCGCTATCTGTTTCCCTCCACCTCGTCAAAAGCCGCGCTCATCAAGCTTTCCACGGTTAGAGCAGTGAAATTCAAGAACCTCGCAGACCTCGGATCCGGCGCCGGATTTCCCGGAATCCCGATCAAGCTCTGGACGCCCAATCTCGCCGTAACGCTGATCGAGTCACATCAAAAGAAGTCCGTCTTCCTCCGGGAAGTCGCCCGCATCCTTACATTGACGGATATCGATATACAAAACGTCCGCGCCCAAACTCTCCCCCAGGCTGCTTTCGATGTGGTAACCTTGCGCGCGGTCGAGCGCTTCGAACAGGTCCTCCCCGTCGCCTCAGCCCTGGTCACTCCTGGTGGCCGCTTGGCCCTCCTGGTCGGACATTCCCAGCTCTCCCACGCGAAGCCGCTCCTTCCAGACTATGTTTTCGCCGACCCCCTGCCTATTCCCCAGTCAAACCACCGGGTCCTGGTCCTCGCCCACAAGCCTTAGATCGCAGGTGCCGCGTAAGTTAACGCCCTAGCCAATATTCTAACGAGTGGTACGAAAGTGCATTAATGATGGATAATTATCGTAATATATTCCAAATAGCTACAAAAAGTGGAATAACATCTAATAATATAGCTGTTATGCGTAAATAGCATCTGCTTCGTTTATGACCGCCGTACCGGCCGTGCGAGTAAGCCGCGTGAGCAAAAGTGTTCCTGCAGGAACACTTTGACAGCTTGAGAACACTAGATCGAGGAATGCTTGCCTTTGGCGAAAATGTTCCCGCAGGAACATTCAAACCGAATCGAGCGCTCGAATTCAGCCCCACGTACCAGCAGAATCCAGCCCACCAACTCTCCCTGTGCCCAAGAGTGCCGTCGAAGCCTCCGAATCTGGAGAGCAGAATTCTGACGGTCGTGCTGCATCAACCTCTTCGCGTCCCGAGAATCGGCGGCTGGACTCCTCTGCTAGCTTGGCAGCGCTAATGGCCGCGCCAAGAATGAAGCCGCGAGGACGGCTCGATCCTTCTAAGCGCATGGGGGCATCTTTGTTCTCAGGCCACCTCGTCTGAAATCGGGATCAGATGTTCCCGCAGGAACACTTGGTTTCCATCATCCATTCCACGAACAGCCAACTCGCCGACTATCTGTCCCGAAAACCCGCAGGGTCAGATATGTCCCCGCAGGAACACTTCGCTGTCATCGGCAGTACGTTCCGACCTCAGCTCCTGCGTCCTTGCCTTTGGGGCGGGGCGAAAGCCAGCAGACGCACTAGAGGAAGGCTTCCGACAAGTGACCGCAGAACCAAACCGGATCAGAGCGCAATGCTCACAGCGATCCCACTTACGTAAAAAATTCGAACAGGAATTGAACCAATGTTCCTGCAAGAACGTTGGGCCATGTTTTGCACACGAATTCTTGTTGTGCACAGCAGTTCGTGATTGCATTAGAAATACGAAGCGCATTATGCTGCGAATGACTCTGGTTCTCCTGACAATTCAATGGGACGCGTCATCGCTGTTGCCAATCAGAAGGGCGGCGTGGGCAAGACTACGACTGCCATCAACTTGGCTGCGTCTTTTGCAGCCGCAGAAGTCAACACGCTTCTCGTCGACTGCGATCCGCAGTCCAATGCCACCAGCGGCCTGGGCTTCATTAAGGATCCCGATCGCGTTAGCTCTTATCATCTGTTGATGGGTGCTGCGAGCGGCGAAGAGGCTCTCCTTGCCACAGAGCTAGAGCAGCTCTGGCTTATTCCTGCACATAAGAATCTGATCGGCGCAAACATTGAGCTGGTGGACGCTGAAGCGCGTGAGTATCGCATGCGCGAGGCGCTCGCTCCTTTGCGCGATCGCTTCCAGTTCATCGTGCTGGATTGTCCTCCTGCCCTCGACCTGCTCACGCTCAACGCGCTGGTCGCCGCCGACGCGGTGCTCATCCCGATGCAGGGCGAGTACTTTGCCCTGGAAGGTATCAGCGAACTGCTCGATACGATCGAACGCATACGCGCCAACCTCAATCCTGAATTGGGAATTGAAGGCGTTGTGCTGACGATGTTTGATGAGCGCACCAACCTGGCGCAGCAAGTGATGGCCGAGCTCAAGAATTATTTTGGGGAGAAGCTTTGCCGCACAACTGTGCCGCGAAACATACGACTGGCCGAGGCGCCGAGCCACGGGAAGGCCGCGCTGGTGTACGATCCGCGCTCGAAGGGCGCTGAGAGCTACATACGGCTCGCGAAAGAGATCATCGAGAGGCAAATGCCCGCGCAGACACCAGAGGCCCCTCCTGCTGAGGAGCCGGCCGCGGCTGGAGAGATGGACAAGACGGCTTAGTACATTGATGGCTGTCTATATTGATGAATATCGATGTTATGGGCCGCGGCTGACGTGGTCGAGGCGGGGAACAGCAGATTCCTCACTTCGTTCGGAATGACAACTAAAGATAAAGACCACTGACGTTTACTAACAACAGACTCCTGATCAAGGATAACGACGGATGAATACAGCGACGGCGGGAAATTTGGCGGGACAGACGGCGGAGAAGGATAAAGAAAAGATGGAGAAGCGGCGGGCGCTAGGACGCGGGCTCGCTTCTTTGTTGCCGGGGCCCAGGGCGGTGGCACCTCCTGTGCCCGCAGCTCCTGCGGTTGGCGGCGCTGAACCAACGGTTCCTCACGTCGTGCGGAATGACAATGCCCAGAGCGCGTCGACCGGGCCTGACGTCGCAGGCGCGGCCGCGGGGACGGGGGCGTCCGCCGTTGCATCCGATTCCGCGGCGTCGACATTGGCCGGAGAGACTTATGATCCGGACGGCGAAATCAAGGAGCCCATCACCCTTCAAGCGCAAGCGGATTCGCGAGTCCCCGCCAACCTGGTGATCAATCTTGCGATCTCAGATATCGATAAGAACCCATTTCAGACGCGATACGTTGAAGACGACGAGGCGCTGGAGGAGCTGGCGGATTCGATCAAGGCGCAGGGCGTGGTGCAACCGATCGTGGTGCGTCCTTCGGAGGACGAGGGACGATACGTTCTGATCCTGGGCGAGCGGCGGTTGCACGCTTCGAAAAAGGCAGGGAAGACACACATTCCGGCGATGGTGCGGCGAGTATCGCTGCAGCAAGCGGCCGAGATGACGATTATCGAGAACCTGCAGCGCGAAGATTTGAGCGCGCTCGAACAGGCGGAAGCGTTTCGAGTGTTGAGCCGCGATTTCAATATGACGCAGCAGCAAATCGGGGAACGCGTCGGTCTGTCGCGGGTTTCGATTTCAAATTACATGCGGCTGCTGAAGTTGCCGCGCGAGGTCATGCAACTCCTCGCGGAGAAGCGAATCAATTTCGCGAAGGCGAAAGAGCTGCTGAAGCTGGAAGGCGATGATCGCATCGCGCAAGCGGCGCTGTATGCCGTGAAAAAAGGGATGACGCTCGAACAGGTTGAAATGCTGGTGCTTCGGATGGATGGCCTGCTTGATCCGCTACCCGATATGCCAGGCGTGGAAAAGAAGAAGGCCAGCAGTGGAGCGCGGTGGGTGGATCCGAATGTGCGTGCCGCGCAGCTCGAGTTGGAAAGGACTTTGGGATTGCGCGTGAGGATCCGGGATCGAAAAGGGAAAGGGAAAATCATGATCGAGTACTCGACTGTGGATGATTATGAGCGAGTGGTCGAGATGCTTCGGGGGAAGTAGGTCTGTTTCGAGTTTCTGGCTTCCGGTTTCGTTAGCGGCCTTGCGGCCGCTTTTGTTTTAGGGTCGAGTTCTCAAGGAAGTGGGAAGACACGACCATTTACGACCTTAATTGCAGTATTAAGTGGGACGTTTTATTCAAATTATTGGGCCTAAGCTGGTTGAACTGATGCTTTGCGGTTCCAAACCCCGTTTTGGAGATGCAGCCCTGCGTGTAGGCTTCGTGCCGGAGCCAGGTTGGTTAATGGTGGAAATTCTAGACCCTGCCTGTCGCTCTTTGATACCCAAACTGGGAGATTTTGCGGCTATGAAGCAGCCTTCAGTGATATAGAGCGATTTTATTGGATAGGCAGTTGTATGTTCTTTGGACTGCGGCCGTCGCTTCGTCGGACCAAGTCATCGGTTGGCCTGGGTGACGGGTTCGGCGCGGCTTGGCTCGCTTTGCTCGCGGGCGGACGAGGCGTCCGCCCCTACATTCACAGGTCTCAGCCCTTTTTTTTACTTCTTTAGACACAAATAGGGGGTTCGGCGCGTCTATGTATATGGGAACCCACTGAGCTCGAAGTGCGTACATAGCGTCAGGGGACTTGTCTGTTGCCTCGGCCTGTCACCGGAATTGCGAGTTGCTTCGCTCGCGGGTGGACGAGGCGTGCTCACCTGTATGGAATCCGCCCCTACATTGTGAGGGGTGCGAACGGCGGGGCCGGTTAGAGCGGGTTGGGTCATCATCTGAGGTTTTTATGCGAACTGTACTGGACATTTTCGCGCAGATTTTTCGGAATTTGTGGGCCAACAAGTTGCGTTCATTTCTCACGATGTTTGGCATCGCGTGGGGCGTCGGATCATTGTTGTTGCTGGTCGGCGTGGGCGAAGGATTCCGTTCGGGCAACAAGCGCGAGATGGCCGAGTTCGGCAAGGACATCATGTTTCTTTTTCCGGGACGCGCGCCTTCGGTGAAAGGGAACATGAACTCCGCGCGTTCGTACCTGCTGACGTATCGCGACTACCTCGACATACGGCAAGCCGCGCACGTCCGCAACGCTGCGCCACTGATTTCGCGAACGGATCTGCACGAGGTCAGCGAGTTTTCGAATGCCACTGGGGAAATTCTCGGAACCGAACCGCAACTGAACGAGATCAGCTTCCTGCCGTTGAAGGAGGGGCGCTGGCTCAACTCGCTCGACGGAGCGCAGCGGCGCAATGTGATCGTGCTGGGGAACGAGCTGTTGAAGACGCTGTTTCCGGGACGTCCCGCGGTGGGAGCATTCGTCCTTTTAAACGGTGTGAGATTCGAAGTGGTGGGCAGCATGCCGCACCTGGGCCGCGGCGACAACATGTGGCTGAACATGCGGGGCTACATCCCGTTTGAAGTAATGGCGGCGAATTTCCCGATCAAGGGCGAAAATCATCAGAACTCAATCTCGTTTATCGAATACCAGCCGACAGTGACGAAGGAACATTTGCTGGCGCAAGCCGAGGTACACAGCATTGTCGGGCGCAACCACGAATTTGATGCGTCGGATGAGAATGCGTTCGATGAGTGGGACTCGATCCAGGAATCGAAAATGGTGGGCACGATTTTCGATGTGATGAACATGTTCCTAGGCGCGGTAGGGATTGTGACACTGGCGCTGGGGGCGATTGGAGTCATCAACATCATGCTGGTCGCGGTGAGCGAGCGCACGCGCGAAATTGGATTGCGGAAGGCTCTGGGAGCGACGAACCGGAATATCCTGTTTCACTTTTTTCTGGAAGGAATGCTGCTGACACTGGGAAGCGGGATGCTGGGGATGGCGTTTGCCGGCGGCTTGATGGGGTTGATGGGCGGAGTGCAAGGGCCGCAGGGATTCGATCCGCCGAAGCTGGTGCCGATGTCGGCGATGGTGGCGATTGGGAGTTTGACGCTCGCGGGAGTGATCGCGGGTTTGTATCCGGCACGCAAGGCGGCGATGCTGCAACCGGTGGAAGCACTGCGACAGGAGTAATGCGATGCTGAGAGACTTGCTCGACGAAGCGTATACAGCGATGCGCCACAACCGGCGGCGTACTGCTCTCACCATGCTGGGAATGGCGTGGGGTATCGCCACGGTCGTAATGCTGCTGGCGTATGGCGATGGGTTCGGGCAAGCGTGCGCGAACATCTTCGCGAATTTCGGAACGAAAATGGTAATTGTGGTGCCGGGAAAAACATCGACGCAGGCGGGCGGGCAGAAGTCGGGGCAGCAGATCCGGTTCACGCAAGACGACGTCGATGCGCTCTCGACAAATCTTCCGCAGATCACGCGCATTACGCCCTCGGTCGACAAGCAATCGAACGTGCAATACGAGAATCGCGTTTTCACTTTCCCGGTGTCGGGCAACAATCCCAACGTGTTGACGATCCGCTCGCTGGATGTGGAACAGGGCCGGTTCTACAACATGGAGGACCAGGTACAGCGGTCGCGCGTGGCGGTGATTGGTTCTGAAGCAAAAGAGAAATTGTTTTCAGGGCGCAACGCGCTGGGTGAACATATCCGCGCGGATGGATTGAGCTTCGAAGTTGTCGGCGTGCTCAAGGCGAAGATGCAGGAAGGAAATGACGACATCAATCGAGTGGTGTATGTGCCGTTCACCACGATGAGCGATCTGAAAGATACGCATTATTTGGACACGATCTGGTTCAACTACCAGACGCCCGAATACGAGCGGATCGAGCCGGCGGTGCGCACGATTCTCGCGACGCAACACAAGTTCAACGAGGCGGACCGGCAAGCGGTGCGCGTGTTCAACATCATGATGCAGTTGCACCAGTTCGAGATCATCACGCTGGGATTGAAGATCCTGATGGGATTTGTGGGGACGCTGACGCTCGGCATTGGCGGCGTTGGGCTGATGAACATCATGCTGGTTTCGGTGACGCAGCGGACGAGAGAGATCGGTGTGCAGAAGGCGCTGGGAGCACGGCGAAAATATATCCTGATGCAATTTTTGGCAGAAGCGCTGACGATCACGTTTGTGGGCGGCGTGCTGGGAGTGGTGCTGGCTTATGCTGTGGCATTGTCGGTGGGGCGGTTGACGCTGTATAGCGCCTTCGCGAAAAACGGAGCGGCGGGAGATATAAGACTGATCATTGCGCCGGGAACGCTGATCGCCTCAACACTGATTCTGGGCCTGGTCGGATTGGTGAGCGGGATGATTCCTGCGTTTCGCGCGTCGAGGCTCGATCCGATTGAGGCGCTGCGGCACGAGTAGTGGGCCTGAGGTAAATCCAAAACAATTCAGAGAGGGCACGCGTCTGCGTGCGCGGCATCTCGTCGCGCGTGGGCGGAGAGCGGATTCCTGGCGTTCGTCCCTAAATGGGTTGGAGGAGCCGCCGGATTTTATCGGCTGCCTTCGGCGGGAACCCTCTCTGTTTGGAAATCCATTCTGCGGTGCCTGTCCCTATTTTTGATCCTGCTTTGATCAGGGTATCGATGACTGGCACGTAGTCGACATCTTTGATGTTGACGGCGCACCAGAGAGCCTGACCCAAGGCGGTGCCGCCGTAGGGATTTCTTGCTTCCGGATTTGCACCGTGAGCGAGCAGCAGGCGGATGGTCTCGACGTGAGCGCCGAGGACCGCGTGATGGAGCGCAGTTTGTCCAGTATTGTCGTCGGCTTGAATGTTGACGCCGCGAGCCAGCAGAAATTCGACGACTTTGTTGTGTCCGTATTCGCAGGCCCAGAGGAATCCGCGTTCCAACTGAGTGCGGGTCGCGGAGACGATCAAATTTTCGTTCGCGTCGAAAAATGTTTTGACTTGCTCGATGCGGCCGAGGCCGGCGGCGGATTCGAGATCGAGATCTGCGCCTCGATCGGCGAGGAATTTCGCAGCGCGAGGACGTCCGTTGGCGAGACACGCGGCAATGATTCCGGCGCCGCGATCATCTTTCTGATTGAGCGATGCGCCATGCTCGAGCAGCACGTTGAGCAAAGCTTCCTGCACGCCGGCTTGTTCGGGATGGATGCTGGTGGCGGCTAGCATGAGAGTGGTTGCGCCTCCGCCGTAGACGTCGGCGGTGGCGTCGACGGCCGCCCCGGCTTCAAGCAACACCTGTGCAATCGCGGCTGCATTCTGCGGAGTTTTCTGGCGATATCCTTCGACGCCGTTTGCGGATACGTAGTGCAGTAAGGTCGCGCGATGTTCGCGGGTCGATCGCGCGAGAACCAACGCTGGATTCTTACGCAGCAGAGATTCGAGTGTGTTGATATCTCCGGCGACGATGGCCTCCACTGCGCTCTCGAAGGTTGAAACAGAAGTGTTGGCACGGGCGAGGGCTTCGAGATGTTTAGCGAATTTGGGCCAGCTCTCGAAACCGTGGGAACGAGCAAGGACGAATTGGGATTTGGTGAGAGCTAACTTTCCGCTGCTCGATTTCTGGTTGCGAGTGAATCTTTCGATCTCGTCGATCCAGCGTCCGACTCGAACGGGGAGTTGTTCAGTGATGGTAAGGTTCGTGGTTTTCACCAGGGAGTCGATCCACTTCGTGATCCAGTCGTGCAATGCAGGTTCGGGTGGCGCGTTAGCGATTTTGGCAAGATCTTTTGCCAGCTTTTTGTAGTGGTCAAGGTTGGGGCGCGCAGGGATGGGAAGTGCGTCTTGCGGGTTGGGAAACATACGAAGCTCCTTTCGGGTGCTTGCCTGGAGTCCGCACGAGGTCAGGCTGAAAGAAGGTTCGTAGCCTTCGAAGAATTGACTAAGGTGGGCACGGCCCTTTCCGCGGACTGGAGGCGCCCTTCGCGCTCCAAGGAAGGATAGGGGAGCTCCGGGGAGAGCGTCAAACGCGGGTGCCGAGATAGTTACGGTGTGGAGTGAGAAGGAAGTCGAGGCACTCGTTCGGTCCGGGGACGAAGTAAGAATGAGGCGTTGGCGGCGCTTGAAGTGGGAGTCGTGAGGGGGTTACTAATTTGGTTCGTGGTTGCGGTCGTGTGGGACGGGTCTGTCGCGGAAAACCTCGCCACCGTTTTACCGCGACCGTTTCACCGCGCTTTGCGCGGGGACGGACGAGGGCGTCCGTCCCTACATTGGACTTCGCGCTTCTCTGGACGGTAGGGGAGTTCCGGGGAGACCGTCAAATGCTGGTGCCGAGATGGTTACGGTGTGGAGTGAGAAGGGCGTACCGGCACTCGTGCGATCCGGGGACGAAGTAAGAATGAGGCGTTGCGGTGCTCGAAGTGGGATTCGTGAGGGGATTACTAATTTGGTTCGTGGGGGAACGGGTCTGTCGCAAAACCTCGGGACCGTTTTACTGCGACCGTTTTCACCGCGCTCTGCGCGGGGACGGACGAGGGCGTCCGTCCCTACATTATTTATTTGTTGACGAGGGCCATCATGGTTTCGGGGTAGCGGTTGCCCGAGGCCGCGTCTGGCGGGAAGACTTCGTCGATGCGGGCGAGGTCATCTTTCGTCAACTTCACTTCGACGGCGGCTACGTTTTCTTCCAGATACTTCCTGCGCTTTGTTCCCGGGATTGGGACGATGTCTTCGCCTTGGGCCATCACCCAGGCAAGAGCGAGCTGCGATGGTTTGCAATGTTTTTCTTTGGCAAGATCTTCGACGCGGCGCAGGAGGTCAAGATTCTTTTGGAAATTCTTTCCTTGAAATCGTGGAGAGCTGCGTCGGTAGTCATCGGCAGCGAGGTCTTCGAAGCGTTGGAATTGCCCGGTGAGAAATCCGCGGCCTAGCGGACTATAGGCAACGAATCCGATGCCGAGTTCGCGGCAGGTCGCGAGGATTCCATTTTCGGGGTCACGGGTCCAGAGCGAATATTCCGTTTGCAACGCGGCGATAGGATGAACTTTCATCGCGCGGCGCATTGTCTCGGCACTTGCCTCGGACAGCCCGAGATAGCGGACCTTGCCTTCCTTCACGAGTTGCGCCATCGCGCCAATCGTGTCTTCGATGGGCGTCGCGGGATCGACGCGATGCAAGTAATAAAGGTCGATGGTATCGAGATCGAGGCGGCGGAGGCTGCCTTCGCAGGATTGGCGGACATAGTCCGGCTTGCCATTCACGCCGCGACGCGTAGGATCTTTCGGATCGCGCACGATGCCGAATTTTGTCGCGATGACGACCTTGTCGCGCTTGCCTTTGATCGCGCGTCCAACAAGTTCTTCGTTGGTGTGCGGGCCATAAGCGTCGGAGGTATCGAGGAATGTGACGCCGAGATCGATGGAGCGGTGAATGGTGGCGGTGGATTCGGCGTCATCGCGTCCAGAGTAAAAATCGGACATGCCCATGCAGCCGAGACCCTGTGCGGAAACTTTGAGACCGCTGCGACCGAGAGTGCGGAATTGCATGAATGGCTCCTTACGGTATGAATTCTAAGTCATAGATGCGGGAGAAGTGCGGGAGGTGCAGGTGGGTTTAAGCTTCGAGCTACGCTCGATGGACAGCCAGGTCGGCTGTCTCCACACGGTTCGGAAGGCTCGCTTCGCTCGCCGGGCGGACGAGGCGTCCGCCCTTACATGATTCTTATTCGGGGCTTTTTCATTTCGAGGACTTCGCCGATTTTTACGGCGGGAACTTCGGCTTCGATCAGGGCTTTGATCAAGGCATCGGCGTTAGGCGTCGAGATCAGGAGGCCTCCGGCGGTTTGGGGGTCGTAGACGATGGTCCGGAGATCGTCGGGGACGGACTCGTCGTATTCCACGACGCACTCGGCGAAGTCGCGATTGTTCTTGAGGCCTCCGGGGATGTGGCCGGCGTGGATGCAGGCGAGAGCGCCATCGAGGATGGGAATCTTGCTGGCGTAGAGTTCGATGGAGACGTTGGACGCCAAAACGAGTTCGCGGGCGTGTCCGATAAGGCCGAAGCCGGTGATGTCGGTCATGGTGCTAATGGGAGAGGCTTCCGGCTCGCGGCCTGCGGCCCCCGCTTCGCGGGTCATGGCCTCTGGCTTCTGGTTTTCAAGGCATTCTTTCCAGTTTTTAGCGCTGGACTTCTTTCCGCTCGACTTTTTACCGCTTGACGCCTCGCTTTGCTCGGCGGGACGGACGGGGGCGTCCGTCCCTACATGAGGCGTTACGATATGGGCTGTGGTGAAAATTTCGGCGGCTTTCTTGTTGAGGGTCGTCATCGACTGGATTGCGGCGGTGATCCAGGCTGGTTCCGCTTTGCCCTTCTTGATGGCGGTGGAAATTACGCCGGTGCCCAGGGCCTTGGTGAGGATCAGGGAGTCGCCTGGTTTTGCACCGGCGTTGGAATAGATCTTTTTGGGATGAATGAGGCCGGTGACGGAGTATCCGAATTTCGTTTCCTCGTCGCGAATGCTGTGGCCGCCGATGACGGTGCATCCGGCTTCCATCATCTTTGATAATCCGCCGGCGAGGATGCGCTCAAGAATTTCGATGTCCGCTTTATCGGGGAAGCAGACAAGTGCAAGTGCCGTGGCGGGCTTACCTCCCATGGCGTACACGTCGCTGAGCGCATTGGTCGCGGCGATCTGTCCGAACGTGTATGGATCGTCGACGACCGGCGTGAAGAAGTCGACGGTTTGGACGAGAGCCTGGTCAGCACTGACTAGATACACTCCGGCGTCGTCGGCGTGATCGAAGCCGACCAGAACATTGGGGTCATGTTGCCGGGCTAATTTCCCAAGCACCGTGTCCAGCACCGCCGGACTCAGCTTGGACGCTCAACCCGCGGCTTTAACAGACTCCGTGAGACGGAATGCTTTTGTTTCTGACACTTCAGCATTCTACGCGGGCTGGGAAAGGATTCACCACGGGGGGCACAGGGTTTCACAGGGGAAAGGCGGCTGTGTCTTTTTTGGAAGCTCCTGCGACAGTGACGACGCGGAAACTGTTGTATCTTGTCATTCCGACAGGAATCTGTTGCAGCCGGACCTATGACCAATCCCTCCACCGAATCGAAGACGATCGCGGCCGTCCGCATCGCCGTTTCAATCTTCTTCCTATTCTTCGGCGAATATAAAGTCGCTGGACCCGGCTTCGCCCACCGTGGATTCCAGAAATATTTGAGCGATTACATCGGCAGCTCAGCCGTGGGCTTCTATCGTCCAGTGCTTTCTGGAATTATCCTGCCGCACGCGGTCTTCTTCGGTTACGCGGTCGGCGTGACGGAGCTGTTGGTCGGCGTCTCACTGCTGATCGGCTTGTGGGTTCGTCCGGCGTGCGTGATCGGGATCTTATTTCTGCTGAATCTGACGCTGGCCTGCTGGTGGGACGCGGGACACGGAGTTCCCGTTTGGCATTATTTCGGTGCCCGTCTCGACACGATTCCAATGCTGCTGTTGCTTGTGATTTTTTTCGCAGCGGACGCGGGAACGGTTTGGGGGCTTGATCGCCGCCGGTAAGCTCGATCAGTGAAATTCGTCACGATATTTGATCGAAAGGGAAATCGACAATGAGAAAGATGTTCGCAGCTTGGCTGGCAGCAGGTCTGATGATTGGGGGAATTCAGGCGGTGGCACAAACGCCGCGCCACGTGATCCTGCATGCGGGGCATGTGCTCGACGTGAAGTCCGGGAAAATGTTGGCTGATCAGACACTTGAAATCGACAATGGAAAGATCGTCAGCATGGTGTCAGCAGCGGAGGCGAAACCTTCCTCGGACGCGATGCGGATCGACTTGCCCAACGCGACGATTCTTCCGGGCATGATCGACGCGCACACGCATCTGACATTCGATCCGGTCTTCGGCTACGAACAGCTGTCAATCTCGACTCCGCGCGAGGCGCTGATCGGCGCGAAAAATGCCCGCCTGACGCTACTCGCAGGATTCACTACTGTACGCAATGTCGGCGCACGAGCCTATACCGACGTCGCATTGCGCGATGCCATCAACGCAGGAGACGTGCCCGGCCCGCGCATGATGGTAAGCGGCCCGGCGCTGGGCATTACTGGCGGACATTGCGACAACAATATGCTGCCGTTCGAGTATCACGCGGTCGAAGATGGGGTGGCGGATGGCGTCGCGGGAGTCCAGCAGAAAGTTCGCCAGAATATTAAATACGGCGCGGACGTGATCAAGATCTGCGCAACGGGCGGCGTGCTCTCGCTGGGTGACAATCCGCAAAGCTCGCAGTACACGCTAGAAGAGATGAAGGCGATCGTCGCCGACGCGCACCGCCTGGGCCGGAAAGTCGCGGCGCATGCCCACGGAGCGGAGGGAATTCGTTGGGCCGCCGAAGCTGGTGTCGACTCGATCGAGCACGGATCGTATATCGACGACGCCGCGATTGCCGCGATGAAAGAACATGGTACGTACCTGGTGCCGACGCTCTATCTCGGCGATTGGATGATCGAGAACGCTGGGTTGACGCGGCTTCCGAGTCCTTTGCTGGCCAAGGCCCGCGACGTGATTCCAGCGGCGCGAAAAAATATCGCGCACGCCTTTGCGAGTGGGGTGAAGGTCGCGCTGGGCACGGATGCAGCGGTGTATCCGCACGGCATGAACGCTCACGAGTTCGCCGTGATGGTTAAGCTTGGCCTGACCCCTCTACAGTCGATTCAAGCCGGAACGATCAATGCAGCCGACTTGCTGGGATGGTCCGGCAAGGTTGGAACCCTGGAACCGGGGGCGTGGGCGGACATCGTGGCGGTCGATGGCGATCCGTTGAAAGACGTGACGACTCTGGAGCGCGTGAAGTTCGTGATGAAGGGCGGAGAAGTGGTGAAGAACGACTACGGCAAGTGAAGGGTTCTCGATCTCGCAGCAGAGCTTCGCTCAGCGAAGAGCCGAGGCGGCTGTCCCCACATGCTGGTGTCGGAAGCTCAGCCGCCTCGGGCGCGCTCGGTGACCCAATCGGTCCAGAACGACGACGTGCCGCTCGCGAGCAGCGAAGATTTTCCCGAGCACAGCGTCTACAAAGTTTTCGATCATCGGATAGTGCAGGTTCGCGTGAGCCGGCAGGCTCTCCCGTCCGCCCGGCCAGATTAAGTCGGGTCCGTTGAGCGGGGACATTTCGATCTCGCCATCGGTGCCGCGAATGCGGCATTCGTCGCGCCCAATCTTCGAGTGCCAGCGCACATCCACGACTCCGCGAACGCCTTCCGGATATTCGATCATCACGGTCGCGTTGTCTTCGACGGCGTAATGATGCACCGCATTGGAAAGCTGCGCCGTCACGCTCTGCGGCCGGCCGAAAAGAAAATTCAAAACGTCGATGCGGTGGGATGCGATATCGAACAGCGGTCCGCCGCCGGCTTTCGCGGGATCGACCAGCCAACTCCGGCTGCCCGTGCCGTCGAACCACATGTGATTCGTAAGCTCGGCAACGACCGGTTTGCCAATCGCTCCCGCTGCAAGAAGTTGCTTCGCACGTTGCACCTTCGGATAGCAGCGGCGGTAGTACGCGACGCCGAATGTCTTGCCACTCTGCTCCTCGGCCTGCAACATGGAGCGAGCCTCGGCTTCGTTCATCGCCATCGGTTTCTCGCAGAGTACGTGCTTCCCGGCTCGAAGCGATTGAATCGTCTGCGGTCCGTGCAGGAATACTGGCGTGCCTACGTAGACGGCATGGACTTGCGGATCTGCGAGGGCTTGCTCCAGCGTCGTAAAGGCACGTGCGTTGTACGGAGCGGCCTTTGCGGGATCCCGCGTTACAAGCCCGTAGAGCCGACTGCGCGGTTCAGCCTGGATGGCAGGGATGACGCGTCGAATGGCGATATCGCCGATTCCGATGACGATCCAGTTCAGCACAGTTTGAATATAGCGCAGGCGCCGATGATAGCTGGCAGCGATGTCGCGCTGCGATCGACAAAAGGCCTAGAAGATCGCCCTATAACAATCATCGATCCAGAAACGACAAAGGCCGGCACGAGGCCGGCCTTCGATGCAATCTCAAATCAAAACTACTTCTTGGGGGCGATCGCGTCTTTTGCGGCTTTGGCGACGCGGAACTTCACGACCGTCTTTGCCTTGATCTGAATCGGTTCGCCGGTCTGAGGATTGCGTCCAACACGGGCCTTGCGGTGCGCCTTCACCAGGCGGCCGAGGCCGGGGACGACGAAGATTCCGTTCTTCTTGGTCTCTTTGATTGCGGTGTCGGCGAGGTGCTCCAGAAATGCCGCCGCGGTCTTGTTGGGGAGCTCAGTCTTCTCGGCAAGCTGCCGGATAAGTTGTGTCTTGGTCAAACCTGAAGCCATACTTCCTCCTCGAAAAAATCGTTTTAATACCAGCGCGGGTTATCTTAAACCTATGTGCCTGTGGAAAAACACCTTATTTTACGAGGGTTTCCTGATTTGTGTGCTCGTAAGAGCCCGTCTTTACAGGTGTTTTCATGGGTGTATCGCCGCAAGTGGGCCTGCCATGCGTATCAGCGTGGTTACCCCCGAAGGCAAATTTATGTTCTGAGCACTCACAGGATTCTGAAAGTCTCCGCTGCCCGATCATTTCCGATCAGAAAGATTTCGCTGTGCGAGATTTCTGGTCTCGCCCGAGAACGCGAACTGGGATGCCATAATGGCGGGAGGAGCTTTCATTGAGCTGCGCGATTTGTGAAATCCGCAAGGAGAAACGGTTCTGTCCTGCAGTCCACGGACGCATCTGCCCGCAGTGTTGCGGCGAGCAACGCGAAGTCACGCTGGATTGCCCGAGCGAATGCCCATATCTGCAGCAGGCGCGGCAACATGAAAGGCCGCGCTCGGCCGACCAGATCGATCCTGCCGCGCTTTTCCTGCAGATCGAGGTGTCCGACCAGTTCATGTTCGAGAAAGAGCATTTGCTGATGGGACTGACGTTCGCGTTGGCAAAAGCGGCGCGCGCGGATCGTACGCTTCACGATCAGGATTTGATCGCGGCACTTACGTCTCTGACCACGAGCTACGAGCGACGTCTGAACTCCGGACTCCATTATGAGCCGCCGTTCGCGATCGAGTCGCAGCGGCGCGTCTCCGCTGAAGTCGAAACCATGATCAAGGAGTTCCGCGAGGCCGAACTCAGGCACACGGGTGTCACCACGCTGAAAGATTCAGAAGTGCTGAAAGGCCTGGCATTCCTGGTGCGCCTGGGCCATGGCCGAACGTCGGGCCGTCCAAAGTCGCGCGCCTTCATCGACTTCCTTTTCACACAGTTTCCCGAGAGTGAGTCCGCGGTGGTTACACCGGAAGACGCCGATAGCCGGATCATCCTGCCCTAGGAGGCTTTCGGCGCCGGGCGCTTGCCGTCTTTGTGTGTGCTTGAGAACGGACTGGGTGCTGTTCAGGCTGCGGAGGGCCTTGGGAACCAACAGGCCTCGATTCCGCTGCTAGCGAGTCCTTCGCTGCGTCCGAAACGGCTACGCTCAGGATGACGCCGTTATTACCTGCCAACGCGCCGTACGGTTTGGCCGGGCGGCAGGGCATCGAGAAGTTCTTTCACGCTTTTCTTCAATACCGGATGCCGCGCCTCGGGCGCAATCTCGGCCAGAGGTTTGAGCACGAACCGGCGAAAGGCCATTGCAGGATGAGGAATGGTCAGCGCCAGAGTATTCAGGATCGTGTCACCGAAGAGCAGGATGTCGATATCAATCGTGCGCGGGCCTTTTTTTTGAATGCGCCGCCGACCCATCTGCTGCTCGATCGAAAGCAACGACGCCATCAGTTGCGCGGGCGATTCCGAAGTTTCCAGTGAGACCGCACAGTTCAGAAACCAATCCTGATCGGCCACCTCGACCGGCTCGGTTTCATACAAAGACGAAGCGGCCAGGACGCGACCGTGCGCGCCGATCCGTTCAATGGCTTCGCGCAGATGATCCGCGCGCTCCCCGATGTTCGATCCCAGCGACAGGTACGAGATGTTAGACATGTGGGGTGCCGTCCTGTTTTACTCCTGGAGCATCGCTCGCACAAGCAATGCAGATTCCACGGATCTTGCGAGAGCCAACCGTTCGGAATGCCGAACTGATTTGTGCCAAAAATTCTCTCTAAAAGATACAAAACACGATCCTACAAAGGACCCATCACCTTGGTGACTATCGTGTCAGAACGCCGCCCTCCTACAATCAAACCATGACGTTGGAGTCTCTGCTACTGAGTCAAGATACCGAACTGGTGCGAGTTCTCCGGCCTACGCTCGAGAAAATGTCGATCGATGTGGAAGTCTGCCACGAAGCCCGGACAGGCTCCGACATTCTGATTTCCGACAAGTTCGACGCTGTGATTGTCGATTGTGACGACATGAGCGGCGGCCTCGCGTTGTTGCAGGGGCTGCGCGCTACCCCAAGCAATCGAAACTCAGTTGCTTTCGCCGTACTCAATGGAAAGCAAACGACCACGCAGGAAGCTTTCGGGATGGGCGCGAACTTTGTGCTGCAGAAACCGATTAGCGGCCTGAACGCGTCGCGCTGTTTTCATGCAGCACTGAACTTCATGCTCAAAGAGCGCCGGCGCTACTTTCGGCAGCCAGTCAAGATCCAGGTGCAGATGTCGCTCGATGGAAAGAAGATTCTGGGGACAAGCACCAATGTTAGCGAAGGTGGCATGGCGGTGATGGTGCATGAAGCACTTCCGAAAGGCGCGGCGCCGCATCTCAAATTCACCCTGCCAGGAGCCGACTTCAACATGGAAGTTGAGACCGAAGTCGCGTGGAGTGATATCAAAGGTCTCGCCGGTTTTCGTTTTCTGAATGTTCCGAAGAGCTCACAGATGCTGCTCGAGCGGTGGCTCGATGAGCGAATGGAGCAAGAATTTCCCGGAGCCAAAGAACGCCTGGCCGCCGCCGAGCTGCAACCCAACACTAGACTCACCCTTTAGCAGATCCCTTACAGCGCGACCAGTTGGCCGGAAAGTAACAAAAGCCGGCCGAGACAGCTGCGCGCTCCCAATTCCTAGCGACTCCCCGAGGGAACCTTTCTTTGAACTTGCACGGCCAATGCGACCATGTCAAGCTAGAGGAATGGCTACGAATAACTTTCGCATCGCTAAGGTCCAACGATCCCTGCAATATTTCGAAAATGACGTCCCGCTGTTGAATATGAGGGTGAAAGAGCTGTCGAGCGAACGTCAAGAATCCGCTCGGAAATTCGCTGCAGCCGTTATCGATCAGACGCGCGCCGAGCTGGACCGCCTTCTGCGGGAGCAACCGCAGGAGATCGACGATCCCACGGCGCCGCCGTGCGAACCGGCAGACTGACTGGCGTCAATAATTTTCAAGATTGCGCAGATACGGGGCGCGAAGGCTGGCGGAAATTGGTCTGATCGCTGCGCGCTAGATCCCTCCGCCGGCTGAAGTGCGCCGTCGTTCGGGATGACGCAGTCGGGACGGGTGCCGATTGCGAGTAATATCTCGGTCGCACACTCAACGAGCTGGAACTCTGAAGCGAAGGGATCTGGGGCGCAGAGACATGAGTGGCGGTACACGCAAGATCCCTCCGACGGCTGAAGTGCGCCGTCGTTCGGGATGACGCAGTCGGGTACTCCGCTGGGGCGTCAAACCCGCTAGAGGGTCGAGCTGGCGACGGCTTCGGCCGCGCCAGAGTGGTGTTCGGAGACTTCCTGGTCGGGGAAGGTGACTTCCTCCCACATCGACTTGTCCCGCAGAATGCGTGATACCAGAGCGGTGTGCATGGCATGACCCGCGCGGTCGGCAACGACCTTTCCCAATAGTTGCTTACCCAGCAACGCCAGATCGCCAACCAGGTCGAGCACCTTGTGGCGGACAAACTCGTCCGGAAAGCGGAGTGGCCCGTTCTCAACCCCGTCGCGCGTGAGGACGATGCAGTTCTCGCGCGAGGCCCCGCGAATCAATCCCATATTGCGCATTGCCTGCTCGTCTTCGCGCGAGCCGAATGTCCGAGCGGCTGCGACATGCCGCAGATAGCTCCCGTTGGTCAATTCCACTTGGAACGTCTCTTTGCCGATGAGCGGATGAGGGAAGTTGATCGAGTAGGAAACGGAATAGGTGCCGGACGGATATACGGCGATAAATTTGTTGCCTTCGCGCACCTCAAGCTCGCGGCAAATCTTCAGGTATTTTCGCGGCTTGCGCTGCTTGCGGATGCCGACCTTGTGAATCATCTCGACAAACGGCTTCGCACTGCCATCAAGGATCGGTAATTCAAGGTTATCGAGTTCGATGATCGCGTTATCGATGCCCATGCCGATGATCGCCGACAGCACGTGCTCGGTCGTCGATATGAGCACGCCTTTCTTCATCAAGCTGGTGGCGTAGCTAACGCGGGCCACGTTGCGGCTCACGGCCTCGATCTCGAATCCATCAAGATCGGTTCGGCGAAAGACGATTCCTGTACCTGATGGCGCTGGCAACATGCGCATGGAGACTGGTGCGCCGCTGTGCAGGCCGACGCCACTGCACTCCACCGCCGAGCGGATTGTCTGCTCTGGAGTCAAAGTCTTGGGTGTACTCGACAGGGTACTCCCGAGTTAAGAATTCCAGCTGTGGCAAAAAAGCCACAGTCCGTGGTCAAATCAGCGTAGATTGGGCTCGGCCTTTACACTGTAAATAATTGTAAACAGGAAGTTTATGGTGAGCGCGGGATAGGAAGCTGAATCCGGCAGTTTCCAAGATGGGAAACAGGGCGGCGTCAGCGCTTGCTGGACTTATCCGGCTTGGCGGGCTTGTTGGGGTTGTAGCCCGAGTTGGGATCGAACATCGTCTGATCCAATCCCTGATTAATCGTCACGGAGTTCAGAAAACGCTGGTTCGCCATATCTCCATTGAAGTAGCGAGTGAGGTTGTAAGGCGCCATGATGCCCGACACAGGACGGTAATTCTCGTAGACCTCTTCTTCGAGATTCTTCTGGCGATCGACCGGATCGCGCCATTCGAATGTCTTCTTCACCGGCAGATGGGTATCGACATCGAAGTAGAGCGTGACACTCTCATTTTCTGAGTTGATGAGCGTCACGCGAAACGCCGGATGTTGCGCTGCGATCGCGTTTCCTTCAAACAGCATGACAACTCCGGGATCGTTGACCCAGCCTCGCAGGACAGTCTCAAGCGAGAAACGGCGGCGTCGCAAGTAGTCGTCCAGATCTTTCTGTTCGATGGGGTGCGGGCCCTTGTAAGTGATCTCCCACGCTTTCTTACCGACGTAGAGCTCAGCAATATCACGCTCTTTCGTGAGTTCTACGCGTTCCTTGTCAGGAAACTCGGCGAAGCTCCAAAACACGCCGCCGCCGCCCGTGGGGCGTCCGGAGTGAAAGCCATAACCGCGGCCCTGAGATTCACGATCGCGAATGGTGAGATAGGTCTGGCCGCCCAGCGCCGCAATCCCCTGCTCGATAATCGATTTCGCCCTGGCGGCATTCTGCAACCCTTCCGTGTCCATCGGGGCTACGTTGGCAGACTGAGGACTCGCGGGATGAGCGGCAGGTTGAGAGGCTCCCGGCGACTGTGCCCCAGAAGGGGCGCAGACCGAACACACCAAAACCAGGATCGGGAGAAACTCTTTCATTCCATTTGAGGGAGTGAGCGCGCGCAATCAGAATTGTAGCGTTTCCTGTGGACTTTCTGCCCGCAGCGGTGAAGCTCCTCTCCCTGCTTGGATGCACGAAAGCCGCGAAACGCAAGCTGGACGGGCCACTTTTGTGCCCTTCCGGGGCCGCCTAGCCCACCAAAACAGCGCCCCCATTAACGTTAAAGACTTCCCCCGTAATGAAGGCGGCGTGTTCGGTACATAAGAAAAGTACAGGGGCGGCAATCTCTTCCGGCGTGCCGACCCGGCCCAGCGGAATCGTCCTCCGAATCTCGTCCCCGCTCTTGGGATCGGCCAAGGCCTCGGCGCTCATATCGGTATCGACCCATCCCGGAGCTACGCAGTTCACATAAATTCCGGCGGAGGCGAGCTCCGTTGATAGCCCCTTCACCATGCTGATCAGCGCTCCCTTGCTCGCGGAGTAGTCGCAGTGAAAAGCCTCACCGCGCTGCCCGCTCGTCGAACTGATCAGCACGATGTGTCCTGCTGGCGCGTTCGAGCGCGGCTGCGACTTCATCTGTGCGACGCTATGTTTCACCAAGCCAAACACGCCATCGAGATTCGTCGACAGTGTGGTGCGCCATTGCTGGTCTGACATGCGCTCGATGGGCACATCTTCCACGGGCCACACGCCGTGATTCGCAACGAGAATGTCGAGGTGTCCGAAATGTTTCACGGTTTCGGCGACCAGCGATCGCGCCGCTTCAGGATTGTTCAAGTCACTGGCAATGGGAAGCAATTGTCCACTCCGCATTCTTTGGCCAATGCCTCTGCCTGCGCGCGAGCGTTGCGATAGCTGAACGCCACCTTCGCGCCCGCAGCCGCGAACATGCGAACCGTCGCCGCCCCGATACCTCGCGAACCTCCGGAGATCAGTGCGACCCTGCCAGAAAGCGATAGAGGGATAGACATAACAGAGTAGGCTACCGCATCGCGGCTGGTTCTCGATAGAGCTGTTGGCACCCTAAGAACATCTTGTCATTCCGACCCTCTGCGGCGCGAAGGAGAGGAATCTGCTGTTCGCCGCCGGTTCCGACACCTCGACATCGATGCCTCACGGCAGAAAGCGGCGTTCGGAGTGACAACCAATGAATGACAATCGGTGAATGACAAGATTAAGAACGAGGCGAGCTCAGAAATTCGAACTCGAAGATGCCCGTTCCGACTTCAGGCCGCGCAGCAGCAACCGCACCAGCATGCCGTCGAAGCGTGTGCCGCTCATTTTCGAGAGTTCATCGAGCGCCTGTTCGGGGGTGCGCGCCGACGAATACGATTGCTCGGTCACCATATTTGCGTAGGCATCGGCCAGGCCGATAATCCGCGCCCAGAGAGGGATTTCTTCTCCCTGCAGCCCATCGGGATAGCCGGATCCATCGAAACGCTGGTGATGATGCTCGATTGCCTCACGCATCATGCCCGACCGGGGCACGGCGCCAACAATCTCTGCACCCACATGCGCGTGCATGCGCACCTGGAAGAATTCTTCTTCCGAGAGCACTCCGGTCTTGTTCAGAATGTACTCCGGGCACAAAAATCTTTCCGACGTCATGGACGCGCGCGGCATAGACGAGATCGGCAGTTTCTTCAGCCGATAAACCCAAAGCGCGGGCGATGACTTCGCTATATCGCGCGACCAGGTCGCCGTGACCGGCGCTCTGCAATTCGCGCGATTCAGCCGCGCGGCTGAGGGCTTCAATCGCTTCCCGCAGCAGCGGCGAATTGCAGTTTTCGTCTCCACCGCAAAGTTTGTACAACGTGGTCGTCAATTCTTCGAGCTGTTCGGGCCCGGTACGCTCGCGCTGCAGGAAGCCCTCGATATACGCGGAGATCTGCTGTCGCTGCCGGGCGAAATCCTGGCCTTCCACGAACTCCTGCGCCGTCGAAACCAGATTTCCGCCGGATCGTTTCGACACGTACATGCCCGCATCCGCCACACGAATGATGTCTTCGATCGAAAATCCGTGCATCGGAAAGCTCGCGACGCCGAAGCTTCCCGTGATTTTGCGCTCGCTCAACATCGGATCGGTGGCGAGCCATTGCCGCAGGCGTTCCGCAAGAACTTGCGCCTGTTCCGATCCTGTCTCGGGCATCAGGACGATGAATTCATCTCCGCCGTAACGGGCCACAACATTCGACTGCCGTGATTTCTGCTCGAGCAAGCGACCAACGCGCGCCAGCACGAGGTCGCCCTCGAAGTGGCCCATGCTGTCGTTGACTTCCTTGAATTTGTCGAGATCGATCAGCACTACCGAGAAGGGGCGCCCCGAGCGCGAAGCGCGCTTCCACTCAGCCGAGAGCGCTTCCCAGAAGAAGCGGCGCGTCTTAATGCCGGTCAGTCCGTCGGTGATCG
>CAVYUY010000011.1:0-87088 GCA_963771765.1 uncultured Acidobacteriota bacterium
CCGTCGTTCACAACCACTACTTCGGCGTCCCAACCCTGGGCGTGCACGTAGGGCAAAACTTTATCGAGAGTTGCGCCAAGGCGGTCGCTCTCGTTGTAGGCGGGAATCACGATGCTGTATTTAGGTTCCAAGGGGAGTTCTCGTTCTTTGTCTCGGCTCTCGGCTCGAAAAAAGAATTGATGCGGTTCGGCCTGGTTTGGCTGCCGGAGAACGGGACAAGCCATTGTACTTTGTCCCCTAAGTATTTCGAAAGCTGAAGAAGAAGGGTGAGACCGCCCTAAAGCTTGAGGAATGCGGGAGACTAAGCTACCTGACGCCGTTGCTCCAACATTGAAAAATACTCGGCAACCATTTCGGCGTCCCAGAGGCCGCGGTGGGCCTCTTCGCGCATGGTTTGCGCAGCCTGCTCGTGCGTCAGCGCAGCCTTGTATGGGCGTGCGGTGCGAAGGGCATCGTAAACGTCGACGACTTGCAAGACTCTCGGAAGCACTGGAATATCTGCGGCCACCAGTCCATCGGGATAGCCCGACCCGTCGGAGTGTTCGTGATGGTGGCGGATGATAGGCAGAACCAGGCTGAGGGAGCGCAGGGGGCGGCAGATATTTTCGCCTGTGATGGGATGGAGTTTCATGATTTGCCATTCCGCAGGGGTCAGGTCGCTGCCCTTCTTCAGAATTTCGTCGGGAACGGCGATCTTGCCGAGGTCGTGGAGATAGCCTCCGCGCTTCAGGGCGATGATGGAATCCTCATCCATCCCAAGATGTCGGCCGAGGTCCGCGGCATGAATGGAGAGGCGCTCGCAATGGCCTTCGGTGTAAGGATCGCGGCCCTCGACGATGAGTCCGAGGGTGCAGAGAACCGAATCGGCATTTTCCAGTTCGTCGGTGAATTCCTTCAAGCGAAGCAGCGACTTGACACGAGCGATGAGTTCTTCAGCAAGGACGGGTTTGTTCAGGAAGTCGTCAGCGCCGGCTTCGATGCCCCGCACTTTGTCGGTACTGTCGCTGAGGCCGGTGATCAGGACAAAGGGAATCAGTCGCGTAGCGGGATCGTCTTTCAGCGTGCGGCAGAACTCATACCCGGACTTACCCGGCATCATGACGTCGGACAGAATCAAGTCGGGAAGCTGACGGCGCACCTCAACTTCAGCTTGCTCGGCGCTCGAGCAGGTAACGACGTCGTATCCGCGGATGGTGAGCAACTGGCTCATGAGTCCCGCGATACTTGGCTGGTCATCGACAACGAGAATGCGACGTCCGCGACGCCTTGGTAAAAGATCACCCATCTCTTGATAAGAGGCGGGTTCTCCCTTTGAAGTTGCACGAACAATGGGCCGGGGGCTAGAGGAGGAGGATGGAAAACTCATGATGAAATCGTTGTTCTTAAACCTTAGATTCTACCGCCATTTTCCTCTCTCCGACGGGGTAGGGTCCAAGGTTTTTGAAACAGTATCACCAGTTAAGAAAACGAGCTATTCCCACTTCGGTACGTTACGTTTTGCGGATGTGACTGACATCATTGCTTCAAAGCCAAGGCGATATCTAGGCTGCAACCATGCGACGCAATTTGCTTCACCCCACTTTAGTTTTGATCTTATTTGGTTTCACACTGTCAGCTGCTGGGGCGGCGAAGGTCCACGTTATCGTTCTTGGCCGGTGGATGACCGTGCAATGGGTGGCCGGGTCCGGCGATGGAGACAAGGCCGTGCCGGTGAAGATTCGTCCGCTCGTAGTGGACGGGCGAGTCAAAGAGTATGTGCTCGGCCCTGTTCATGAAGTGACGGACCGGTTGTTCGTGGTGCGCCGCATGTTTCGAGTGAATGATGGTCTACCGGAGGATTCTGTGCCGCGTTGGCAATGGCAACGTGGTGGTTGGTTGCTTGTCGACCGCGGGACCGGGCATGTATCGCCGATTAACCTGGCAGAGTTCGACACGCTATATTCGGGCGCGAGTTGGTATCGAGATTATGTCGCCTACTGCGGCGTCACTGAGGATGGCAAGAAGACCTATGCGATGGTGGCGCAACTGAGCCGGCGGAAGCCGGTTCTGAAGAAACAGATTGCCGCTGGCATCTCAGAGGATTCCGCAGCGGATTCGGCGTGTCCGGCACCGCAGTGGCAAAGGGAGCCGGTGCGAGTCAGCTTTCAGCCTACTGGGGTGGAAAAGCAGACTTACGCGATCCGGGGGCACGTCGTGGATCTGGTAAATGATGCGGACGAGGACGATGATGCGAAATAGTTGCGATTGCAGAGAATTCATCATCCGGATAGGAAAATGATTTTCGGGATCTGTATTTTCGGGGTGCACAAGGTTGACCCAATGTTGAATTCTAAAATCTGAGATCGCTAGTCTCCGGCGGCTTCGACGGCCGGCAATTCTTCCGCAACGGTCTTCTCTCTCACCTTTGCACTGGTTACCAAAATCACGGACAGGACAACGATCGCGCTGCCTGCGAGGATGAACCGATCGACACGCTCGTGCAAGATAAGCCAGCCAAGAAAAACGGCAACTACAGGGTTGACGTAGGCATAGGTCGAAACCTTCGAGGTCGGAACGTGTTCGAGCAGCCAGATGTAGGCGGTGTACCCGATCCAGGAGCCGCATACCACGAGGTAACTCACCGCGCCGAGCCCGCGAGCGGTCCAGGAAACGTGCGATAGATTTTCGGCGAACACGGCGAAGACGAAATTTCCGGCTCCTGCTGCCAAGACCTGCCATCCGGTAGAACTGAAGACGTCCATACCGGATTGCCAGCGTTTTGAGAGTACCGAGCCGAGCGCCCAGCTGAACGATCCAGCGATCAAACTGATGGACGCTAGGAGTTCTTTGTGGCCCAGGCTGCCAGCCCGAAGCTGTGGCCATACGAGGACGGAAAGTCCGGCAATACCCAGCAGCAATCCAATTTTTCCGCGGCGTGAGATATGGTGATCTCCCAGCAGGAGGGAGTCGAGAACGAGAAACCAGAGAGGTGTGATGGCGACGATGAGCGCCGCCAACCCCGATGAGACCGTGAGCTCCGCGTAGGAGAGAGTGAGATTGCCGCCCATGAGCAGCAACAGCCCGACAATGGCGGAGAGTGCGATCTGACGCGGAGAGTAGAAGATCTTGCGTCCGGTGGCGGCGCAGACGATGAGCATGACAACGCCTGCGATGGTGAAACGCACAGCGCACATGAGCCCCGGGGGGATCGTCTGTACCGCAATATCAATAGCGAGGTACGTCGAGCCCCAAAACAGATAAACGAGGCCGAAGGCAAGGATGACCATCCACCGACTTGGGCGAAGAGCGGAATGCATGGGGTGAATAAATGGAGAAGGTAAAAAGATATCAGACGAAGGGAAGGAGGATTGGGATTCTACAGTTGGGCTTCAGATGCGCGGCGCTTCGCGCTGGCTTGGACGTCCGAGGCGGCCGTTGCCACATGGGCCGTTTGTCCTCTCGTCATCAAAGGCGAAACCATTCATGGGAGCTTTGCGTATTCTGCTTTGGCTGTTTTGAGGATGGGGACGTCGGGATCGGCGTTTTTCCACACGGCAAAGAAATCCTGATAGGCCGCTTCGGCTTTCGCGTGATCGCCTTGCAGGGCATAGGCGCGTCCTAAGCCAAGGTGAGCGAGAGAATATTGTGGGTTGGTCGGATCCACGCCGCGATGATCGAGAATCTTTTGAAACTCCGCGGCAGCCTTGGCTCCATCATGGGTGTTGAGGTAGGCCTGCCCGCGAATGAAGTTCGGAGCGTAGCCGGAAGATCGCGGTCCAGCGCCCAATTCGTAGGGAACGGTCGATTCCAGGTCGGACACCGCTTGCGCTGGCTGATTGCGCTGAAGGTTGAGCATAGCCCGGATCAAGGGAATGTAGACACGATTGAGGATCGTGTCCAAGGGCTCCGCTTTACCTAGTTCGTCCGCGACTGCCTGTGCTTTGCCTTGTTCTCCGGTTCCAGCCAGCAAGAAGGCTGCGATTGCCCTCCAGTCGGAATTCTGAGTACCGGCGAGAAGCGCAAGACCTCTCTTGTGAGCGTCCTGCGTGAAGCCCGTTTCGAAATCACAAAAAGCCTCTGAAGCGAGGATCGTATCGCCGAAATCCTTGTAGTCCAGCGCCTTGGATGCTGCCGCGGCGCGAGCGTATTCGGCGTGAGCCTGGCTCACCTTGCCTTGTGCGCAATCGCCGTCCGATTGCATCCACTGAAGGATCGGTTCAACGGGGTTTCCTGCAGCCTTCTGAAGTTCCTCTCGCATCGCGTTTTCGTCGCCCCGAACAAAGGCGAGATCAAAGAGGGTCATGTGAATCGACCAGGGGTCGGTTTTCTGTGCGATCGACTTTTCAGCCACAGTCTTGGCTTCGTCATAACGCGCGAGAGCCAAGTAACTCTCCGCCGTGTTCTGGTAAGCGTAGGCATCCTTTGAATCGACGTTCATCGCCTCGATGGCGTTGGTTAGCGCCTTTTCCTGCTGTCCGATCGACTGTTCGATAAGAGAGAGGTTATCGCGGGGAACGCTGTCGTGAGGATAAGTCTGTTTCCACTGCTCGTAGATGGAAACGGCCTGGTCCGTTTGATGGAGAGCGCTGTCGTAGTAATGAGCAGAAATGTAATATTTTTCGCGTTCGCTGGCCCGGTCTTTGAGATCAAACGCTTTCCGGAGGGCAGCGAGGGCACGATTGTGGTCGGTTTGATTGTTGGCGGCGACACCGAGCGTGGCCCAAGCCATCGCAAAATTCGGATCGAGTTCGACCGCGCGCTGGAAGTGAGGGAGCGCAGTTGCATCGTCGAACCTGGCATGGGCGGCTTCTCCCAAACTGAATTCTTTCAGTGCATCGAGTGATGATGTTGTGGCGGCTTGCAGTGGGGTCGCAAATTTTTGAACGGAACCGATCGACTCGCCCAATTTTTCACGCAAGCCTGAAGCTGCGCGGTCGAGAGATTTGAGGACCTGTTCCTTGCTCTCCGCTTCCGCCTGCTCCCGGTCGAGCGTGTCTCCAGTTTGCGCGTTGACCGCTTCCAGAGTGATGACGTAGTGACTGCCGAGGCCGGCGATGGAACCCTCGAGCATCGCTTTTACGCCCTCTCGCAGACAGACTTCGTGAGCGACATCCTTGGTGAGACGCTCGTCGGGGGAGCGGCCCATGAAGCGGAGAGCGCGCTGCACGCGGGAGTCGGGAAGGATATTGAGATACGGGGACTGCGCAAGCTGCACCGCGAGCGCTTGCTTCAGTGTTCCGTCGAAAACGGCGTCGCCCGTGGTGTTGACGAAGTCGGCAAGAAGAACACTATCCTTTTCGGTAAGCTTTGCTGGTTGCCTGGAACGGAAGTAAAGGACGCCTGCCGCGATTACGACGATCACTAAGGCGAATGCCAGGGCAAGGCCTTTCCACGACTTCTTCGGACCGTCGACCGCACTTATCGATTGAGATGACGCCGAAACGGCGTGAGAAGTCGCCGAAACCTGTGCGGGACGCGAAGCAGAGGCAGAGGCCGAGGTAGAGGCCGAGGAAAGATTTGCTGTTGCGGGCGGATTCGCATCCGGAGCCGCGGCCACGGAGCCTGAGCTGTGAGCAACGGCGCGTCCACTTTCGGTATCGCGCTTGAGCCGCTGCAAGTCGGCGCGGATATCGGCGGCGCTCTGGTAGCGCAAATTGCGGTCTTTCTCCAATGCCTTGTTGATGACGTCTTCGAGCTTGGGAGGAAGATCGGGGTTCAGTCGAATCGGCGAAACGGGAGCGCGGTCGAGGATCGCCTGGAAGATGAGGGCCGAGGTTTCTCCGCGGAACGGCAGAGCCCCTGTAGACATCTCGTAGAGTACGACTCCAAAAGAAAAGAGATCGCTGCGAGCATCGAGTTCTTTGCCCTTGGCTTGTTCGGGCGACATGTAGGCGACCGTTCCCAAGGTCGAACCGGGGCTGGTGAGATGTTCTTCAACGGCGACTGCAGTCGGCGCGGTCACGTCAGGGACGGAAGATTCACGCGCCCCAGATTTCACCTTGGCTAAGCCGAAGTCGAGGATCTTGGCGTGCTCGCGCTTGGTGACGAAGATATTCGCGGGCTTGATGTCGCGATGCACGATGCCGCCAGCATGGGCAGCGTCGAGAGCGTCGGCGATCTCAATGCCGAGGGAAAGGAGCGTGTCGAGTTCCATCGAGCGATTCGCGATGAGGTGCTTGAGAGTCGCACCGTCGAGGAACTCCATAACGAGAAACGTGCGCCCCTCGTCCTCGCCGATGTCATAAATGGTACAGATATTGGGATGATTCAGGGCGGAAGCGGCTTTGGCTTCGCGGCGAAAACGCTCGAGCGCCTGGCGATCCTGTGCGAGGTCATCGGGAAGAAACTTCAGCGCGACGAAGCGGCCGAGGCGGGTGTCTTCGGCCTTGTAGACCACTCCCATGCCGCCGCCGCCAAGCTTTTCGATGATCCGGTAGTGAGAAATGGTCTGATCGAGCATGATCCCGGCAAGACGTCAGGGCTGATCCCCGTCCGCAGGTGAGCCATCTTAGGTGGCGGGAGGAAACAAAGTCAACGAAGGGCGAGGGCGGTTGGCGGGCCGCCAGAGTTCATTCGGGAAGGCCGACCTTGCGCAAGATGGCGGTAAATCGGGGATCGATGCGAAGGGTACCTAAGAGTGGATCGGCCTTCATAAAGCCCATGCTGGCCGATCGTTCGTCGAGGGCTTTGTTGAGCCAATTGAAGGCTTGGTCTTTGTCCCCGAGAGCTCCGTAGATCATTGCTAATATGTACCCGTCAACGTAGCGGCTGGCGGAGATCTTCTTGAATTGATCTACGATATCCAGAGCTTCGCGACGATGGCCCGACGCAGCATAAACGTATGCCAGGCCGCCCGCGACGAGTTGATCTTGATTGGCTGTCGGCAGGGGAGACATTTTGCGATACGTAGCCAGCGCGTTAGCATTGTCGCCTTTGAACGAGTAGTTCCACGCCATCTCCGCGCGTGCCAGCGCAAAGTCTGGTTGTAGGTCGAGGGCTTTCATATACCAGGGCACAGCTTCGTCGAACCGGTGGGTCAAAGTAAATCCGTATCCCAAGAGACCGGTCGTAACGGGCGACAGGGGATCGAGTTGCTGTGCTTTCCGGCCTTCGGCGATGGCCTCATCGTTTCGAGAGATAGTCGCTAGGAATACAGAGTATCGGGATCGCGCGACGGAACTGTTTGGATCCAGTTCGATCGCTCGCTTGAATTCCTGTTCGGCCCGGGGCCAATCCCAGTCGTATCCCCAACTCAACGCAGCCAAAGCAGAATGCGCTTCGGCCAGGGAGGGATCGAGTTCGATCGCTTTCTGTGCCGCTGCTTTGGACAACGGAAAGACTTCGCCGGGTGGACGGAGATCGTTCGTCGCCAGGTCGAAATAGGCGTCCGCTAATCCGGCGTAGGCCGGAGCGTATACGGGATCGAGGTGTATAGCATCTTTGAAACTGTCGACAGCTCGGTCTAGAGATCCGCGAGAATACTGATTCCAAAAGTAGATTCCCTTGAGATAGGCCTCATAGGCTTGGTTGTTTTGGGTGGAATGCCTGAGAGCAGCTTGAGGCGGTGACGAAGACGCCAGATGGTCCGCGATATCCTTCGCCATCTCCTGCTGCAAAGAAAGGACGTCGGCCATGGTGCCGCGGTACTGCTTTCCCCAGAGTTGGCGGTCATCGGCGGCTTCGACCAGTTCGGCGCTGATCACCAAAATGTTTTCCTGACGGGCGACTCTACCGGAGATTATGCCGCGGACGCCCAGGTCATGCTCGACGGTGTGCGACGTCGGAGTCTGTCCTTTGTAATGAAAAGCAGAGTTGCGCGAGGCCACGCGGAGATCTGGAGTTTGGGCCAGCGAATCAATCAGGCTTTCGGATATACCGTCGCTGAGATATTCCAGGCTGGCATCGCCGCTCGTGTTAACGAATGGCAGCACCGCCACCGAGTCCAGCCGGCCGGAAGAACGCTCCCGGTAAAGGAAGGCTGCAACGAGCAAAGCGACGAGGACTGTAGCCGCGCCGAGGAAGCCAAAGGTTCGTAACCAAGGTCGAACTGTGGCTTGGCTGGATAACGCTTTGCCCGACTCAGACTCACGCCTGAGACGTTTTAGGTCAGCACGAAGTTCTGCCGCGGACTGGTAACGAAATTCGCGGTCTTTCTCCAATGCCTTCTTAACAATCCGCTCCAATTCTGGCGGGATCTCCGGATTCAAGCGGACGGCGGCGGGTTCGCGATCGAGGATAGCCTGGAAGATGACGGCGGACGTCTCTCCTCGGAAGGGCAATTGGCCGGTCGCCATTTCGTAGAGCACGGCCCCGAAGGAAAAGAGATCAGTGCGGGCATCCAGCGGCTTGCCTCTGACCTGCTCCGGGGACATGTAAGCCACCGTTCCGAGGGTTGAACCGGGGCTAGTGAGGTGCTCTTCCGCCGCCGTCGAGGCGACGGTTTCAGCGTCTGAGGTTCCGCGATTTGTCGGCTCCCGGCCGGTCTGTTTGGCCAATCCAAAATCAAGAATTTTAGGCTGCTCGCGAAGTGTGATGAAAATATTGGCGGGCTTGATGTCGCGATGCACGATGCCTTTGGCATGCGCAGCATCGAGGGCATCGGAGATTTCTACGCCGAAGGAAAGAATCGTTTGCACGTCTAAAGGGCGTCCGGCAATTCTCTGGCTTAGGGTCTTTCCCTCGAGGTATTCCATGACGAGAAAGGCACGGCCATTGTCTTCGCCGACATCGTAAATCGTGCAGATGTTGGGGTGGTTGAGGGCAGAGGCAGCCTTCGCTTCGCGGCGAAAGCGTTCGAGGGCTTGGGGATCCTGTGCGAGATCCTCGGGCAGGAACTTCAGGGCGACAAAGCGATCCAGACGAGTGTCCTGCGCCTTGTAGACAACACCCATACCTCCGGCGCCGAGTTTCTCGATGATCTTGTAGTGCGAGATGCTTTGGTCGAGCAAGCGACGCCCCTCGCTGTTGGTCAGCCATGCTAAGGTGTGCATCGGCGGGAAGTCAAAAGCGCAGCGACTGCGTTAGGTTCAGACGGGGAGAACAGTGGGGCTGGGCTTGATCCGAGCGCGCTAGCGGCGTATCCAAAGAGCTCGACCTTCCGGACAACGTTCTGCTCAAAGGGGGTTACGCTGGAGGATGCTTCTGGCTATAATCAATAGTGATGTTGACCGGTCGCGATGGTGCTGAAAAACTCCAATTCGCATTTGCCGCTGGCTCTCCGCGCGGAGTGCTGGCTGGACTGTCTGGTGTGTCCGCGGCGATATCGGGCGAATTTGCCCTCGCGCTTGCGTCCTTCCTTGTTCGGTAGCGATTAATTCCCGCTTCTTTCCTGTCCTGATTTGCCTCGGTTTCTCTCCGAGAATGCCAGCTTGAACCAGAGCTGCTGCCGAGGTCCGATTCATCGACAACTGGCCACGAACCGGTGGCCGCTGCCTTAGGAAGGAACTCATGACAACCGCAGAAATGACAGAGAAGAAAATGACTGGATCAATCGGTCCCAAGATCAAGACGGCCCTGCCGGGTCCAAATGCCAAGCGCGTGCTCGAGGGCGACGAGAAATACATTTCGCCGTCGTATACCCGTTCGTATCCGATGGTCGCGAAGAGTGGACGCGGCATCGTCGTGACTGACGTGGATGGTAACGAGTTTTTCGATTTCTCCGCGGGTATTGCGGTCACGTCGACCGGGCATTGCCACCCTGACGTGGTAGCCGCGATTCAGAAACAGGCGGGCGAACTGATCCACATGTCGGGAACGGATTTTTACTATGAAAGCATGGTGCAGTTGGCGGAGCGCCTATCGAAGATTGCGCCGATGCCGGGGCCGCATCGCTTTTACTACGGAAATTCCGGGGCTGAGGCGGTTGAATGCGCGCTGAAGCTGGCGCGATATCACACGAAGCGGCAGCACGCGATTGCATTTTTCGGTGCATTCCACGGCCGCACGATGGGAGCGCTATCGCTGACGGCATCGAAACCGCAGCAGAAACGGCGGTTTGCTCCGATGGTTCCGGGCGTGACTCACATTCGTTATCCCGATGTGTATCGCGGCTGTGTAGGCGGACCGCAACAGGCGGATCAATTTGCGCTGGGCTGCGCACGGTTCATTGAAGAGAAACTGTTCAAGACGATTTTGGCTCCTGAGGAAGTGGCGGCGATCTTCGTCGAGCCGGTGCAGGGCGAAGGCGGATACGTGGTCGCGCCGAAGATCTTCATGCAGGAATTGCGGCGCATCTGCGACCGTCACGGCATCATGCTGGTGGTGGACGAAGTCCAGAGCGGCATCGGACGAACCGGCAAATGGTGGGCTGTCGAGCACACGGGAGTCGAGCCGGACATGGTTTGTATGGCGAAGGGAATTGCGTCTGGCATGCCGCTGGGCATCACGATGACCCGCGCCGAAATCATGGATTGGGTGCCGGGATCCCACGCCTCTACATTCGGGGGAAATCCCATTTGCATAGCCGCTGCATTGGCGACTCTCGATGTCATTGAGAAGGAGCACCTCATCGAGAATTCGGCGGCGGTGGGGCAGCACATCATGAAGCGCATGGCGGACTGGCCGTCGAAACTGAAGCTGGTCGGAGATGTGCGGGGGCGTGGATTGATGATCGGCGTTGAGATCGTGAAGGACAAGGTCACGAAGGAATACGGCAACGCCGAGCGCGATCGGATTGTTGAAATGGCGTTCGAGCGCGGGATCCTTTTCCTGGGATGCGGTCCGAGCACAGTGCGTTTATGCCCGCCTCTTGTCGTGACGAAGGAAGAAGCTGACGTCGCAATCGATGTACTCGAAGAGTGCATTAAGGCCGTCGGAGCGTAACAAACTTCTTTCCATTTTCGTCGTTGGTGAAAGACCTGTGCTGCCAGTGTGCACAGGTCTTTCTTTTTGCGCGGTATTGCACAAAGCCCTTTTTCTACCTGTGATGGAACGACGAGGTCACGCCATTCCGATTCAGGAACAGCATTCGTACCTCGTGACCCTTCTGTGAGTTCCGTCACATCGCACGATGACCCTCCTTCGATAGCCTGGGTGTTATTTCCCATGCTTCCTGCCTGGTTCACGCGAGGGATCATCGGAGGGCTCGATTGGCTGGCCGCACGACTGCTTCCGGCGGACCATCGACCTGCACACCAGCGCACGGGAATACGCGGCGAGGAAGACGCTTACTTTCACCTGCGACGCCTGGGTTACCTGATCGTGGCGCGAAACTATCGAACTGCCCGCTTGCGAGGCGAAATCGACTTAATTGCGTGGGAGCAAGATGTTCTGTGTTTTGTGGAAGTTAAAACCAGAACTTCGGTTGATGTGAAGACGCCGGAAGCGGCCGTGGACCGGCACAAGAGGAGGGAAATTGCGCAAGTTGCGCGGGATTATCTGCGGCAGAGCCCACCAACGTGCCAGTGGAGATTCGATATTGTAAGCGTATACTATGGCCGTCGAGGATCCCACCCGCAGATCGAAGTCTTTCGAAACGCCTCCCTTGCGGAATAAAAAATTATGAAGTTGGTTTTGTCCCCGGAAAGGAATTGGTAACGTGCCGGAACTGAGAAAAGATCCGATTGTTGGCCGTTGGGTGATTATTTCTACGGATCGCGCGAAGCGCCCGACCGACTTTGTCCGCGAGAATATGAAGATTAAGGGCGGATTCTGCCCTTTCTGCTACGGAAACGAAAGCAAGACGCCGCCGGAGATTCAGGCGTACCGGCCCAGTCCGAACGGTGGGCCGCCGTTGCAACGAGATTCACCGGGATGGACCGTACGGGTAGTTCCGAACAAGTTTCCGGCCTTGGGCATCGAAGGCAATTTGAACCGGCAAGCGGAGGGCATGTTCGACCGCATGAACGGAATCGGGGCGCATGAGGTGATTATTGAGACCCCAGACCACAATTCGAGCCTGGCGACTCTGCCTCCGAAACGGATCGAAGACGTGTTGTGGACATTCCGGGATCGTATTCTGGATTTGAAGAAGGACCGGCGATTCAAGTACATCCTGATCTTCAAAAATCACGGTGACGCGGCCGGAGCTTCTCTGGAGCATTCTCACTCTCAGCTGATCGCGCTGCCGATTCTTCCGATTAATGTGACGCAAGAACTTGAAGGCGCGAAGCAGTATTTCCTTTATAAGGAACGCTGCGTATTTTGCGACATTATCCGGCAGGAAATGGATAGTGGAATTCGCGTGGTCGGCGAGAACGAAAACTTCCTGACACTTGCGCCCTATGCGCCTCGCTTTCCATTTGAAACCTGGATTCTCCCCAAGACGCACGAATCGGCGTTTGAGAATTCTTCGTCGCACATGTTCGAGAATCTGGCACGGGCATTGAAGGAGCTGCTGGGACGCGCGGATCGAGTCCTCGACAATCCGCCATACAACTTGGTCATCCACAGTTCGCCAGTGCAGGATCCGACCAACGATCATTATCATTGGCACATCGAGTTCATGCCGAAGCTGACCAAGACTGCGGGTTTCGAGTGGGGAACCGGCTTTTACATTAATCCGACGCCGCCGGAAGAGGCTGCTAAATTCCTGCGCGAGGCGAATGTGGAAGAAGCAGCGCCGGTTTCCGTCGGCTAGTCGCCAACCCTGATCTGCTCCCCAAAAAATATAGGCACGGCCGAGGTGGCCGTGCCCGTGCAGTTGTGCCGGAGAGAGACGAGCCATGAGAATCAGGCTCTTGTTGAAAGTAAGCATAGGGTACGGCCGCTGCGACGTTGTCATCACTTTGTAAAACGTCGATGACAGGTGTTCGCTGACCGGAGTGCTCCTCGGCGTTTGCGTTTCCATTCATTGACGCCACCGAAGTTCCCTCACTACCATGAGCACCTTCGAGGTCTCGTACATGAAACGGATAGTTCTCGTTCTTCTCTTGGTGGGATGTGCGTATGCCGCTCCTGCTCCTTCGACGCTGATCACGAATGTTTCGGCACGGACCACGGTGAACCTGAATGGCGCGTGGCAGGCGATCGTCGATCCATTTGAGAATGGCAAGTCCACATTTTTTCGCGATGAGAAGCCGAAAGACAAAAGTGACCGGGTCGAGTACAGCTTCGACGCGTCGCCAATTCTGAACGTTCCGGGCGACTGGAATACGCAACGTGACCAGTTGATGTTCTATGAAGGTCCGGTTTGGTATCGGCGACTCTTCAAGTATCACAAGCGCGACAACGTGCGGGTGTTCGTCTACTTCGGAGCGGTCAATTATGTTGCGTCCGTCTTTCTAAACGGCGAAAAGCTGGGTGATCACGAGGGCGGCTTCACGGCATTCAACTTCGAGGCGACTTCGCTGCTGAAGGAAGGCGATAATTTTCTTATCGTCGAAGTGAGCAATCTTCGGCGGGCAGACGCGGTGCCAGCGCTCAAATTTGATTGGTGGAATTATGGCGGGATTACTCGCGATGTGACGCTGGTGGAAGTACCTCTGACGTTCATTCAAGATTACTCGGTGCAACTGAAGAAGGGATCTACCCATGAAGTTGCCGGCTGGGTGCGATTCAATGGGCCCAGGAGTCGCAACGAGATCACGATTCAGGTTCCCGAAGCAGGGATCGAATTCAAGACACTGACGAGCCCAGACGGCGTTGCGCGATTCGAGTTTGACGCCACCGAAGTTGCTTGTGGGAAGAAAGCACGCGAGAAGTGCGAAAGAGGGCTGAAGCTGTGGTCGCCGGAAGATCCGAAGTTATACCGTGTGGTTGTCTCAGGCGAAGGAGATAGCGTCAGCGACGACATCGGCTTCCGAACGATCGAGGTTCGGGGTGACAAGATCCTGCTCAACGGCAAGCCAATTTTCCTGCGCGGCATTTCCATGCACGAAGAGGCGCCTTTCCGCGAAGGACGCGCGTTCAGTCCGGAAGACGCGCAGACGCTTCTCGGCTGGGTGAAGGATTTGGGATGTAATTTCGTCCGCTTCGCTCATTACCCGCACAACGAAAACGAGGTTCGGCTGGCAGATCGGATGGGTTTGCTGGTGTGGTCGGAGATTCCCGTTTATTGGGATATCGATTGGTCAAATCCCGGAACCCTTGCGAATGCAGAGTCACAACTCCGCGACATGATCGCGCGCGATCATAACCGGGCATCGGTCATCCTATGGTCGGTGTCGAATGAAACCCCGGTGAAGCCGGATAGACTCACGTTCCTGACGCAACTTGCTCGCGATGCGCGGGAGATGGACTCCACGCGGCTGATTACCTCAGCCATGAATCATGTCGACGAGAACGGCGCGGACGAGCGAACGCTATCGGATCCGTTGGGAGACGTGTTGGACGTTCTTGGATTGAACGAGTACGTCGGCTGGTATTGGAGACGTCCAGAAGATGTCGACAAGCTTCGATGGAAGGTTACGTCAGACAAGCCTTTGATCGTTAGCGAATTCGGCGGCGGCGCGGTTTATGGACGGCACGGAGAAGCGGACGAGCGCTGGACGGAGGAGTATCAGGAGAGCTTATTTCGACACCAACTTTCGATGGTGGACCGGATGCCGAATTTGGCCGGGCTGACGCCGTGGGTGCTGATGGATTTTCGTTCTCCTACCCGCATGCTGCCGGGAGTGCAGGACTATCACAATCGCAAAGGGCTAATCTCGAATCGAGGAGAGAGAAAGCGCGCGTTCTACGTTCTGCAGGATTATTACCGGAAGAAAGCGGAGGCGGAGAAGTGATTGCGGCGCTTCAAATTGTTGTCTCTCCGCGCAAGATCCTTCCCTTCGACTGAATAGCGACTCCAGTCAGGATGACGCACTCGGTAGGGAGGAGATTTAGGGAAATCAGGCTTGAGTGCGGTCCTGGAACTCTTCGTGCCACGCCATTTGAATGGCTTCCAGCTTGCCTTCGTTGGAAGCCTTGGGATCTCCGGCGAAGTCAGGCAATTCGGTCACGTAGCGGTGCAGATCAGTGAAGCGAACGGCAAGCGGATCGAGTTCAGGGTGGATTTCCGAAAGCAGGATGCCGAGATCTTCGGCGTCATCCCAGGTCAGTTGCTTGGGCATCTCAGTGCTCCTCAGACACGTAATTGCGATTCCATGCAGGAATTTCGACAACAACCTTGCCCGGCTTTACGATCTGGGCCTGGCAACCGAGACGCGAGTTTAACTGGAGATCCGCAGCCATGTCCAACCGGTCAGCTTCGTCGTCATCCATTGGGGAAAGATTCTCGGCGCCTTCTTTTACCCAAATGTGACAAGTGGTGCAGGCGCAGTTGCCGCCGCACGCATGATCGAGAGTGATGTGGTTATTGATCGCGACATCGAGGATTGACTGTTCTTTGCCGTGATATTCGTACGGCAGTTTGCCGTTTTCGAATTGGACCGTTTTGCCTTCCGGCAGGAAGGTGACGCTAACCATGTTATCGGCCGGCGCGTCTTCGGTGGCTGCGCCTGCGCCTTGAGTTTTTTCTTCTGACATAAATGCTCCTCGTTCGCTATCTGCAGTGCGAGGGCGAATCGCCCATGGTACGGTCGGCGAGTCGCCGGCCCTGCTTTATTCGAATTCTGCTTTTGCCATGGGATGCGGCGCGGTCGGGCCTTCGCCCAGATCGGTCTCGTCCATGTTCTTACCTTTCAGGGCAGACGTTACCGCCGTGTCCATCATCAGTTCGGCAAGGCGAGTCGTGCCCTGATTCAACGCGTCGATCGCTTTGCGGATGGCGGCATAATCATCTTCCGATTGCACCGCAGTCAGAGACTTTTCCATCCGGGCAATCTGCTTTTTTTCTTCCGTCGTGAGTTGGCCCCAAGCCGCGCTCTTCTTGCCTTTCTCGAGGGCCGCCAAAATTGTTGCCGCTTCGTTGCGCGCTTCGATCACCTGGCGGCGGCGGAAATCCTCTTCCGCATTGTCGAACGAGTCGAGAATCATGCCTTCGACTTGCTCGTCGGTCAGGCCGTAGCTGGGCTGCACTTGAATCTCGGCCTCTTTGCCGCTGCGCTGTTCGCGCGCGCTGACGTTCAGAATGCCATTCGCATCGATCAGAAACTTTACTTCCACTCGAGGAATACCGGCCGCCATCGGCGGAATTCCTTTGAGATCGAAACGAGCGAGCGACCGGCAATCCGAGGCAAGTTCGCGCTCGCCTTGAAGAACATGAATGGCGACATTGACCTGACCGTCGATCTGGGTGGTGTAAAACTGCGTGGCGGAAGCCGGGATGGTCGAGTTACGCAGAATGATTTTGTCGGTCACGCCTCCGGCGACTTCAATCCCGAGTGAAAGTGGCGTCACATCGAGCAACAACATATTCTCCGTGGCTTCGGAACCGCCTCCAAGGATGTTGGCTTGCACGGCCGCTCCGAGTGCAACCACTTCGTCGGGATTCAGTCCGGTATGCGGCTCGCGGTGAAACAGGTCTTTGACGAGAGCGCGTACCTTGGGAATTCGAGTCGAGCCACCCACCAGGACAACCTCGTCGATCTGTTCGGGCTTGAGATTCGCGTCCTTGAGAGCCTGCTTGCAGGGGCCAACGGTGCGATCGATGACGGGCTGAATCAATTGCTCGTACTGTTCGCGAGTGATCTCGCGCCGGTAATGATTTCCGCCGGGAAGGGCGACATCAAGTTTTACCGAAGCCTCGGCCGAGAGCGCGATCTTTGCGTCAATGACGGCCTTGCGGATGGCTTGCACAGCTTCCCCGTTACGGCGAAGATCGACCCCAAGATCGCCTTGAATGTCGTCGAGCGCAATCGCGATCAGCAGGTTGTCAATGTCGTCGCCGCCGAGGTGGGTGTCGCCGTTGGTGGCAATTACTTCGAAGATGCCGTCGTGCAGCTTAAGAATTGAGACGTCGAAGGTGCCGCCGCCGAGATCGTAAACCGCCACGATGCCGTTCTTTTTCTTATCGAGGCCGTACGCCAAAGACGCCGCGGTGGGTTCGTTGACCAGACGAAGCACTTCGAGTCCCGCGATGCGTCCCGCGTCCTTGGTTGCCTGACGCTGTGCATCGTTGAAATAAGCCGGAACGGTAATGACCGCTTTTGAAACCGGCCCGCCGAAGAACCGCTCGGCATTGCGCTTGAGCTGGCGAAGGATGAGCGCCGAGATCTCCGGAGGAGTAAACGTTTTGTCCCCGAGGTTGATGCGGAGGACTTCGCCGGGCTGCAGGTCATCGGCGACACGGAAGGGAAAGAGCTTGAGCTCATCCTGAATGTCTTCGACGCCGCGTCCCATGAGCCGCTTGATCGAGTACACAGCGCGATCAGGATGTTCGATAAGACTATTGCGGGCGGAGTTGCCGACGACCGGCTGATTCTTTTCGTCGAGGGCGACAACCGAAGGGACAAGGTTGACTCCATCGTCCCCCGGGATCACAACGGGCGTATCCCCCTGCATGAACGCCACGAGAGAGTTCGTAGTTCCCAGATCGATGCCGACAATGTGGTCAGACGCCATCTACTTTTCGGCTCCAATCATTTCGGTTTCGCGAGTGGCATGGTTTGACGGCACACTGCGCTGCGCGTCCCAACTGCGGACGGTTGTTCCGCCGTGAATCATGCCTTGGATAAAAGGCTCGAAGAAAACGTACGGGTGAATCGAAGGCGGAGCGCTCACAGTGTTCAAACGGTCGCGAATATCCTTCGGAATGGAAAAATCGAGAGCGCCGAGATTGTCTTCGAGTTGAGAGAGCTTGCTGGCACCCAGAATCGTGGAAGTGACGCCGGGTTGGGTCGCCACCCAGTTCAGAGCAACCTGGGCCGGATTGCGGCCGAGTTGCTTGGATACATCGAGAAGCACGTCGAGTATCTTCCAGTTCGTCTCATTGAATTTCTTGAATCCTGGATTCCCCGAGTCTTTCATTTTCTCGAGACGACCATCGCCGGAACCGCCATGCTCTTCCTCTTTACGCCGGTACTTGCCCGTCAAAAAGCCGCTGGCCAGCGGGCTCCAAGGACAAATGCCGAGGCCGAGTTCCGCCGCTGCTGGGATATGCTCGCGTTCGATGTTGCGCTCCACGAGCGAGTATTCCAGTTGCAGCGCGATCAGGCGCTCTTTACCTTCTTTTTCCGCGATCGTTTGTGCGCGAGCGACATACCAAGCTGGAGTGTCGGAAAATCCATAGTGACGGATCTTTCCTTCGCGAACCAGATCATTCATCGTGGAAATCACTTCTTCGACAGGAGTGACGGTGTCCCAGGCGTGCAGCCAGTAAAGGTCGATGTAGTCGGTCTGCAAACGGCGCAGCGAGCCGTGCAGAGCGCGATAAATGTTCTTACGGCCATTGCCGCCGGCATTCGGATTCCCGGCTTCGGCGTTGAAAGTAAACTTTGTGGCGAGCGCCACTCGGTCCCGGAGGCCGCGCTCGACGATGAATTTGCCAACCATTTCTTCGCTCTTGCCGCCCGTGTAGCCGTCGGCAGTGTCGATGAAGTTGCCGCCCGCTTCTAGATAGCGATCGAAAAGCGCGCTCGCGACATTTTCTTCGGAGCCCCATCCCCACTCGGTGCCGAAGGTCATGGTGCCGAGGCAAAGTGGGCTGACGCGCAATCCGGAACGTCCGAGAGTCCTGTATTCGGTTAACTGCATGCTGCGGTCCTTGTCCTCAAAATCACGCCTCAATAGCGGCGTTCACGTCTCTTACCAGGTTGCGGATGTAGTTGCGGCGGTTCAACAGGTCAACCATTTTGCTGATGATTTCCTTGCGCTCTCCACTGGAATGGCCGGCAGGGCTGCGATCGAGCGCGGCATCCCATTCCTTCCAGTACGACTCCAGCTCCTTGAGTAACGATTCATACTTCTGTTCGAGCGCCACTTTGTGCTTTTCGATATCAGCTGTCAGAGAGGGCTCGTGGTCGCCCATTTTCTTGTTCATGCGAAGTTCTTCAAGTTGCATGTTCAGCTCAAAGACTTCTTCAAGAAGGTCTGGCGGAACGATTTGTTTTTTTGTTTCTCCGGTGGAGCGCGCGAGTTCGGTGGCGTTCTTCGATTGCTCTTCCAGCTCCACGCCTTCGAGCTTCAGCAAATATTGCGTGCGCTTGATCGGGTCGCGCAGCGTTCGGTAGGCGTCATTGAGCAGCGAACTCTGTTGCAGGCTCCATTCCTGCTCGCGAGAACCGGCGTTGGCGTTCAGATCCGGATGAAGCTTGCGGCTCAGGCTATAGAAGTCTTTTTCAAGCGCGGGGACGTCGACATTCAGGCGCGGCGGTAAGCCGAAGAATGAGAAGTAATCGACGGGAGCCGGCGGCTGGACCTTCCCGCATGATCCGCAAAAATGTGCGGCACGCATGGATCCGCAGGACCAACAGGAGTGCGTGTCCTCGGGTAGAGGTTTGGCGCTGATCGCGGTTAGGGGAGGCTTAGTCGTCACCTTTTCAATTCCTCAACATCATGGGCAAAGCCCACGCAGCGTGAACTCAAATGGGTTTCGTGGTGGCTGACGCGGTTCGCGAACAGGAGTGTCCGCGCCACACAGACATATCCGTGCCAATCGGGCTCAGGCCGAGAACGACGTTCCGCAGCCGCACGACTTCGTAGCTTGCGGATTCACAAAAACGAAACCCTGCTGCATCAGGGTCTCCTGATAATCGAGAATCATGCCATGCAGATAAATGAACGATTTTGGATCGACAAAGACGCGCACATCGCCGAACTGAAAGATTCGATCCCGTTCACGCGGTTGCGAGTCGAAGCGGATGTTGTAGCTCAGACCCGAACACCCGCCGCCCTGCACACCGAGACGCAATCCGCCTTGTTCGGTCGATACGCCTTCTTTCGCCATCGCAACGCGCACCTTCGCCAATGCCTTCTCAGTGACCACAATGCCCTTGGCAGTGGCTTGGGGCGCGGCTTGTTCGGTTGCAGTCGTCATAAGATCCAACAGGGCTGTCAGTTTTGAGCGGGAGCGAGATCCATGTCATCGCTCGCCGCTCCATTATTTAACTTCAGCAGCGACAGGTTTCCCTGTTTCCTGCTTCTTCTTCCAGTCGCCGATCGCGGCGCGGATCGCGTCTTCCGCCAGCACAGAGCAGTGGATCTTTACGGGAGGAAGCGACAGTTCCTTCACGATGTCCATGTTCTTGATGGCGAGGGCTTCCTCCACCGTCTTGCCTTTGACCCACTCCGTGGCCAGCGAGGACGAAGCGATCGCAGATCCGCAACCGAAGGTCTTGAATTTCGCGTCTTCGATGACGTTGGTCGTCGGATTGACCTTGATCTGAAGCTTCATGACGTCGCCGCACTCGGGTGCGCCAACCAGGCCGGTACCCACGTCGGAGCTCTGCTTGTCCATCGAACCGACGTTGCGGGGATTGTTGTAGTGGTCGATGACTTTATCGCTGTATGCCATTTAGTTCTCCAATTCGATTTCAAGATTTCAGATCTTTTAACGTTCCGATCTCCGTCCGGCTTCGCTAGCTGTGAGTCAGTGAGCTTCTCCCGCCCACTTTACGTCCTTCAAATTGATGCCTTCCTTCGCCATCTCATAGAGCGGAGAAAGCTCGCGCAGACGCTCAACCGTGTCAATCACGCGATCGGCGACATAGTCGACTTCGGCTTCTGTGTTGAAGCGGCCGAGGCCGAAACGAATTGAGCTGTGCGCCAGATCATCGCCGGTGCCCAGAGCCTTCAATACATAAGATGGCTCAAGGGTCGCAGAGGTGCATGCCGATCCGCTGGAAACGGCAATATCGTTGATGCCCATCAGGAGCGATTCGCCTTCCACATACGCGAAACTGATATTCAGGTTGCCCGGCAGGCGATGCTCCATCGATCCGTTGATGAAGGTCTCATCCAGGCGGTTCATGATGCGGTCGCGCAGGCGATTGCGAAGGCCGGCCATGCGGCAGGACTCTTGCTGCATTTCTTCCTGCGCGATGGCGCATGCTTTGCCGAGGCCAACGATGCCGGGAACATTCAAAGTTCCAGAACGCATGCCGCGCTCGTGGCCGCCGCCGTCAATGATGGCCGAAATCTGAACCCTTGGATTCTTGCGGCGAACGTACAGCGCTCCCACACCTTTTGGACCGTACATCTTGTGAGCCGAAATCGACATGACGTCGATGTTCTGCTTGTTTACGTCGGTCGGAACCTTACCCACAGCCTGCGTCGCATCGGTATGGAAGATGACTCCGCGCTCGCGACAAAGCTTGCCAATCTCAGCAACCGGCTGCAGTACGCCGATTTCGTTGTTGGCAGCCATGATCGTGACCAGGATGGTCTTGTCATCCATGGCACGCTTAAGGTCGTCAAGGTCAATTAACCCGTCCTTCTGCACCGGCATGTAGGTAACGCGGTAGCCATATTTTTCGAGCCGCTTGCAGGTGTCGAGCACCGCTTTATGCTCAGTGACGGCAGTGATAATGTGATTGCCCTTTTCGCGGTACATCTCGGCGACACCCTTAATGGCGAGGTTGTCGCTCTCGGTCGCGCCCGAGGTGAAAATGATTTCTTTTGTAGTGGCGCCGACAAGCTTCGCGATCCGTTCGCGCGCGGTCTCAACTCCTTCTTCCGCAGCCCACCCGAAGGAGTGGTTCCGGCTGGCGGAGTTCCCGAACTTTCCCATGAAAAACGGAAGCATTTCTTCGAGAACCCGCGGGTCCATGGGGGTGGTGGCGTGGTTATCCATATAGATTGGAAGCTTCACGCCTTTGCCATTCTGGCTATGTTCCTGCGTCAACGCCTGGGGGATCTTTACTTCCGTGCTCATTGATTGACTCTCCTGCTGTGACCAGCTCTTTTGATGAATCTGATGTGGTTCTCGGCTCAGCCGATTGTTACCAGCTCTGCCGCCTTGGAAACCGGACTTCCCGTTTCTTCGGCTTCCTCGCGCATATGAGAAATCTTGATGCGCTTCAAAACTGCTTCGATACTGTCATTCACTTTCCGCAGCGGTTCGCGGATGTTGCAGCGATCGCTCTGATCGCACTCTCCGCGGACGGTGACGCACGACGTGATGAAAAGAGGCCCGTCGATCGCTTGGATCACCTCGAAAGCTGATATTGTGTGCGCGGCCCGAGCCAGGGTGTATCCACCATTGGTGCCGTGCTGCGACTGCAAAAGTCCAGCCTTGGCCAAGCGCTGCAGGATCTTGGCTAGCGCCTCAGGCGGAATCCCGTAGGAGTCTGCGACGTCTTTGGCGCTGCACGAACCGACGGCAGATCGCTCGGCGAGATGCTTCATCGCCATTAATCCGTAGTCAGCTTTCTTCGTGAGTTTCAGCACCAGAGCACCCTTGAAGCCCGACCCATTCGGTCGCCTATAATTACGACCTTTTTCGTCGTAATTCATTCTACGGCAATTCGTGGCAGAGGAGCAAGTCGGGTCAGCGAAGGGTGGAAATCCGTAGGTGAATAGTAAGTCCAGTGGGCCGAGCAGGTTAGAAGGGAGACCGGCATGGGGAGGAATTTCCGACCTGAAGGGAGAATGGCTGGATTGGAAGGCGGGGACCTAGCTGCGCCTGCTGGCGGGCTGAAAAACCACTCTTGAAGTGTCAAGGAAAATTCACAGACGGATCAAAGGTTGGGGCTTGACAACTGTTGAAGGCGTTCTAAAATACCGGGAAATTCCGGCGAATTCAGCCCCTTGCTGTTCGGATGCGGGGCCCTTCCGGGTTTATGACTCCTAAGTCACCTCCTGCTTCTCAGAGCGCAGCCGCCAAGCAACCTTGCAAACACCCGCGCGTGCAAATCGTGAGCCGCGAGGAAGATTGCGAATTTGTCGAATGCAAGGAATGCGGGGAAATCTTCGAATCAAGCGAATTCAAAGACATGAACATCGAGGATCGAACCCAGGAAAGCGAAATCTGATTTTGCTTTCTTGATCGAACTGAGAATGAGACTACCGAAGCAGAAGGCTCGCTTCCGCGGAAAAATCCATCGGGGCGAATTGGTTCCTGAGAAATTTCGGATAGCCAGCGGCCGCGATCATAGCCGCATTGTCGGTTGATAACGGACGCGAAGGAAAGTAGACGGGCAATCCGAACTCCGCGCCTTGGCGTTCAAACGTTTGCCGCAACTCCTGATTCGCCGCTACTCCTCCTGTGACGAAAAGCGTGGCTACCCGGTTGGCCTCAGCGGCAGCCAGAGTCTTTCCGACCAGATCCTCAATAATGGCACGCTGAAATGAAGCGATGAGATCCAGTGTCGGCCGGTCGCACTGCGCCAGATAATCCTCAAGCCTGGGTTTGGCAATCTGCGCCAAGGCTTTGCGCCTCGCTTCCACAGCCTCACGCATGTTGTGCGACTCGACGTATCGCAGCACGGCGGTTTTGATGCCGCTGTACGAAAAATCGAAGCGCGGCCGGCTATTACCTTTCTCGACTGCCTTGCCGTCGTTTCGACCGCGGCGGTCGGGATGCTTGATTTGCGCCGGAGGAAACTTCACAGCCCTTGGATCTCCATGCGGTGCGAGCCGGTCGATGACCGGACCTCCGGGGTATCCGAGGCCAAGGACTTTAGCGACCTTATCGAAGGCTTCGCCAGCAGCGTCGTCGCGAGTGTGGCCAATATTGTCGTAGGTCCAGGAGTCCTGTTCCCGCGAGGCGAGATAAAGGTGAGTGTGTCCGCCAGAGACCACAAGCGCAAGGACCGGAAACTTCAGGTTGTGGTTTCCTTTTTGGCGTTCTTCGAGTAACACCGCGTGAATGTGTCCCTCAAGGTGATTAACGGCAATGAGGGGTTTATCCAGAGCGAAGGCTAATGCTTTCGCGTAACTGATTCCCACCAGTAGCGCTCCCGCGAGCCCGGGCCCCTGCGTCACGGCGATAGCGTCGACAGAAGCGTAGGTGTGATTGGCTTCCGCAAGGGCCCGGCGCACCACCGGGACGATTGCGCGCAAATGTTCGCGAGAAGCGAGTTCCGGAACGACGCCCCCGTAAGGCTGGTGAGTCGCGATCTGCGACGCCACCACGTTCGAGATAAGCTGTTCGCCCGACCGCACGACGGCTGCAGCGGTCTCATCGCAGGAGCTCTCGATACCGAGGATGTAGGCGTCAGGCATTCATTCAGTTTCCCTGTTTTCGCCACCGCGCGCAAATTTTAGATGAGGATTTACTCCAAGCGAATGTCGTCGACCTGAAAGTCGAACTTACCTGCGCTTGGTCCTCCCACGAACAGGATCGCGGAGATGTCGTGACCGTCGGTTCCGTTGAAGGCAGAGAAGGGAATGCTGGTCTTTTTCCAGTCAGTGCCCGCGGTGAACGTCTGCTGCGCCGGAATGCGACCGCCGCTCGTGGTAAAGACCAACATGCGATAGGTCTGGCCATCGCCTTTGGCAAAGAACGAGATCATCTTTTTCGAGGATAGATTTACGGGGACAAACGGCTGCGATCCCGGGCTCCACATCATTCCGGCCCACGCGTAGGGTAATCCTCCGTCGATCAGCCCCGTGATTTCGAGAGCGTGCCTGCTTCCGTTCGCTCCGGCGTCGGCGACTTTCATTTCTCCAGTAGATTTGCCCGCTGCGATCGAGTCGGTTGAAACCATCCAACCGCTGCCAAACTTGCTGCTTGGGGCGCCGTCTTCGAAGTCGCTGATTAATCCCATCTCAGACCCGCTGAGTGTTGGGGCCTGCGCGGCTTTTTCTCCTTCTTGCTTCGCTTTCTCGAGGGCTGCGCGATAACCGGCGCGGTCGTCTTCGACGCCGAGCTTCCAGACAGATACGATGTCTCGCGACGCGAGAATGTCATGCGTCGGGTCGCCCTTCACCAGCAAGAGATCAGCGCGCTTTCCTGGCGCGATGATCCCGCGGTCGTCGAGACGAAAAGCGGCGGCGGGGACCGATGTCGCTGCTTCCAGCGCTTCTTCCGGCGAAAGGCCGGAGCGCACAAGCAACTCAAGTTCCCGATGGATACTTGCTCCGTGCGAGGTGCCGGGATTTGGTGCATCGGTGCCGGCAAGGATTCTCACGTGGGCTGACTTCAGCTGCGCCACGGTCTCTTCTGCGTACTTTTCGTTGAGGGCCGTCGCGAACTTTGGGAAAGACCGTTTCAGGTTCGTGGTGTCATCGCTGGTGAGGAAAGGCGACAGGTGAGAGTCCGTAGTGAGTGCGCTTCCGCTCGCGATGCCGCTCACGCTTTCGAGAACGCTCAGTGTAGGTACAACGAAGGCGTGATGCGAGGCGACGAGTTGGGCGAAGTCTGGCTGGGGAGCGCTGTCGGCAAAAAGGTGCGCGAGTCCGTCGGCGCCGGCTTCGATCGCTTCGCGAGCGTCGCCTTGCTTTCCGATGTGGACGACTGTCAGTTTGCCACGCTTGTGTGCCGCATCGATGACGGCCTTCAGCGTCTCTCGGTCGAGTGTAGGGCGATGCGCCCCGTAGGCGCTTGCGTCATCGACCACGATCTTGATGTAGTCCGAGCCCTCGGCCACGCGTGCATCGACCCATGCCTGCGCATCGGCGGCCGACGAAAGAGTAGGGATCGTCATGCCGTACTCGGTGCCATGACCGCCGGGAGCCGTTGCGAGGGTTCCGGCGGATCGAAGGTCGGCAAGGTCGAGGTCTTTTCCCTCAGCCTGTTCCTGTTTGATTTGGCGCATGTACTTCGCGTCGGTAAACATGTCGAGTTCCGTGGTGACGCCGAAGATTTCCGCTTCTTTCAGTGCGTCGCCGAACGCGTGGGTGTGGGAGTCGATCAATCCGGGAAGAAGGGTGTCGTCGGTTGCGTCGATCACTTTCACGTCGGAGGAAACTTTCAGAGCTTTGCCCACCGCTTTGATTTTGCCGTCCTGAACCCAGACATCGGCGCCTTGCATCACTGCACGACCGTCGAAGATTCTCGCATTGCGGATCACGAATCCGACAGTGGAGCCAGCTTTGGCTGAAAAGAATGCAGGAGCGGAGAGCGCAAGGTAGAAAGCCATCCAACCTAGGATTCTGAGAGTTGAGGAAAGTGTGGTCGATTTCATTTGATTTTCTCCGTTGCGGCTAGCGTGGATCTTCGTCAAGGACAGCGATCATGTTCCGGATTGAATGGTGCTGCCAGTGGGAAGCGTCACCTTGTGCCTATGACAAGTGTCACTATGTAAAGCATGCTTGACAATCGAAAATGTAAAGCATGCTTTACGTCGTGTCAAGTGATTTTGTTTGCGGGTACGGGCGGTATCATGAAAGCGGGATGCATGAGGGCCACAAGCCGGGAATGAAAGCCGCCGCGGCGTCGATTGTGCGAACTCTGCGCGGAGCGGGCTTTCAGGCGTATTTGGTCGGCGGATGTGTCCGTGACTTGTTACTGGGCATTGAGCCCAAGGATTTCGATGTCTCGACGGAGGCGACTGCCGCGCAGGTGATGAAGATTTTTCCCGAGACGTACGCCGTAGGAGCGCAATTTGGCGTCGTTCTTGTGCCGGTACAGAATGCGGAAGGCGAAGATGTCGGTTCAGAACAAAGTTCTCAGGGACACACAGTAGAAGTCGCGACATTCCGCAGCGACATCGGCTATTCGGATGGACGTCATCCCGACGAAGTGCGCTTCAGTCGGGATCCGCGGGAAGACGTGGCGCGGCGCGACTTCACGATCAATGGCATGATGCTCGATCCAGCGAGCGGAGAAGTTCTGGACTTCGTCGGCGGGCGGGCCGATCTCGCGGCGGGAATGATCCGCACCATCGGCGATCCGGAACACAGATTTGCCGAAGACAAATTGCGAATGCTGCGAGCGATGCGCTTCGCTGCACGATTCGGTTACGAGATCGATGCGGCCACGTTCGCCGCAATTCAGAAATTGGCTCCGCAAGTTAAGGTTGTGTCGCATGAGCGGGTACGAGATGAATTGACCCGCATGCTGACCGGCGAACATGCGCGAAGAGCATTTCTTTCTGCTCGATGAGAGCGGCTTGCTAAGTGAGGTGCTGCCGGAGATTTCGGCGATGAAAGGTGTAGAGCAGCCGCCTGAATTTCATCCGGAAGGCGACGTCTTCGTTCATACGCTGCTCCTGCTCGAGAATCTGCCACACCCTTGCTCGATCACATTGGCATGGGGAGCGCTGCTTCATGATGTGGGCAAACCTCCAACGTTTCGCATGGCGCCTGACCGTATCCGTTTCGACAGGCATGTGGAGGTGGGCGTCAAGATGGCGGAAACAATCTGCCGCCGACTGCGTTTCTCCAATGAAGCAACAGAACAGATTCTCGCGCTCGTCGACAATCACATGCGTTTCGGCGATGCGACGCAAGATGAAGGAATCGACCCTGAAGAGATTTCTCAGGCTACCCGGATTTGAAGAGCACATGGCTCTGCATCGCGCGGACTGTCTCGCGAGCCACGGGAATCTCTCGACATACGAGTATGTCAGGCAGAAGCAGTCGGAGACTCCTCCAGAGAAGATCCGACCGATTCCCCTTGTGACTGGGAACGATCTGATTGCCGAAGGGCGAGTCCCCGGGCCGAAGTTTCGCGAGATTTTGAGCGCCGTGGAGGATGCCCAACTCGAAGGTCGGCTGACTTCGCGGGAGGCGGCCCTGGAGTTTGTGAGCCGTGAATTTCCGGTCTAAGCTCCGCACCGTGACGAGGGCGCGACGATGATAAAATAAAGGGTTCTCAACTCGTCAAACCATCGCCTGTCGCATCCGTAATGCGAGGAGTAGCATTTGGAACAAGCTGGTCTAAAGCTGGAGAAAATTGTCGCTCAATCCTTAAGGCAAGCGCCGCCTTCGCAGGCGCCGCTGATGGCTTGGCCTGTGGTTTGCGGCTCGGCTGTTGCCGAGCGAACTCTTGCCTTGAATTTCGAGGACGGAATCCTTCGCGTCGGGGTACCGGACGGAGGATGGAGATCGGAATTGCAGTCCCTCGCGCCGCGATACCTCGCTGCCATCAATCGGTATACGATGCAAATCGTTCGCCGGATCGACTTTGTCGTGAGTCGCCCCGAAAGCTACGAAAACACTTCCCTCTAATCAACATTTCAATGAAAGTCACTGAAAAAGACGTTGCCTACGTCGCGGAACTCGCCAATCTGGATCTTACGGATGAAGAGCGAATCGGAATGCTTCGCGATCTGAATTCGATTCTGGAATACGTCGACCGGCTCAATGAGCTTGATACGTCGAATGTTCCGCCAATGGCGCAGGTTTCGGATCGGTACGGCGTGGATGAAGCGAAACAAGGAAGCGAGCGATTTGCCTATGCGAGCCGCGAAGATGTGCTCGAAGGTCTCCGCAAATCACTGCCGCATGAAGAAGCGCTCGCCAATGCACCGGACTCTGACGAAGATTTCTTCAGAGTTCCGAAAGTAATCGAACGCTAGGCGCAAAGAAATCCCCACAGCTCGATGGATATAAACTCCCTCACGATCGACGGTGCCCGCTCTGCTATTCAACAGCGATCGACCACCGCGCTAGCGCTTGCCGAAGCGCACTACGCGCAAATTCAAAAAGAAGACGGGCAGATCGGGGCGTTCCTGACGCTTTCGAAAGAGCGGGCGCTGGAGCAAGCGGACCGCATCGACCGCATGGCTGCGGAAGGCAAAGAACTTCCGCCGTTCGCCGGCGTTCCGGTCGGCATCAAGGACGTCATGAGCACTCGCGGCGTCCGAACGACCGCGGGATCGAAGAGCCTCGAGAAATATATTCCTCCATACGATTGCACCGCCGTGGCGCGTATGGAAGCTGCCGGTGCGGTGGTGCTGGGGAAAATGAACTGCGACGAGTTCGCCATGGGGTCGTCGAACGAAAATTCTGCGTACCATCCGGTGCGGAATCCGCGAGATTTGAATCGCGTTCCCGGAGGTTCGTCAGGCGGTTCAGCCGCCGCCGTTGCGGCCGGCATGGCTGTTGTCACGTTAGGTTCGGACACAGGCGGATCAATCCGGCAGCCGGCGTCGTTTTGTGGAGTTGTCGGGCTTATGCCGACCTACGGGCGAGTTTCGCGCTACGGGCTGATTGCGTTCGCTTCTTCGCTCGATCACATCGGCCCACTTTCGAAGACGGTAAAAGATGCCGCCATTGTATTGCGCACGATTGCAGGCCGCGATCCGATGGACTCGACCTCGGCCGATGTCCCTGTGCCGGACTATGTGGCCGAATTGGATAAGCCTGTCCGCGGCCTGAAGGTTGGCGTGGCGAAAGAATATTTCGGCGACGGACTCGACAACGAAGTGCGACAAGCAGTCGAAGCGGCGATCGAACGGCTGGAAGGACTCGGATGCGAAATTATTCCCGTGTCGCTGCCACATACCGCTTACGCGATCCCGGCCTACTACTTGATCGCCACGGCGGAAGCATCCTCGAATCTGGCGCGCTACGATGGCGTTCGATATAGCCTGCGCGCGCAAGGCGCGAAAACATTATCCGAGATGTACCGGCGCAGCCGCGATGAAGGGTTTGGCGCGGAAGTGAAGCGAAGAATTATGCTCGGGACTTATGCGTTAAGCGCGGGATACTACGATGCCTACTATTTGAAGGCGCAAAAAGTCCGCACGCTGCTCACGCGCGATTTCGACGAAGCGTTTCGCAAAGTAGATGCGATCGTAACGCCTACCTGCCCGACGCCGGCGTTTCGCCTGGGAGAGAAGTCGAATGATCCGCTCTCCATGTATCTGGCCGACATCTACACGGTGACTGCCGATTTAGCTGGTATCCCAGGGATTTCGATTCCTTGTGGCGAAACGAAAGAGAAATTGCCGATCGGTTTTCAAATACTGGGAAAACATTTCGACGAGGCGACAATCTTAAGGTTGGGGCACGCTTACGAGAACGCTTGAACCGTCAGCTTTACGCGGGCTTGTAGTAGGATTCACCCGCGCAACCGCGGCATAAGATCTTTCCGTCGCGCTGGACTTCACGTCGAAAGTTAATCCCTTCTCCGCAGTGCTCACAGACGATACGCTCACTCTTGTAACCGGGAAATTCCTCGGCAGGAAGATCGACCCGCACCCACTGGGTCGTGAAGAGGTCATCGTCTGACATCTCGCGGTAAGCGAGCATCTGCTGCTGGTTCTTGTTTTCGATTTCAGGATGCATCTTGCGCGCGAGTTGTTTCGAGGATTCGTTGGCCGCAATGCGGATGGCCTTTCCTCCGCTGACATCGACGAAAGTTGCGGCCATCTTGCCCCAGTCGCGAAACTTGAGAGCGCGCTTCCCAAGGCGGCAGCCCGTGACCACCCCGACTGCGTCGGTGGCGCAGCGGTCGATCTCTACGAAAGTAACGAGGCGCTTTCGGTCCTTGCCATGCGGGTCATCGATCTGCAGTTTCTGCAAGCCCAGCATGGCCATGCGCACTCCGAGGATTTGTCCCGCACACAGGTGTCCGTGAGCCAGTTCCGCTTCGCGTAAGTATTCGTCGAAGGATTTCACCAGGAAAGCTCCCAGCTCTCGGCGCTCAACTTAAGGTCCAATTTCTCCGCGGCAAAATGAATTACTTTCTCCTCCAGCGGACTCCGTCTTTTGTAATTTCGACGAGGATGCCGGCATCCCCGAGTTCCGCACGGATCGCGTCCGATTTCTTGAAGTCGCGCGCCGCGCGGGCTGCCTTCATTTGATCGATCTTCAAATTAATCTCGGAGTCCGAAGTTTGTCCTGACCGTACGGCTTCGTGCAGTTGATCTGTAACATCCTTCTCGCGGCCGTCCGCGAGCGCCCAGTTCAGCACGCACTTCATCTTCGGAGCGTCATCGTCTTCCAGAACCGCGAAGACTTCATCGAACTTCGTTAACGCCGCGAGCAGAGGACCCACATCGTCCTTGCGGACAGAACCAGTATCGAAAGCGGTGTTGGCCTGCCGCACCATCTCAAAAATTGCTCCTTGCGCTTGGGCGGTGTTGAGGTCATCGTCGAGCGCCTCACGAACCCGGGTAACAGTTTCGGTTGCCAGCGACTGCATTTCCGGAGTCGAACCGTCGGGAAAGTTTCCGGCGGAGAGGCGGTGGCGGAAATTCCGGAGGCGCTCCACCGAAACCGCCGCCTGTGTCAATCCGTCGAAAGTAAAGTTGAGTTGGTTTCGGTAGGGAACTGACGCGAGCAAGTATCGGATCGACGACGGTTTGTGGCCTTTAAGAACGAGATCGCGCAGCGTGAAAAAGTTTCCCAGGCTCTTCGACATCTTCTCGCCCTCAACCAGTAAGAAGCGGGCATGAAACCAGAAGTGCGCGAACGGCTTGCCGGTCATGGATTCCGATTGGGCAATTTCGTTTTCATGATGCGGGAAAATGAGATCTTCGCCACCGGCGTGCAGATCAAAACTTTCCCCGAGTTCCTGCATCGACATCACCGAGCACTCCAGATGCCAGCCGGGACGGCCTTTGCCGACTTTGGTATCCCATGACGCTTCGCCCGGCTTCGGGGCCTTCCACAAGGCAAAATCGCGAGCGCTGTCTTTATCGTACTCGTCGACGTCGACGCGAGCGCCATCGAGCATGCCGCTGAAATCCCGTTTAGAAAGTTTTCCGTACTCTGGAAACTTCGCGATGCGAAAGTAGTAAGAGCCATCGTCGGTACGATAGGCGATTCCTTTATCCACCAGCTTTGCAACGAAATCAGCCATCTCCGGGATGTGCTCGGTGGCCCGCACGATGGTTGGTTGCTCAATACCGATCATCGCGGAATCTTCCAGAAACGCCTTTTCGTATTTTGACGTGTACTCCTGAACGCTGACCCCGTCCCGTGCAGAGTTTCGGATGATCTTGTCGTCCACGTCGGTGATGTTCATGACATGGCGAACCGTGTAACCGCTCTGTCGCAGGAATCTGCGGAGCAGGTCGACAGCTACAAACGTCCGGAAATTCCCGATGTGGCCGTAGTCATAAACCGTCGGCCCACAGGCATACATGCGAACTTCGGAGTCGCGCAAAGTGCGGAAGTCCTCGATTTGCGACGACATTGTGTTGTATAGGCGAAGAGGCATAGAGATTGCTGTGCAGCAAGCGAACCTAAGATTCTAGGGTTCGGTGAAAAACGGGTCAAATGTCGCTCATGATGCCGATGTTCGCGCGGGAGGAAGGGCGTGGGTGTGCGCGCGCATGCGTTGTTGCACCAGGATCACGTAATGCAAGGCGGAGACAATCGTAAACACGAAGGTGGCGCGGAGAAAGACCGTGCGCGCAATCCAAATCCAGCGCAATGGACGGACTTGCAGCAAGAGCACGAAAAAGACGGCGCTGATCTGGGAAAACGTGTTGGCTTTTCCGAAAATGCTCGGCCTGAAATCGCGCAAGCCCGCAATCGCGAAAAGAACAGCGCTGGCCGCGAGAATCGAAATGTCGCGGCTGAATACCATCACCGTGAATTTCCAGGGAATTTTGTGCAGGATGGAGAGGATGAGAAACATCGTGCTCAACAACAGCTTGTCGGCAATGGGATCGAGGTATTGCCCCAGCATCGTCTGTTGATGGAGCCTGCGCGCGAGTAAACCATCCAGGCCATCGCTGAATCCGGCGATGACGAAGACGACCAATGCCCACAAGTAATGCCCGTCCACCATGTGGATCACGATGAACGGAACGAAAACCATCCGCAGCAAAGTGAGTTGATTGGGAGCTGTGAAGATCTGGGATAGCTTCACCCACGCTCCTTTGAAGCATCGCGATCTGGAAGATTCTGTCGTCGCCTCTGCGAGCCGCGGAGCCAACACGTGGTTAGGATCCAGCCCGGTTTTGTTCAAAAAGCGCTGCGAGAGCGAAGGCAGGCTGCCATCGGGCGAGTCTAGTTCGACGCGTTCAATACGATGCATTGGGAAGAACACAATGGCGGGCGTGAAGGGCTCTCCGTCGCGCACCATCACAGCGAGATCCTCGAACGACGCCAACTCTGCCCCGCTTAGACTGAGGCCCTCAGGTGCAAGTGACAGGATCATGCCCCAAAACTTTTCTCGTGGATTGCACAGCGTGGCGATGACCAAGGCGCCGGGAGCGAATGGCAACCTTTCGCCTGCCTGATCACCGGGTGCTCCGAAGAGACTTACTTTCCATGGAGAGATTGTCGCCGGGGAGGGCGTGCATTGCAAATCAGATCGCGGGTTTAAGCAATTCACTCCGAAGACGAAGAGGTTGGGGAAGACCGCAATCTCCGTTATCCTGAGCAAACATGGCTCCTGAGAGCAAGTCGCCAGTCATTGAGTTTCGCGACGTTTCGTACCGTGTGAACGACACGCAGGTTCTCTGCGACTTGAGCCTCGAGGTCAACAGCGGCGAAACACTTGTGTTGCTCGGCCGCAGCGGTTCAGGAAAGACCACGAGCCTAAAACTCATCAACCGGCTGGTTTCGCCGACGTCCGGTGAAATCTGGGTGAATGGCAAGTCGCAGGAAGAGAGCGACGTCATACGTCTGCGCCGCGGCATTGGATATGTGATTCAGGATGTCGGTCTATTTCCGCATTTCACCGTCGAGAAAAATATTGCTCTGGTTCCGAAAATCGAAGGCTGGGACGCGAATCGAATTCGTTCGCGTGTGCAGGAGCTTTTGCAACTGGTAGGGCTGGGAGACGATGTCGCTCAACGTTACCCGCATCAGTTGTCTGGCGGACAACGGCAGCGAGTCGGCGTTGCCCGGGCTTTGGCAGCGGATCCTGCGATCCTGCTGATGGACGAACCTTTTGGCGCCCTCGATCCTCTTACACGGGATGAACTGCAACGGGAATTTCTCTCGCTGCAGCAGAGGCTGCACAAAACGGTGGTTTTCGTGACTCACGATTTGAGGGAAGCGTTGCGGCTGGGAACTCGGATTGCGCTGATGGAAGCAGGAAAGCTGGTGACTGTGCTTGCGCCGCACGAATTCTTGAAGTCGACGGACCGGTGGGCGGCTGCGTACGTAAAGGCGTTCGGAGACGGGTTGGAAGCGGCAGCAGATAGAGGTACTGCATGAATGTGATCCGGTTCATATTGCAAAACCAGGCGCAGGTTGTGGAGTTGAGCCTGGAGCATTTGTGGCTCGTCGGCATCTCGACAATATTGGCGATGCTCATCGGAGTTCCGCTGGGCATCGTGATCGCACACCGACCACGATTGAACAAACCGGTACTGGCGAGCGCCAACATCATCCAGACTATTCCGAGTCTTGCGCTCTTCGGATTTCTACTGCCGGTGCCTTGGTTGGGCGCACGCTCGGACCGCCTGGCAATTCTCGCCCTGACGCTTTACGCATTGTTGCCCATCATCCGGAACACCTATACCGGAATCTGTGGAGTCGACCCGGCAGTCGTAGAGGCAGGCCGTGGAATGGGGTTGACGGAGTCGCAACTGCTCCTTCAGGTCGAACTGCCTCTGTCGGTGAGCGTGATTCTATCCGGGGTACGGGTCGCGATCGTGATTTCCGTGGGCATCGCTACCATTGCGGCGGCGATTGGCGCGGGGGGCTTGGGCGAATTTATTTTTCGGGGCTTGGCGATGGTGGATGACCGCGTCATCCTGGCTGGAGCGATCCCCGCTGCTATTTTGGCGCTGGGCGCGGATCTTGGAGTTGGATGGCTGGAGAGACGGCTCCGTCCGCGATGATTCGGCCTCGCTCGGTTCTTGCCGGTGTCGTAGCCTCAGCACTGATTCTGCTGGCGTCTTGTGCGCCCTCTCATGCGAACCGCATCGTCGTGGGTTCCAAGAATTTCACTGAATCATTTGTTCTGGGCGAACTCATCGCGCAGCAGATTGAAGCTCACACGAATTTGAAAGTGGAGCGTCGCTTTTACCTCGCGGGAACTTACATTTGCCAACAGGCGATTCTTGCCGGGCGAATCGACATCTATCCCGAGTACACGGGCACAGCGATGACCACGATTTTGAAACAGCCTGCCACGAGCGACAAGAACGATGTGTACCAGCGAGTTAAGAGCGAATATGAGCGGCGGTTTGGGCTGACGCTCGGGCCCTCTCTGGGTTTCAACGACACGTTCGCCATGGAAATTCGCGGAGAAGATGCGCGGCGTCTGAATATCCGAACGTTGTCGGAGGCAGCGAAGTTCTCATCGCAATGGCGAGCCGGTTTCGGATACGAATTTATGGAGCGGCCGGACGGATATCGAGGTCTGGTCGCCACGTATGGCCTCCAGTTCGCCGAAACGCCGCGGGTCATGGATTTGGGTTTATTAGCCCGCGCGCTGAAAGATCATCAGATTGACCTCGCGGCAGGGAATGCAACCGATGGACTCATTCCTGCTCTTGATTTGTTTGTGCTGGCGGATGATCGTCATTATTTTCCTCCCTACGAAGCAGTGCCCGTGATCCGCCAGCAAACCGCAAAGGAGCATCCGGAAGTGGCAACGGCCCTTGCCGCTCTGTCGAATCAGGTTTCAGACGGAGAAATGCAGAGGATGAATTACGCCGTCGATGGACAACATCGAGACACACAAGAGGTCGCGCATGAGTTTCTAAAAAGCAAACACCTTGTGCCGTGAGGGTTGACGGCTTAGATCGTCAGAGAGCCGGCCAGAGTGAGTACAGCGTTTCCGGTGAGGATTCTCCTGTCCCCTTCGACTTCACAGAAGAGATCACCGCCGCGTTCGGACAGTTGTTGCGCGTGCAGCCGTGATTTCTTGAGGCGATGGGTCCAATAAGGTGCCAGCGCGCAGTGTGCGGATCCTGTAACAGGATCTTCCGGCACTCCGTAGCCGGGAGCGAAATATCGGGACACAAAATCTGCGTCTTTGCCTGGAGCTGTGAGCACGACGGCATAGGGATGAAGCTTTTCCAGAAGCAGGAAATCTGGAACGAAGGTTTGGACTTCCCTCTGTGAGTGGAGGATCACGATCAAAATGTCGTTCACTTCCAGAATTTCTGAAGGCTGCGGCATCTTTCCTAAAGCTTGCGATAGCCCCGCTGGAACCTTTGGACACGGCTTTGGAAAGAGGGCAGGGAAGTCCATCGACAGAGAGTCTTCGTTTTTGCGAACAGCCAAAATCCCGCTGAATTTCGTCCTGAAGCGGACTGCATCGTTTCCGCTTCCCAGAACATTCAGCAGCACGTGCGCTGTCGCGAGAGTTGCGTGCCCGCACAGGCGAATTTCGCACCGCGGCGTAAACCATCGGAGATCGTAGTCGTCGCCATCCCGGACCAGAAAGGCGGTTGCAGAAACATTATTTTCTGCAGCGACTTTGCGGAGGGTCCTGTCATCTAACCACGAGTTTAAAAGGCAGACCGCTGCCGGATTGCCGCCAAAAGCTCGTTCGCTGAAGGCATCGACATGAAAAAGAGGTATTTGCATCTTCTTCATTTTAATCGGTTAAGAGGGAACGGAAGTGGCGACTGAATGTGGTTGCAGGTTGTTTGGGCCAATGGTAGTGTTTGAATCCCTGCCGCCGACTGGGGCAAAGTGCCTGCCCCGCGTGGCTTACGGAATCTCCTCCAAGTTTCCCTTTTAACTCGTCGTTGATCTGTGGAGGCTAGCATTTCTGCCGTCGTATTAGTTCCCTAAGGCTGGTTCTCTGGTTCTTGTTCTAAGAAACGTGCAGGAGGTCCTGAGAATGCTCACCGCTCAAAAGAACGCCGCTGTAGAGCACTCCCTGCGGGAGAGGATGAGTGAGGCTCGTCGCCTGAGCGATGCCTTATTCGACATCGTGCGGCCTGACGCAATATTCGACAGACCTATCCCCGAACGCCACCGCATCATCTTTTACGTTGGTCATCTCGAGGCGTTCGACTGGAATCTGCTGCATGAGAACGTGTTCGGGTTGAAAAGTTTTCATCCTGAGTTTGATCGGCTTTTCGCATTCGGCATCGATCCGGTCGGCGGGGGCTTGCCGTCCGATCAGCCGTCGGACTGGCCGTCCCGCGAAATCGTGCGGGAGTACGTGCGCAGCATCCGGTCAGCGCTCGACGAAAAGATTTCGACGGCAAGTCTGGAATCGACTGACTTCATGCGGGACGGCTTTCCGCTTGAGACGCTTCTTAATGTCGCCATCGAACATCGGTTGATGCACGTTGAAACGCTGGCGTATATGTTTCACCAACTGCCGCTCGATCGAAAGATTCCGCAGCCCAATCTCCGGGACGTTTCTTCCGCTGTCGTATCCCACGACATGGTCAAGGTTCCAGCCGGTTCTGCGACTCTGGGTTTGACTCTCGAGTCCGGAAGTTTCGGTTGGGACAACGAATTTCAGTCGCACGTCGTAGATGTACCTGCGTTCGAAATTGACCGATACATGGTGACGAACCGGCAGTTCCTGGACTTCATGAATGCTGGTGGATACGAGACTAAGACGTTTTGGCAAGATAGCGACTGGGATTGGAAAAAAGCGCACGACGTGTCATTCCCCGTTTTCTGGCGGCGCACGAACGACGGCTGGGTTTATCGAACCATGTTCGAAGATCTTGCGCTTCCGATGGATTGGCCCGTCTATGTCAGTCACGCGGAAGCGTCAGCGTATGCGCGTTGGGCTGGAAAATCGCTGCCCACGGAACAGCAGTGGCATCGCGCCGCCTTTGGCACATCCGACGGCGCGGAACGATATTACCCATGGGGCGATGCTGCTCCCGATTCAAGCCGGGGAAATTTTGATTTGGACCGTTGGGATCCTGCGCCGGTGAATGCGTTCCCGCAAGGGCAGAGCGCTTTCGGTGCTGAAGGAATGTTGGGGAACGGTTGGGAGTGGACTTCAAGTGTTTTCGCGCCATTTCCCGGATTTGAGGCGTTCCCGTTCTATCGTGGATACTCCGCTGACTTTTTTGATGGCAAGCACTTCGTCATGAAAGGAGGTTCAGCGCGCACGGCCGCGTGCATGCTGCGGCCTACCTTCCGAAACTGGTTTCAAGCGCACTACCAGTACGTATACGCAGGTTTCCGCTGCGTGAATTTCTGATTGAGGAGTGAGGAATGCTTGTTCATGGGATCCCATCGAATGTTACGTATGATTTCGCTACTGATGTACGTGCGGGACTGACGCGGATCGGTCAAAAGGAACTGCCCTCGAAATATCTTTACGACGACGTCGGGTCCGCGTTGTTTGAGGTGATCAGTCATTTGCCGGAGTATGGTCTGACCCGCGCGGACGAGCGGATTTTGCGACAGGCATGCCTCGGAAATTGTCGATCGGGTGGCGCGTCCGGTTGCGGTGGCCGAACTTGGTAGCGGGAGCGGGAGAAAAACCCGTTATCTGCTCGAGGCGTTTTGCCGGAGGCAGCGAACTTCGTACTACCCGGTGGAGATTTCGCATTCTGCCCTGGTCATGTGCGAGAGGGAACTTAGCGACATCGATGCGATCAGTATCGTGGGGTTCGAGCGCGAGTACTTGGATGGATTACTCGAAGTGGCGGCTTACCGGAAACCCGGTCAGCACCTGTGCGTGCTCTTCCTCGGAAGCACGATCGGAAACTTTGACCGTGCGGCCGCAGTGAAGTTTTTGTCGGAAGTACGAAGGATTCTGGAACCCGGGGATTCCTTACTTCTCGGCACGGACCTGGAGAAGCCAAGCTGGCAATTGATTCGAGCCTACGACGATGAGCTCGGCGTGACGGCCGCATTCAATTTGAACCTGCTTGGGCGTTTGAACCGTGAGCTTGGAGCGAACTTCAATCTCTCGCAGTTTCGCCATGTGGCAAAGATTAACCACGTTGCCCGAAGCGTTGAAATGCATCTCGAGTCGAAGCAGCGGCAAATGGTGAGCATCCCGGCATCAGAGATCGCGATTGAGTTTCAGGAAGGCGAAACGATTTGGACCGAGAGCAGCCACAAGTATTCCGCGGAAGAAGTCTTCGAGACCGCGAAGATTGCGGGGTTCCGCTGCGAAGTGCAGTGGATCGATGAGCAGTGGCCGTTTGCGGAGAACCTGCTGATTGCAGTATGAGTGCGGAGGCGTTTAGAGTAAACGTCTCGCAGCTCAATCTTTTTGTCGATTGACTGTCGTTAACGCGAGTGTCGCTAAAACGAACCTGACTTTCGCCATGCGCGCAGGTTAATGGCACTCATAACCATGCAAAAAATGTTGGCGGGAATGAAGCCAAGCTGCTCGGTGCGAAGTCCGATCACGCATATGATAATGCTGTTGACGCCGGCCAGCGCCCAGCCTTCCCAACATCGCCGCCCCACTAAGATAGTGGACACAACCGTTAATACACACGAGAGATAATCAAGACGAAGCACGACTGAAACACCTCCGGAACTATTGTGAGCGAAGCAGGCTACGGATTGATGTGATTGTGGCCTTTCGTTACGTGACCCTGGTCACTTGACCCGGAGGCAGCAAAAATTTGGAGGGCTCGATGCCGAAAGAATGCACGCACCTCGATCAAATCAAAATCCGGAATACGAGCAAACATGTCTGCGAAGAATGCGTGAAGCTCGGGGACACTTGGGTCCACTTGCGGATGTGCCTGACTTGCGGAAAGGTCGGGTGTTGCGACTCTTCCAAGAATAAGCACGCCACCAAGCATTTCCATAAAGATCATCATCCGCTGATGCGTTCCATTGAGCCTGGGGAATCCTGGGTGTGGTGCTACGTGGATGAGATCGAAGCCGGCGAAATCGAGGCTTGAACCGGGTTGAGCGCGGCTAATCGGAGCGGTCGCGTAATATTGACGCGACCAGACCGCCAGTCCGGGTATCTAAAGTCCTAATCCGATACGAAAAAGACGTCCGTACCTTGCGCGGGTCAGCCGGGCGGCGGGGTTGACCTCGGCGAGCGTCGGTGCTCCATTTTCGTGTTGCGTTAGAGGGTCCTATGGCAAAGCCCATCTTACTGACTGTCGACGATGATCCCGACGTTTTGCGGGCGATCGAACGTGACCTGCGGACTCAGTACGGTGCCGAATATCGTGTCCTCAGCAGCGATTCTCCCGTAGTTGCGCTCGATCTTCTCGAAACAGCTCAAAGTCCGCAACGACGGTGTGGCTTTGCTGTTGGCGGATCAGCGGATGCCTCACATGGACGGCGTAGGTTTTCTCCAAGCTGCCCGGCAGATCTTTCCGGACTCCAAACGAGCCCTGCTGACGGCATACGCCGACACAAATGCCGCGATCAGTGCGATCAATCAGGCCAGCATCGACTATTTCTTCATGAAACCCTGGGATCCTCCTACGGAGCATCTTTATCCTCAGCTCGACGATCTTCTGGATGATTGGCAGGCCACGTATCATCCGGCGTTCCAGGGTATTCGCGTGCTGGGAACGCGGTGGTCCCCAAAATCGTACGAATTGCGCGACTTTCTGGCTCGAAGCCACGTGCCCTATCAATGGATCGACGTTGAGACATCGGCGAACGATTCGGAGACGCAGCGCCTCCTGGAAGCATTAGGACCGGATGGGGGTGATCTGCCAGTGGTGCTGTTTCCAGACGGGTCGAAGCTGCTAAGGAGCGCACCGGCTGAAGTGGCGCAGAAAGTTGGGCTGAGGACGCGTGCTGAAACCAGTTTCTACGATCTGGCGATCGTAGGCGGGGGCCCCGCTGGCTTGGCGGCAGCAGTGTATGGAGCTTCTGAAGGACTGAAAACTGTAATCGTCGAGCGTGAAGCCCCCGGCGGGCAGGCCGGGATGAGTTCGCGGATCGAGAATTATCTGGGGTTTCCGGCTGGTCTCAGCGGAGGCGATCTGGCCAGGCGTGCCGTCGTGCAGGCTCGACGGTTCGGAGTGGAAATTCTTGCGCCCCAATCTGTTGACAGCCTGAGAACTGAAGGCTCGTATCGCATCATCAAGTTGGCGGACGGAAATGAGATTTCATGCCATGCCCTGATGATCGCAACCGGAGTTCAGTGGCGACGTTTGGATGCTCCCGGCATAGATCGCCTGCAAGGCGCGGGAGTGTATTACGGCGGGGGCACAACCGAGGCGCTCTCCTGCAAAGGCGAAATGGTGTATGTCATCGGGGGCGCAAACTCTGCGGGGCAAGCCGCCATGAATTTTTCGAAATATGCGGAGCGGGTCATCATTCTAGTTCGCGGCGAGGGACTCTCGAGCACGATGTCGCAGTACTTGATCGACCAGATTAAGGAAACGCCGAATATCCAGTTGTGGAGCCATGCAAGCCTGAAGGAAGTGCACGGCGAGACTCATCTGGAGGAGATTTCTGTTTTGTGCTCAGACACGAATAAAGTGGAGCGCGTGCCGGCCAGTTCAGTATTTATCTTTATTGGCGCGCTGCCTCGAACGGATTGGGTGGGAGACACGATCGAGCGCGATGATCGCGGCTTCATTCTCACCGGGCCGGACTTGATCCAGGGGGGAGAGCGTGCAAAGGGATGGACTCTCGAGAGAGATCCCTTTCTACTCGAGACCAACGTTCCCGGTATCTTTGCCGTTGGAGATGTGAGACATGGGTCGGTGAAACGCGTTGCCTCTGGCGTGGGCGAAGGATCTGTTGCTGTCCAATTCATTCATCAGTATTTGAGCAAGGTCTAATGGCGCAAGTTCCCGAACTCTTGCGGAAAGTCACCGTCTTTGAAGATCTTCCCGACGACCAGATCGCATGGTTCCTGAGCAAATCGCAGGAAATTCATCTTAAGGCGGGCGAGACCTATAGTCGTCAAGGCGATGCGGCGAACGCGATGTTCATTCTGCTGGAAGGCGAGTTCCAGTGGCGTGGAGAAATCGCCGGCGAAGCCGTGGTCCTCACCATCTCGGCGCCTGCAGTGACCGGAGTGCTGCCGTTCTCCCGGATGAAGAATTACACACTCACCGGGCGCGCGATAACGGACGGATGCGCTCTTCGATTCGCCTCTTCGTTATTTCCCGAGCTCGTGCAGAGAATGCCGGAGCTAACGACCCGGCTCGTCGGCTTGATGTCAGACCGGATTCGCGAAACAACCCGGTTCGAGCAGCAACGGGACCGGCTAGCGGCTCTGGGCAAGCTTTCAGCGGGATTGGCTCATGAGCTGAACAATCCAGCGTCGGCCGCGAAGCGAGCCACGAGCCAGCTTCGCGACATGCTGAAGCGGGTTCGCGACGCAAGCCACGAACTGGGAAGACGCGATCTCACAGCAGTGCAAAGAGCGGAGATTGAGAAGCTGGAAACATCGATTACGCAGATGGAGGGGCCTCCGCCGGATGCCCTAACCGCAAGTGCACTCGAAGATCAGATCGACGCGCTCTTGCGAAGTCACGGGCAGGATGATCTCTGGCAGCTCTCTGCTGATCTGGCGCGCAGAAATTTCAAGCCCGCCGCGCTGGAGGCCTTGTTCGCAACGATGGATGCGGCAACGGCCAGGGCGGCTCTGGTCAGAATTTCTACCTCGGTGGAGATTGTGGGACTTCTGAACGAGATCGAAAGCAGCGCGACGAGAATTTCGGATCTGGTGAAAGCCATCAAGGAATACACCTTCATGGATCAGGCGCCGCTGCAGAATGTCGACATCGTCAAGACGCTCGAAAATACGCTCACGATTCTCAATCACAAGTTGAAAAGAGGGAATCAAGGTGGAACGCGACTATGGAAGCGTTCCCCTGCTCGTGAATTCGTTCGGCAGTGAGCTTAACCAGATTTGGACCAACCTCATCGATAACGCTATCGACGCGATGGGCGGTAAAGGCGAATTACGCGTGCGCGCCTATCGCGACGACGACTCGGTGGTGGTTGAGATCCGCGATAATGGGCCCGGCATTCCTCCGGAAGTGGAGCCTCACATTTTTGAGCCGTTCTTTACGACGAAGGCCGTCGGCGAAGGGACTGGACTTGGTCTCGACACAGTGCAACGCATCATAAAGAAGCACCGTGGAGGAATCCAGGTCCGCTCCAAACCGGGCGACACATGCTTCCAGGTTTGGCTGCCAATCGCCTCCGTTTCTGGATAGCGTCGTCTGGCGGCGATTCCTCTCATTTTGCGTGACCTGAATTGTTTTGGATTTCCCGAAGAGAGAAAACGTATGAACTCTGAACTCGTCGCTCTGATCGCTGTTGGCATCGGGATCGTAGCGGGACTTCGATCCTTGACTGCACCTGCTGTCGTCGCATGGGCTGCGAATCTGGGATGGATTCATCTGCAGGGATCTCCGTTGGCGTTCATGGGATCGAAGTGGGCCGTCGGGATCTTCACATTGCTGGCGATCGGCGAGTTGATCGCCGATCAGCTCCCAAACACGCCAGCACGTACCGCTGCCGTCGGCCTTTCGGCGCGAATCCTGACTGGCGGACTGAGTGGCGCATGCCTCGCCGCCGCCGGAGGCGCAGGCTTACTCGTTGGCGCCTTGGCAGGTGCGTTGGGCGCAGTTGTCGGGGCCTTCGGCGGTTATCAGGCTCGCGTGGGACTGGTTCGCGCCCTGAGCGTGCCGGATTTTGCGATTGCTATTCCGGAAGATCTCGTCGCGATCGGCCTCGGATTATTTCTGGCCTCGCACTTCTGAAGACGTATCCCAGTAAAACTCGCGCGGGCGCCTCAGGAGGAAAGAATGACTGCTGAACGGTACGATGCCATCGTCATCGGTTCGGGCCAGGGGGGCAACCCGCTGGCCATGTCGTTCGCCAATACGGGCATGCGAACGGCCGTGATCGAGCGCAAGCATGTTGGAGGCACCTGCATCAATGAAGGATGTACTCCGACGAAGACGATGGTCGCGAGCGGACGTGTCGCCTATTTAGCAAGGCGTGCGGCTGACTATGGGGTGCGTACCGGGCCCATCAGCGTAGATCTGGAGAAGGTCCGCCAGCGCAAGCGCGACATCGTAGACAAGTTTCGGAACGGCAACCAATCCGGGCTTGAAAAGACCGCCAACTTGGACCTGATTTTCGGAGAGGCGAGTTTCTCAGGCTCAAACTCCATCCTCGTGCGGCTGAAGGATGGCGGGACGCGCACCCTTTCCGCCAAGCGGATCTTCATCAATGCGGGAACCCGCGCGGGAAGTCCGAAGTTGGAAGGTCTCGATGCAGTGCCCGCTCTCGACAATGTCTCAATCATGGAGTTAGGCGCGGTTCCCGATCACCTTTTGGTCTTGGGCGGCGGTTATATCGGTCTTGAGTTCGGTCAACTCTTTCGCCGTTTCGGCAGCCGGGTAACGATCGTTCAGTCTGCTGGCCAATTGCTCACGCGAGAAGATCCAGACGTGGCGGACGAGATCACCAAGATCCTGCAGCAGGACGGAATTGAGATATTACTCAGCGCAAAAGCCGTCCGCGTATCGGAAACGTCGGGCGAGATTCATCTCCAGGTCGAGTCAAATAAAAACTCGAGCGATCTGGTCGGATCGCACCTGTTGGTGGCAACCGGCCGTATTCCCAACTCCGACACGCTGAATTTGCCCGCGGCTGGCATTCAGACGGACAAGCACGGATTCATTCAAGTGAACGATCGGCTCGAAGCGACTGCCGAGAATGTGTATGCGCTCGGAGATATCAAGGGAGGGCCTGCGTTTACGCATATTTCGTACGACGACTTCCGAATTCTGCGCTCCAATCTGATCGAAGGGAAATCGGCGAGTACAAAGGGGCGACAGGTACCCTACTGCGTATTCATCGACCCGCAGTTGGGCCGCATTGGATTGACGGAGACCGAAGCACGCGAACAGAGACTTAAAGTTCGGGTCGGAAAGTTGCCGATGACTTCGGTCGCGAGAGCGCTGGAGGTCGATGAGACCCGAGGCTTCATGAAGGCGATCGTGGATTCAGAGAGCGATCAGATTCTCGGCGCTTCAGTGTTAGGCATTGAAGGTGGAGAAGTCATGTCCGTGCTGGAGACCGCCATCATGGGAAAACTGCCATACACCGCGTTGAGAGACGCGACGTACGCTCATCCGACCTTGAGCGAGTCCTTGAACAATCTATTCATGGCCATGGACAAGAATAAGTAACTCGGTCGCGCATTTCCTGAAGAGAATCGAACACGATGGACATTCACCTGATCGACGGGACGTACGAATTATTCCGATACTTCTTTGCCGTTCCGTCGAGCAAAGATTCCCAAGGTCAGGAGATAGGCGCTGTTCGCGGCGTCCTCGGTTCGGTCTTATCAATGATCGAAGCGGGCGCAACCCACATCGGCGTTGCCACCGACCATGTTGTCGAATCCTTTCGGAACGATCTTTATCCTGGATACAAAACGAGTGAAGGCGTCGACGAGGCGCTTCTTTCGCAATTCCCGATTCTTGAAGAAGCGCTGCAGGCCATGGGAATTTTGGTGTGGCCAATGATCGAGTTTGAAGCCGATGATGCCCTGGCTTCGGCCGCGGCGAAGGCTGCGCAGGATCAGCATGTTCGGCAAGTCTTCATCTGCACACCCGACAAGGACCTCGGCCAGAGCGTGAGCGGAACGCGTATTGTCCAACTCGATCGCCGCCGCAACATCGTGCGCGATGAAGCAGGGGTCGAGGAGAAGTTTGGAGTGAAGCCAGAATCCATTCCGGACTATCTCGCGGTGGTCGGCGATAGCGCCGATGGCTATCCGGGAATAACCGGTTGGGGGGCGAAAGCTGCGGCGGCGGTGTTATCGCAGTATCGACATCTCGAAGGGGTCCCCAAGAACTGGCAGGATTGGAGCCCATCCATACGCCGCGCTCGCCCGCTCGCCGAGGCCTTGTTCAGTGCCTGGGACGAAGCGCTGCTGTTTCGAACCCTCGCCACACTGCGCTGTGGATGTACCTGTTTTTGATTCGATTGAAGATCTCAGATGGTCTGGCCCAACCCGTGCTTTTGAGAAATATTCGGAACGGCTGAAAGCACCGGAACTGCTGCGACGCGCCTCGACCGCCGCTTTAGCAGTCAGGCCAAAAGGGAGACATCAAGATGAGTTCCAGGCCCCGAAAGCAATTTTCTAGCGGAATCGTCGAATGAACAGGGTGTGGCGTTCGGAACGGTAAAAGCCCACGTTGTAAATCGTCGCCTTGCCGGTGCTCGAGTAGATGACTTGACGAATGCGCAGAACCGGGGATCCTTCCGACAACCCCAACATCCGCGCGAGAGTAGGATCCGCAGCGGTCGCATCGACTTCTTCATCGGCGTAAGCCAATTCCACCTTGTACTCGTGTTCCAGGGTTGCGAACAGCGATCCTCTTGCCAAGCGGGGCTGACACGAGACCCGCGAATTCAGGTGCAGGCAGATAGCAAAGTTCCAAAGCGAAGGGATCTTCTCCCGTTACCCGAAGGCGCTCGATTTTGACCATGCGGCTTGCGGCATGCAGGCCCAGCCGCGCCGCGACTTCCTGTTCGTTTTCCACTACCCGAGCTGCAACGATGCGGGAACGCGCGACGAGCCCGCGACTCGACATATGCTCGGTGTAACTCATCAACTTGTTGAAATGAATTTTAGGGGCAGCCACGAACGTGCCGGCGCCGCGCCGCCGCTCAACCATCCCTTCTTTTTCAAGTTCGGCCAAGGCATGGCGGGCTGTCATCAGGCTTACATCATGCATCGAAGCCAGGCGGCGTTCCGAATCGACAGGATCCCCTGGCTTTAGCTCACCCGCATCGATGCGCTTCATGATGGACTTCTGGATCTGCTTGTAGAAGGGAATCTTGTTCCGGTGATTCATCGGCATGGATTCCTTTGAGCGCTTTCGTCGCATGGTTGGCTCGGCCTGCAATTGCTTATGCCAGATACTATATAGCGCATGCTTTCACGGTATGTAAAGCACAAAACCCCGCCGGGGATCCGTTCCAAACAAAGGGGAAAGCGAATACTCGAACAGTGCTATATATCAGGATTAGCTGATGGATGGAAACGTTTACGCCGCAGTATTTCACGGTTGGCATTGGATCGATGATATAAGCCGCTAAACATCATGTACCATATCGATTTTGTAGTGACGCCGTTGGCCAGCGGTTTCACAGGCTTCAGCCGCGAACCCCGCCCATGCGGTATAGAGCGCTCGCAAGATTGCATTCAGCGATTTCGTCGGTGGGCTTCTCTTTTTTCTTGACGGTCGTGGTGCGAGTGCTATATAGGATAGTCCATTCTGTGGGGAAGCATTTAGGACTTCTTCCGAAGATTCTTGTGAGGAGGCGCTCTATGAAGAAATCAACCTGGGGACTGCTGTTGGTGCTTGTCGGACTTTTCGCAACGTCGATGACTGGCATGGCACAGGAAGTGACGGCGGGCATAGTGGGAACGATTACTGATCCCAGCGGAGCGCCGATCAAAGGTGCAAACGTAGTTGCCACTGATAAGGAACGCGGGACGATCTGGAAAGCCGAGACGAATGATTCCGGCGCCTACAATCTTCTGCGCTTGCCGACCGGAAGTTACTCCGTCAAAGTGAGTAAAGAAGGATTTCAGACCGCGGTGCAGGCCGCCTTCGCCATCGTGCTGAACCAGACGGCGCGCGTCGACGTTCAACTGAAGGTCGGACAGATCACCGAGACCGTAGAGGTGACCTCGGCCGCTCCGGTGTTGCAAACGGAGAATGCGACCGTCGGTACTGTTCTTGATGCGCGGACAAATGACAACCTGCCTCTGGCAACCCGCAACTACGTGCAGTTGACGTTGCTGACTCCAGGAACTGTCTCAGTGGATCCCCACAGCATGAATCTTGGATCCAACACGGCAGAAGAAGGCGGGCGGCCCTACATCAATGGCAACCGCGAGCAGTCGAACAACTTCCTGCTGGACGGCGTCGACAACAACCAAGCCTCCGACAATCTTCTGGGCTTTACGCCGTCGCCGGACGCTATCGGCGAATTCAATCTGATCACGCAAAACGCTTCCGCTGAGTTCGGCAACTACAACGGCGGCATCGTAAACGCCATCATCAAGTCGGGAACGAACAATTTCCACGGCGATATTTTTGAGTTTTTCCGCAACGACGTTTTCAACGCGAACAAATGGGAAAACGGCTTGCACCAGGGAAACCCTGTCCCCGGAACCGATGCGAACGGCATAATCCCCGCGCCCAAGCTGCGATGGAATATGTTTGGTGGGACTTTTGGCGGACCGATCATCAAGAACAAGCTGTTCTTTTTCGGCGACTATCAGGGCGGACGATTTGACACGCCCTCAGCTCCGGTGACGATTCACACACTCACGGCGGCAGAGACAGGTGGAGACTTCAGTGCTCTGCTCGCGAAAGGAGTTCAGCTTTACAATCCGTGCGCGGCAGGGACCGGCGGAACTTCGGGCGTTGCTTGCAACATCCTGCCTGTGGCGTCGAGAACTCCTTTCGCTGGCAACATCATTCCCGCCAGCCAACTGAACCCTGCCTTCACCAGCCTTGTGACCAACGCGCTTTATCCCGTCGGAGCGCCTGACCCCACAACAGGATTCGGGATCGCGACAAACCAGCCGGGAAACCAATACAACTCGGATCAAGGTGACATCAAGGTCGACTATATCGCCTCTGCCAAGGACCACTTATTTGGGCGATTCTCGAAGGGCGATCAGTATGATCCGGCTTCGAATTCAGTGGCGCTGCTTGGCAACACGGTCAACGAAGCGTACTTGCTGAACGGCACCGTGAACTGGTCGCACACGTTCTCTCCGAACCTGATGAACGAAGCGCGGTTTGGAAAGAATTATGTGAAGTTACCCCATGGATTGACGACGTTCGATGGTGCTGTGGGAGCTTTGGGAAACACAATCGGAATTACCAATGGAAACCCGACAGGAATTGACGGACTGCCATTGCTGGGTTTCGCGGGCGGGTCGGTCACGAACGTCAATACCGGAACCCTGCAAAATCTGGGAGCTGCTAGCGTCGTGGAAAAATTTTCGTCCACGGTAACGCAGTTTGACGACGTTCTGATCTTCACGCACGGCCGGCACGTTTTCAAGACGGGATTCCAAACGAACCGCTATAACATCAACGTCTTCTACACGGGCAATGGTGGTGAGTTGGGCGTAGAGCTCTTCGGTAGCGGACCGGGTGGGACATACTCGGGAATCGGAGCGACCGGTACCGGTGATCCGGCTGCGGACTGGGCTCTGGGACTTCCTGGAGATGTCGGCCGCGGCACAAGTTCTGGCGGGTGGCATCAACGCAACTGGCTGTTCGCGGGTTTTGCCCAGGACGACTGGCGCGTTACCGATCACCTGACCTTGAATTTGGGTTTGCGGTATGAAGCGCGCACTCCCTGGGTTGAACTGAACAATCAACAAGCTGCGGTTAACATTCAAACCGGCGCACTTGAGTTTGTCGGCAATACTCCGGTCCCGACGGGTGTCGTAGGCAGCAATGGATTCAGCCGCGGCTTATATAGCTCGGTGTACGGTTTGCCCGATATCCAACCGCGTATTGGTTTCGCATGGAGTCCGGCATTTGGCGAAGGAAAGACCGTTATCCGCGGTGCCTTCACGATCTCCTCTTACATGGAGGGTACGGGCACGAATCTGCGGCTTACACAAAATCCTCCCTTCACTCCTCCCCAGGTCGAAGCTTTGAACGTTGCTGCCGGCTCCGCCTACAGCACAGAAACCGCGTTCAGCGCAGCCGCGCCGCCTGCTGGAGATCCTTTCATTGGCGCGACGATGTTGACCTGGGGAAACACCGTTCAGCCGTCCGTCGCGGATCAATGGAATCTGTCCGTTCAACAGCAGATCGCGCATAACACCACGTTGCAGCTCGGGTACGTTGGACAGCGCACGACGCACCTGATGGTTCCTGAGTGGCTCTCGCAGGGAGACCTGCAATCAGACGGTACGATCACGCATCCGTTGATTGGCGGCCAAAATCCTGTTGGTACCGTCATCAATGGAATTACGACCACGGCTGTTACTTACGGTCCCAACGGATTTGGCAATGTGAAGAACACCGCTTCCGTTGGAAACATGAACTACAACGCTCTGCAAGCCACTTTGCAGAAGCGGTTCAGCAACGGTCTCGAAGGCCAGATTTCGTATAGCTTCGAAAAGTGCATGACGAACGACGATGGCTATTACGGAACGTGGGGAAGCACGACTCAAGCCGGGCCTTCAGGCAACTACTGGCAAAATCTGTATAACCCTAACGGTGACTACGCACGCTGCTACTGGGACTCGACGCATGTGCTGAGCGCTTACGCAGTTTATGAACTGCCGATCGGGCGAGGCAAACAGTTTGGCCACGATATGCCCGCCGCTTTGAACGCTCTTGTTGGAAACTGGTCGATCAACCCGATCATCTCCTGGCACAGTGGCTTCCCGCTGTCGATTTATGGATCCGACTTGTCGGGAACGGGTAGCCCCGAGAATCGTCCTGATTGTGTGGGGCCGGTGCAATATCCGAAGACGGTAAGCTCGGCAGGGATTCAGTGGTTCAGTCCGAGTTTTGCAGCCACGCAAGCGGCAGGCACATTCGGGAATTGCTCGGCACAAGGTCCACCAATTGGGCCGGGATACGCGGATGCCGATATCAGTCTCCAGAAGAACTTTCCCATCACAGAAACAATGCGACTGCAATTCCGCGCAGACTTCCTGAATGCGTTGAACCATCCGAACTTCGCCGTTCCAAACGACAGCTTCGGAACTTCAACTTTCGGAGTCAGCGGATCAACTCAAGACGCGCGTCAGATGCAATTCGCACTCAAGTTCTACTTCTGACGTCAGTTTCACAGTGGCAGGCCCTTTGCGAGGGGGCCTGCCATTTTTTCGTTTATGATTCGGATATATGTTCCCACCCAGGAGTTTGACCGTTACACTAGCCGCGCTGCTAGCCGCCTGCGGCCTGAGTGTGGGACAAACCACTGTCCCTGGCAGTACGGAGAAGTCTGCAGACGCGCGGAAGGGCATTGCGTTATCGCAAAGCGGGAAATGCGGCGATGCTCTGCCCCTGCTGAAAAAAGACCTCCGGCAGATTGCCGATAAAGACCTCAAGCGTAAAGCCGCGCTCGCGGGTCTGCGCTGCGCGATGACGCTCAATCGCCCGGATTCGGCGCTGGATTTCCTCGAAATCACCGCACGCGAGTTTCCTCAAGACCCAGCCGTTCTCTATGCACAGGTTCATGCGTTTTCTGACTTGGCAACGCGCGCCTCTCAACAGCTTGGCATGACTGGATCGGGATCACCCGAGGCGCACGAGCTGCTGGCGGAGTCGTTTGAATCGCAAGGGAAGTGGGACGACGCGGAGAAAGAGTACCGCGGCATCATCGCGCACGAGCCCAATTTCCCGGGTATTCATTTTCGGCTTGGACGACTCCTGCTCTCGAAACCGAATCCATCTTCGAGCGTCGCCGAAGAAGCTAAACATGAGTTCGAGCAGGAACTGGCTATCGATCCTTCGAACGCCGGCGCGGAATATGTATTGGGAGAGCTTGCCCGGCAGAACCAGTCGTGGGATCAAGCGGTAACTCATTTCTCACGCGCCACCAAGTTAGATTCCCACTTTGCCGAGGCTTCTCTCGGTCTGGGTGTTTCGTTGATGTCCTTGAAGCGCTATGCCGAGGCGGTTCCGCCGTTGGAGACCGCGGTGAAGCTTGAGCCCATGAATCCCGATGCTCACTACAATCTGGCAACTGCGTATACCCGATCCGGAAGAAAACTAGATGGGGAAAAAGAGTTCGCAGTTCATCAGAAGCTGATTAAGACGCAGGGCGGCGCTGCCGATCGTGGAAATCCAGCTCCAAGCAACTGATTTCGTGCGGTTCCTGGCGCCGAAATGAGAAGAGAGGGGATTGAGTTTGGGAAGTCATCGCCGATCGCGCGGGTTCTCTCGGCGCGATTTCCTACGGAACGCCGCATTCGGAGCGGCCCTCCCGTTCGTTCCTCGATTCTCCAAGTTCGTCGTGTCGTCGGATTTGCCACAATATCCGTTCGAGCGAATCCTTCCAACGGCCAGCGGAATCACCTGGAAACATACCGCCGGCCACTCATCACAAAAATATCTGCCCGAAACTACAGGCGCGGGTTGTGCGTTTCTAGACTACGACAACGATGGCTGGATGGATATTTATCTGGTCAACAGCGGCCTATGCGATTTCTTCAATCCCAACCCTCCGCTTCGCAACGCTCTTTATCGAAATAACCGCGACGGAACTTTTACCGACGTCACCGAAAAAGCGAAAGTTGGAGCCGGTGGCTACGGGCAGGGAGTTGCGGTTGGAGACTACAACGGCGACGGTTTCCCCGATCTCTACATCACGCAATATGGAAGAAGCGTCCTTTATCACAACAACGGGGACGGTACGTTCACAGACGTTACCGAGAAGGCAGGCGTGGCGGCTCCGGGGTGGTCATCGAGTGCTGTCTGGTTTGACTACGACAACGATGGCCGCCTGGATCTTTTCGTTTGCCGGTTCGTGGATTTCGACAAAGGCAAGAACCTTCCTTGTGCAGCAGGAGACAGTCCCGGCTACTGTATTCCCCGCCTTTATAAACCGATGACCAGTTGGCTCTTCCATAACAATGGGGATGGGACGTTTACCGATGTCAGCAAGGCCTCAGAAATCGGTAAGTATCTGGGAAAGGCTTGGGGAGCAGTTGCTGCCGACATCAACAACGACGGTTGGATGGATCTCTTTGTCGCCAATGATACGGTGCAGAATTTTCTCTTTAAGAATAAGGGCGGTGGAAAGTTTGAAGAGATCGGCGCGGAATCGGGTGTCGCATATAGCGATGCAGGCCGGCCGCGATCGGGCATGGGCGTCGACTCTGCGGATTTCAACCAGGACGGCTGGCTGGATCTGTTCGTAGCCAACATTGATCACGAGTTCTACTCGCTCTACCAGAACAATCACGATCAGACGTTTGACGATCAGGCCCAATCCTCGGGAATCGCGAAACCCACACGTTTAATGAGCGGATGGGGTCTGAAGTTCTTCGACTACGATAACGACGGGGATCTCGATATATTGCTCGCTAACGGGAATCCCGACGATCTGATCCAGGTATTTCACAAAGATGTTACGTATGAAGAACCGCTGATTTTGCTGCATGGCAATGGCAAGACGTTTGAAAACGTAAGTGCGAATAGCGGTCCGGTTTTTCAGCAAAACTTCTCTGCCCGTGGACTTGCGATTGGCGATTTTGATAACGACGGCGCGCTCGACGTTCTTATCTCTTGCAACGACGAGCCGCCTATTCTTCTTCAGAACAAAGTCGGAGCGAAAAATCACTGGTTGGGAGTCAAACTCGTTGGGAAGAGATCCAACATCGATGCCGTGGGCGCCCGGATTACGTATCAGTCTGGAGATCTGAAACGCACACGAACAAAAGTTGGAGGAGGGAGCTACCTATCAGCCCACGATCCGCGCGTGGTGCTTGGAATTGGGCCTCGGACGAAAATGGATTGGATTGAGATCCAGTGGCCCCAGCCGAGCGGACTGGTCCAGCGCTTGACGAATCTTCCGATCGACAAGTACATCACGATCCACGAGGGCCAGACGCCGTGAGAGCCGCTTCCGTTGCCAAACTTTCCCTGATAAACTTGTACGCAAACGTAGGCGCGTAGCTCAGTTGGTTAGAGCGCTACCTTGACACGGTAGAGGTCAGGAGTTCGAGTCTCCTCGTGCCTACCATTCTTTTACATTGTCGATCCGGCAAAGCGTACCGCGACAGTGAAGGGATGTCAGACTGTCGAACCAGTAACGACAAGACCATCGTCCAATGACAAGCCCCTATACCTCTTTGCAGGCCTATCTTCCGCGGCTAGCATCACTCTTATAGACAGACAATTAAGACAAGCAATTTGTGATTGTCTCGTGTCACAGCGAAAGGCCATCTGCACCTGGAGCAAGCATTCCGATTGGACGTTCGCATTTCCCGGAATAACGGCTTCAAACGCGTTCATGGCCGAGTCTCATAGACCAGTTTTGATACGCAAGTTTGAAAAGTACGCGTCGGTCGTGCTGTAAGCCCAGATTCCAATCTGACCGTGGCTGTCACCAAGCTTCAGATCGTTGACAATTAAGGACGGCTGATCGGCTCCGTTGACGAAGAGGCTCGCCTTCGTTCCCGACACCACAATCTTTATTTTGGTCCACTCTCCCGGCACAAGATCGCAATACGATTCATAAACCCCCGGACTCTCATCTCGCAGACGATGCCATGAAAAATCGGGCTCGGATTCATATTGGACAGAATGGTTGCGCCGCAACTGGTCGTCGGCGCGCCCGTTGGTCGGTCGCAGATAGAAGTTTTCGGCTTTCGCGCCGTGTTCCTGTACGCGGAACAAAACTCCGATAAAGCCTCGATCATCCGGCGCAGTTGCCGGTCCAGGAGCACCCGCGACATCCACTTCGATGGTTCCGTTCTTAAAATCGAAGTCGTTCACCAACGCAATCCGATTGGCAGGAGGCGTCGCTTGCTGCGACTTCGGAGCGGCTAAAGGAGCAAAGTGAATGGCGTGCTGCCCATGATAAGTCACCACCTCGGCTTGACCATCAATTATCTCCAGGCCCTTCAGCGAGTCGAGAGTCAAATTGACCTCGCGGAGCGCCTGTCTCTGGCCGTTCGCCGAAAGCGTGAACACCAGCCATGCTGTGAATAGACAGGAGCTTGCCATCCTGCGCATGAGCTTCCTATTTCGATGCCAATTTCTCATTCGCTTTTCTGATCCCATATTCCAGCCAACCATCCTCGACGTAGTTCTCGCAGTGGTCGCGCAGATACTGCAAGGTCTTGATCCGGACTTCCAGCGCAGCTCTGTTTTCTTCATCCGATGAGAGAACAACATCGGTCAGGTGCAGAGCCTCAACCGGCTTGCCCGCGTCTAGCTTTTCCTGAGCCAGCCGCGCCACAGGTTCTGGCCCGCCGGCAAGTTTGACCAAATCCGGATACACAGACGAAGGCGGCTCTTCGTACATGGTTGACGGATTAGTGTCAAACCATCCCGCATATCCATCGTAAATTCCGCGCACCGACCAGCTCACCTTGCCAAACGATTCGACCAGATTGAAGCGCGATGGCAGTTTGATTTCCTGCATCAGGGTAAACACGTCTTTGCCGGCGTTCATGCCCTTCACGGTTTCATCGTGGACGTACTGAATCGCGTCGCGATAGCGCGTGAGAAGTCGCGTAATTTCCTGGTTTCCAACGATCGGTTGACCATGCCCGTTCAGCACAATTTCCGGCTTAAGTTCGAGCACCCTGTCGAGCGAATGAATCCAATCGAGCGCCCAGCGAGGCTTGGTCCCGCGAATGGCATAAAGATTGGGAAAGGAATTTGGCTCAGGAATTCCAATGCCAGAGTAGTTGTCGCCAATGAAAGCTGCCTTGTAAGCGGGAATCCAAACCGTAAGGTGATCGGGAGTTTCCCCGGGCGTGCTGAACAGCTGAAATTCAATTCCGCCCAGCGTGAATTCGTACTTGTCGTCAAAGAGAATAGTCGGATCGATCTTCGCACCGTTGTTCCCCGCCCAGGGACCCATCGGCTTCGGACTCTTTCCAAACACGGCGGCATTGCGCGGGGAAAAGAAGCCCTCAAGCCTCTGCACATAGTTCACGAACTCCACGTAGTTCCTCTGCGCGATGATCTGAGTTCCGTCTTCCTTCCACAGCGAGATGCCGCCGATGTGATCGGCATGGCCATGCGTCAGGATGATGTACTTCACCGGCCCCGACTTCTCCGCAGCCAGGAGCTTTCTCGCCTCCCCCGCCATATCGGCCGTTGCAGTGTCGATGACTACATTTCCCGCCGGCGTACTCACCAGGTAAACATTGCCAGAAGTAGGCGCCATATAAATGGAGTCGTTGATCTTGACCACCTTCAACGGCTCGTCCGCGGCGTACGCCGCAAACGAATGCCTACACACAGCAGGAGCAAAATCTTGATCAGTTTTTTCACCGGCGTCTCTCGGTTCAAAGCAATGGTATTCCGAAGTGATGATTTTCCGACACAACGATTTTCTGTCTCAAAAGGCAGATGATGGCATCGCATCTGTTCATGCCGTCTCGATCTTTGACTGAGTTGGACCACGAAGGTTAGTCGTTACTCGTTGCGCACGGGAGCGAAATCGCTTCCTTGCTACCGGAAGCGATGAGGATTACCACGAGATCGTAGAGGTTCAGCCCAAAGAGGAAGGTGTTCGTCCCAAAGAACAGATATACCTAATTACGCGCCTCGGTTCGGGGTTCCAAACCGCGACGACTGCGCGGCTCAGTACGATCCACTTTGCAAGATACAGACCAGCGTCACCCCTCAAGGCGCCACGTGGAAACCGGCTGAAGGCGTCTCCCACCCCGGCAAACTGCTTAACGAGGACAGCAGAATTGGAACGATCTGCTGACTCCAAAATATCTCGCTAGCGATTGGAATAATAATCGGCCGGAGTAGTTCTACAAGTCACTGGATCAAAACCCACAACGAGAATGCGGGTCGACAGTAACTCATAACAGAGCAATATCGCTTCATCGCCAACACAGCAGGTGCAGATGTTTATCGCAAGCTGACAGTCCAATGACGCCTACACAACATCTCGTTTCAGTTGTTGTGTTGTGAACAAAGAGCGGCAGCAACAAAACCATAGTCACAAAAACATGGAGTAAGAAATGAAGAAGAGTCTCATCGACAATATGAAGAGTTCAGTGAACCGCCGATCTTTCATGAAAGGCAGTTTGCTGGCGGGTGGCGCAGCAATGGGCGCCAGTTTGTTAACGAGTGGCACGCTGGCGCGTGCGCAAGGGATTGCAAGCCCGAGTGGTTCGCTGAATTCGGGCGACATCGCCATCCTCCGCTTTCTGGCCGCGGCAGAACTGATTGAGGCGGACTTGTGGATTCAGTATGCGGAGTTGGGCGGTATAGGAAAAAATCCGCCAATCGAAATCGCTCCGAACCAGAAGTTAAATCCTTATCAGATTGCCCTGTCGAACCTCGACGGCGATGGTCCGCAATACATCTCCAGCAACACGCTCGATGAAATAAGCCACGCAAACTTTCTTAACGCCTACCTGGAGTCCAAAGGAGCCCAACCCGTGGACTTCACCGAATTCGAAACCTTGCCGGGAAGCACCGCGCAGGGATCTTCCGGAAAGCGCCGTTTGACCAATCTCATGAATCTCAATGTAGACACCAGTTGGTTCGTGCGCTACCGCAGCACGACCAATCCGGATCTCGGAGCGACTTTTGCCCAGGCGATCACTCTGAATGGAGTGACCGCCATTCCGAGAACCGATGCCGATTTTGAGGGGAAAGCCAATCCTAACTTTCCGGGTAACGATCACATTCAGGCGATCGCAAACGTGGCGGCTTTTCACTTTGGGTACATTGAACAAGGTGGATCGAGCCTCTATGCGGCGATGAGCCAGAAAGTGACCAGCCCGGAGGTGCTTGAAATCACCCTGGGAATTGGCGGGGATGAGATCGCGCACTTTCTGGAATGGGTCGATTTTGCGGGAAACGGTGTACAAGCCCCAGTGGCGCCATTCACGGACCCGGTTTCCAACTTAACATTTCCCAATTTCTTCAAGCCCCGCAATCCGCTGATCCAACCGAGCCTGATTTTCCCCGTTCCTGCCGAATTCAGGCCCAACCTCCCACATGTCGCCATGATCCGTCCTTTGACTGACCAGGTCGGTGGCGCAGTCGCGACGATCAAAAGCTTTACTGCGGATGGACTCTTCATTGGGCAGAGCCAGCAGTTCCTCAATATCCTGCAGACGATGGCAGTGGAAGCGGATGCCGCTGTGCGCCTTGCTCCGTAGACGAGCCGGATCGTTCCACTTCTTTGAGTTTGTGATCGAGTGACGCCGCGCCTTAACATGCGCGGCGCCTCACACCTTAGGCGGATTACTTATTGCTGTTGGCAATTCACTTCGACGAGAAACGAGGAGCACATGCTAGAAGGACTATTTCAACCAATGCATCTTCTGGTTATTTTCGGTATCGCATTGCTCGTGTTTGGGCCCAAGAAACTTCCTGAGTTAGGCAAAGGAATCGGGGAAGGTATCCGTGGATTCAAGGCAGCCGTAAAAGCGGAGGAAGGAAATCCGGCCACCGCAACTGCAACTGCTTCCAGCGAGCAGGCCTTGGACAAAGGGTGAGCCGTGGGATTCGGAACCGCAATTCTCTTCCTGCTGGTGCTTGGCTGGTTGGTGCTGGGACCACAGCGCCTGTTCACAATGCTGGGGAGCGTGGCGCGAGCAAAAGCTCAACTTGCAGAGGCGACCCGCCGCCTCGATTCGCAACTGAGCGCGGAATTAGATCCGGCTCCACAGATGCGCCATGGAGGGGCCGAACCGACTTCCTCACCCAAGCCCAAACCGAGCTTCAGGCGGGCTTCCCCGTAGGTATTCACCGACGCTTCGATAACGCAGACACTTTTCGGAACTATGCGGCAGCATCTTCGCTAAAATACGTACCTCCACCAATCACGATTTCTACGGCTTTGAACAAGCAGGGCAAGTCATTTTTTGCGCAGAGACCTTTTATCCCAGCCGCTCGCGCTTCGACTTCCAATTCCCTTGATGGATCGGTGGTGATCATTAAAATGAGAGCGTTGGGATGCCGCTGGGTTAAGTGACGAGCCGCATCCAAGCCATTCATCAGAGGCATCAAAAAGTCCATCACGGTGAGGTGGGGCATGTGATGGAGGAAGGTCTCGACAGCGTGACGTCCGTTGAACGCCTCGCCGACCACAATCCAACCTGACCGTCGATGTAGCACCGCTTTTATAGCGGCTCTCGCTACCTCGCTGTCATCCACCAAGAAGATACGGATCAAAGCAGCCCTCTTAATCGAGCGCTAAATTTCAGAAATATGCTGCCGTAGCAATTCCGTCAGCCAAGCATGTCTTGCTGATTGATTTTCTTTTGTTCCGCCAACGCTTTTATCTCTTGCCCGATCTCTTCATGCCTTTGCTGTCGTAAACGATGAGCCTCTTGCTCCTCTTCGGACTTGGGACCGCTCTCATACTCATTGTCGAGAGTCTTTAGCATCGACAGTTCTTTCAAGAGAAATAACATCTCTTCGGATTGCTGACTGCTCACGCTGATTCTCCTCGGCAAAGAGTGAAGTTGATGACGATATGATTAGGAGCGAGGCTGGTCGATCCTTATCCGTCGAGGTATTTGCGCTGAGAATTCTGAAAAAGAAGCCGGTGGCAGCGTGCCACCGGCCCTCACGTCGGAAATCCCTCTGCTAGTTCTCAGGCAACTTCGCGTACGTTTGTCTTTTCATCTTTTGCGGCACTGGCTTCACCGCTGGACGCGATGTCTTGCGCACCTGTGGCCTCCAGGATGTTCTTCGCTTTCTTCGTCCAAACGGAATCGTCGGAGTGGACCGACAGCAGAATCCCGCCGTCTTTCACTGTGCCCTCGTAGCGCTTGGCTTCGTATTCCGGGATTCCCATGCCAACGAGAGCGCCCGTGATCCCGCCGACTGCGCCTCCGACTCCTGCGCCTGCAAGCGCTGCCATAATAGGACCGGCAGCGATGAACGGACCCAGTCCGGGAATCGCCAGCGCTCCGATCCCGGCCAACCATCCCAGTCCGCCGCCGAGTATTGCACCTGTGCCGACGCCTGTGGTTGCTCCTTCCGGAGCCTTGGTGTTCTTTTCGTGTGCAAAATCCTTTGTCCCGCTGCTTTCGGGAAACAGCACCGAGATGTCCGTATTGCGGAAGCCCGCTGCCTGGAGGGCATCCACGCCACGTTCTACTTCCGCGTAAGTTGGATAAATGCCGAATACTGCTGTATTTTTGCCTGCCATGTTTGTTTCTCCTTTTGATTTGTGAGTGGTCAGTTCGTCGGTTTCACATCAAGCTGATTGTTTACTTTGCCTTCGCCGGCCACTTCCACAGCCTTGGTCTCAACTGCTTTCTTTTCTTCGTCCGAGCGAACTGGTCCTTTTAGGGTCACCATCCCACCTTGTGTGACGATCTTGACGTTGTGAGCGTAGCTGGACAAAGAATGATCTCTTACGAGGGCTTGGCGAATCTGTTTCGTGATATCCCGGTCGGGATGGTTTTCTCCCTGTTGATCAGCCGTGGGTTGGTTGGAATTACGGTCGCGCTCGTTCACTTTCGTGTTATCCGGTGCTGGGGAAGCGGGTTGCTGAGCCGATACGAGCAGAAGCCCGCCGAACAGCAAGCCTGTGGCAGTGCAGATGCGAACCAGCCTGCAATATACAGTTCTCATTTGGTCTCCTATTCCATTGCCGGGCGGACCCCACAGAGCATTGCCAAGATGGACTGCAATTCCCCTGCTTCCGCTGCTGGCTTACCTTAGTTGCAGAAAATCAGGGTAGCGGCTGTGTCGGACTCTTCTTTCCCAGCAGTCGGGACTGTGCTCTCCCGATGGGAACAAACGGGAATGCTGCCTTCAGGACGACTCAGGCTTCTGTTTGTTCCTCTGTTGGCCCACCGTTAGCGAAGAACAACAAGCCTGCAACCGCAGCCTGACGCTCTACATCCAAAGCCCACAGAAATCCCAAGGATGTCTCCAAAATGAAATTGAAAACAGCCTTTTTACTCGGTGCCGCAACGGCGGCTCTGGTTCTTGCCTTCGCTTTGCGTCTGCGCCGTCAGCCACGACCCCTCAAAATCAGCAGCAACGACCTTAGGTATCAAGAGCACTCGCCCGAGGAACTCACTTCTGAACACCTTTTGGATTTAAATACCGCAAGCCTCGATGACTTCCTGGGACTTGGGCTCGACCGAGAGGTGGTCGACGAGATTGTGGAGAATCGTCCCTATCGAAATAAGCTGGATTTGCTCTCCCGCATGGTGATACCGGAGCAAGCGTATAACGCGATCAAGCATCAAGTGGGAATTGCGCGAGCGACTGAACCTATCAAAGTTACCGGCTAACAGTACGGTTGGGGGAAGGACCGTACGAGATCGTGCCTCACGGCCGCTTTCCCGGACCCGGTGAACTTTCGTCAAGCTCTGCTCTCCTCGGACGAATCGGTCGTTACACGACTTCGTTGAACAGGATCGGCCCACGCAGGGGCGCCCGGCCAAGCCGTCAGTTCTCCTTCTTTACTTGCAGTCTGGACGGAACTTCCTTGCACTGAGAGGAGTCCGTCGCCTTCACATCATATTTGTTCTACTCTCGCGAAACTTTGAGCGCAGGTGCCGGGGCAACGGCCCTTTGCCCTTGACGGTTGCGCCTGGCGCCTGGGTTGGAATCCGTAGGAACAGACTGCAACCGTTTCTAGCCTCGACGAGATCGAATAGTGTCATCCAACTATCCCCGCACATAAGCCTATTCTCCAAGGCCGGATGTAAACTCGAAGGTCCCTTCAAAGTGAGAGCTGAGGAGCCGATAGAATTTCGAGTCTCCGGTCCGTGTGCTCGAACAATACTTTCGCGGCTCGATTGGACAAGAAGGGTTGGGAGCATTCAAGTGCTGAACCGAAGGCAACTTCTGAAGACCTTGGCTGTTAGTTCCATCGCGATGAGGACGTCGAAGCTCTCGGGACGCGGGCTGCTCGGGCTTTCCTCTCGACGGCCGGCCCTCAATCAGCGCAAATTCACTTCGCAGTCCGTCGAGGGACTTATTCAGAGCGTGAAGCGGGGAATTGCTAATCCGAAGCTGGCGTGGATGTTCGAAAACTGTTATCCGAATACGCTAGACACAACCGTCCGGGTCGACACCATCGACGGGAAACCGGACACTTTCATCATTACTGGCGACATCGATGCGATGTGGTTGCGGGATTCGTCATGTCAAGTGTGGCCGTATCTGCAACTCGCCAGCGACGACGGCGATCTTCGGCGCATGTTCAGTGGCCTGATCGGGCGGCAGAGCCGCTGCATCCTGATTGATCCTTACGCAAACGCATTCATGCCTGACCCAAAATCGTCCAAGCCTTTGCCTTGGGCGGTCGAGGACATGACCGACATGCGGCCGGGAGTTGCGGAGCGAAAATGGGAGATTGACTCTCTCTGTTTCTGTATTCGTCTTGCGCATGGCTACTGGCGTGCGACCGGCGATGTATCTCCTTTCAATTCGGAGTGGACCCGAGCCATGCAGCTCGCGGTAGCGACATTTCGTGAGCAGCAACGTAAGAGCGGACCGGGCAGCTATCATTTCCAGCGCAAAAGCGAAGTGCCCACCGACACTCAAATGCTTGGCGGCTATGGCAATCCAGCACGGCCTGTCGGCTTGATTTATTCGATGTTTCGCCCTTCGGACGATGCCTGCCTTTATTCATTGTCTATCCCGAGTAATTTTTTTGCGCTGGTCTCTCTTCGCCAGTTGTCGAACATGGCGGCCGAGGTCTTGCGCGACTCTGCTTTCGCAGCAGAATGCAGAACTCTGGCTCAGGAAATCGAGTCTGCACTTCTTCTGTACGGACGAGCGCAAAACGCGCAGACCGGAGAATTTTGGGCTTACGAGGTGGACGGCTATGGTAACCAATTGCTGATGGATGATGCGAATCTACCGAATCTGCTCGGTCTTCCTTATCTGGGCTGTTGCCCGTCAGATGACCCGATCTATCGCAACACACGCTTGCGCGTTTTGAGTCCGTCGAATCCTTATTTCTTCAAAGGCACTTCGGCGGAGGGTGTCGGCGGTCCGCACGTTGGACTCGATATGATCTGGCCGATGTCAATCATTATGCGGGCCCTTACGAGTTCGGAGGAGAATGAGATACGGCAATGTCTGCGGTGGCTTACCAGCACCGACGCGGAAACCGGCTTTATGCACGAGGCCTTTAACAAAAACAATCCGGCAGACTTCACGCGACCTTGGTTTGCATGGGCAAACTCGCTATTCGGCGAACTCATTGTGCGATTGAGCCAGGAACATCCGAAGGTGCTCGGAGGGAACCTGGATTAGAGTTCCGGAGTCTCCGAGGTCACCGCGAATCGTAACGGGGAAGTTGCGGAGCTTGTTGTTTTTAAAGCTCGGCCAGGCAAGCTGAAACACCCGTCGCGGTAGGAGTTTGAGCCTCCTCGGGGCTGCCAGCCTTTTCCATTGAATCGTCCTTATGGGCGTATCCCTGGTTGGGACCGGTCATTTTGACCACGACTCCTTGCCCGTATAATTTAAGCGTGCCCGTACTACACTCCTTCGTGGGTATAAGCAACCGGAGCACTAAATTTCTCTCATGGTGACGCGGCAAGTAGAACTCGGGATAGATGAGTATCTTCGCAAAAGACTCATGCCAGTGGAGGGAGCGATTCCACAACTCCCCGGAATCGATATGTACGGAGACTCTATCCCGGCCGGGCCCGTAGGCGGAGACCTCTTCGAATACATAAACTTCCAGCAGCGTTATGACGTCGATGCGCGGATCGCCCGGGCCCTCAAGTTGTCAAAGGACTATCTGGAGCCTCTCCCGAAAGGGCAAGCCCCCCGGAATTCGGTGGACGCCCATGTTGAGTGGATGCAGTCGAAGCCAGGATACAGCGACACTCTTGCCGCAGAGTATAGGCGCGCGAAGAGGTCTGAGCAGATACGAATCGCCGAAGTCTTGCCAGAGCTACACACGACGGCAGGTGTGCTCCTGGTGGACGCGCAGGGACACGGCATCATTTCGGCGAAGATCGCATCGACTGTTCACGATACGTTTCACGCTTTCATGCTTTCGGAATTAGATCAATTCGGCAGAACAACGCCGGCGATGTTCGAAAAGATCAACTTGCGGCTTGCACAATCTGTATCCGCGAGAAACGCGTTGGGCCGCAATAAGGACGATAATTCGCGAGAGATCGCTACGCTGCTTTACGGGGAGATACGACCGAGCGGTCACTTCCGCTTCGTGAATTTCGGACATCCACCTCCGTTAGTATTTTCGGCAGAGTTCGAAAAGTTTGTGGAAATTGGGAAGGCTAGCATTTCTCAATTTCTAGCGCTTGGCCTCGCGATCCCCGAGGACCATCCCGACAGGAATAAATACCTGTCAGTTGCGACTCGATCGCACAGAATCTCATCAACGGACCTGGCGGAAATCACCCTCATGAGCCCTGGAGACATACTCCTTCTTTACACGGATGGAGTCTACGACGGAGGGGACGAAGAAGACCGGTTCCAGATGCAACAGGTATTACGCAACCATCAGGATCAGTCTGCGAAAGAAATCTGCGAGGCGGTCCTGAGGTTCGCAGTCAAGCAAGATGAAAATGTAATCCAAGCAGGTCAGGCGGACCGCATAGACGATAAAACTGCATTTGTCATCAAGCGGAAATGATCTCGCGGCATTGCAGATTTCGCTGCGGGTTATCACTGCAAAATTGACGCTCAACTCTCTTCAGGACATGTGACTTTTGAAAAAGGTCACCAATGTGTCCGCGACGATCTTCTCCTCGCCGGGCTGCAACATGAACGAATTCATCGAAAGAAGTTCTTTTTCGTCTCCGCTATCGAGGACGATGGACGGCTTGCCTTTGCGAAGGCCAGCCGCTGCTTCTCGCGGAGTCAGTGACAAGCGCTTATCCCAGTGAATCTCCATCGATGGAACGTGGTTGGCGACCGCGGGAACGAAATACGATGTGGTGATTCCCGGAACCTTTGCGAGTTCGCGCGCGATGAATTCAAGGCGTCGTTGCCATTCGCGGTTAAGAGCATCATGGTCCTCGTTGAGGTAGGACTCAAGAGCCTTCACCATCCCCACGATCTCTTCTTTGCCTACTTTCTGACTGCGGCCCAGCGTGTCTTCATGGGGACTGTTGTTGAGGAGTGCGTTGGCGACGAGATCTTTGCGGCCAATGAGCAATCCAGCGCATTGAGGTCCCCGCATCGCTTTGCCACCGCTGAATGCGATGAGGTCGTAGCCCATGTTTGCGTAGTCCCAAAGATGGGAAACGGGTGGAGTATCGGCGGCGGCATCGATGAACGTCGGGATGTTATATTGCTTGCCCAACTTCACCCATTCCTCGACTTTGATTTGCCCTAGCGGATCGGCAAAATTGCTGAAATGCATCATCGCCGTCTTGTCGTTGACGGCGTGGGCAAGGTCTTCCCGGCTCTCCACTTCGACAAGCCGCACGCCGGTTGCACGAAGCTGGTGATCAAAGGCGTTCCGATGGGATTTCTGAATGATCACCTCAGATTTCATTCCAGTAAGATCGGGAAGCTGTTTGATGAACTGGGGATTGTTGCCCGTCAGAATTCCTGCGAGCCCGGACTGCATTGCCGCGGCGGCTCCGGAAGTTACCAGCGCGAAGTAGCCTTCCGGGAGCTTGAGCATTTCCGCGATGCGCTTCCCGGCGGCCACTTCGAGATCAGGAACGCTCACGAAGTGGCGTCCGGCCAGAGCCATCACGGCTTCCACCTCGGGCCGCATCAGCGATCCGCCGAGCACGGTCATGGTGCCTTGGCCGTTGATGACGGTTGGGACGCCGAGTTCTTCGTACACGTTGCCGGTCTGTCCAAAGCCCGAGATTCCGGGAGCGGCAGAGACGATCGGCCGGAGGGGCGTGCCCACAATGTTCGCGGTTTCAACATCACACCGGCAAATGAAACCACGGCTGTCATGAAACTGCGGCGGGGCCACTTCGCCCGGATGTCCATTGGCTGGCGCTCCTTCGATCCTGTGTTCGCGGTCAGATCAAAAGCTATTTCTTGACCACGGCTGCCGTGCAGTTGATTTCGACTAAAGACTGTCCTGGAAGTGCCGCAACGGCAACAGTTGTCCGAGCAGGACCACCGTGGGGAAAGTATGTTTTGAATACTTTGTTCATTCCGTCATAGTCATCAATCTTGGTGAGAAAAACTGTAAGTTGCAGGATGCTATCCATGGTGCCGCCCCCGGCTTCCACCAAAGTTTTTACGTTCTCCATCACTTTTGTGGTGTGGGTCTCGATATCCATCGCGAACTTGCCTTCCGGATCGTGCGAATGCGCTCCCTGGCCTGCGATGTAGATGACCCCGTTGTGAATGATCAGGGGCGTGATAAAACCTCCACCAGCCTGCTTGCCGTCGTAGTCGAGCTTACGGACGCCGCCCTGTTCCTGCGCAGCCGCGGGCGAAGCACCGCCGAAAACGGTAGCCAACCCAACACCCGTAAACAGGGAAGCGATTCGTGATGCGAAGTTCCTGCGATTTGTGAGCGTTGAAAACATAGGTCCGTCCTCCTTTTGAAAATCTGGCCTTCGTGTCAGAGCAAGCCGAAACAAAAAATGTCGCTACCAGCGGCAATTGCGACGTACTGCTTGCCTGAGACTGAGAAACTCATGGGCGAAGCGTTGATCGTCTGCCCGGTGTTGAAATGCCATAGTGGCGCCCCCGTGTGAGCGTCGACGGCTTCGAAAGATTGAGCATCGTCCCCAAAAAAAACGAGCCCGGTGCTTGTGGTCATCGTCCCGGCACTCGAGTGCCCGGTCCCAAACTGCGGATATTTCCACGCCATTTTCCCGCTAGCTAGATCGAAGGCAAGCAGTATCTTCTGACTACTATCGTCGGGACTGCTCTTCGATCCGGTTGCGTAGTAGGTGTGGCGCGGTGCGTACTTGTCGGGAGCGAGGAACATGAGGTTGCAGTTTTCGAGGGCAAGAAAATAAAGAAACTTAGTCTCCGGATTGTATGAAGGAGAGTACCAATTCGTGGCGCCCGCAAATCCTGGACAGACGCGCGTACCTGTAGCGCTCGGTATCGTTCCGGTGGTCACGGGGCGACCATCCGCGCCAATCTCTTTAGCCCAGTTCATTTTTTCTGCGAATCGCACCGCGGAGAGGAATTTCCCGTCTACCCGGTCGAGAATGTAAAGGAATCCGTTGCGGTTCGCCTCGACGAGCAACTTGCGCGGACGACCTTGATAATCTGCGTCAACAAGAACAGGTGTTTCGGTCGCATCGAAATCAAAGAGATCGTGCGGAGTGAACTGGAAATGCCATTTCAATTTGCCGGTGTCAGGATCGAGCGCGAGCACGCAGTCGGTGTAAAGATCATCTCCCGGTCTGGGGCCGCCATCGAAATCCGGCGCAGGATTACTCGTGCCCCAATAAATCGTGTTGAGTTCTGGATCGAAGGTCCCGGGCATCCAAGTCGTGCCACCACCGTGAAGATAAGCATCGCCGGGCCAGCTTTCGGACCCCGGCTCGCCGGGGCCTGGGATGGTCCAGAAACGCCAAACTAATTTCCCGGTTTCGGCATCGAAGGCGGAGACAAATCCGCGGACGCCATCGTCACCACCCGATGTTCCTACGATAACTTTGTCCTTAACGACCAGGGGCGCGCTGGTCGCGCCGTAGTTCGCGCTCCCATCGGTGTATGGCACGTCCCAAAGCAAATGTCCGGACCGCGCATCGAGGCAGAGTAAATGCGCATTGTCGGTCTCCATATACACGCGAGAGTGCCAAAGACCCACACCGCGATTGTGATGTTGCGACGCATCGTCAATAAGACCCTCGCTGACAGATCGGGCATAGTGCCAGATGGTTCGACCCGTGCGGGCATCGACAGCGTAGGCGTCGTTGGCGGACGTGACGAACATAATTCCTTCGAACACGACGGGTGTGACTTCAAGAGCGTCGGAGTTCTTTACATGAAAGACCCACTGGGAACGAAGCTGAGAAACATTGCGAGTCGTAATTTCGTTGAGAGAACTGTAGCGCCGGCCGGTGTAGTCTCCGTTATAAGACAGCCAATCCGCGCCAACGGGCTGAGCTGACAGACGCTGAGAAGGAACATCCACGTTCACGTTCAGATTAGAAACAGACGGGCCGGCAACTTGCGATACGGCGAACGCGACGAAGATCGCGAGAAAAGGGAATACCACCAGTTTGTAGCCAGTCAGCCTCATCAATCGTTCCAAATTCTCCTTTAGAGCGGCGCGACTCATTTGCCTGCAACCTTGGAGCGCCGAACTGGCCGAGCGCCACGAGGCTTGAACCGCGACGGCGGCGAACCTACGGACACTGCACGACTGGATTCGGGGTCGTATCCAAGCGCCCGGGAGATTTCCAGGCCCGCCCCACGGACGAGAGGAGCGATCTCGCGAAGGCGAGCGGCGGACATGCGGACAGCGGGACCAGTGACGCTCAGGCTGGCGTTGACGCTGCCGCTATGATCCCATACTGGGGCGGCGATGCAGCGTACGTGTGGCTCGTGCTCTTCAAGGTCGCAGCCATGCCCGTTTTTTCGTACTTTGGCCAGTTCCGTCTGCAACTCCTGGATGCTGCCAATGGTATTTTCGGTGAAGCGTCGCAACTCCATTTGGCCAAGACTGGTCTCTCGGTCAGCCTCATCCATGTATGCCAGCAGAACCTTTCCGACGGCAGAACAATGAAGCGGAACGCTGGCACCAATGCGAGAGTGGATGCGCAGAGGTTGAGGCGAGTCGAGCTTTTCGATGTAGACCGCCGTCAAACCATGGCGAACCGTAAGATGTACCGTTTCGCGGGTGCGATGGTTCAACGACTGAAGATGCGGCAAACTCACCGTGCGGATGTCCATTTGCTCCCTCGCCGCTTGGCCCAGAGAGACGCAAGCGAGGCCCAGGTGATAGTTTCCGACATTGTCACGCATCAGGAAGCCGCCAGATTCCAGATTGACCAAGAAGCGATGGGCGGTACTCACTGGTAGGGACGAGAGCTTGGCAATCTGCGACGCGGGTAGTCCTCGGTCCGTCTGCCCGAGTAGCTGCAGCATGCGCAGGCCTCTCTGTAGCGACGTTATGTTGTATTCGTGCGTTGCCGCAGCCATCGCGCGATCCCCACAGGTTGCCAGAATTACGAATAAATGAAAACGAAGTTCAGCAGTCGAAAGTTGATATCACAGCGACTTCCGGAAGTCCAGCATCACGTCGTCACCTGACCGGCGAATCGCTCGACAGCAAGTGCTCTTTATGCGAAACGAAAGAAAACACCTTTCGATTCTGAAAAGAAAACAAGTTGACACTGGTATATTTGGTGCGATATCCACTTGGCAACGTTTCTTGCCGTCAAAGTCAATTTTCATCATCAGCATTCTGTGCTTTGTTGCCGATGTGGCGGCGAATACCCCGTCGAATCGTCGGTGGAAGCGACCTGATTTTCTGGATCTGTACCTGGTGAGGTGAGATGTTAATGCGGTCCATTCGGCGGAGTGCTTCAAGCGATCTGGATAGTGGGCATTCGTGTGGCAGCGTGCTGACTCTGACCCGAAGGGTCATGGTCGCGATGCTGACATACTTTGCTGTCACGTCTTGCCTATCGGCGCAGGAAGCGAACCGCGCAAACGCGAAACCGAAGCAGTCCTCACCGTCGTCGCAGGTTGGAAGGCAGACCTTCGAATCGACATGCGCTGCTTGCCACGGTTTGGATGGAAGAGGTGGCGAACGCGGGCCTGATATCGCCACAAGAGCGGAAGTGCTGCGGCTATCCGACACGCAGATTTCCAAGATACTGCAGACTGGCATTCCTCAGGCGGGGATGCCGGCATTTGCTGCGCTGGGCCCCGCGAAGCTGTCTGCAACTTTGAATCACTTGCGATTATTACAAGGAAAGAGCGCTGCGCCGACGCTGCCAGGGAACGCTGCGACGGGGAAGGTTCTTTTTGCGGGCAAAGCGGGTTGTTCAGAGTGCCACATGGTTCAGGGGTTTGGCGGATTTCTCGGACCCGACCTTTCGAACTACGGCGGCAACCATTCTGCGCGCGACGTTCGCGGCGCCATTTTGAACTCCGACAAAAGGTCCGGTACCCGCAAAGGCTTAGCCAAGGTAAGGATTAAGGATGGCCAGACCGCCTCTGGGTTGACGAGGAATGAAGATAACTTTTCTCTCCAACTGCAAACGCTGGATGGATCATTTCATTTGTTGAATAAATCTGACGTTTCTGAAGTCGCATATGATTCAAAACCGTTGATGCCGTGGGACTATGGGACGAGACTCAGTGAAAAAGAATTGGATCACCTGGTTGCCTACCTTATGAGCGTTGCGCACGAGGGGCAACCGCAGGAGACGTCTACAGGTAAGGCGAAAAAGAAAATTTCGAACGAGGAATGATTTTGCTCAGACTGTTCAGACTAACGTCTTGCGTAGCGACTAGTCCTATCGATGGCGTGGGTGGCGGCGGGCGAGAGGCCGCGCCGTCAGTTCAAATTGCAGGCAGATTCGCCGGAGTTTTCTAAGCTAATTTCCAGCGATGCGAAACTCGACGTGTTGGCAACCGGCTTCGGTTTTACTGAGGGCCCGGTTTGGGATCCCGCTGGATTGGTTTATGTCAGCGACGAAGAGATCAACAAGATATTTCGAGTTTATCCAGACGGCCACAAAGATGAATTGATAGCGCTGGGCGATCCGGATGGAAATACATACGACTCCGAACATCGACTCATCGATTGCGCGAGCGTGCTGCGCGCAATCATTCGCATCAAGCCGGATGGGACATATGCCGTCCTCGCGGAACGGTACGAAGGAAAGCGCTTCAACAGCCCGAACGACGTAGTGATGGGGCCAGACGGCGCTTTCTATTTCACCGACCCAACATCTGATTTACCAAAAGGACAGAAGCAGGAATTAGATTTCCAGGGAGTATTTCGCCTGGACGCAAAAGGAAAAGTCACACTGTTGACCAAGGAACTCTCGCAGCCCAACGGCCTTGCGTTTTCGCCAGATGGAAAACGATTGTACGTAGACGATAGCGAGAAACGAAATATTCATGTCTACGATTTCCAGTCCGACGGAACTCTTCTGAATGGCCGCATCTTCGGCGAAGAGCCAGGCGGCAAAGGCGAAGGCGTTCCCGATGGGATGAGAGTGGACCGTCTTGGAAATGTTTTCGTGACCGGTCCGCTGGGAATTTGGGTTTGGAACGCATCCGGACATCATCTCGGAACGATTGTGCTGCCGGAACAACCAGCGAATCTTTCCTGGGGCGACTCTGACCTCAAAACTCTGTACATCACGGCTACAACATCGATTTACAAAATTCGGACGAACGTTTCTGGTTTTGTACCTTACCTCATGAAATGAGCCGGGACATGGGAATCATTGCTGTAACGCGCTTCTCAAAATGAAGTTAACCGTGTGTCAGTCCTTTGACAGATTTCACAGAGTGGCATATGTTTTCGCGCCATGGTGAAGCCGAACCTGACCCTACCAAGGCTCGCTTGTGAGGGCAAGAATGACGCCGCACACGCTAAAGAGGCCTAAGAAAAAGCCATCGAAATAAAGCCGGACTACGCGCAGGCTCACACCAGCTTCGGATTATTTCTCTGGAAGTCAGGTGATCAAACGCGAGGGTTGGACGAATTTCAGCACGCGGTGATGTCGGACCCCGACCTGGCGGAAGCTCACTACAACCTCGGGCTCGCGCTCGCGCAACTACAGCGCCCATCACGAGCTGTCCGGGAATTCGTAGAGGCCGTAAGCCTTGATCCTCGCAATGTCGACGCTCAGTGCAACTTGGCCTTGCACTAAGGCAGAACAACGATCCGGCAGCCGCGTCGAACGTTTTTCGCAAGCTGTTGAAGGACGATCCGAAATTTGCTGAGGGTCACAATAACCTCGGACTGGTACTCATGCAGGCGGGAGAGATTCGCCAGAAGCTGAATTTTTGGAGGCTGCTCGGCTCAAGCAGCGATACGCCGAAGCGCATTACAACCTCGCGCTGGCTTTCCGCCAGGAAGGGAAGGGGAAAGAGGCTCAGCATGAATTCGACAGCGCGTACGCGATCGCGCCCGAGTTGAAAAACCTGCCACTGCCTTAGCGAGAAGCATAGTCACTTGGTTGTTGGGCGGCGAACGGCGATCAGTGACATCTGTTCCAGGTCAGGATAGTGGCCCTCCTTATCTGCTTTGCGCTCGGTTGGAGCAATCTGCTGCAGGATGGTGCGAGCCGGAATCACTGAGCCAAAGTATTGGCCATATACTTCGTCGAATCCATTGGTATCGGACAGGTCGTCCAGATAGACGGTTGTAGAGACCACCTGGCTGAATTCCATGCCAGCCTCTTCGAGATTGTCGAGCTGATTCCTCATGGTCTGGCGAAGTTGATGCTGCGTGCTATCGGCATACACTCCTCCATGAGCTCCGGGGATGAAGCCGCTCTTGGCCGAGCAATATAAAGTGTCGCCCGCGAAGACGCATGGACTGGCCGTTGGACTGGGTGGCATATTTTTTGGCCGCACCGCTTTGCGCTGCTGAAGATCACGAACAGCCACGCCCGTGTATTCGATATGTGCACCTCCAGGGAGGCTGGATACCTCGATAGTCGCTCGCGCCGGGGTATTCCCGAATTCGAAGCGCTTTGCGTAGTGCTCGTTCATCACGCGCGCAGGAATCTCGGCCGTCATGTACGGATTCACGAAGACCATGTTACTCATGGCGAGTCCTGCCGCTTTGAGTACGGCTTCCATTCGGTCAAGCGCGAGGTCGACCTGCTCTGCTGCATCATCCGGGACCTTGCCGCTAACAGGATCGCTGCCACTCATGCTGGATACGAAAAGGCGGTCGTGCGTGAGCATCCCGGGCGCGGAAACATCGTCTGACTTGTAGTTCGGTGGATAGATCGCTTTCTTGTCTTTCAAGTCTCGCACCGCAACAGCATTGATTTGAACGGGAGACTCCGGTATTCGAGCAATGCCCAGCACGGCGCGGGCTGGTGGATTCTTCCCGAAGTATTCCCCAAAAACTCTATTCATCTCGTCGTATTGATGAATATCTTGCAGGTACACCTGGGTGTAGACGACATGGTCCATGTTCAATCCCGCTGCTTCGACGATTGCTTTCACGTTGTCGAGTGCCTGATGAACCTGTGCGGTGAAAGTTGACGGGGAACTGCCGTCAGGCCGATGAGGCCCTTGGCCGGATATATAGACGTAGTCGCCGGCATCTACAGCGGGGGAATAAGAAGCAGTGGAGTGAGCGGGTGCCTGCGCTGGAATTATGGCCCGCACTGGCCCCTGCGCAACTGCCGAAGACAACAGCAATGAACCAACGAGAATGAGTCGCATATCGACGCCTCTGGGAGTTCTATTCTTCTGCTCGTTAAGCCGCTTTTTTCTGAGCAGCACCAAGAATAGAGCGCAATCTCTGCCCAACAATCATTTCCTCTCCCGGCTTGATCGTCATCGAAACCAGTTCGATATGGTCGGGCCCCTTCATCTCTTTTCGATTGGGGTTGCCTTCGCGGACTGTTTTCACCAAACTCGGATTGTCCGCCCCGAGCACCTCAATGACGGGATCTCCTGCGCGCAATTGCTCGACCAAATCTGAGATCCTGAATTTCCAACCTTCCTGATCCCATGAAACTTTCAACGTTGGATAGCGGTTCCCGTCTTCAGGAGTGAAGGTATCTGTTTTGACTCCCGGTACAGTCTCCACCAGCTTCCGAATACGATCGATCCGGCCATTCCATTCCGCGTAGAGTTTTTTCTCGTCGATCTTCAGCCAGGTTTCAAGAGCGGTCAGGCATCCAATGATTTCTTCTTTGCCGACTTTCATCGGGCGGCAGACTGCGCCTTCCCGGGGACTGCAGTTGAGCAGAGCCGCTTCAATCAGATCCTTTCGACCCAGGAGCAGGCCGCTGCACTGAGGACCTCGAAGTCCCTTGCCGCCCGAGAAGCAATACATGTCAATTCCCATGGTGGCATAGAGCTTTGCATTGTCGGCTGGGGGAATTCCGGCAGCGTCATCGAGCAGCATGGGAACTTTGTGGTCCTTGGCGATGGCCAGCACGCGCTTGAGTTTTTCGCCGAGATCGGTGGTGTAAATCATCGCCGTTTTTTCGTTGATGGCGTTGTTGAGCTCTTCCGGCGAGTAGGTAAGTACGAGTTTGGCTCCAGTCAGGCGGATCGCGCTATCGAAGGCGCTGCGTCCTCCGACCATCACGACTTCGTTCTTCAGGCCCGTCGTATCGGGGAGCTGCCAGATATGTTTGTCGTCAGTGCCGGCCATGCAGCCCGCAGTGGCAGCGGCCATCGCGCCAGCGGCGCCGGAAGTAATAATCCCGGACTCGGCGCCTGTGAGCTCGGACAACCGGCGTCCCACTGCGCGTTGCAACTCGATTACATTCACGAAATGCTGTGCGGCCTCTACTTGGGCCGCGCGAACTTCTGGGAATTCGAGGGATCCGCTGAGATAGGTCCAAGTGCCGCGGCAGTTGATGACCGTCTTTACGCCGAGCCGGGTATAGACATTCTGTCGCGGGTCTTTGCCGATGGCGGAAGCGGCTTGCGCATAGAGGTCCCGAGCCGCAATCTTGCTGAGTAGTGGTGCCGCTACGGCCAATTTCACGAATGATCGGCGGCTGGAATTCTGGATTCGCATCGCAAAACCTCCTCAGGGATTGAAGAAATCCCGGACAGTTTGGCCCGGTTCTTTTGGAGAAGTTGGTATACCACACAATCTGGTCCACGCAAATCCAATTATTTCGTTTGATTGGTTTTTATTTCGTTCGCGGACAGACGGCTGCGTTTTGAGGATTTCGGCCTGCGTGCTACTCTCAACCGCGGCAAAAACCTGGCAGGCAAGGGCCCAATCATGGCGAGACATCTTTTGCAGGACGAAGTTGGATGTGGCGCGTTGCAGTGACCTTGGCGGTGGTGACGATTGGAACTCATTTGACCGTCTGGCAAGCAGTCGCTCAGTCCGCTACGGCCAAGAATCCTGAGTGTCGCGTGGAAGCCGCGGATTATAAGGGTTGGCACGCGCAGCAGATCTCCAATCGCTGGGTCCAGTTGATCATCGTCCCGCAGAATGGTGGGCGCTTGATGCAGGTAACTTTTTCGGGCCATCCTTACCTGTTTGTCAATCCGAAATTTGCTGGCAAATACTTGCCGCCCAGCACGAGCCAATGGTTCAACTACGGAGGGGACAAACTCTGGCTCCTCCCGGAAGGCAACGACGACGAACAGCACTGGCAGGGCAACTCGGATTTGCTCGATGATGGGCCATTCGCCTTTCGAAAGGTTTCGGAAGGACAAACCTGCGAGATCGAGCTGACCAGCCCTGTGGATTCCCCGACAGGCATTCAATTCGTACGCACGATTCGTCTAGACAGCGATTCCCCGCAGATTACTTTTCACGCAACGATGAAGAACGTGTCCGGCCACACGCTGGAATGGTCGATGCAATCGGTGTCGCAATACGATACTTCTAACCCCAGTTCGCAGGGACAGGATGAGGCGTCTCGCATCAATCACAATTTCTGGACGTTCACGCCGGCAAACCCCGCGAGCAGCTACCTCAATCGTTATCATGTGCGCTTCGGTCCCGCTGAAAATCCGGCTGCGTCAGTTCGGGATGACGGATTCTTCACGGTTCACTATGCCCATCTGGCCGCAGAGTTATGGCTCGATTCGAAAGAGGGATGGCTCGCAGTTGTTGACGGCTCGAGCCATTATGCGATGGTGGAACGGTTTCAGTACGAAGAGACCAAGACTTATCCCGGAAAGGCATCGGTCATCTTTTGGACGAATGGACCGGAACTTCGATTGAACGATCAGGGAGTCGCTTCGGTCAGCGCAGACCCAGACGCAAGCCCGTACTACCTTGAGGCCGAGCTCAATAGCCCGATGTGCCGGTTGCGTCCTGGCGAGAGTTGCAATTTTTCGACCGAGTGGTTTCCAACGCGATCCGGCGCCGACTTTCATGGAGCCACTGATGCTGGAATTGTGATCCAACCGCTTCGAGCCGCGATTTCGGAAAGTGGGAAGCTCAGCCTCTCCGGATCTTTCGGAGTGTTCTTCGCCGGTCGCATCGAGGCGCGCCTTTACGACGAGCATGGACGAAGCCTGGGAACGATGCCCGTCAAGGACGTCAGTCCCTCCGACGCGGTCTCACTCGATTTGGAGATCGCTCCTCCATCCAAACCAGGGCGCATCTCACTTCACCTGATCGATGAGAACGGGCTCGACCGCGGCGCCCTTCAAGAAATAGCGGTGATCGGCCGGGGCAATCACTGAAAAAGACCAAAGTAGAAATAGCGCCAGTGTTCCTGCGACTCGCAGAGAAACAGGAGGTTGAAATGTACCAGGCTCACGCTCTTCGAAAAGGACGCACATTTGCAATCACTCTCGCGGCGATAACCCTGGCTATGGCGTCGGTCTTGTGTGTCCGGTTAGTGCGGGCGCAATCCAATGCCGCCGCTTCGTCTTTGAGCGACAACGAACTCGTCGCCCAATATCGGCGCGTCGAAGTTGCATCTGTTTCCGATGCCCTCGAGCAAGTGACGGGCAAGCGCATGTACATGAGCCACCACATGCAACCGATTTTCACCGCCAAGTTCGCTGGATTCGCGCGAACTGTTCTGCTGAAAAAAGATGAAGGCAACAAGGATCCGGAAGCTCTCACGGGCATGCTTGAAGCGATCGATCAGGGTTCCGCCGACTCGGTGTACGTGATGGTGGTCGAAGATGGAGAAGATATTGCGGGAATGGGCGGACTGATGGGAACTGCGATGGCGGCGCGTGGATACTCCGGCGCAGTCATCGATGGTGGAGTGCGTGACGTGGCATATCTGCGCAAGATCGGATTTCCCGTCTTCGCAACGGGCATTGTGCCATCCACCTCCGTACATCACTACCGATTTGCCGGAGCGCAGATTCCGTTGACTTGTAATGGAGTGCCGGTGAACCCGGGCGATATCGTGGTCGCGGATAGCGATGGAGTTGCTGTGGTGCCGAAAGCACAGGCTCAAAGCGTCCTTACAGTTGCGCAACAGATGGATTATAAAGAGCACTCAATGTATGCCGTCATCGAACGTTTGAAGTCGATTGTGCAAGCGGTGAAACAGTTTGGCCGTCTCTAGTGTTCGAAATCGGTTGATTACGAGTTCTGCGGAGAGATGCTGGTGATCGCTGGAGACAAAAGCAGAGTCCGCTGGTTTCTCATCTTCTGGCTCTTTCTTCTGAGCGCCGTGTCCTACCTGGATCGGGTCAACATCTCGATCGCCGGCGGATCGATTGTCGATGCTTACCATTTGACGGATGTGCAGCTGGGAAAAGTCTTCAGCTCCCTTGTAGCTGGCTACGCGCTATTTCAGACGCTCGGCGGCTATCTTGCCGACCGGTTCGGACCGCGACGTGTTCTCACAGGCGGCGTCATCTGGTGGGGAGTATTCACGGCGTTGACGGCGCTGGTTCCGGCGAATGTCGGCGGTGCCTTGATTCTCTTCGTTGCTGTACGCTTTCTTCTCGGCGCCGGCGAGGCCGTGATCTATCCGGCCGCAAACCAGTTTGTGGCTCGATGGATCCCGGTGCGGGAGCGTGGCATCGCCAATGGCTGGATCTTCGCTGGCGTTGGCGCTGGCGCGGGCCTCACACCCCTCTCATTACCTATCTGATGATTCACTATGGATGGCGCTCGTCCTTCTGGGTTTGTGCGATCATCGGATTTTTTGCCGGAGGCGTTTGGTTCGTGGCGGCACGCGATAATCCGTCAGAGCACCCTCGTGTGTCAGCCGCCGAACTTGCAACGATTCAATCGGGACTGAAAATCACTCAGACAGACGAGCCAAATGTCCTCGTGCCGTGGACGCGCGTGGTTCGAAGCCGGGAAGTGTGGGCGATTACCAGTCAGCTACTTTTGCTACGGCTATGTAGCGTGGATCTTTTTCAGCTGGTTTTACCGCTATCTCGCCAAAGTGCGCGGACTTGATCTCAAAGCAAGCGCGTTTTATTCCATGCTTCCGTTTCTCGCCATGTTGGCGTGCTGTTTATTGGGCGGAGCCGCGAACGATCGACTTACGAAGTGGCGGGGACCACGGCTCGGGCGTTGCGTCTTGGCGGCATTTGCGATGGCTATAGCGGGCGTCTTCATTGCCTTCGGATCGGAGGTCGAGAGCGTCCGATTGGCGAGCGTCGTTCTCGCGGGCGGCGCGGGAGCGTTGTATCTCTCACAAAGCTCATTCTGGTCGGTGACGGCCGACATAGCTGGTGGTTCGGCCGGCTCTGTGTCAGGATTTATGAATATGGGCGGACAAATCGGGGGCGCGCTCACCGGCTCGCTTACGCCATGGATCGCCGCCCACTATGGATGGAATGCGTCTTTTCTGGTGGCTGCCGGCCTTTGCCTGCTGGGGGCGCTAAGCTGGCTGGCGGTCGATCCACTGAAGACGTTGACGCAGACACAACTCGAAGATGTCTAGTCCGACCCGCACTGCCCCATCCAAATTGTGCGCTCGTCTCTGATTGCCATACACAACTAAGCGGCGAGTCGGTTGAATTCAACGCGGCTTCAAAACACCTTTAAGGAGTGAGGTCGTTGCGAGCCGATCAGACGTTCAGCTTCCAGTATCCACTGAGAGGGGCGCGCTGGACTTTCTGTTCGTTGAGCAGCAGGTTAAGTGCGGTGATCACAACCTCGGAGCGATTTCGAAGTTGTTCGGCCAAATCGGCTTCGCTGACGATCACATCTCCGGTTGGATAGCGCTGGTGAACCGTTTTTCCATGCGTCAAAATCTTATCCGCGAGAGCTCTGAGTTGCTCGGTCTGTTTGCGGCGCGCACGCGCCGTTCGGGTCTTCTCGGATTCAAAACACCGTATGCAAACCGGAGCTGCAACCAGCAAAAGAACGATCATCGCGATGCGCCAGTGAAGCGCCATCCATGAAAACGCAAAAGCAAAGGAATTCATAAGGAGATAGAATTGGGGAACAACAGAAACCATCCTAGTGGCCCGGCTAGACAGAGGGAAGATTACGAAGGCGCATGCCGTGCACGAAAAAGGGAAGTACCAGCAATGAACCGTTGCTGCTGGCCTCGCGCTCGGCGGACCGAGCTCAATGTCTCGATTCGACAAATTTGGCCGAGTTTCGTGGTGAATTGAAGAATGTTTTGATCTGCGTCCAGTATTTCTGAACGATGTACTCGGTTCGAACGTGGCCTCCCCGGTTGAGAGATTTGAGAGTCGCGCCCGTTTGTTCTGCGAAAACTTTACTGTCAGCCGTAAGGCACGTGAGGATCGTCTTTCGCATGAAAGATCATTATTTTCGTGCCATCGATTTCCATCCTGTGATGCCACGGATTGTAGAATGTCCCGCTTCGCAGGTTCTGCCAGTTTGCGTCGCTTAAGCGATAACCGTTCCCAAAAGCTTCGCGAATGTATCCAGCGTAGCCAGGTTTGGATGTCTCGACTTTTTCGGAGCGATCAAGAATCTGCCCAATTCACTACCGGACAGTTTGCGATCACCTTTGTCACGCGCTCATCCAGCGACGACAGGATCGCAGCGGTTCCGCCAAAGCTCCCTCCGATGACGAAAACGTGATCCGGCGACACGGCGAAGCGTTTCCCGAAGGCAATGTCCTGAAATCCTTTTGGCAATTCCGCGACAACGTCGAGGATGTCTTCTTGCGGAGATCTTCTTGAGAAATTGTCCATCGCTCTCCCAAGCCCCGCGGTAGCGTGGATAGAAAACCCAGAACCCTTGACGAGCGAGAAACTCCATTAGGGGCTGCTTGCGAGGAATGGAAGGCATTCCGTCGCACAAGACAATCGCATTCTGAGTCTTGCGTGGCCGTGAGGATGGCAGGAATTCTGTAACAATCTGCTGCTTGAATCTAGTTCTGAACATCACGCACGTCCTGAGCCGCTTATTTAGTGAGCGCCACCCGCGTAGTTTCCGTATCCGACCACCACGGTTGAGGCCACCAAAACAAGCAGGCTAAATGCAACAAGCACTTTGGTTCGAGTGCCGGCACCGGTCCATTCCTTGAGCGCGATGCCCCACAATGTACTAAAGATGATGATGCTGGCCATGTGCAATGTCCAACTGGAGAACTTGTATCGGCCCATCTGCGTTTCGCCCATGGTGTAGAAGAAGAACTGCATGTACCAGGTCGTCCCGGCCAGTGCGGAGAAAAGATAGTTGGCGAGCATGGGTGCTCGTCCTCCGTTTTCTTCGGCGACGCCAACCGCGACTGCCATTTCCTCCCCGGGAGCGTCGGTCACGGTTTCAAGAATATGCTCCTCGTCGCGCGCTGGGAATTCCGTCCCGAATCTCAGATTGGAAATATTGATATCCGGTGCGATTGCGGATATTCAGGATCAGGCACCAAATGAAGTTAGTGGTAAACCCACCCGCGAGCACGACGACCAGTACAGGTAGTCCTTGCCACAGCACCGTTGTGCCGTGTTGTAGGGTGATCGCTTTGATCGGGTCTCCAGCAGCGAGTCCATACGCGAAGCAAGCGCTCATCACGCCCGAAAACGTGGCGACGAGCAGTCCTTTCTTGAGGTCGAATTCCTTGATTGATGCACGCTTTTGTGCGTCTGACATCTCGCGCTCTTTGGAAACTCCCGCCGCTCCGGCGAACGCGATTCCCACCAGGCAAACTGCGACGCCTACAAGAATGATGAGACCCGACCTCGTTCCAAGCACCTGACTCGAAAACTCTCCCCGAAAAATCGGCGGCATCAACGTGCCAAAGGCTGCGGTGTATCCGAGGGCAACCGCCATGCCGAGGGACATTCCCAGATATCGCATCGTGAGTCCAAAGGTTAGGCCCCCCAATCCCCACAGCACTCCAAACATGTAGGTCCACATGACGCTGCTCGGAGGAGCTTGGTGAAGCACTTGAGCAAGATCACGCGTCATCGTCAGCGCAAGAATCCACGGGACAATGATCCAACTGAAAAATCCTCCAACCAGCCAATAGGTTTCCCACGCCCAGTTCTTTACACCACGATATGGAACGTAGAAACTCGCCGATGCGAGACCACCCAACCAGTGAAAGAACACCCCGAGTGCCGGGTTTGGAATCATTGGCTCCTCAATCTTGAATTACAAATGGAAAACTTCTTCGAGTGGCTGCATGGCACGGTCGGGCAAGACTCCGTCCGGTTGAAAGAAAAAATCGCCCATCTCGCGCTGCCAGCGGCCGTTCACTTCGCGTTCTGCCATGCCAGCTCGAGCACGTTCGAAGTTGTCGGTCTCCAGATAACCGACAAGCAGGCCGTCGTCCCGAAGAAACAACGAATAGTTTCCCCAGCCGGTTTCGCGAAGAGCGGCTTGCATGTCGGGCCACACTTCCCGATGCCGCCGTTTATATTCGTCCAGCCGATCCGGCTTGACCTGCAACACAAAGCACACGCGCTGCATATCTGCTCCTTAACGCAAGAATGCTTCGGACAAGCCGCCGTCGACAGGAATAATGTGGCCAGTCGTCTTTCCGCTCTGATCTCCCGCCAGCCATACGATAGCGGCTGCGCAATCCTGAGGAAGAATGGGGCGCTTCGTCAAGGTGCGTTGCGCATAGAAGTTGGCGAGCTTATCGCGTAATTCTTCAGTGCTTTCGGATTGTGAGAATTCGATCTTGTATTTTTCGAGCGATTGCATCACGCGGTCACGAGGGAACATTGTGGATCCTGTTACCACGGTTGCCGGCGCGATTCCATTGACCCGCACCGTCGGGCCGACCTTGATCGCGAGTTCACCGATGAGGTGGTTAAGGGCCGATTTACTCGTGTCGTACGCCTCGCTTCCTTTTTTCGGAACTACGGCGTTTGCGGAACTCGTGAGCACCATGGCTGCAGGCAGTCCCTGGTCTTTGAATACCCATTCCGCTTCGCGAGCGAGAAAATAATTGCCCGTCACATTCACCAGAAAGGTCTTGGACCACTGCGCGTCCCCGAGCTCCCCATCGGGTCCGGGCACGGGATAGATGGCCGCGGTATTCACAATAATGTCGATTCCGCCGAACTGCGAAATCGTGAACCTTGTCGCATCGGCCAGCGATGCGGATGCGCTGAGATCGACCGCCGTGTGCGAGACAAATTCGGGAGAAGAGATCGCTCCGACTTCGTCGGCGACGTTGCTGGCGCCCTGCTGATCAAAATCGGCCACCACAACGTGAGCGCCCTTGCGCGCCAGCATCAGGGCCACCTCGCGACCGATTCCGCTGGCCCCTCCGACGACGAGAGCAATCTTTCGGCTGAATTCCGCCTCGGCGGGCATTCGCTGGAGCTTCGCTTCTTCGAGAGCCCAATATTCGATGCGGAATGCCTCTGACCTTGGGAGCGCAACATAGTTGTGAAACTCAGTGAACTGTTTCGACTGTTCAGTTCGCCGCGCCTGAGGAAGCGGATGGGGAACCTCACCATCTTCCAACGCATTAGCTCCAGCCATCACGTGGATCGCATTGATGAAGAATTCCGTCGTGATCCGCGCTTCCTTCTTATTCTTGCCGAAGCCAAAGAGACCGAGGCCGGGAACGATCACAACCGATGGATTTGAATCGCGCAATTTGGGCGAATCATCGGTCGCCCAGTCTTGGTAGTACCTCTTGTAGATCGCGCGATACCTGACAACATTCTCCTGTATGCGACCCTTTAGAACCTGGATGTCTTCCTTGACAGGATCCCACGAAAGAAATAGCGGGCAGACTCGAGTCCGCAAGAAATGGTCCGGACAACTGGTGCCTAGGTCACTCAATTCCTTCGCCCAGGCCGATCCTGAAAATGCTAAAGCGTCTTCATCATCGGTGTAGTGCGCGACGACGCGGCGATTCGACGACAGCGCACCTCGAAGAGCAGGGAGAATCTGGATGGCAAGGCTCTTCCGTTCTTGACCGGCCGCATGGGTCGCACCGCCGAACAGCGAACCTTTTTTCTCCTGGTGCGTGAAGATGAATTCTCCCATCTGATCGATCGTCTGAATGCTGTTGAGGTAGCAATCGCGCTGCGTGTTTCCCCAGGTGAACAAGCCGTGGCCGCCGAGAATTAAGCCTTCGGCCCCGGGATTGTCTTTGACTGCCTGCTCAATCATCAACGCAAGTTCGAAGCCAGGACGTTGCCACGGCACCCAGACGATCTTGCGATTGAATTCCTGATTGAACTGTTCGAGCTTTCGTTTCCCGTTTGCGCTTGCCGCTAGTGCGATCGCCCAATCAGGATGAAGATGGTCCACGTGATCAAAAGGCAGAAACGCATGTAGAGGGGTGTCAATCGAGGCGGCTACGCGATTTTCGCCAAACGCCGAGAGAGGATAATAACGAACCATTTCGTCTTCATATCTTCTCGCCCCGATAGAGATTCTTCAATTGCTCAAGGCGCTCCAGATAGAGAAGCGCAAATCCAGATTCCGTGATTGAGCCAATATCCCCGCCGCTTCCTTTGACGGCGAGCACGCGAACTGGCTTTCCTGTAAACGGGTCAGGGAGTTCGAGCTTGGAGCTTGTATTGCCTCCGCCGAAGTTGGTGATGCGTAGGTCAGCGCCCAACAGGTTCGATCGGTAGCGCAACAATTTCAGCTGATCGCCAGCCATTTTGTTCGCTTCCCCGTCGTTCCATAGATCTTTCAGATGAACTGTCTGGTGGATTTCAAGCATAGATTCTCTCGCAATATTGTTCGAAACGTTCGGCGTGCTGATTCCATTTGTCAGTTTCGAGCGGCTCGAAGACCTCGGTTGGGAATGAACGATCCACGATAGCGCGAACCTCTCGGAGCGAGGCTTGCGCCGCCGGTGGCCAGAATTTGAATTCCGAGATTCCCAAGCACGGTTGCCTCCGCTGGACCTGCGAGCACCTTTCTTCCTGTCGCGTCTGCGGTCCACTGGTTCAGCAGACGGTTCTTCGATCCCCCGCCGATGATGCGAATCTGTTCCACGCGTGTTCCGCTGAGCTGTTCGAGACTTCGGAGAACGAGTCGGTATTTCATCGCGAGGCTCTCCAGGATCGTGCGTGTAAAGGCCCCTGGTCCGAGCGGGGTGGGTTGATGCGTTCGTTCACAAAAATCGTTAATCGCCGTCGGCATGTCGTGCGGCCGCAAAAAAGATTCATCGTCGGGATCGACGAGGTGGCGAAACGAGGTCTTCTTTCTCCGCCAGTTCCATCAATTCCCGATAGTCAAAGGATGTTCCGTGCGAGGTCCAGGACTGGCGGCAGCATTGCAGCATCCACAGGCCCATAACATTTTTGAGCAGGCGCGTGGTTCCATTCACTCCGCCCTCATTCGTAAAGTTGAGTCGCTGTGCTTCCGGTAGTGATGATCGGAGCATCGAGCTCGGTGCCCACAAGCGACCATGTTCCGGAACTCAGGAAGGCGGTGCCTTCGCGCGGCCGAAATTGCGGCCACTGCCGAGCCGGTATCATGGCAAGCCGGAGCAATCACTGTGGTGCCCTCGAGCGACGAACCTCGCGCAATGCCCGGCAAGAGTGTCCCCACGATCGATCCAGGTTCGACGATCGGCGCCGGCAGAGAGGTCGGGAGATCCAGACGCTGCAGCAAGTTGCTAACCCACGCGCGGCTCACCGGATCAACCATCTGCGTCGTCGTTGCATTGGTGAATTCGCAAACCGCGTTTCCCGTGAGCCAAAAATTGAAGAGATCCGGAATCGTCAGCATGCGGGTCGCTGCGGCCAAAGTCCTTCGGATTGTCGCGATGCTCGGCAAACAGTTGATAGAGCGTATTGATCGGCATGAACTGGATGCCGGTGGCGCGATAGATTTCGTCTTTGGAAACTTTTCTGAAAACTTGTTCCATGACGCCTTCGGTCCGGCGGTCACGATAGTGATACGGGATTTTGCAACAACTGGCCGCGCTCTCCCAGCAGAGCATAGTCAACTCCCCACGTATCCACTCCTATACCAGCAAGTTCTGTTTCCTCAAGAGCCGTGAGAATTTTTCTTACTTCGAACCATAGTCTGGCAACGTCCCAGTGGAGTGAACCACCGTATTCGACCGGTTCGTTCGGAAATCGATGCACTTCCTCCGTCGTCAGAATTCCCGAGCGCAAATGCGCGAGCACCGCGCGGCCACTCTCGGCACCGAAGTCGAAAGCCAGATAAGGCTTCGCATGCGAAAGTCTAGGCATAAGATGAAACGTTTTGCGAATTCTTGGACGCGCGCTCTTTCGTGATCCGTTCCAGATATCCGCTTTCGCGGAATGCCGCCATCGGATCCTTCGGCAGGCCTTTGGATTCCCGCCAATCCTGAATGGCCGGGCGTACATCGGTTGCAAAGGCATCCTGTAATGCAGACTCCGCTCGCACCACGTCAGACTTTTCTTGGGCCGACGTCAACTCTTTTGCGTCCACGAGTGCTGCCTTGGCAAAGAGCTGTTGCGCCATCATCACCGTCTGAATCATCGCCTCGATCTTACCCTTGAGGTTGTGACTCTGGTCCACCATGTACGCAATGTCAGCTTGTGCGCCGGTCTCCCATTCGAATTGGCGGATCTCGTTGAAAATGCGGAAAACTTGATAAGGATCGATCGACCCCAACGTTAGATCGTCATCGGCGTAACGGCGATCGTTGAAGTGGAAACCGCCCAGCATGTTTTCGGACAAGAGCCATGCCACGATCTGCTCGATGTTCTGCGCAGCGTAGTGATGACCGGTATCGACCAACACTTTGGCCTGTGGCCCAGCGGCGCGAGCCAAAAGTAAAGCCATGCCCCAATCTGCGATATCCGTGTGATAAAAGGCTGGCTCAAAAGGTTTGTATTCGACGAGTAACCGCTGGTCCGCGGACATCGCATCGTGTGATTTCTTGAGCGCATCCTGGAACCACGCCTTGCGGTGGCGGATGTTCGACGAACCCGGATAGTTTGACCCATCAGCAAACCACATCGAGATATCCCGACTGTGCAGACGTCGCGCGATCTCAATGCTGTCTTTGGTGTGCTGCAAGGCCCGCTGGCGAACTCCACTGTCAGGATTGCCGAAGGATCCGTGCTTATATTCCTGGTCCTGGAAAAGATTGGGATTGATCGAACCCGGCAGGACGCGGTAACGATCGGAAAACTTCTTGATATCGTCGGTACTTCGAACCCCGTCAGGGCAATCCCATAACACGTGCAACGCTACCGTCGGACAGACGCCTGTAAGCTGATGAACTTGTCCTGCATCGCTGAACTTCTCTTCGGTGGTCGTGGCCGCTGCCGGTTGTATAAATTTTCCGAAGCGAGTTCCTGTATTCGCGAAGCCCCAGGACGGCAGCTCAATCCGGAACGTTTCCAGCGCGGCGAAGATTGTTATGATCGGCGTCCATGCGAGCCTCTCTTGGGCAATGAAGCTTACAGCCGGGCTACCCACAGGTCACGAATTTCTTTGGCGGAACCTGTCGTTTCGCATTGTAAAACGAACGCGCCTCTTTTGAGTGGTTGCCAAGGGAGTAGGAAAGCAAGACATCGATGTTTTCATTACAGCCGCACGCGCCCATCAGGTGAGGACGCTGGATTCTCTCAATTTCGCGTTGTAGAACTTTGTCCGAAGTTTGCGCCTCAACCACGGCATAGGAGCCGTGGCGAATCTACCATGGAATGTGCGCAATACAGGTTATCGACAGTGGAGTTCGCCGCCGGTGCTCGCGCAATAATATTCGGCCGGGCTTCAGCCTTGGTTCCACGCTGTCCGGACTTACGAGTTGGGGTGGGCTCTCCGGGAGAGCGGCTCCCATCAGGTCGATCGAGCCTTCAAGATCGCGATCAGAAATTTTGCTTTGCAAAATGAGGAAAATGGATATGATGTGCTAACCGTATGAAGCCAAAAGCTGCATCTCGGGATCGATACCTCGTCAAATCCATCATTCACTCATCGCAACTGTTGAGTGCGTTCCATCCGCCGGGGAAGGACTCCCGCTCAAGGAAATTGCGTCGCGCTGCGGCCTGCCGAAAACCATGGTGTTCCGGCTGCTCTACACGTTAGAGAAGTGTGGCATGGTCGACAAGATTGGTCAAAATCTGTATCAGTCCCGAGTGCGTCCGTGGAAGCAGCGCCTTTATCGATTAGGCTATGCGGCGCAGGGTACGGATTACCAGTTTTCCAAAGAAGTGTCCGAAGGCTTGCAGAGGGCGGCGGCGGCCGAAGGGATCGAACTCATCTGTGTTGACAACCGCTACAGTGCGAAGACCGCGCAGCGCAACGCGGATTTGCTCGTGCGCGAGAAGGTCGATCTGGCAATTGAGTTTCAGACTGACGAGGAAGTGGCGCCGATCGTGGCTGCCAAGTATCGTGAAGCGGGCATTCCTATGATTGCCATCGATATTCCTCATCCGGGTGCAACCTATTACGGAGCCAACAACTACGAAGCGGGATTAATCGGCGGTCGTCACCTCGGACGGTGGGTCAAAGAGCATTGGCAATCCGAAGTCGATGAGATTCTGCTGCTGGAATTGAAGCGAGCGGGAAACCTTCCGCGCATGCGCCTGTCAGGATTACTGGTTGGCATCAATCTGCAACTTCCGAGCGCCGCAAATTGCCGCGTGACTTATCTGGAAGGTGGCGGAGAGTTAGGACCGAGCTTCGAAGCTGTTCGTCGACACTTGCGTTCCTCACATGCGCGACATGTCTTGGTTGGCGCGATAAACGATCCCAGTGCTCTCGGCGCCTCGCGGGCTTTCCAGGAAGCTGGTCGTACAGAAAACTGCGCAGTCATGGGTCAGAATGCAACCCTGAAGGCAGATCCGAGATTCGACGGCCAAGACGCGACTGATTGGTTCAGTCGCGTATTTTCCCGAACGATATGGTGAGAACTTGATCGGGGTGAGTCTCGATATCCTTAATCAGCGCCATGCTCCGCCCGCGGTCTTCATCGAACACAAACTCATCACCCCCGGAACCGTCGACCATTACTATCCGAACGATAGCTTGGCCCAGTTCGTCCGAACCGATCCTGCCACTTCCTACAGCCAACATCCGACGCACTGAATTCCGTCGGTGTCAACGCTTTCGGATTTTCCTCTGGCGCTAGTCTTATATCTTTCACCTGCCCGCAACCCGTAAGCTCCTGCGAAGGTCCACTTCAGGTGCTCGATCCTACGGCGTCTGTGACGCC
>CAVYUY010000012.1:0-57772 GCA_963771765.1 uncultured Acidobacteriota bacterium
AGAGCTAGCCAAGGATGAGCGACAATCACTCTTCCCCACTGACGCCAGCGATTTCCTGTGCGCTCAGCGCGGCGCTCATCCAGCTTTGGGGTAAATGGCAATCGGCCGATATCAATCCGCGGACCGAGCAGCCCAAGCACCGCCGGAACAAGAGTATTCGTCAACAGCACACTCATTCCCGCGACCAAGACTCCCGCAACACCGATGGAACGAATCTCGCTGATCGGAACCGTCAGCAGGGCCAGAAATCCGATGGCTACGGTTGACGCTGAAATCAAGAGTGTGCGGCCTGCCTGCCGGGCTGCGATCATTGAAGCGGCGGGACCATCGTTACCGGCGGACATCGCTTCCCGGAAGCGGCTGACCATCAGAAGCGCATAGTCCACTCCCAGGCCCAGGCCCAGCATAGTGGCCAGGTTCTGCACGAGAATGGACAGGTGCCATCGCTGTGCGAGAAACCCTGTAATCGCCAGAGTGATTGCGATGGCAAGCTGCCCGACCGCCAATGGAATCAGGGCGGCGATCAAGCTCCCGAATGCAACCAGCAGAAGTGCAAGGGTCGCCGGGATCACCAGACTCTCGCCGCGCCTGACGTCGTCGGCGCTTGCCTTCCGAATGTCGAAATTTAATGGAATCTCACCCGTGAGCTCGATATTCACCGACGGATAACGGCCGCGCAGTTGATTTTCAAGAGAGCTTGCCAGTTCATGAAGCTTCGGAACAAATAACTCCACGGGACCGTCGGCCGACGCGAGGCCCACGAGGACAAACGTTGCCCCTCCCCGGCCTACGAAGATCGAATCATGCGCATCGAGATAAGACACCACACCCGAAACGCCAGACTGGTCTTTCAATCCTGTCACGATGGCTTCTAGAGCGTGCCCGCCCTCCTCTGAATCCACGGAAGGAATTCCCTGAATTACCAGGACGACCTGGTCTACAAATGGAGAATGAAACCGGCTGGCAAGTTCCTGCTTGACTGTTTCCGCCTGGCTGCCTTCGACTCGGGTCGCGGTCTCCAAGTGGCGTTCGGCATGAAATGAATATGGGAGAAGCGCAATGGCTGCTACGAGGACGATCCCTGACACCCAATAGCGGCGCACACGCATTGCAATCATCATGGCATACCTGGATCGATGTCACTGAAACTTTCCGCGCGCATACCCTCGGGCAGGAATCATATGAGTAGCTACCCGAGCTGGTGTGCGCGTCGGGTGCGGCCGCACGAGTAGGATGCCGAGCTGCATCCCACAATGAGCGCTATTGAATCTGCTAAACTTTTTTCAGCGGACTAGGAGGATCAATTCGTACCTTAATCTTGCTCGGACTGCTCGCCGCCGTCCAATCTATCGCTCAAGTCGGAGGGCCAGACCCTCGGCTAGGGTCCTGGACTCTTGCTACAGCTGATTCCAGCCTCGACCCTCCGAATCGGCTCTCCATTACCCATTTGCACGAAGGCGTGCACGTCGTCATGTCGGGCGAGAGCCACTTCGATTTCACGGCCAACCGGAACGGACACGATTCGTCCGCACCGGGCAATCTCGGGTTCAATCAAATTGAGCTGCACAGAATGGATAAGAGGCAGGCCGAGGTCAGACAGAAAAAAGACGGAACCCTTGTGGCGACGGTTCGCGAGAAACTTTCGAAGGATGGAAACGAGCTCACCACCACGACAACAACCGCGGGCAAACCGGATCGGATCACCGTGTGGACGCGAACTGGAGGTCCGAAAGTCCGCCGTGGACCTGTTCGTTGGCGAGTGGACACAAGACATGAGCAAGACGCGTTTGCGGCAAGGTTTGGTGCTCAAAATCGAGGCCGACGGGAGTGGTGGCGTAAGATTTCTGGGCGACTACAGCTATACCGCCCGTTTCGATGGAAAACAATACGATCTGAAGAACTCGCGCAACGATACAGTGACGCTGGAATTGGTCGATCCTCACACGGTCGATGCGATTTACAGACGCGGCGATCAAATCGCTCAAAAGGATCGATGGCAGGTTTCCGCGGACGGACAGCAGATTACGCTTTCCACGACAGGCACCTTAGAAACAGGCCAGAAGGTAACCGAGAAGCTCTTGTTTAAGAAGTAGCGCGGCTGCATCAGCCCCTTCCATTCCAAGCCGCAACATCCGGCTATACATCCACCATTGCTACAAGGCTTCGATCTTCCGAGTTCCCTCAATGCACTCAGGATCTCCAGCAGCAGCGAGGCATTGGAGGCACTGCGGTCCGCAATCCATCCCGCGTCGATGGGTCTTGATGCTGAGTTCGCGCTCGCGCATCGATGACGGCGCATTGGCCTCACGGGCCGCAACCGAAATGATCCCCTTGCGATACATAAATTTCAGAATACCGTTGACCGTATCTTCGAGAGAAGGGTCCGCTTTGCCCCACACAGAGGCGTTCCGGGCCATCTGATAAGAAGAACTGTCATAGCGCTTGAACTCCATGGCAGAGATGTTGTCGACGGAGCCAACCAGAAAATCCAGCAAGGGGAAGAGGAGATCTTCTTTCCGGCATCTCCGGATCAACTCGGGAACGAAATCGGGAAGACTGAAGCTGTCGAACTGACGCCCAGTCGCTTTCGTAATCAGTCCGGTAATGTCGTTCATGTTTGAATAATCGTCGCGCACAACATGGTAAGTGTTGTTCGCTGTGCCCGGAGTAGTAGAGATCGCAACGATATTGTTCGCCACGATGTCTGCCGGAACAAAGCTAACCTGGTTGAGAGTATCGACGCCAATACCGTGATTCACCATAAAGGCAACCAAACGAACGGCGATGTCGAAGTTATTGCCCCCGCCAGTAACGGAAGGACTCACGAGAGCCGGCCGGAAAATCCGCGCGGAAAGTCCCCGGTTTCGTGCATCGATAACGACTTGTTCCGCTACCCATTTCGATTGACTGTAGCCAAAATCGAGAAGCTCCATATTCTCGTTCAGGTCGGTCTCATACAAGACTGATTTGACCGCCCAGCCAAACACGAATGTCGTCGAGACATAGTTGAACTCTTTGGATCTTCCCTCGAATGCCAACCTTACGACCTCATTGGTTCCCAATACGTTCGCTTCGCGCATCAGGTCGTAGTTGAACAAGTAATTCACGGTCGCGCCGTTATGGAATACCGTGTCGATTTCCTTCGCGAGGAAATCCCACACCTCCTGCATCAGCCCCAGCCGGGGCTGCCCTAGATCTCCGCACACCGGGTTCACGCGGGCTTCGAACATCTCCAACAATCCTGCCCCGCAAGGTCCCATGGACTCCATTGCTGCTCTCAATCTTTGCTTGCCCTGTTTTTCGTCGGAAGAGCGGACAAGGACATAGATCTTGGCTTGAGTCTGTTCCAGCAAACTCTTGATCAGGAAAGGCCCAATGAAGCCGGTCCCTCCGGTGAGCAGCACTTGTTTCGGCATCGGAATCTCCGGCATCGGCGAGGGCACCGGAGGATCGAAGATGAGCTTCCTGTCGTTGCTCATCGTCTGTTTTTCAGTGGCACACTGCTCTTCGCGGAAGGCGGCCAGGGAATGGCGCAGATGAACGAGTGCCTCTTCAGGAGCGCACTCCAGTTGTTCGGCGAGCCCAAACAATTCGGCGACGCTCACGCGCTGGATGACGCCGATATCGACTTGCCTCGCCAGCATCTCGGCGCCCTTATCTTTCAGGAGCTCCTTGAGCTCATGCATGAACACAACCAGATCCAAAGAATCCAGACCGGCTTCCACAAGGTTGTAGGATTCCTGCCCGGTTAGGTTGTACCTGGCTTTCAATTCGGCGAAAGTGGAATGCATGCCGGAATCGCACGACACATTCCCGGCGTCTTTCTCGCGCGAAAACTCGGAGACCACCGTGAACTGACCTTGCAGCCACATCTGCTTGGTCTTATGGCGCATGATCTTCCCCGAACTCGTTCTCGGAATCGAGCGGGGCGCGATGAGTGAAATCTTCGCCACTTCCACGTTGAGATAATTCCGGATTGCGGCGGCAATCTTTCGTGCTTCGGGAAGCGCTTTGAGGTTCTTGACTTCGGCGACGATTGCCAGCGCTGGTTCACTGTCTTCCTGAACCTGGAAGGCTGCGACGCAATTGTGCCGGATCAAACCGGATGATTTCTCCACGACATGCTCGATGTCCTGCGGGTAATAATTCTGCCCGCGAAGAATAATCATGTCTTTGATGCGCCCGCAGACATAGAGTTCGCCGTCGTACATGAATCCCATGTCGCCGGTACGAAGGAACCCGTCGTCATAGGGAGTATCGTCCACAAGCCGCGCACGAAACTGCTTCAGATTCAGTTCGGGATTATTCCAATACCCTTCGCATTTTCCGCTTCCGGCAACCCAAATCTCGCCAATCCGCTCTGACTTAAGAGCGAAATGTCCTTCCGGATCGACGATCCTAACGTCCAGGCCCGGAAGCGGGGTTCCACAACTGATGATTTGTGTGGCTCCGTCGATTTCTGAAACCTCCGTGGTCATGCGGGCCTTGCCGAGGGCGAAGGCGCGCTTATTCACGGAAACGATGTTGCGGCCACCCAGCGAGACCGCCAAGGTGTTCTCAGCCAGGCCGTAGGCGACATAGAAACTCTCGGACTTAAGTCCGTAGGACTGAAACGCTTCCAGAAACCGCAAGTAGGTATCGGGCTTTACGGGTTCAGCAGCGCACATCAGTACTCGGAGTGAACTGAGATCGCAGGCCTCCAAGCTCTCCTTGGAAAGCCGCCCGGCGCGCAGGCAATAGTCGTAGGCGAAGTTTGGGGCAGCCGTCGCAGTGGCTCGGTAGGTCGTTATCGCATCGAACCACAAGATCGGCCGCTGAATGAAATCCATCGGCGCGAATCCGTACGTCGTTCCCCCCTTGAGTGCGGGATACAGGTAGCACCCGATCAGCCCCATATCGTGATACTGCGGAAGCCAGGAAACGACGACCGGTGACGGATGGTCGATGACGAGCGGGCAAGTATTGAGGATGTTTTCGTGGGTCACGACTACACCCTTGGGCTCCATCGTCGAACCCGACGTGTACTGGAGAAACAAGATCTTTGAAGGATCGCTTGGCAGCTGGCCCGAAATCGTATCTACGAACTCCTCCGACGCGATCCACGGAAGACTGGAAATGTAATCGACGTCGACTCCGGACGTTGATACCCCACTTCGAGCGAGATTGATCTTGAGGGATGCCTGGTAATCTCGACTCGTCAGGACCCCAGAAGTCTGGCAATCCTTCGCGATGTGAACCATCTTGTACAAGGCACTCTGGAAGCCACGAGAACTCGGGGGATAAACAGGCACGGGAATCAATCCGGCGCGCACGCAACCAAAAAATGCGCAGATCATCTCGAGTCCTGGCGGGTAGGCGAGCAGAAGCCGGTCGCCTGGCGCGAAACGGCCTTCTTTCCGCAAATGTCCAGCGATCGCTTGTGTTCGGTGGAGAAACGAGGCGTAGGTATACGATTCGATCGGATCGCCGTTTACGTCAAGATACGAATAGAGGAGTTTGCCCGGTTGCTCATCTGCCAGCCTATCCAAGTGGTCTAGAACCGATGCCATCATCAATCAGCGAGCCTCCAACGTTGAATAGTGTAGAAGAACCATCCCTCCCCAGCGAGCGAGATGAAAAACGATCGAAACTCAAAGTACGGACCTGAAATCCGGACCGACTTCAAGAATGCACGCATAGTGTCTATCTCAGGATATGCGTCACATTTCATGGATGGTCAGTATGTTAACAAAGCATTCGAAAAATTCCATGCATCATCGTGTTCAGGGACGAGTTGGCCGCCTCCCAGGGGGAACCACGTTCCGATTTTTCTTGATAGCCCTTCAGCGATCGAACTAAACTGGTGCGGCGAAACTGTAGACGGCGCGGCAACAATTTTCGCCGCGGGTCAGGGCTACGCATCCGCCAACTGGAACGCGTCGGGCCCGCATTACGATGATCGCGGAGGCGCCGGTGACGTTCGACAACGAAGCGGTGATCGCCCAGGAGCCGGAGATCCCCGATCTTGTTCCTTCGGAGGCCTCAGGAGCTCCGAAGGTCGATCCAGTCAGTGGAACTTCCTTCCCGAAGGTTTTGCGCACCCGCTTGGATAGTTTTTTTGCCGATCAGAATATTTCGCCCAAGGCAAACCGTACGATGCAGGTCAAAATCGCTGCGGGCCTGGCTGTGCTTATGGGCAGCTGGATTGTTCTGTATGCGCTCAAGCCCGATTCGTGGAAGTTTGTAGCGCTCTATCTTCTAGGGGGCATCGCTCAAACTTTCCTTTTGCTGAACATCGCACACGACAGCAATCACAACGCCATCTCGTCCCGGCCAGTTATCAATAAAACTCTGAACTACGTGTTTGATCTATGCGGGATCAGTTCGTACATGTGGCGTATCCTTCATCATCGAGGTCATCACTCCTGCATCAATCTGCATGGCGAAGATGACGCGCTTTCAGGACGCGGCATCTTTCGCTTCACGCCATACGAGTCCCGGCTGCCATGGCACCGCTTCCAGCACATCTATGCGTTACTCGTTTACGCGATGTTCTCTCTCGATTATGTATTTTTTAGAGATTTCCAGTGTTTCTTCTTCCCGACGCACGAATATCTGAGACGCACGCGCCATTCTCTGCGCGAATACATCATTCTGTTCGCCGGCAAGGGCTTCTACCTTACCTACATGCTTGTCTTGCCGATCGTGGTGATGAGAAAGTCGCCCTGGCTGGTCGCCGGTTCCTTCCTTGTGGTCAATTTGGTGGTCGGATTAACCGTAACACTCGTATTCCAATCGACGCACACCATCGACAGCACCTACTTTCCTTCGGATCGGGGTGAGTTTGAAAATGGCGTGTATCATATCTTCGCGACGACAGCCGATTATGCAACCGAAAATCCGCTTGTCGGTTGGCTCGTGGGTGGACTCAACCATCACATCGTCCATCACCTCTGCCCGTTTGTCTGCCATACCCACTATGCCCCGCTGACCAGGATCGTGAAGGAAACCGCCGAAGAATTTGGGGTTTCTTATCGCCAGAATCCCACCATGACGGGAGCGATCCGGCATCATCTGATACTTTTGAAGCAATTGGGGAACGAAAACTGATTCTGACGGTTTATCCTTTGCGTATGGCCCAGCTGCCACATCCCTCAAGTGACATGAAGTTTCCCGCGGTTCGAGCCAAGTATCGGGATGGCTGGGCATGAGTTCATCAACTGCGGTCCCCATTATTTCCCGATTTCGCTGCTTTGCGGATTCTCCCGCGATGGCCCGCAATCCTGTCCAGGTTTTATCCAGATACAACGAAACCTTCGGTGACACATTCTGGATCCGTATCGGTGGGCTGAAGGAGGCGATGGTTACCATCGACCCGGCTGTCATTCAGCATGTCTTGAAGACAAACGCGGAGAATTACCAAAAATCCGAAATTCAAGTGAAGCGGATGGGCCACTTCCTGGGCAAAGGCCTTCTCACGACCCATGGAGAAGCATGGCGCACGCAACGGCGACTCATCCAGACAGGCTTTGATCGAAAGCAACTCGACGCGCTGTCCTCAATCATGCAGGCCTCCCTCGCCGAGTCGCTGCGGGATTTCGACCGACAGGTGCGCAGCGGGCCCGTGGATATTTACCCCCAGCTGATGAAAATTACCTTCGCGATGGTCGCACGATCTCTATTCGGCGCTCGGTTGAAGGATGAAGATATCGACCTCGTCAGCCATACCATCTGTACCGTACAGGAATTCATTGTTCGCCAAACCCTTCAGCCCTATTTGAATCCCTGGTTCGCCGTTTCGGGGGAACTGCGCAAGCACGAAGATATGCGAACCCGCGCGGACTCCGTTCTGCTCGAATACATCAAGAAGCGCCGCAATGAAGCGCCGGGCCATGACTTGTTACAGACCTTGATGGACGCGCGCTACAGCGATGGCAAAGGCATGCCAGATGAACTCATTCTGAGCGAAAGCATGCAACTTCTTGTCGCGGGACATGAAACATCGTCGAATGCGCTGTCGTGGCTTCTCTATCTTTTGAGTTCACGCCTGGATTGTCTCGAAAAGGTGCGGCAGGAATTCGATTCCGTGCTCGGTGAATCACCTGTCACTTACGCCGACGTTCCCAAATTTGAATTTACGACTCAGGTCATTTGCGAGGCACTACGCCTCTACCCGCCATTTTGGATGGTCGACCGCATGGCCGTCGAAGACGACCGTGTTGGCGATGTCGAAATACCCCGCGGATCGATGGTGATTGTGTATGTGTATGGGGCGCACCATGCTCCGCGCTATTGGCAGAATCCGGAAAATTTCGATACCGATCGTTTCACGAAAACGAATGACAAGATGCGCACGCCCTTCACATACCTTCCATTCGGAGCTGGGCCGCGAGGTTGTATCGGCGGCAATTACGCGATGCTGCAAATCCTCATGATTTTGAGAGATCTACTCAGGAAATACGATTTCCAGTTGGCTCCTGGACAAACGATCGAGGCCCGTCCCATGGTTATCCTGCGCCCGAAACACGGAATTCGCATGATGTTCACCCATACCGTTGCTCCCGCCGCCTGTATTGCATAAGCCCTCGGTCCTATCCGTCACGAACCGTTTGCATTCACCCGCCCGTTCACGGCGATATCCCTTTGTTGTCGGTCTCCGACTACCGGACCTTGTCTTCTAGCGCTCACCATAAATTGAAGCGTGAAGTGCAAATCGCGAGCGAACTGTCACTATCCTTCTCCACCGACGGGAGTCTAACTTGTTGGCTCCGAAGTAACCGGGTTGGGGAGTTTCGTCTTCGGCAGCGAGGCCAATCCAAAAGAAAGGTGGAAGAAAATGCTTGCGGATTTCCGTGACGCGGTACGCCAACTGCGCAAGGCACCTGGATTTGCAGCGACAGCTCTGATCACGCTGGCACTCGGGATTGGAGCCACAACAGCGATCTTTACGCTGGTGCACCAGGTCATGTTGAAGTCGCTGCCAGTGACCAAGCCGGAAGAGCTTTGGCGTATCGGAGACAAAGACCGGTGTTGCAACTGGGGCGGCTATACCCAGGGGGACGACGGTGATTTTGCCCTGTTCTCGTGGGAAACCTACAAGCATTTTCGTGCACACACCCCTGAGTTCACCGATTTGGCAGCACTGCAAGCAGGCAATGCAGCGCTCGGGGTTCGTCGAGAGGGATCGCAGGCGCCGGCGGATACGCGCAATGGGGAGTATGTTTCCGGGAATTTTTTTAGGACGTTCGGCGTTCAACCGTGGATCGGACGCCTCACGACCGACGAAGACGACCAGGAGGGCGCACCGCCGGTAGCGGTGATGAGCTACCACATATGGCAGGACAAGTATGGATCGGATCCTTCCGTAGTAGGCGCCGGCTACCAGATCAATGGGCATTCTTTCACGGTGATCGGTGTTGCTGCTCCGGGATTCTTTGGAGCGAAACTGTCTGGCGGGGGCATGCCGGATTTCTGGTTGCCTGTCACGACTGAACCGCTGATCGACGGAGCCACAGCAAGACTGAAGCGGCCAAACGGCAACTTCCTCGATCTGATCGGAAGAGTGCGCCCGGGAACAAATCCCAAGTCGCTCGAAGCTGAGCTGAGGGTGGAATTCCAGAACTGGTTAGCGAGCCACGTGCCTGACATGGAGCCCGGCGAAAAACAACTTTGGCAACAGCAGACGCTACACCTCACGCCCGGGGATGCCGGGGTAACCGCCATGCGATCGCAGTATCAGGAAGGGCTGAAGCTGCTTCTGGTCGCTTCCGCATGTGTATTGCTGGTCGCTTGCGGGAACCTGGCAAATCTTATGCTGGCGCGCGGGTTGAAGGATCGCACGCAGACATCCGTGCGAGTGGCGCTGGGTGCTTCGCGAGGGCGGCTGGTTCGAAAATCATTGGTCGAATCCATTACGCTGGCGGCAATCGGCGGGGTCTTGGGCATAGCGGTCGCCTACGGTGGAACAAGATTGATCTTGCACCTTGCTTTTCAAACCGGCGGGCCCAACAACTTCGTGCCGATCAAAGCAACGCCCTCCTTACCCGTACTGCTCTTCACCTTCGGGATTTCCGTTCTAACGGGAATTATTTTTGGGATTGCTCCGGCGTGGGTCACATCCCACGCAGATCCGGTCGAAGCGCTTCGTGGCGCGAATCGTTCGGTGGGCGGTGGACGCTCGTGGGCGCAGAAATCCCTGGTAATCGCGCAGGGAGCGATGTCGCTGGTCTTGCTTTCCGCTGCAGCTTTGCTCGGTCAGAGTTTAAGGAACCTGCAACACCAGAATTTTGGCTTTGAAACTCAGGGCAGGTACATCGCCTGGATCAATCCAATTCTGGGCAACTATAAACCGGAACAACTCAAGCCGTTGTTCGAACAAATCGATGATCGCTTGCGCCAGATTCCAGGCGTGCGAATGGTCGCCCCTGCGCTTTATGCTCCGATGAGCGGCGACAGCTGGAACAACGGCATTCGCGTGGAAGGCCGGCCCGAGCCTGCACCCAAGGAAGACACGGGAGCGGGATTTGCGCGAGTCATGCCGGGATTTTTTGAAACCATCGGCGCCAAGATGGCACTCGGCCGCGCCATTACGGATGAGGACACAGAGACGACCCGCAAGGTCGCAGTCGTCAACGAAGCGTTCGCCAAGAAATTCTTTAAAGACCAGAATCCGATCGGGCAGCATTTTGGACCAGACAAAATCAAGTACTCCGCACTCTTCGAAATCGTCGGCGTCGTGAAAGACATGCGGTATATGACGTATGACTATAAGGAGCCGATTCGGCCGATGTACTGGCTGCCGGAGGCTCAGACCGTAACGTATGACGCGCCGGAATATAACAGTGGCGAAATCTGGTCGCACTACTTGTACAACATCGTGCTTTGGGCTCCTGGAAATCCGGCGGGCATGGAAGACCGAGTGCGCAAGGCGCTCGCGGGCATCGATCCTAATTTTGTTCTCTACGGAGTAGATCCATACACCAAAGTCGTCGCTTCTGATTTCCAGCAGGAAAATATGATCGCAACTTTGACCACGCTCTTCGGCGCCCTTGGCCTTTTGCTCGCCGCGGTCGGTCTGTATGGAGTGACGGCTTACTCCGTGGAACAGCGGACCAGCGAGATTGGTGTTCGAATGGCGCTGGGCGCGGATCGAGGACAGGTCATCAAGATGGTCCTGCGCAACGCTTTTTCACAGACAGGAATTGGCTTGGCACTTGGCATTCCGGCAGCAATTGGATCCGGATATCTAATGAGCAATCAGCTTTTCGGGGTTAAACCATGGGACCCGATCATGCTGACTCTCGCAGCCCTGATGCTCGGTATCGCTGCGCTCCTGGCGTCAGTAATCCCTGCGCGGCGTGCTGCCGGCGTCGAGCCCATGGTGGCACTGCGGAACGGCTAAAAGACAGCAGTCGACGGGACAGCCTCTGGCGCCGGCCTTTCAGACCGATTTAACTAACGAACAGTAGAAGGAAGTCGTCGTCATCAGGTGCAAAAGATTGGTCTCAGAGACATCGTTCTTCACCGAACGCATGCTTCAGTTCACCTCTTTGGCGTTCCCATCGTGTTCTTCGGCATCTTGCTTTCGTCGACGACGGAATTATTCCCAGGTGTGAACTGGCCCCCGGCGGGTACGAAATAGAAAATTGCTTTCTTGCCCTGATCGGTCGCCTGGCTCTTGCGCACCTCGATGCGGTTGGAATCAATTCGTTGCTTGCCTTCTCCGCTTGTCAGATATTTCTTGGCGTTGTAGGCGCGATATGCCGCGAGATCCTGACCCTTGATCGCCTCACGGCTCTCAGCAAAACCAACAATAACTCCTTTTCCGTCCGGATCCTGCTGGAGGCGAAGCGCGACGCCGTCGAGTTGAGCCTTGCACTGATTATCGACACGGGCGCGACGTCTCGTGTTGTTAAACTCGCACTCTCCGAGCAAAGTCTCGCTAGCCATGGGTGGCGCTGGCGGAGGCGGCGGAGCCTGCACACTCACCGTTACGTTGCAACGCCCAGCGAGACCATGGATATCGGCCACGTCCAACGTCACGGTTACCGGCCCCGGTTGAACGCCGGTGGTGTCGAGCATCGCGGTGGAAGTGAAGCTGCCAGGTTCGTTGCCCGGTTTCGTTTCACGTTCCCGAATCGCGCCGGAGCTGGCCGAGAAGGTGTGTTCTTTCAACTGCTGTTGATCAGGACTACTCATTTGTGTCGTTATGACCACAGATTGGCCGGACTGCACGCTGCTCGGGTCCGCGCTGCACGTAACAACCGGAGAGTGTGGAGTTTTCACGGTGAATGTTGCTGTCGACGACACGGGTAATAGCTTCTTCAACTTTGGATCGCTCACCGCACTGGTGACCGTGTAGGTTCCCGGCGCGAGACCAGCCGTATCGATCTTCGCTGTGGGTCCATCGGGCGTAACTTTCCCGCCGGTACTCTTCCACGCGTAGCCGAGGGTGTGTTTCGGATTGAAATTTGCAGGGTGGACGCTCGCAGCCACCGGGCCTTCCCACGGAAACAATTCATTCGGCGAGACGGACGTCGAAGCGGTGGGCTGGGGCGAACTGCTGCCTCCTAAATTGAACACCACGCCGCCGAGATAACGGAAGCTGTTCTCATTCTTGCTGAGAGCGTTGTTGAAATCGGTGAACAGGTAACTGACCTCCGCCGGGCGAATTGCGAGATGCCGCCCGAGGGCGATGTCGAGCCCAATGCCGGCATCAGCAGCGAGAGCCTGGTTGCTGGGGAAACCCTTGAACTGGTTGAGGCCCAGGTTTTTCCAGGCGCTTTCATAAATGCTGGCGTGCGCTCCTCCCACCAGGGCGTGCGCGTAGGGACGGAAGACGCCGTAGCGCTTTCCGAATTGAGGGCCGAAGAGAAATGTAAAAAGGCTGCCGGAAGCCTGGGCGGTCGCGCCTCCAGGGACAAACACATTGCCCGACGGCACAGTCAAAGTTTCGGTGCCGCTCTTGTATCCCTGAACCTCGGCTTTCAGACCAAAGAAACGAGTGAAGTCATAGGCGAAGGATCCGCCGCCACCGTTCAGGTTGTACGAGCGATTGAAGTTGAAGTTCGGAAATGTATAGTCGACACCCTGGAAGTGAGACCACGAATAATCAACCGCGATTTCGTATTTGGGATGCTCCTGAGACCACGCCCATACAGGCAGCAGGGCGGCGGTCACGATGAGCACAGCCATGGTCTTCATGGACTACCCTCCAAAACTGGTACGCGCCTTGTTTAGTGCCGTCGACAGAAGTGAAACCACGTGTGTCGATTCAATGCACCGTCAAAACCTGCGTGTCGCTCGCCACGTGCTGGTTGATCGTTCCCACTGCGGTGATCATGGTGGTCCCAACTCCCGTTCCCGTAGCCGGACCTGACGGGATCGATCACGGCGACGGACGGGTCGGACGAACTCCATGCAACCTGATCGGTGATGTCCTGGTAGGTCGAATCGCTGAACGTGGCGATCGCACGATACTGCTGGATTGCGCCAAGTTCGATGTCCTGTGGGGCAGCCGGGGTGAAAGAGATGGAAGTCATCATGGAACCCGTCACGGTAAGTTGAGCCGACGACGTCTTGCCATCGAGCGACGCATTGATCGTGGTCGTTCCTGCCGCAACTCCAAAGGCCGAACCTGCCGAGGTCGTGATGTTACTGACGGTAGCGACGGCTGGTGAACTCGTCGTCCATCCGGCAGAAGAGGAAACATCTTGCGTACTGCCATCCGTCAGCGTAGCGGTGGCTGTGAATTTGGTCTGCGTTCCTTTAGCGATGCTGGCCGACGAGGGGGTGATCGCCAACGAAGCGACGTTCTCAACATTGATGTAGGCGGACTGTGAGACTGCACCAAAAGTCGCCGTCACGGTAGCGGCGCCTGGCGCGACACTGGTTACGATCCCGCTTGTATCCACTGAGGCGATGGAATTGTCACTTGGCACAACAGTCCATGTGGCGATTGTGGTCAGATCCTGGGTAGAGGCGTCGCTGAAAGTTCCGGTTGCGGTTAACGGTAGCGTCGAATGGACCGCCATGCCGATCGGCGCAATTGAAGAAGAAGCAGGTGTGATGGAGATCGCGGTGAGAGTGGCGGCACTCACGCTCAATGTCGTCGAGCCCGTGACAGGGCCAAAAGTAGCGCCAATAGTAGTCGTTCCTGCCGCAACTCCAGTTGCTATTCCCGGGGGTCCGGAAGTAGTAATGGTAGCCGCCGCCGCATTGGAACTGGTCCAATGCGTGTCGAGCGTGATGTCCTGCGTGGTCCCGTCGCTGAAGAATCCCTTGGCCGACATCGTCAGTTGCGTCAGCGGAGCGATGGTGGGTGTCGAAGGCAAGATCACAATGCTGCTGATCGTTGCGCCGGTCACGTTCAGCGTTGCGCTCCCGGCGATCGATGTTGCCGGATCAGTCGCGGAAATTGTAGCGCTGCCGATCCCAACGCCGTTGGCGCGTCCCGCCGTGTTGACCGATCCGACATTGGCTGGAGCGGCCGACCAGTCGACCAACCTGGTGATATTGCGCAATCCGCCATCACTGTAAACCCCAACCGCAAAGAACTGATGACTGGTGCCGTTGGCGATCTGGACGGGACCGATCGAGTTCGGCCCTGGAGTCACGGAGTTGTCGATAACAGCAATCGAGACCAACACAGGCGGACCAACTGTGAGGGTGGTTGAGCCACTGACCTCGCCACTCACCGGGGACCACGATGCTGTGATTACGGTTGTGCCGCTGACGAAAGTCGTGGCGAGGCCGGTGTCAGCGATGGACGCAACCGCGGGAGCTGGAAGAACTCCAGGTCACGAAAGAACTTACGTCGCGCGTGGCGTTGTCGCTAAACGTTCCTTGAGCGGTAAATTGTTGAGTGCTTCCTGCCGCCACATTCGGGTCTGCAGGGAGCACAGCGATGGACGTGATGTACGGCAAATGCGCTTTTCCGCATCCCGCCAGTGCTACCAAGAGAGCCATCGTCGCGACGATTGGATATCTCGTCAAGGAACACCTCAAGCCTGGAATTCGCCCAGCCTCCATCCGCGGGCCCACACAAATCCCATGACGCCCAACAACTCTCAGTAGGGCGAAATCTTAGGTTAAGAAAAGTCTGACAGGAACTGAGGGAATTACCAGTAGAAGGCTTGAGTCATCCTCAAACACCAAACCAGCACGGTCTCTGTTTTATGGCTTCAATCAACGGAGACGTTTAAGCATGCGCCGTGACTAGTTTTACGTGCGCAGCTCGCCGCCGCAGGTTCACGAAGAGGAAACGTAAGCCTGGTTCTTTCTGGTTCATACTGATAGCGAAACCAGGCCGAACTCTTCCGTGAATCGAACCGCCACATCGACCGCCACCCGCCTGAAACTTGGCCGGCTCGCGCTCCGGTTTCTTTTCTGCACAACAGTGTTGCTTTCACTCCAGGCATGGGGCGAGACCTGGAAGTTGCTCGGGCCCGAAGGGGGCACCGCCCGTAGCTTGGCTTACGATCCGCAGGATTCCAATCGTATATTTCTTGGCACTGGCACAGGTGCTGTCTTTCTTTCCACGGACGGTGGTCGCCACTGGTCCTACTGCACTCAGCTTGGCGGTGGAGATTACGTACTCGACCACATCGTGACGGATCCCGACGAACCGAAAACGATCTTTATTTCCGCGTGGAGCGCGGAAGACCCCAAGCGCGGCGACCTTTTTCGCAGCCGCGATGGCGGTTTCACCTGGGAACCGCTGCCGGCCATGCATGGCAAATCGATTCGCGCTCTGGCAATCTCCGGGACAAGCCCCAGCACCCTGGTTGCGGGCGCTATCGACGGAATCTATCGCAGCGCAACTTCGGGCGACACGTGGAAGAAAATCTCACCCGAGGGGGATGCTGAGATCAGGAACATTCAATCGGTCGCCCTAGATCCGAAAGACTCGAATGTGATCTATGCAGGTACATGGCATTTGCCCTGGAAGACGAAAGATGGCGGTAATACTTGGCAAAAAGTGAGCCGAGGCCTGGATTACGACTCCGATGTTTTTTCGATCATGGTGGATGGCTCGAACCCAAACATTGTCCTCGCCAGCGCATGTTCCGGAATCTATCGCAGCACAACCGGCGGCAGGACATTTCGCAAAGTGCAGGACATCCCTTACTCGGCGCGGCGGACCCACGTTCTACGGCAGAACCCGAGGAATCTCCGGATTATTTTTGCCGGTACGACGGAAGGTCTCTGGAGAACAGTCGACGGCGGTACATCTTGGACGCGGGCCAGCCGTCGCTCCATCGTCGTGAATGATGTGCTGATCGATCCACGACATTCCAATCGAGTACTGCTCGCTACGGACCGCCTCGGTGTACTGCTGAGTGAGGATGGAGGCCGGACATTCGCGCCATCGAACGACGGCTATGCGCGTCGTTACGTAACAGCCATCGTCGCCGACAGAAACAATCCAACCAACCTCTATGTTGGTATCGCCAATGACCGCGAATCCGGCGGAGTGTTTTCCTTCAATCGAGATGACGAGCGTTGGCAACAAATGAGCAACGGTCTGGGTGGCCGGGATGTTCTCTCGCTACAACAAACCGTCAAAGGAGACTTGGTCGCCGGTACAGGCCAAGGCATATTTCTACTAGGAAGGAAGTCTCGGCGGTGGCATCCCACGGAATTAGCCGCCGCCGAAGATTCACAAAACCAGTTGAGTACCCGAAGGCACGCCGTCAACTCCCGGCCGACGTCCGTGATTTCTGATGCACGCGTGAATAATCTCGATCTTAGAGATGGTCGCTGGCTCGCCGCGACTTCACACGGACTGCTGAAAAGCATGGACGAAGGAAGGACATGGAGCGGTGGGGAGATCCTTGGCCTGCAGGACTTCATCGCGGTAGAGTCTCTCGACAACTTGGTGGTCGCAACCACAGGCACTGCGATTGTTGTTTCCGATGACGGTGGTACGCGATGGCATCTTTCTGTCGCGCCAAAAGGAATTCGCAGTCTCGTACTCACTCCGATAGGACAGATCATCATTGCAACTCGATCAGGGGGTTTCCGCAGTTCAGATGAGGGTGCAACATGGCATGCCATGTCGGACGGATTGCCGGAGATGGATATCAGCTCGATCTATCGCGACGAGGATAACGCGCGCGTTACTGGCGGCCGCAGGAGGATCGATCTTCGAGAGCCTCGACGAAGGACGCAGTTGGCAGCGCGGTCCAGAGGCGGGCCTTCCGATCCGTAGCATCAGCGTGGCGTCCGGCCGAATATTAGCAGCGACATTCGATGGTATTGTTGTCGAGCCTGAGCCGAAGTTTGCAAAGTGAATATTTTCGCCATCGTTCAATGTGGGCAACATGTCGAACCAAGAATCCGCGGCCAACACGAAGCCAGTCATTCTTTTTCCCTACATCCTGATACCGTCGCGGCCCAAGTTGCACGTATTAATTTGCAGTGAACGCCTATGCCCCCACCGGTTGCGGTTTGCTCGCCAACAACTGCCGCAAGACATACTGGAGAATTCCGCCGTTGGCGTAGTAGAGCGCCTCTTGCGGGGTGTCGATTCTTACCAGCGCGGTGAATTCGGTTTCGTTTCCGTTTGCTGTTGCCCGGACTTTTACCTGGCTTCCGGCGGCGAATTTCTCCACGACGCTTCTGATTCCGGCGATCTCGAAAACTTCTTCGCCGGTCAGCTTTAGGGATTCGGCGTTCTCTCCCGCGAGGAATTGCAGCGGCAGGATGCCCATGCCCACCAGATTAGAGCGGTGGATGCGCTCGTAGCTTTCGGCGATCACGGCTCGCACGCCCAGCAGGGCCGGGCCTTTGGCGGCCCAGTCGCGCGACGATCCTGATCCGTATTCCTTGCCAGCGAGAATCACGAGCGGCGTTCCTGCGGCACGATATTTTTCCGACGCGTCGAAGATCGACATTTCGGTGTTCGTCGGAAGATGGCGCGTATATCCGCCTTCGGTCGCGACCAGCTTGTTGCGCAGGCGGACGTTGGCGAAGGTGCCGCGCACCATCACTTCATGATTTCCGCGGCGAGATCCATAAGAGTTGAACTCGGCGGGCTTCACCCCGTGTTCCTGCAGATACTTTCCCGCGGGACTGTCTTTCTTGATCGAGCCGGCGGGCGAGATGTGGTCAGTGGTGACGCTGTCGCCTAGAACGGCGAGCACGCGCGCGCCGCTGATTTCCGCGATGGGCGCGGGTTTCACGGCCATGTCATCGAAGTAAGGGGCGCGGCGGATGTAGGTGGAGTCGCCCTCCCACGCGTAGGTTTCGCCCTTAGGAACGGCGAGCCCGCGCCATCGTTCGTCTCCCTGAAACACCTCAGCATACGAACTGGAAAACATTTCGGAGGTGATCGACTGCGCCATTGCCTCGTCGATCTCCCGCGAACTGGGCCAGATATCCGCGAGATAGACGGGTTGCCCGTCTCTGCCCTTTGCCGATCGGATCCTTGCGCATGTCGACATCGATGCGGCCGGCGAGCGCGAATGCGACTACCAGCGGAGGCGACATCAGATAATTGGCGCGCACTTCGGAGTTGATGCGTCCTTCAAAATTGCGGTTTCCGGAGAGCACCGAGGCAACGACCAATTCCTTGTCGTCGATCGCCTTCGAGACCTCGTCAGGCAGCGGTCCGGAATTTCCGATGCAAGTCGTGCATCCGTAGCCGACAGTGTGGAACTTGAGCTTTTCGAGATACGGCGTCAATCCCGCTTTGGCGAGATAGTCGGTCACGGTTTTCGATCCTGGAGCCAGCGACGTTTTGACCCACGCCGGAACGCTCAGGCCTTTCTCGACTGCTTTCTTGGCCAGCAACCCAGCGCCAATCAATACGGAAGGATTCGAAGTGTTCGTGCAAGACGTGATCGCCGCGATCACGACGCTGCCGTGCTTCAACGAGTCCTTCACCGAAGCTGATACGTGCTCGTGAACGTTGGGATCTTCGACGCCGATGGCGGCGGGACTTCCGCCTTCCTGCTCCCAGTTCGCCTTGTTGCCGACCGCTGTTCCAACGACGGGAGCGGCAACCTTCGCGACCTTCTTGAGCGTGGGCAGGGCTTTGGCGAACGACTCCGCAGCCTGCGACAGGACAACGCGATCCTGCGGACGCTTGGGGCCGGCAAGACTCGGCTCGACCGTCGCGAGATCGAGCGAGAGCAATTCCGAGTACTCGGCTTCGGGAGTTTTGTCGTCGTGGAACAATCCCTGCTCGCGAGCGTAGGCTTCGACGAGCGCAATCTGCTCGGCGCTGCGTCCGGTGAGCTTCAGATATTTCAGCGTCTCTTTGTCGATGGGGAAGATTCCGCACGTCGCGCCATACTCAGGAGACATATTCGCGATCGTCGCGCGATCAGCGAGTGGCAGATCGCGCAATCCCGGACCAAAGTATTCGACAAACTTTCCGACGACGCCGTGCTTGCGCAACATCTCAGTCACCGTGAGGACGAGATCAGTGGCAGTCGCGCCTTCGCGCAAGCGTCCGGTCAGCTTCACGCCCACTACAAGAGGAATCAGCATGGAAACCGGCTGTCCCAGCATAGCTGCTTCGGCTTCAATGCCTCCAACGCCCCAGCCGAGCACGCCCAATCCGTTAACCATGGTCGTATGGCTGTCGGTTCCCACGAGCGTGTCGGGGTAAGCTGTGCGCTTGCCGGGAGCTTCGTGGACGAAGACGACGCGCGCGAGATATTCGAGATTAACCTGATGAACGATGCCGGTGTCGGGCGGAACGATGGCGAGGTTGCGGAATCCGGTTTGTCCCCAGCGGAGGAAGGAGTAGCGCTCTTTGTTGCGCTGGAATTCGAGGAGCGCATTCATGTCGAGCGCGCTCGCGGTACCGAACTCGTCGACCTGCACCGAGTGATCGATCACCAATTCAACAGGCTGCAAGGGATTGATGAGCGTGGCATCTCCGCCGAGCTGCTTCATGGCGTCCCGCATGGCAGCGAGATCGACCACGCAGGGGACGCCGGTGAAATCCTGCAGCAGGACGCGGCTGGGAGTGAAGGCAATTTCCTTGTCGGGCTTGGACTTGCTGTTCCAGTTGGCGAGCGCGAGCACTTCTTCCTTGGTGACGTTGCGGCCGTCCTCGGTGCGGAGCAGGTTTTCAAGCAGGATGCGCAGCGAAAAAGGCAGGTGCGTGGTGGAGATTCCCTGCTTGTCAAGCGCGGCGAGACGGTAGATTTCGTATTCTTTGTTGCCGACTTTGAGGGTGGAACGGCTATTAAAACTGTTTACCGACATGATGTGCCTTCCTTGGAAGGGATGATTGCGCGCACTGGCGTGCGGCAGTACGTAGATCGCAACTTATTAGTGTAATTCGTTCGGTGGGAATTGCGTAGGGCGGGGAGCACCCTAAGCACAGGCGCACCTGAGGGGGCACCCGTGAGGTTTCCCGTGCAAGGAGTGACTTTGCTCGTTCCTCGGAAATGCTGCGGACTCGCGGACGAGCTGTAGAATGCGGGAGAATCAGTTGAATCCATGAAGCGATCTTCTTGCGGTTCTTCTTCTCGCGGTGGGCGGGCTTCGTTTTACGGCTCTCATCTTACTCGCAGCCATTGCCGAACGGCGACGCGCAGGCGCGCGCGGATGCGAAGGCGAATCGCAAACAGGCGAAGGCGCAGAAGAAGTACGCCAAGGCGCAGAAAAAAGCCGAGAAGAAAATGCTGCAAGACGGAACGGCAGAACAGTTACAAGTATCCGTCGAAACCGAATTGACGTTCCGCAGCCCTTTTAGCCTCCTCCTCTTACCGGCCCCATAAATTCTACACTCGCTGGCGGCCCCACTCCGAACCGCGGGGAAACACGACACGATTTGACTCACCTTGCGCGGAGCAGCAGGACAGGGACGCTGATTCGGTGCTGGACGCGGGTCGCGGTTTCGCCGAGGAAGATGTCGGCGAGGAAGCGGTGTCCGTGAGTGCTCATCGCGACAAGGTCGCAGCCTTTGCTCTCCACCCATTTGACGATTTGCTCGGAAGGCTCTCCGTAAGGCGAGTTCGGCATCGGCGGGGATGCCTTCCTTTTGAAACTCCGCCTGCACGCGATGAAGGTATGCGGTGTCTTCCGAAATTTCTGGACTGACGGCATCGGGGCCGTAGGTTCGCGCCGCCCATCCGTCGGCGACATGCAGCAAGACGACGCGGCTGTGCGCTAGCCTGGCGAGCTGCTTCACGTGTTCGATGATGGCGCGGTCGGTCGACGTGCCATCGAGCGTCACCAGGATCGTGTCGTACATGAGTCGCTTGCTGCTCGCCTCCGATGGTCGTATTCGCGCGGTTATCCGCCGCTGATGAGTTGCCACACCGTTCGCACGGAGTCGGGGAGGCCGTAGACGTCCATGGCGGTGATCAGGATAGCACTGGCCCATCCGGCGATCAGGAGAAAGCGCCCGTTCTTCCACGCGCCCATGCGCTTTCGAGAACTCGTGAAATGCAGGAGAGGAAACATCGCAAAAGGAAGTTGCAGCGCGAGCACGACCTGGCTCAATGTCAGCAAGTCGGTGACGCTGCTATTGCCGCGCAAGCTGATCACAAGGACCGCAGGCAAGATCGCGAGGGCACGCGTAATGAGCCTCCGCACCCAGGGCTTGATGCGCCAGTGCATGAAGCCTTCCATCACAACCTGGCCTGCAAGGGTTCCAGTGATGGTGCTGCTTTGTCCGGCGGCCAGCAGCGCGATTGCGAAGACTGTGCTTGCGACGGCAGTGCCAAGAAGTGGAGCGAGCGTCAGATAAGCGACTCGGATCCAGTCGCTGTTGGCGTTGAAGGCGACGAAGTGTCCGCCGGGAACCGTGACGCCCGTCTTCCCAAAAAATACCGTAGCCGCCAGAACGAGGATGGCGGCGTTCACAAAGAATGCGACCGTGAGGGCAACGGTGGAGTCGATGGTGTTGAACTGCAGCGCTCGGCGAATGGAAGAGTCGTCCTTTTGCAAGCGGCGGCTTTGCACCAGCGCCGAGTGCAGATACAGGTTATGTGGCATCACCGTGGCGCCGACGATCCCGATCGCGACGTAGAGCATGCCCGCTTCGCGAAAATGAGGCGTCAGGAACGCCTGCCCGAGTTCGAGAAATTGTGGACGCGTCTGCGGGAGAACAAATATCTCAATGAAGTAGCAGACCGCGATGGTCGCCACCAGCAACAGAACGACGGCTTCGATTGTGCGCATGCCGAAGTTCTGCAGGCCGAGGAGCAGCAGCACATCAAGTCCGGTGATGATGACGGCCCAGAGCAGCGGGATGTGGAAGAGCAGGTTGAGCGCGACGGCGCTGCCCAGGACTTCGGCGAGATCGCAGGCGCCGATAGCGACTTCGCTCATCAGCCAGTTCGGCCAGCGCGTCCAGCTCCGGATACCAATCGCGACAGCATTGTGCGAGATCTTTTCCAGTAACGACTCCCGAGGCGCGCGGATATAACTTGCATGAAAATCGCCATCACGCTGGCGAGGCCAACGACCCATAGAAGTCCGTATTTGAATTGCGCACCGCCTTGCAGGTCGGTGCCCCAGTTGCCGGGGTCCATGTAGCCGACGCTGACGAGAATCGCGGGGCCGACAAAGGCGCGCCATTGCTCCCAGAATCTGGCCTCATGATGCGGGACTTCGATGGAGCCGTGAACGTTTGAGAGCGAAAGGTGACTTTTCGCGGAGTCGAGTTGTCCGGCGCGGGGCAGAGCCGGATCGGTGGTCTTGTCAGAACGACTCATGCAATGGAGATCCCCAAAAGCTTTTAACAAGTGTACACCATAGAATATTAACTATAGTTAACTATCTCTGGGTCTCGTTTGATCTACGCGCTTTGCAACCACATCGTCATGCCGAAAAGCGATGGGCCGAGGAACCTGTTGTCCGCCGCAAGCATCGTGCTATGGTCCCATCAAGAGCCGCTACAAAAGGCGAATTTAAAGGGCAGGAACGGGCACAGAGGCAGGCGCAGCGCACGATTTTGCGGTGCACTATAATTGCGCGGACGCATGGGGCTTAACTCTGGCACGAAACTTGGGCCGTACGAGATTCAATCTCCGCTTGGGGCGGGCGGAATGGGCGAAGTGTATCGCGCCCGGGACACGCGACTCGACCGCACCGTTGCAATCAAGATTCTTCCCCAGCATCTTTCCGAAAACGCCGAAGCCCGGCAGCGTTTCGAGCGCGAAGCGCGAACCATCTCTTCTCTGAACCATCCCAATATTTGCACGCTCCACGACATCGGCCATCAGGACGGTATGGACTACCTGGTGATGGAGTGTCTGGAGGGCGAGACCTTGGCCGATCGGCTTCGAAAAGGGCCGATGCCTGTCACGCAAGTTCTGAAATACGGGATCGAAATCTGCGATGGACTGGAAAAAGCGCATCGCGGCGGCGTTGTGCATCGCGACTTGAAGCCCGGAAACATCATGTTGACTAAAACCGGCGCGAAGTTGATGGATTTTGGCCTGGCGAAGGCGCTAGCGCATTCGGTCGGATTCATCGTCGAGTTTGACCATGACCATGTCGACGCCACTGGGGAGTCATCCCCTGACGGCGCAGGGCACCGTGATGGGTACCTTCCAGTACATGGCGCCCGAGCAGGTAGAGGGCAAGGAAGCGGACCCACGTTCGGACATCTTCGCTCTCGGCGCTGTGCTCTACGAGATGGCCGCGGGCAAGCGCGCATTCGAAGGCAAGACAGCGGCCAGCGCCATGGCTGCAGTCTTGGAACGGGATCCGGCGACGATTTCCTCCGTTCAACCGTCAGCACCCGCCGCACTGGACCACGTGGTGCAGGGATGCTTAGAAAAAGACCCCGAGCAGCGCTGGCAGAGCGCGGCGGATGTGGGACGGGAACTTCGCTGGATCGCGAGTGGTGGCGGTTCCGCGCCGGCAGTCCCCCCGCCGGTCGACGCGGCACCGCGGTGGCGCGCCCATTTGATATGGGGCGCGTTAGCAGCGCTTCTGATCGCCGCACTGGTTTTATCCAATTTTCGGGGCAATGAAACGGCGCGGACAATTCGGTCGGCCCTGAATCCTCCGCCGCAAATGACCTTCGACTTCACCGGTGATTTTTCCGGGCCTCCAACCATCAACCCCGACGGAACGGCAATCGCTTTTTGCGCACGAACGCAGAAAGAACGAGGGTCGATCTGGGTGCAATTTCTGGGTAACCTGGCCGCAACGAAAATCGATGGAACTGAGGGTGCCGCGTTTCCATTCTGGTCGGCTGATGGAAAGTTCATCGGATTCTTTGGCGATGGGCAGCTGAAAAAAGTCTCTGCCACTGGCGGCCCAGTGACGGTCTTGGCCGAAGCGCCAAACCCGCGTGGCGGATCGTGGAATCAGGACAACGTCATCCTCTATGAACCTGACTACCGCGATACGTTGTGGCGTATCAACGCGTCTGGAGGATCTCCGACGCGCGTGACGCAGTTCGAAACTGCCAAGCATACGACGCACCGCTGGCCACAATTCATGCCCGACGGCAAACATTTTCTGTTCTTCGCCACCAACCACTCGGGTGACGCAGAACATGGAATTTATTTTGGAAACCTGCAGGACGGCACGTACAAGCATTTGTTAAACGCCGACGCCGGCGCGCAATACGCGTCTGGCTATCTGCTTTACCACAACCAATCGCAGCTTGAGGCGCAAAAATTCGATCCCCGGACAGGCGCGATTTCCGGCGAAGTGGTCAACGTAGCCAATCTCGTCGAGTACGACACCGGGACTTGGCACACGAGTTTCAGCGTCAGCCAGAACGGGCTCCTGGTATATGAACCCGGATCAAGCACCTTGGGGAACGATCTGGTCTGGATGGACATCAAGGGAAATACGCTGGCCAAGGTCGGGGAACGCGCGTTTTACAAGGGTGCAGGCAGGATTTCTCCCGATGGCAAGCGGCTGGCGGTGGCGATGGGAGATCCGCAGGCGGACATCTGGGTAGTCGACCTGGCTCGCGGATCGCGCACGCGGCTTACGTTTGGGGGCGCGACTCATCTGGAGCCATCATGGTCTGCGGACGGCCAGAAAGTGATCTACACGAGACAGAACGGAACGACGATCATGAAAGGAACGTCGATTCGCGCACGGCTGGCGAACGGAGGCGGGCAGGAGGAAGTGCTCTTCGAAAGTACCGAGGACGTACCAACTTTCTTATCGCCGCAGTTTTCGCCGGATGCTCACTACATCGTGTACACAGCGCAGAAGGGTCCTACCGGCATTGCAGTGTGGGCGAGTCCCACGACGGGGGACAAGAAACCGTTCACGGTCGTGCCGGCTCCGCCAAATCCGGGAAGAATCGTGCAGTACCGGTTGTCGCCCAGACGGTAGATGGCTGGCATATAGTTCCACAGAGTCCGGGAGGGAAGAGGTGTACGTGACGCATTTCCCCAGCGGACAAGGGCGCTGGCAAGTTTCGCAAAATGGCGGGACTTTTCCCGCGTGGCGGGGCGACAGCAAAGAGATCTGGTTTACGGGAACAGACTTGATGCTTCGTGCCGCATCGGTCAATCCGAAAAGCGAAGAGTTTGAAATGGGACCGATCCGCCCGATGTTCCAGATCACGTACACATCCCCCGTGGGCACGCCATTTGACGTGAGTCCCGACGGTCAGAGAATCATCCTCAGCACATTCCCTGAAAGCCTTCCGACTCCGCTCGTTCTGGTGTCGAACTGGACCGCGGAGTTGAAGAAGTAAGAAGGCGGGGGCCGGGCGATGAGGCTTGATTACGGCTCTCTATCCGCTGATCACGAGCCACTGCTTTATAGATGAATCCAGTTCATCAGGATCAAGCTTAGCGTCGCGGCGCCGACAATGATCCACAGAGTCAGCCCTTGCAGAAGCGGGCGGATGCCTACCTTTTTCAGTGTTTCTTTGCTAAGTCCCGTGCCGATCAGGAACAGCGTCACGGTCAATCCGATTTTGCCGAGGTGGCTTAGCGCGCCAAACGCCGGGTTGAAACTCGGTAGAAGCGTGTTGAGCAGCGCGGCAAGACAGAAGAACAGAATGAACCACGGCCACTGGATTCGCGCTTTGCTCTTGAGTGTGACGGCCGTCGCGATGGAAAGAGGGACGATCCACAGTGCGCGAGCCAGTTTGACCGTGGTCCCGACGGCGAGTGCGCCCGCTCCATATTTTGCGGTCGCACCCACGACCGAACTCGTGTCGTGAATCGCTAGTGCCGACCACAGGCCGAATTGTGACTGCGTCATGTGCAGCGCAAAGCCGATGGCAGGAAACAAAAACAGCGCGATCGAATTGAGGATGAAGACAGCTCCCAGCGAAACCGCCATTTCTTCGTCATTGGCATCGGCGATGGGTCCGACAGCGGCGATGGCGCTCCCTCCGCAGATCGCGGTTCCCGCGGCGATGAGAAATGAAGATTTCTTGCTGACGTGGATGAGATATCCGAGCGCAAGGCCGACGAGCATCACGCCAGTGATGCTCATGGCGGTATAGAAAAAGCCCGAACGTCCGACCCGCACGACCTCGTGCAGGTTCATCCCGAAACCGAGTCCGACCACCGACGCCTGCAGCAGGAATTTCGCCAGTTGCTTGCTTTCGAGTTGGTACGGGTGCGCCAAAGCGAGCCCATAAACGAGGCCACCGAGCAGCGCAAATGGAGGAGAGACGAGTCCGCTGGCCGCGAGAATCAGTCCGATAAAAAAGATGCGTTTATCCACACGACAAGTGTGGGGCAGGTGGAAGGGACGCGTCCAAGCAGCAATTTCAATTGGTGATTAGCTGCGCTTATTGCCTTGCAGGGGCCATCTTACGGGCCTTGCGCAGAGGTTCAGAAAGAAGACGCCCGCGGGCAATAGCGAACGCGCGGAATGCGGCGGACGCACCTTGCAGTTCGGGGCCGGTGCGGGTGACGATCGAAAAGTCGCGCGACATTTGGAGGCCGCGGACCACTCCGGTCTTCAGCGCACCCAGCTCCAACTCTTTTGAGATCGCCCAGCGCGAGACGAATCCTATGCCGAGCCCGGCTTCGACGGCCGACTTGATGGCTTCAGTAGAATCGAGATCCATCACGGTTTCGAAGGATTTCAATCTCAGTCCGGCCTTCTCGAGAGCAGTCTCGACCACGTGGCGCGAGCCCGAACCTTGCTCGCGCATCAAGAGATTCGATGCGAGCATCTGTGGCAAAGAGAGATGTTCAACATCGGCGCCAGGCGGCGCGATTAAAACCAATTCGTCGCGCATGAATGGTTCGGTGTGAACGCCGCGCTCGCGCGCGGGCCCTTCGATGAGGCCGACGGAGACCTTATCCGCAAGCAAGAGCTGTACGACTTCCTCGGTGTTGCCGCTGTGCAGCAATAGTTGAACGCGCGGATGCTCGCTGAGAAACGCCCCGATCAGGCGGGGTAGCACGTATTGCGCGATCGTAGTGGATACTCCGAGGGACAGATCACCGGAGAACTGCCCGTCAGAGGCAGCGAGTTTTTGCTCGGCTTCCGCAGCCAACTGCGCAATCTTATTGGCGTAGCGAAGCAGGACCGATCCTTGGGGAGTGAGCGTGATGCGGTTGGCAGAGCGGTCGAAAAGACGAATGCCCAGGTCTCCCTCGAGCGCTTTGATCTGCAGCGTAATCGCCGGCTGCGTCAGAAAGAGACGTTCGGCAGCTTTGCGAAAGTTCAGGTGTTCGGCAACTGCGCGGAAAACTTTGAGGCGGAAATTCTCCAGTTGAGCCACGGGGATGATTATCTATCGTTTCGGGTTCTGGCGGAGTCGAGAACACCAGCTTTCTCCGCGCGCCACGAAATGACAACGGACTCGACCGCTCTCACAAGAATTTCAGTGTTTGGGTCGCGAGGTCGGCGACAGCCAAACTCGTTCGCTTGCGGCTGGGCCTAGCGAGACTCTGCCGGACGGTGTCGACAGCGTCAGCGTTTGATCGTAATTGCGTTCCACCAGGCGCAGCTTCGCTCCCGGTCGCACCCCTCGATGCTCGAGGAATTCAAGGAGACCGCGATCGCGCTCGTAGATTCCACTCACTGTGTAGGCGGTCTCGAGTTCGGCATTAGACAGCAGGACCAAGCCTCGGCGACGGCGGCTCGCGGAACTTTCCAGCTCGCTGAGATTGCCATGCGGGCACGCGCCGCCCGAGCCTAACTTCGACAACAGCTTCGATTCAAAATCCGGCGACACGGCATGCTCGAGACGCTCGGCTTCGTCATGAACTTTCCACCACTCCATGCCAAACATTTCAGAAAGCATGCGTTCAATAAGATGATGGCGCAGCGTTAGCCGGCGGGCAATCTTGCGACCCGCCGCCGTCAACCGAACTTCTCCTTTGCTTTCGACGCGGACCAATCCGTCTTTCTTGAGGCGGCGCAGCGCCATGGTAACCGCGGGCGGCGAGACTTTCAGCCAGTGGGCCAGACGCGCGGAGATGACCGCTTCGCCCTCGGTCTCAGCCTCGAGGATGGACTTGAGATAATCCTCCTTGGAAACGGTGATCATGGTGGGCTGATTATACTGCGCGGGGTTAATCGTGGTTAACCTGGAAGACCGACGAAGGCTGGCACACCCTCATCGGAATGGACAGCAGGTTTCTCTTCTGCCCTTGGCGCATCGTCGAAAGAGAGCTAAGAAAACAAAAAGGACAGTCCGGAGCCCCCGAGACTGTCCTTCAACCCTCCCGGTTAGAAGGGCAACTTGATGACTTCAAGGTACTGTCGGCATGTTGCGCGTGGATTGCAGGAGGATGAATATCTGATTAATTCCACGCGGCAGGCGCTGCTATAGTATTCGGTTGCATCCGCGGGACATCGCTTTTCTCCGTGTCGAGAGGATTTGATGCCGGCCAAGTCGAAGCGCAAAACTGAGCAATCGCGGCGCTTGCAAGAGCGCGCGGAGTCCATGATTCCGGGGGGAGTGAACTCTCCGGTGCGGGCGTTCCGTTCGGTCGGCACCGATCCGCCGTTCATCGTGCGGGGCAAGGGATCGCACATCTTTGACGCCGACGAAAATGAATACATCGACTACATCGGATCGTGGGGACCGCTGATTCTAGGACACGCGGAGCCGGCGGTGCTCGACGCGATCGTCGGCGCGGCCTGCAACGGCACGAGTTTTGGAGCGTCCACGCCCTCGGAAGCAGACCTGGCGGAACTCGTCCTCAGCGCGTTTCCCACGATGCAGAAAGTGCGGTTCGTCAGTTCCGGGACGGAAGCCACGATGTCGGCGATCCGGCTGGCGCGCGCCTATACAAAACGAAAATATATTGTGAAGTTTGAAGGGTGCTATCACGGGCACGCGGACGCGCTGCTGGTGAAAGCCGGATCGGGGGTGGCGACGCTGGGAATCGCAGGATCGGCGGGAGTTCCCGACGAGTTCATCCAATTCTCGCTGGCGTTGCCTTTTAACAATCTTTCCGCTGTCGAGCACGCGTTTCAAAAATACAAACACCAGATTGCGTGCGTGATTGTCGAGCCGGTCGTTGGGAACATGGGCTGCGTACCGGCAGCGGACGACTATCTGGTCGGGCTGCGGATGATTACCGAGAAGGAACGCTCGGTCCTGATCTTCGACGAAGTGATGACGGGATTTCGCCTCGCGTTTGGCGGAGCGCAGGAGTTGTACAACATTCGTCCGGACTTGACGACGATGGGAAAGATTATCGGCGGAGGCTTGCCGGTTGGCGCGTACGGCGGCCCGAAAGAGATCATGGACCTCGTAGCTCCGCTGGGGCCGATGTACCAGGCGGGAACGTTGTCAGGAAATCCGCTGGCGATGGCCGCGGGATGCGCGATGCTGAAACAGTTGCGCGACAAGAAGAGCGAGATTTATCCGCGGCTTGAGAAGTTGAGCGGAGAACTGGTCGACGGCGTGGCTGCGGCAGCGAAGGAAGCGGGAGTGCCCTTTGCCACAACCGCGTGGGATCGATGTTCACATGGTTCTTCCAGGATGGCCCGGTGACGGATTGGGATTCGGCGGCGAAATCCGACACGGAGAAGTTCGCGAAATTTTTCCGCAGCATGCTCGACAGCGGCGTGTATCTGCCGCCATCGCAGTACGAAGCGGCATTTCTCGGGGCCGCGCACACCGAAGAAGATGTGCAGAAGACGATTGCCGCAGCGAAACAGGCGTTCGCGGCAGCTAAAGCTTAGGAGTGGTTCGGGCGCCCGGCATCGAAGGCCCAACACTTTCGTTTGTAACGTGGCTTGAGCGCTGCTCTCGCAAGGCTTGGCCCACTGGCTCCACAGCGGTCAAGCACCCCAAATTGCGGTATAGCTCGGTCGCTGCCAGCCGTAAGTCTTTCGCGGGGATCTTGTGGAAGTCAGAAGTGCGCTCCGAGATACGAATTTGTTCTGTCAAACTTTCAGACAGTACTTCGGAATGGTTTTCGATTAGCCGCACCAGTTTGATCCCCAACATCGATCCCTCCTCTTCACTCCCTTACGCAGGCGCCGCTGACAGAGCCGCCGCTCTAACATCAGCCTTGCGACGTCTAAATCTGCTCCATATATATCGTATCACGATATAACCGAAAATTCCAGCGGCATAGGCTCTAGGTTCGATTTCGATCGGAGCACCGACCGGAATCAGATTTCAAAATTCATCCAGTCCTTCGTTCGTGACCGCGATGTCCTTATTTGTGGGAAGGCAGCAGGGTCCAGATTTCAGGATCTTCCGTGCCCAGCACCCACGAGCAGAATCCTTGCAGGTTGCGGTCGTGGACGAGATTCAAGCGCTCCTGAAATCCGCGCTTGTCGGTAAAGAAGACCCAGTCGCGCATGTCGTCGCGATAGAAATAGAACCACGACGTGCGATCGTTCGCATCCCACTCGACGTGCGGATGATAGGCAGCGACATATTCCTCGACCTCGGGCTGGCCGATGTATTCAGCCGTGGGATTCGGCTTCTCTTCCTTGCCCGGATCTCCGGCAAACCAGTGATATCCGTAGAGGGGAATACCGAGCGACAGCTTCTCTTTGGGGACAGAGTGCAGCGCATATTCGAGATTCGCGACGTGTCCACGGATATCCGGCGACAGGGCCGGGCATAGTCCAGCGCGTGTTCTGGTCATACGTCATCAGGCAGATGAGGTCGACAGATTGCGCAAGCGCCTTCAGATCGAAAGCGCCGCGCCAGTTGGAGTAGAGCCAATGTGAGAACGCACTCTTACCCGGAAAACCAGGCGCGTTGGGCACAGTCGCGATGGTGAGTTGCAAGTGATGACTGTGAAGGGCGGTCGCGGTTGCAGCGACGAATGTGGAAAGAACATCGCGGTCCGTCCAATTCACATTTTCGAAATCGATCTGAAATCCGTCATAGCCGTGTTTTTCGCATTCGCCGAGAATTGCAGCGATGAAAGCCTGTTGTGACGCCGAAGTGGTGAGTAGTTTGTGAAGATCAAGTTGTACCATCAGCGCCACGATGGGCATGACGGGAACATGATGATCGGCGGCGGTTTTCAGCACAGCCCGGATTCGGGCCGCCGTAAACGAGTCCGTTGCCATCGACGGAATACCAGGCGGGTACGAGGATGTCTACTTTGTCGGCGTGCTCCGTGAACGACTTCACCGAGTTCGGATTATCGGTCATGTAGAAGAGAGCTTTCGGCTGGGCGGCGGCGAAAGTGGCCAAGAGCAGAAAAAGAAAAAGACGATTCATTGAAACTCCTTGCGTTACGAGCGGATTCGTCGAGCGGACAGTTTGTCAGGTCTGGCGAAGAGCGCACACTTTACATCGACATCATTGCCGGGATGGTCACAAATTCGTATCCCTCGGCTTTATATCGCTGAATCATGTGGTCGGTGGCGAGCACGGTTTGCGAGCGGTCGGCGCCCATCTGCCGGTGTCCGCCGTCGTGAAGAAGGATCACATCTCCGCCACGGATTTGCCTTGCGCATTTTCTTTCGATCTCAGCCGCTGGAGGTGCATTCCAGTCATAGCCTGTCACGTTCCACATCACCGGAAGCAGTCCCAATTCACGCACGATGCCGAGAACCGCTGGACGACGTCCTCCGAACGGGGGCCGAAAAAGGTTGGAGTGCTCTCCGATCGTATCTTCGATGGCGGTGCGGCAGTCCGTGAGTTCCTTTCGCACGTCGGCCTTGCTCATGAGCGCGAGGTTGGGATGCGTGAACGTATGATTTCCGGCGACGTGCCCAGCCTTCACGATTTCGCGCGCGAGCTCGGGAGTTTGGCGAACATAACGGCCAACGAGAAAAAAAGTGGCGTGGACATTGTGCTTGGCAAGAACATCGAGCAATTCTTGAGTGTGAGCGTCGTTGGGCCCGTCGTCGTAGGTGAGCGCGAGTTTCTTCGTTCCACGTGCGAGCCCCGTGAACGTATGCCCGTACCACTGGCCGGTGGGCGCCATCGACTGGTAGCCGGCGGTGCAGAGAGCGCCGACAGCAGCCGTTCCGGCAAGCACGGGAAGTAGCATGGTTGGATTGTAAATCGATTGCGGACGGTCATTCCTGATTCTGCGGTGCTCGGGCGATCCGAATTCTGAAATTCAAATTTAGAAAATGCCTGGCGTCAGCTATTAACTCTTCCCGCAATTGCCACTGACGCGCATACGAGATATCCTGCCAATTCTGAGTTCCCGCACCGAGCACAATGGCGAATCTTTTCGAGCTTCCCCGCTACATCGCAGTTGAGGGCCCCATTCGAGTCGGCAAGAGCACGCTGGCGCGCATTCTGGGCGAGCGTTTGAACGCGCAGCGGGTGATGGAGCCGGAAACGAATCCGTTTCTGGGCGCGTTTTATGAAGGCGAGCGGGGCGCAGCTTTTCAAACCCAGTTCACATTCCTGGTGAGGCGCTTCGAGCAGTTGCAGGCGCTCGATCTCGGGGCGAAATCGCAAAAGACAGTAGTCGCGGATTTTATTTTCGAGAAAGATAAGCTGTTCGCGTGCCTGAATCTCAACGACCAGGAACTCGATACTTACAATCGCTACTACAATCACTTTCGCGAGCAACTTCCGACTCCCGACCTCGTGATTTATCTGCAAGCGGCGCCCGACGTTTTGAAGAAGCGTCTGAAGAAAAAGAATGCGGCCGGAGAGCGCGCCGTGAGCGACGAATATCTGGAAGAAGTGGTCAAGGCCTATGAACATTTCTTCTTCCACTACACTTCGTCGGATCTCCTGATCGTGAACACGTCGGAGATTGATTTCGTGGACCGCAACGAAGACCTGCAGGAGTTACTGCGCAAGGTCACTGAGCCCATCAAGGGAACGCAATACTTCCTGCCGCTCGGCGGGCAAGATGCGGCCAGCGCGTAGAATTCCTCGTTGCCCGTTCGCCGTCGGTCGCTTGCCCATCCACCCGCGCCGCAATGACCTGCCCAGAAATCCGCGACTTGAGCAAAGGAATACGGTAACAATTTAAGCTGTTTATTTGTAATGAGATACATAGATTAAAAGCGCCTCGCATGACCATCGACGCCCGCACCTTTTGCGGCTACAATACCCCAAGCGTCACGCAAAAGATGTTGGAGCACCAGGACGCGCACAGGCTCTATCCGCCAGGCGGAGGGGCACTGGAGGACATCATGAGTTTGACCCCTATCGGATTCCGTTCTCTTGACGGGTCCAGCCACAAAGTCACCACCGCGACTCTGCGGGAACAGAAACTCCGTCACGAACCCATCACGTGCCTTACCGCTTACGACTACTCCGCCGCGCGCCTCGTCGATGGGGCTGGCGTCGACATGGTTCTGGTTGGCGATTCGCTGGCCCAGACCATGCTGGGATACGAAAACACTTTGTCGATTACCGTCGATGAGATGCTGCACCACGTCAAGGCCGTTCGGCGGGGCGTGAAGAATGCATTGCTCGTGGCGGATATGCCGTACGGTTCATATCAAGTCGACGTGAGAGATGCGATATCGAATGCCACGCGTTTCGTGAAAGAAGGCGGGGCTGAGGTGGTGAAGATCGAGGGTGGCGAGAAGCGCGCAGAACTCATCCGCCGGATCATTGACGCGGAGATTCCGGTCGCGGGCCATATCGGGCTGACGCCACAGTCGGTGAACGTGATGGGCGGCTACAAAGTCCAAGGTAAGAACCTGAGTGGCATCGAGCAACTCATGCGCGATGCGGTGGCGCTCGACCGCGCCGGTGTCGCCTGCCTCTACCTCGAAGGCATTCCACGCGAGGTGGCTGCGATGATCACCGCCGAAGTCAGCACTCCGACGATCGGCATTGGCGCTGGTCCCGAGTGCGACGGGCAGGTGCTGGTGTTCCACGACATTCTGAATATGACGTTTGGGCCGCCGGCAAAATTCGTGCGCCGCTACGCGGACGCTGGGGCGCTGATCACGCAGGCGGTGCAGGCGTTTCGTGCCGACGTGCGGTCGCGGCAGTATCCGTCTGACGAGGAGTCGTACCATCTCCCGCGCGAGACCAAGGCCGGGCTCGAAACCGTGCTGGCGCGAAAACGCGCGATGGGTCGTTAATTTCGTGAGTCCGGACGATGTTCCCGGAAGTCCAAATAACGGAACTGCTGGGCGCTGTTATTCGTATATTCGAAAGTGGGATTCGTTTACGGAGATCCCAATTTGCATGGCATCGCGATGGTGCTAGGCTAGTAAAGGGAGGCAGCCAATGATTTCGACCTTTATCTTCTTCCCGTTCTTCGGCTTCGGATTCGTGATGTACTTCCTGCCGTCGATCATTGCCCTGGCGCGCGGCAAGCGCGACATTCTGGCGATCTTTCTGCTGAATCTTTTCCTGGGATGGAGCGTGATTGGATGGGTCGTGGCGCTGATCTGGGCGGCGAAACACGATGCCGTCGTCTTGGTGAGGTAAACTGCGGCTCGTGATTTCTTTCGGCACCCGTTTAGCAGCAATGGTGATAGCAGTCGCCTCACTGGTCGCGTGCACGCACGAGAGCGCGGCGACGACGCCCGATCCCCAAACAGTTCTTCAGACGATACCTCCGGCAGACGCCGCGAAATATCAACACGTCCAGAACATGAAGAACTGGCGGAATCCATACCTGATCGTGCGTCCGGACGGCGTGGCGCTGCTCGACGTCGCTGACAGCGCAGAAATCATTCTCAAGCCCGATGAGTTGTTGCCAGCGTTGGCGAAACTGCCCGCCTCGAATTGGCCTTATGGCCGGGTGGTGGCGGCCACGGAGAACGGCGTTGTCGGTTCGGATCAGGACCGGGTCGCAATCCGGCGCAACAAAGGTTTGGTTGGCGGCCTGCTCGAAGGCGCACACATCGCGGTGACGTGGGTGCCTTCGGCTTGATCGGCCCCGAACTCCTAATCCTTTGAAAATCTGCACAACAATTGTCGAGATGCGGAGCGCTTCGCGCGCGGTCCGGGGCGAAGGCAAGCGTCTCGGGTTTGTTCCAACTATGGGGGCGCTGCATGAGGGGCATCTTCGCGTTGGTGCGCGCAGCGCGAACTGCCACGAGCGTGGTTGCCGCATCCATCTTCGTCAATCCCACACAGTTTGGTCCGAATGAGGATCTTGCGAAATATCCACGCTCGTTCGAGCGTGACCGGGAACTGCTGGAGCGCGAGGGCGTCGAACTGCTCTTTGCGCCGTCGGTGGAAGAGATGTATCCCGCCGGAGCGGTCACGTGGGTGACGGTCGAAGAGTTGAGCAACAAGCTTGACGGACGATCGCGGCCGGGACATTTTCGCGGCGTGACCACCGTGGTTTCGAAGCTTTTTCACATCGTCGAGCCAGATGCCGCTTTCTTCGGGCAGAAGGACGCGGCGCAGGTCGCGATCATTCGCCGAATGGTGCGCGATCTGGCGATGGCGGTGGAGATTGTCGTGTGTCCCAATCGTGCGTGAACCGGACGGGCTGGCGATGAGTTCGCGCAACGCCTATCTCGACGCCACTCAGAGGAAGCAGGCACTGGTGCTGCATCGCTCGCTGACCCGCGTCGAGAAGATGGTTAACACAGGCGAACGAAATGCAGCGCGCCTTGTGGCGGCCGGACGTGAAGAGTTTGCCGCTGAGCCCTCCGTGCGGCTGGACTACTTTGAAGTGGTGAATTCGGAGACGCTCGATCCCGTTGACGACAATTTCCGGCGACGTACTGATTGCGGTGGCCGCGTATGTCGGCAATACCCGGCTCATCGACAATGTGCTGATCCGCAGGACCTAGCTCTGAATCTCACGCTCGCCAGTTACGGATTCGGATAGATGTACTCGGGCGAAGCGCCGTAAATCCACGGGCTGTACCAGTAAGACGGCCAGGTCCAGAACGGATCCCATAGTCCCCAACCTCCCCAGCCCCAACCCCATCCCCAGCCAAAGCCCAGGCCCCAGCCGCAACATCCGAAGCCGGGATATCCCCAGAAGCCCCGTCCAGCGAATCCGCCACGCCAGGCAAAGCTGTTAAAGCCAAAGCCGCCTCGATTAAAGCCTACATTGGAGGCCAGGGCGGCCCCGCTGCGCACGCCTCCAAAGGAGTGCCAGGCGCCATCGGCAATAGCCGCGTGAGAGACTACGGAGCCGCGTCCGGTAATTCCTGCGTTTCCGGATCGAGCGGCGCCTATGCCTCCGGACCGCGCCGCCATGCCGCCACTGCCGCGCTCGAACCCGTGCCATCCCGGAGACGTATTGCGAACTCCATGACCCTCGGAAGCCCAAGCGTGGGACGAGCCGGATCCGTGCATCGACGACGATGAGAAGCCCCGCGAGCCACCTCCGTAGGCGCGCCCGCTTCCCGAGTATCCGCGGCCGCCGCCGTAGGAGGACCCTCCGCCGTGGTAGCCGCCGCCTGAAAACCCTCCAGAATGGCCCCCTCCCGAAAAGCCCCCACCAGCATGACCGCCTCCGCCTCCAGCGTGTCCTCCGCCATGTTGGGCGAGAGCTGGAATCGATGCGACAACAAGAGCGAGCGAAGCTGTGACGCCGAAAAAAGCTTTCCGTACGGTGGGCTTACGCACGTGAGTCCTCCCTCTACAACCTGGCGGCTGCCCGGGAGAACAACCACCTGGACGAAGTACTACTTACGGGGTTGGAACCCGAATTCGGTCCAGAAGTTGTCCGGGCGAGCCAGGAATTAGACGAGTGCTCTTCTGCGCCGTTCCTGGGCAAGCAAGAATTTCTATGCGTCGCGCGCCTTCAGCAGCTTCGCAGCATTGTCGTGGTAGACCCGTTTGAGAATTTCGTCGCTCAAACCGAATCCGTAGAGAGGCCAGTGATAGGAGAACTGCTCCGCATCGTAGAAGTGCTCATCCCGCGATTCGAGAATACGAAAAGTGATGCGGTACATTTCGAGGTCAAACCCCATGTCGGTACCGTAGACGAGTCGATCCGCATATTTTGCATAGAACTGCGCGGCGAAGCGCGGGATGGGTGCGGTTTCGGCATAGCGAGCCGAGATATCTGCGTGGAGATTGGGATTGCGGTCGAGGACTTCGCCGAGATGGCCGAGATCATAATCCAGGTTCGCGAGGTGGCAGGCCACGATCGTGGCGTCGCGGTGACGCGCCGCCGTCCGCTCGAGGATGTCCACCATACCCGCCAGTTTGACGATGTTCGGCTTGTTGTCGAGGCGCCACTCGAAGGCATTCATGAGCCCGTCGTTGTGCCTGTCCATCGGTTCGTACATCCAGATTGGGTCGGCAACGTGAAGGCTGACCGGCATGTGGAGTTCAGCGGCCTTCGCGAAGATCGGGTCCATGCGCTCGTCGTCAGGATGGAGACCAGGCGCCTTGGACTTTCCGGAATGCAGGCCTTCGCCCTTGTCGTGAATTTCTCCAATGCCGCGGGCTCCCTTGTCGTGGCAGCGCTCGAGTTCTTTCACGGCCGTGGAAGCGAAGGCGGGCGTGTTGAAGGCCGAAAAATCGAATCCGCACCAAAGCTCGAAGCGGTCGGGATGCACGGAATATTTTGCGTGGATCTCGTCGAACTCCTTTCCAGTGGCCATGGTGAGGATCATGGTCTTCTCAATATTGACGGCGTCCATGTTCTTGAGCCAGGTGGTGATCTCGGCTGGCGTCTTCGCATAAGGATGCGAGTGCATGTCGATGATGGGATATTTGGCCTTCTCAATTTCCGAAACGGGCACTTTGTAGATAGACTGCGGGCGGAAGTCTTTGAGCAGAATCGAATTGGGAGAAGAATTCTTCTGTGGGGCGGATTTCGCGGCATCGATCGCGAATGCAGCCGGTTGAAAGCCCAGGCCAAGGGCAGCGAAGTTGGAATATTTAAGGAAAGAGCGGCGGTTCATGAAGGGTCTCCGTGTCAACGCCGCCCGAAGCGGCAACAGGAATGTCTAAACCTTCGGAGGCCGCAAACGCAAGGGGTAAGTGCAGGTGTCGCGACCGGTCTGAACGATTACCGATCTTTTGCGACGGCGGGCGTCCGAACAAACGCGACTATAAACAGCAGGCCGAGCAGGCCGTCCATCCCCACCAGGAACAGATCCGACGCATGAACTCGACCCTGCGTAAAGAGCACGATCATCGCCCCCGCAAAACTGAATTTTTCGAGGACAGAAGGAATCATCATGGGACGCAGACGGATGGGATCGAGGGCGATGATGAGGAAAGCGATCTGCCAAGCCAGTCCGATACCGACAAATCCATAGTAGAAGCCAGGGTGCGTGATCGGAGGAGGATCCTGGTGGCCGATCGTGTCGAACATGAAGTAGAGGGGCGTGAGGATGATGATTCCCCAAAAGAAGGCGATGTAGAAGATGATCTTGGCGAACTTCATGCAAGCCTCAGGAACGCGTTTTAATGAAGCGAGCACCCGTCGCGTGCTCTTAGAGATGAGTTTACGGTAATGCCGCGAGGCAGTCTGTCATAGCAGTGTCACATTTGAATGTACAGACTAGGGCTTCGCGATCGCAGGCGACCTGATGGTTGCAGGACGGACGAGGCGTCCGTCCCCACTCAAACTTATTCGCCGCCTACGGTGAGTCCTTCAATGCGGATTGTTGGGGCGGCCACGGCGCCGCGGAATTCGAGGTCGCTGCCGATCTCCGAGATATTGAAGAACAGCTCCTTCAGATTTCCGGCGACCGTAATCTCTTCCACGGGATACGTGAGTTCGCCGTTGGAAATCCATATACCGGAGGCGCCGCGAGAGTAGTCGCCGGTGACCAGGTTCGCACCCTGTCCGAGAAATTCGGTGACGTAAAGCCCCTCTTTGATTCCAGCAATCAGCTCCTTCGGAGACTTCGCACCCGCCTGCAGAAAATAATTTCCGGGACCGATGCCCGGTGTGCCCGCTAATCCCCGCGACGCATTCGCCGTGGTTTGCAGACCAAGTTTTTTCGCTGTGTAGGTGTTCATCAGGTACGACTTCAGAACTCCGTTTTCGATGACCACCGTGCGCCGTGTCGGGATGCCTTCGCCGTCGAATGGGCTGGTTCCGAAACCTCCGGGAATGGTGCCGTCGTCGATGATCGTGACGTTGTCACCCGCGATCTTCTGCCCGAGCTTCCCCGCGAGGAATGACGCGCCGCGATAGACAGAATCTCCGTTGATGCCTTCGAAGATGTGCTCGAGAATCGACGTCGAGACCATGGGATCGAACACGATTGGAACTCTCGCGGTCTTCGCTTTACGAGCTCCCAACCGGCGGATGGTGCGTTCTGCCGCGATCTGGCCGACCCTCTCCGGGCTGTCGAGTTTTTTCAGCGTGCGCGCAACCGAGTACCAGTAATCGCGCTGCATGGCTCCGTCATCGGTCTGCGCGATCGGAACGGCTGCAACCGAACAGTACGACCGGGAATATTCGCCGACGAATCCGTGCGAGTTGGCGAGGACTTTGTGGCCGGTGGCGGCGTCGAACGATCCGCCTTCAGAGTTCTTGATGCGCGGATCGAAATCGAGCGCGGCCTTCTCCGTGCGGCGCGCATATGAAATGCGATCGGCTCCGGGCAGCGAGTAAACATCTTGATGGAAGAGATCGAGATCGCCCTTGATCTGTCCAAGCTGATCGGCCGCGGGAATTCCACCGAAAGGATCTTCGGAGGTGATCTTCGCGAGTGTGAGCGCGGAGCTCACCATGAGGTCAAGACCTTTGCGCGAGAAATCACTCGAATAGGTACTGGCCGCGCGCTGTCCGAAGAACACGCGCACGCCGATGGACTTCGAGCCGGATTCTTTCAGCGTTTCGACCTGTCCGAGGCGCACCAGCGTGGAAAATTCGTCGCCCTCCCGGACCACGCATTCCGCGGCAGTCGCCCCTCCGGCCATCGCGCGAGCAACGATGTCGGTGGCAATGGTCTTCAGGTCGGTTTCTGATTTCGTATTGCGAATTTCGAGGTCAGTTGGCATAGGAGATTCTTTACCACCGAGGCACTGAAACAGAGAGGAAATTAACAAATGACTTCAATTCAACGAAGCTCTCTGTTCTCTGTGGTGAACAGGTTTTACTGCATAAACCCGCCGGGATCCTTCCTCGCGGTGCCGCCCACAGTCAGGCGATCTATTTTCAGCGTCGGGATGCCCACTCCTACCGGCACTGCCTGGCCATCTTTGCCGCAGGTGCCGACGCCTTCGTCCAATTTCAAATCGTTGCCGACCATGCTCACGCGGGTTAGCACGTCCGGACCGTTCCCGATGAGGGTCGCACCTTTGATCGGAGCGGTGATCTTGCCGTCTTCGATCATGTAGGCTTCCGATGCGGAGAAGACAAATTTCCCGTTCGTGATATCGACCTGCCCTCCGCCGAAATTCACGGCGTAAACTCCGTGTTTCACCGACCGGATGATGTCTTCTGGGTTGTCTTGGCCCGCCAGCATGTATGTATTGGTCATTCGCGGCATGGGAATGTGCTCGTAGCTTTCGCGGCGCCCGTTCCCGGTGTCGGCGATACCCATCAGCCGCGATGAAAGCTTGTCACTGAGATAGCCCTTGAGAATTCCTTTTTCGATCAGAACCGTCTCTTGTGTGGGCTCACCTTCGTCGTCAACGTTGAGCGATCCGCGGCGCCACGGCATCGTGCCGTTATCGACCACCGTGCATCCTTCGCTGGCGACGCGTTTGCCAACCAGGCCGGCGAATGCGGAGGTCTTCTTTCGGTTGAAGTCTGCTTCCAGTCCGTGGCCGACAGCTTCGTGCAGCAGCACGCCAGGCCATCCCGGGCCGAGAACCACTTCCATATCACCGGCCGGGGCTTCGCGGGCATCAAGTTGTAAAAGCGCCTGCCGGGCAGACTCCTTCGCAAAATATTCGGGATTCTTCTCGCTGAAGAAGAAGTCGAGAGCGACGCGGCCCCCGCCGCCCGACGATCCGCGAGCGGAGTTGTTTTCAGTCTTCGCGATGCACGACACATTCATGCGCGCCAAGGGCTGCGAATCCTCGGCAAACGTGCCGTCCGATGCGACCACCAGAATGTTACGGAGTTCGTCCGCATAGCTCGCGCGCACTTCCTGAATACGCGGATCGTAGGCGCGGGCCGCTTTGTCGGCCCGCATGACGAGTTCGACCTTCGCGCTGATTTCAGCGTCGACTGAGGGAAGCGCCACAGGGTAAAGGCTGCGCGCCGCCGTCTTCTGAAAGCCGGTGACCGTCGTTTTTGCCGGGGCGCTGGCGATGAGCGCCGCAGTACGGGCCGCATGCAGGATGCGTTCCGAAGATAGGTCGTCGGTGTACGCGTATCCTGTCCGTTCTCCGGAGACAACACGAACGCCGCATCCGGCGGAGATTCCTTGCGACGCCGACTTGACCATCGACTCGTCGACCATCAGCGAGGTCGAAGTAAGGTATTCAAAATAAAGGTCTGCGTAGTCGCCTCCGGCAGAAAGCGCCGCTGCCAGGTAGCGCTCAAGGTCGTGCTCGGAGAGGCCGTAGTTTTCGAAAAAAAAGCGAGACTTACCGGATTTTTTATCCACGTGATTTAGATGCCGGCGAGCGGGTGGCGGACTCGGGCGGCGCTCCTGTTCTGGGGAATGTGCTACGGCTTGATGGCTTTGTCCTGATTGTACTCGTTGAGAGACCCGTCTCATTATCCCATAGCGAAACGGGACCTTCCCGCGGAATTAAGCGTTCCACAGGCGGTGCGTAGTCGATGGTCACCCGTCACAGACATCGACCGGCAGGAGGCGGAGAATCGGGGCGTGACTCCAGAGACACTCAGACGGACCATTGCGGAGTTTCTCAGCGAAGCGGCGGGCGCAGTGGTGCTGGAAGATGGCGCGCTCGCGTTCGACCTTTCGCAATCGAAGTATTCGATCTCTGGCGAGCACAACAAATGCCTTCTTCACCTGTGGTCCTCCGAACGGAATACAGTCCGACGTGTGCTCGACGCTGAACTCAAAGGAAGCACGCTGCGGCTGGCGGTGCAGCGTCTCGGGCAGCCGCGTCCCACCAAACTGGAGATTTGCCGGGAGCGCGACCGGCGCTCTCCAACGGCCAAAAAGGTGGCCCGGGCCAGCTACGAGCACAAGCTGCGGCGCGCGATTGAACGGCATTTCCCGGAATTCGCGATTTCACAGATGACCTCGAGCGTCGACCTCGAGAAATCTTTTGGGCCGATCTACATGCGTGGAGTGATGCGCCGCGGGCAGACCGCGTTCGCTCTGCTGGGAGTGAACAGTTCAGAGACACAATCGTCGATCGACGCAGCCCTCACGTTTGGGATTCTGTGGATGCACATTTGCCGGGAAAATCCCCTGTTGCGGCGCCATCGGCCGGAAGAGGGGCGCCCGGCTTTCGTCGAAGGTCTGATTCTTTTTGCACCGGCCGCATGCTCGTCTCTCCTGCGCGAGCGCATGGCGAATCTGAATCGAGCGGCAGCGAAGTGGCGGCTGTTTGAATTCGACGAGAGGCATGACGCACTGTCTGAAGTGGACTGTGCTGATCGTGGAAACGTTGTGACCCGTCTTGTCCATGCCACAAACGAGACGGCGGCCCACGAAAGGTTCGCGGAATCAATCACGCGGATCCGGGGCGTTCTGCCCAACTGCGAAATCGACGTCTTGTCGCCGGCCGAGATCGCGTTGCGCTGGCGGGGTCTCGAATTTGCTCGGGCGCGCCTCACCGCCGAGGCAGTCACATTTCGCAGCAAGCAGGAAATCGTCTTCGGTGTCGGCGCCGAAGAGCGCGTCCTAGAAGATCGGAACTGGGCATTTTTCGTCGAATTGCTGACAAAGTTACGCGATGCGCGCCATCCCTATGGCCCGCGGAATGATCGCTTGTTCCGCATGCATCCGGAGCGCTGGCTCGAGTCACTGGTGATGAACGATGTCAGCGTGATTGACGAACGGCTCGAGGCTGAGTCGGTCTATTCGCAGGTTCCGGCATTCTCAGCCGCCGACCGCGCAATGATTGATGTGCTGACGCTGACGCGCGAAGGCCGCCTCGCCGTCGTCGAGTTGAAGGCGGACGAAGACATTCATCTGCCCTTGCAGGGCCTCGACTACTGGGCGCGCGTCCAGTGGCATCACAGCCGGGGAGAATTCTTGCGATACGGATATTTTGGTGGACGCGAACTAGCCGGCGAATCGCCACTTCTATTCTTAGTAGCGCCCGCGCTGCGCGTACATCCCTCGACGGACATCATCCTCCGGTATCTTTCACCCGAGATCGAGTGGGCGTTCGTCGGAATTGACGAAAGGTGGCGCGAGGGAGTAAAAGTCGTTTTCCGCAAGCGGCCTCACCACAACACGGAGGCTCGGGGAAATACGGACCTGCGGGCCGCGATTGCTTGAATCGAATTGCCATCCACGCACAATTCCGCCACGCCTTTCATCGTCCGCTTTGTTTTGACTAGTTCGGCTGCGTTTTGGAGCTTGCGGCCTTGTAAACCGCTCCGCCTTTCATCACAAAATCTACATGCTCCAGGGCGCGAACGTCTGCCAGAGGATCGGCCTGCACAGCGATGATGTCGGCATATTTACCAGGCTCGATCGTGCCCACATCGGTTGAGCGCCCGATCAAGTCTGCGGCACTCGAAGTAGCGGCACGGATCGCCTGGGACGGCGTCATGCCGAACTTCACCATGTAATAAAACTGGCGGGCGTTATCCCCGTGAGGATACACGCCGGCATCGGTGCCAAACGCCATTTTCGCGCCCGCCTTCACAGCCTTCTCGAAGTTTTCACGCTGCAGGCGGCCCACCATCTTTTCTTTCTCGATATTTTCCACCGGCAGCCCAAACTTCGGGGCCTCGTTTAACAGATAGTCGTCGTTGTAAATATCCATGACGAGATAGGTGCCGTGTTCCTTGGCGAGCCGAATGCCTTCGTCGTCGATCAGACTGGCGTGCTCGATCGAATCAATGCCGGCCAGAATCGCATTCTTGATCCCTTGTGTGCCGTGTGCATGGGCGGCGATCTTGCGACCGGCCATGTGCGCAATCTCGGCGGCGACTTTGAGTTCCTCGAACGTGTATTGCGGAGCGCCGGGGCTGTCGCCTTTCGAAAGCACGCCACCGGTGGCGAGAATCTTGATGACGTCCACCCCATACTTCACCTGCGCCCGAACCACGTGCCGAATCTGGTCGGGACCGTCGGCGATTCCGAAATCACGTTCTTCCGGGAACATCGAAACGCGCGTCTGCGGAGAGAAGTTGTTCAGATCCCCGTGACCACCGGTGATCGAAATCGCCGGGCCGCTGGCAACGACACGGGGACCGGGAATCAGGCCATCATTAATTTGGTTGCGCAGATCAACGGCCAGAAAGGGCGGCGATCCCACGTCGCGCACCGAGGTGAACCCTGCCTCGAGCGTTTTGCGCGCGTTGACCACTCCGAAGATTGCGTTATCGAAGGGTGTGTCTTTGAAGTTATAGATCTCGTTGTAGCGGTCTGCGCGATAGCTGAGATGGGTGTGGCAGTCAATTAGGCCAGGCAACACCGTTGAGTGCGAAAGATCGATAACGCTGGCGCCGGCAGGAATTTTCGTGCTGGCCGCGACCGCGACACTCTTGATCCGCTCGCCTTCGACGGTGATCACAACATTCTGGCGGACCGAGTCGCTGGTCGCATCGAACAGCCGTCCAGCAACGATGTATGTGATCTTTGCGGGCGTCTGGGACGCAGCGGCATTTCCGTCCGGAGTTTGTGCAAGAGCGAAAGCGTGGAAAAGTAGAACTGCCGCGCAGAAACCGGCCAATCGTCTCAAGGGAAATTTCTCCTGTGGTTCAGGGCAAGAGTTTCGATGCTTGAGACATCCTTTGTCAATCGAAGTGGTCGCAGGTGGGACGAATCCTCGCACGCTCGTGCTTTGTTCACGACCGGCGCTCCGTTACGACGCGCGCTGGCTCCTTTCTATTCCCAAGCCCCCAGCAGCCTCCGCACATCGACCATTTGCGCCAGGTGATACGCATTGTGGTCGGCTGCCAGCAAGGCTTCGCGCAGGATCGTCTGACCATCGCCCCATGCGATCGGCGCGAAGAGATCCGTCTTCGGGCTCGCGACCAGCGCTTGCAGCGCTTTCAGATCGCGTCGAAATTCCTGGACGCTCTCGTTCCACGCTGAGGCGTTCATTGGCGTCGCCACCTTCGGCCAGTAACCCTCCGGCCACTTCGGAGACTTGTGTTTCGGATTGCGGCTGAACTCGAGGATGTCGGACTGGGCGATGCGCAGGTGCTCGAGAATCATCCACGGTGAGTGCGGAAACCCTTCCGGCTTCGCTCCTCGGAGTTTCTGCGGAAGATTCTTAATGACGTCTTCAAACTTGGCATGAGCGTTGCCGCCACCCAGGAGTTCGACGAGTTCCTTGCGAAGCGATTGGTTCGGATCTTTTGACATAAGATTCCCCTTTCCGATGTATGCACGAGCTTAGATGTCGGAAGATCACGATGCGCTGCAACAGAGTCCGGCCACCCTGATCACCCCGACACCAACTAGTCTTGTCATTCCAAGCGGCGCAGCCGTGAGGAAACTGCTGGCTCCGGGGCTGCCGGCTGGAAGGCCGCTGACTGCTTGCCATCAGACTCCCCTCGTTGTAACTTCGTCTGGTTTCCAACGCCGCCATGACTCCTGCATCCTTCCGCAAGATCGCGCTTTCGCTGCCCGATACTGAAGAGCGTTCGCACATGGATCATCCGGACTTCCGCGTCGCCGGAACGATATTTGCAACGCTCGGCTATCCCGACAAGACGCGAGGCATGGTCAAGCTCTCGCCGGAAGATCAGCACAATTTTTCGAAGGATTTTCCGGACGCGTTCATTCCGGTCAAAGGGGCTTGGGGACGAAGTGGCGCAACCAGCGTTGTGCTGAAGCTCGCAACCAAAGACGCCCTCACCAAAGCGATCCACGCCGCCTGTCGAAATGTCGCAAAATCAAGGAAGGCCAAAACGCCTTCCCGCCGGGCGTAGACTTTCTTCCATGATTGACGGCGAACCAGAGTCCAGTGAAAACGTGGAGTCTTCCTCCGGCATGGGCGCTGCAGCACGCCTGGCTCCCGGCCCGGCGCTCTATTTGGTCGGCACTCCCATCGGCAATCTCGAGGACATCACGCTGCGGGCCTTGCGCTTGCTCAAGGAAGTCGACGTCATCGCCTGCGAAGACACGCGGCAAACGCAGAAACTGCTGAACCATTTCTCCATTACGACGCGGACAACTAGTTATCACGAACACAACGAGGTGACCCGCTCGGCGGAGCTTGTGAAAGAGATGCAGGAAGGCGCGAGCGTCGCGCTTGTCAGCGATGCGGGCATGCCCGGAATCTCAGATCCGGGATATCGTATGGTGACGCTGGCAATCCGGCATCATCTTCCCGTCGTGCCCGTGCCCGGCGCATCGGCATTTCTCGCGGCCCTCGTGGCGAGCGGGCTACCCACCGATTCGTTTCGCTTCAGCGGATTTCTACCCGCAAAGAGCGGCGAACGGCGGGCAGCGCTTGAGACGGTCAGGAACTCTCCGCGCCCCCAGATTTTTTACGAAACTCCACACCGGATTGTCGAAGCGCTCGAAGACGTTTGCGAGATCTTCGGCGAATCCCGTCCCGTGGTTGTCGCGCGCGAGATAACAAAGATCCACGAGGAGTTCCTGCGCGGCCGGGCGAGCGAGGTTTTGGCGACGTTAAAGTCACGCGCGGCGGTGAAGGGCGAAATCACTTTACTGATTGGCAAACCAGCAGAAGAAACTCGCGCAGAGTGGGATGCGACGGCCCGCGTGAGCGTGCGGCAACGAGTCGAACAAATCATGGCAGAAGAGAAAGTAGATGAGAAGACGGCACTAAAGAAAGTGGCGAAGGAGCGCGGAGTTTCGAAGAGCGAAGCGTACCGCGAATTGCAGCGGCAGAAATAAGAGACGGGATCTTTACGGAACGATGTGGGGACGGCCGCCCTCGCCCGTCCGGCCGAGCGAAAGCTCGGCTTGCTACTTCCCCGCTAGTTCTTTCCTGACCAGATCGCTGACGACTTTCCCGTCGACTCGCATGCCGGCAGCGTTAAATTTTGCCATCGCATTTTTCATCACGGTGCCCATGTCTTTCATGGTGGGCGCGCCCATTTCCGCGATGGTGGCTTTGACTCCAGCAGCGATGTCGTCGCCGCTGGCCGCTTTCGGCAGGTAACTCTCAATCACAACGATTTCGGCGGCTTCTTTATCCGCCATTTCCTGGCGCCCGCCTTTCGTGAATTGTTCAATGGATTCCTTGCGCTGCTTGATCAGGGTCGAGAGAACGGCCTGCGATTCCTTGTCGTCGAGCGGAGACATTTTCTCGACCGTCTTCAGCTGCAACGCGCTCTTCACCATGCGCAAGGTCGAGAGGCGCGCTTCCTCCTTGGCTTTCATGGCTGTAACGATATCTTTTTGTATCTGATCGACTAGGGGCATGCCGAGATTATAGACGCTGCGCACGCCGCAATCTCTCAATCCAAATCCGCCTCCCCTGCATCTGATGGGCAGGAGGAACATCTACCCATGGGAAAACTTGCGATTTGGGCCCAGCTTGAAGCGAAGGCGGGCAAAGAGAAAGAGCTCGAAGAGTTTCTGAAATCGGCGCAACCGCTGGCCGAGCGTGAGCCGGGCACAATTACCTGGTATGCCATCAAAATGGGGCCGGGGAAATACGGAATCTTCGATACGTTCGCGGATGAGAACGGACGCAACGCACATCTCAACGGAGAGATCGCGAAAGCGCTGTTTGCCAAGGCAAAAGAGCTGCTTGCCGAGGCACCAAAGATCGACAAACCCGAGATTCTCGCTTCAAAAACCGCGAAGTGACAGGCGTTATGAATCGAAATCCCCACTTCCGGCAACAGTGACCGGAAGTGGGATGCTGTCGCTGCCTAAGGAATTCGGCGCCGTAACCATCCTGGCGTTTTGTCATCCCGACCGTTCGCGCCAGCGAACGAGTGGAATCTGCTGTCCCCTGGCGCCGTCCGAACCGTCCGTCAGGTCACAAATTTGAATGACAAAGCTCCGCCCGCGGAGTTCTCCCGCTGCGGCGATTCCTATAAACTAGTTGTTCATCTCTAGCAAAGGACCCTGCTCATGTTGCATAAGAATCGTCTTTTTACTCCCGGGCCGACGCCCCTGTTGCCGGCGGCACAGACGGCGATGGCGTCGTTCACGGCGCATCACAGAACCGCCGACTTCAAAGCACTCTTTCAGCGCGTGCTCGCCGATATGAAAGATTTTGTCGGTACCAGGAATGACGTCCTGGTGTTGGCATCCTCTGGCACTGGCATCATGGAAGCCTCCGTTTCGAACCTGACCTCGCCGGGCGACAAAGTCCTGGTGCTTACCGCCGGAAAATTCGGTGAGCGCTGGACCGGTTTGGCCAAGGCGTTTGGCTGCAACGTTGACGTGCTGAGCGTTCCTTACGGCGAGACGTTTTCGTTGGACGAGATCCGCTCCCGCGTAACTCCAGACCTCCGAGCTGTGTACGTACAGGCAACCGAGAGTTCGACCGGTGCGCGCCACGATGTGCATGGTATTGCCAAGGTAGTTCGGGCGGTAGGCGACGAAACTTTACTTGTCGTGGATGCGATCACTGGGCTTGGCACCACGCATCTCGATGTCGATGGCTGGGGCGTTGACGTCATCATCGGGGGATCCCAAAAAGCTCTGATGATGCCTCCCGGCCTGGCGTATTGCGCGGTCAGCGCGCGGGCCTGGAAGCGGATGGATTCTGCCGCATCGCCACGCTTCTACTTCGATCTGCGGAAGGAACGCAAATCGGCGGCGAAAGGCGAAACTGCTTTCACCCCCGCAACGTCGCTATTCGCAGCCTTAGGAGCGGCTCTCGAATTCATTCGAGCAATGGGCGGTGGTGATCTCGCGAAAGGACGCGAAGAACTGGTCAGCAACGCCGAGTTATGCGCCGAGATGACCCGCGCCGGCGCCAAGGCGCTGGGACTGAAACTTTATGCATCAGCCCCGGCCGCCGCGCTGACCGCGATCTCCTCTCCAGATGGACTGGACTCTGGCAAGATCGTGAAAGAGTTCCGCGAATCGTTCGACGCCGTTGTGGCCAACGGACAGGGCGAGATGAAGGGCAAGCTGTTCCGCATCGCGCACATCGGATACTACGATTATCTCGACACCGTCGGCATCCTGGGCGCACTTGAACATGTGCTGGCCAGGGTCACTGACAAGAGTGTCGAGTATGGAGCGGCGGTGCGGGCAGCGCAGGAAGTCTATGCCCGCAGCACCAAACAACAACTCGTCGGGGCCTGAGGGGGCACCCGGCGCGGTTCATTTCCCGGCTATTGAATCGTGAAGTTCATGGCCGCCGACGTGGTAGACGTCATTCCGTAAATGCCCGACGATCCTGGATTGGTCACGGTCACCGGAACGGTGCCGGAATTCATGATCGCTGTGGCAGGAATGGTTACTTCCAGCTTGCCGGCGCTGACGAAAGACGCCGCCTGCGTCGTGCCATTAAAGGTGACGAAGGCGTTCGATGCGAAATTCGATCCGTCGACTTCGAGCTGAAATTGAGCTCCGCCGGCAGTCGCGGCTGCTGGATCAAGTTGAGCAATGGCAGGCATCGACGCCGCAGTGGGTGATGGCTTGGAATATCCGCACCCCAGGCCGGCAGCTACGAGCAGCATTGGGATCAGGCTTTTCTTGTTGAGTTTCATAAACGCCCTCCTCGAGAAATGAACTAGACGAGCATAGAAATTCAGCGCCGTAGCCGTGTCTGTCTGGTGTCATTTTCTTGTTAAGGTCTTGCTGTCGAGCAGTGGCTGAGAAAGTTACAAACTGAGGATCAAGGATCATTGATGAAAATTATTGTGGCGGAGAAGATTTCGCCGTCGGCAGTGGAGCAATTGCAAGAGCCGGGATGGACCGTTCTCACCGCCGATCAACTCGACGGAAGATTGGCGGAACATCTTGAAACTGCGGACGCGCTGATTGTGCGTTCCGCCGTCCAGGCGGATGCGAAGCTCCTCGAACACGCGAACAAGCTGCGAGTCATCGGCCGCGCCGGGGTTGGCGTGGACAATATCGATCTGGACGCCGCCACGCACAAAGGCATCGCGGTCATGAATACTCCGGGCGCGAATGCAGTCGCCGTGGCCGAACAGACACTGGGGATGATGCTCGCCATGGCTCGCCACCTCTGCCGCGCCGATGCGCTCATGCACGCCGGCAAGTGGGAAAAGAAATCCCTGCAGGGCACAGAGCTGCGAGGAAAGACGCTGGGCATTATCGGCCTCGGCAGAATTGGAATGGAAGTTGCGCGTCGCGCGCGCGCGTTTGGCATGGAACTTGTCGGCCACGATCCGTTCGTGTCCGCATCGGTCGCCAAAGAACAGAGTATCCGGTTGGCTACTCTCGACGAAGTATATGCCGCTTCCGACTACATCACGTTGCATGTGGGCCTCACCCCGCAGACCAATGGAATGATCAACGCGGCATCAATCGCCAAAATGAAAAAAGGCGTCCGTCTGGTGAATTGTGCTCGCGGCGAACTGGTAAATGAGGCTGATCTCGCGCGAGCGCTTGAGCAGGGACGAGTAGCATCGGCCGCAATCGACGTATTCATTGAGGAGCCTCCGAAAAATTCTCCTTTGCTGGCGCTTTCCAACGTGATCCTCACGCCCCACGTTGGCGGCTCGACGTATGAAGCGCAGGAAGCCGTAGGCGTGCAAATCGCCCGGCAGGTGAAGGAGTACCTGAAGCACGGAGTGATTCAGAATGCGGTGAATGTGCCGTCGGTTTCCGCCGAGGAATATGCGGCGATGCAGCCATACATCGTTCTCGCCGAGCGCATGGGCGCGTTTCTGGCGCAGGTTTCCGAAGGGTCGTTCGAAGAGATTTCGCTCCGCTACAGCGGACACATCGCCGGATGGAAAACCGAGTTGATTCGCAACGGTGCAATCAAAGGCATTCTGAACCAGGCACTCGAGGAGAAGGCAAACCTCGTAAACGCAGCCACCATCGCCGGCGATCGCGGCTTGCGCATCGTAGAGGCCCACAAGGCGAAGGCTTCGACCGGCGGCGCGGGCAGCGTGCTATCGATTTTCTTGAAGAGCGCCACCGAACAACACATGGTGAAAGGCGCCGTTTTACACGGGGAGGCTCCCCGCTTGCTTCAAGTGGATGGCATCGACGTCGAGGCTCCGCTCGAGCGCAATCTGATTTACATGCGGAACCGCGACGTCCCCGGCGTGATCGGGAAAGTCGGAACGATCCTCGGAGAAGAGTCGATCAATATCGCAGATTTCTCACTCGGGCGGAGAACCGCCGAGAAGCCGGCGGAAGCCCGAGACGCGATCGCTGTAGTTCACGTCGATGGACAAGTGTCGGATGCGGTACTCACACGCCTCAAAGGGATCCCGGCCGTGCACACGGCGAAAGCAGTGCGCCTGTTCTGATTCCACCCGCTCGTCAGCTGGAAGATGAGATGGAACGAAGACTAAGCGTCGCCTTCGTCCCGCCTGAGTTTGCGGCTCTCAGCCAGCAGAGCCATGGAGTGCATCAGGTTTTGTAGCGTCACGATGCCGACCAGGCGCTGGTCTTCGACAACTGGAATAATGCTGGAACTGCGCGCGGTGAGTTTGCGGAAAGCCGAGCTCAGCGAGTCGTGCCGCACAGACACGTCGAAGATCTTGTTCATCACCGCCTGCACGTAGCCGTTGCCTTCGGCGCGCAGCGCGTCGAGAATCCGCCCCTTCGAAATGACACCCACCATGTCCATCCCCCGAACGACGGGAAAATCGTCCTGCAGCGAGTGGACTGCTTTGTCCAGCGCGTCTTCCAGCGTGTCGGCTGGGGAGAGCGTCGCGAAGTCGGTCAACATGACTTCATCGAGCCGGACATTGTCGAGGACGGACTGAAACACCAGAGCCCGCTCTTCGAGTTGTGCTGCTGAGAACACGATCACACCCACCATCGTGAGCCAGTTGTCGCTGAACAATCCGGCAAAAACGAAGACCAACGCGATCGCAGTGCTGATGGAGACGGCGCGCCGCGTTGCCGAAGAAAGGTCCATCGTCCGCGAGAACAACGCCCGCACGATGCGTCCGCCATCGAGCGGATAGGCCGGCATCAGGTTGAGCAGGGCAATATAAAGGTTCGCCGCCACTACGCTTTTCAACAGGTGAGAAGCCTGCAGCAAAGGCCACTTCCACAGCTCGACTCCTGCGCCGCTGGCAGTGATGGCCGCGATGGCAAACGCAGCGACAGCAAGATTGGCCAGCGGTCCGACGAGCGCGAGCCAGATTTCGCGCTTCCACAGGAATGGCGCTGACTGCTTCTCTGTCCGCGATTCCTCATACAGCGCAACGCCCGTGATCGGAAGAAGAATAACCGCCTTGGGGATCAGGCCGACGCGGCGCGACGCAATCATGTGAGCGCATTCATGAATCCCGACGCAGGCAAGAATGATGCCGCACAGCGCGAGATCGCGAGGTCCGTTCGCCGCTCCTTGGTGGGCTGCGTACTCCGTCCAAAACACAAACATCGGCAGAATCAGAAATGTCAGGTGCAAGCGCACGTCCACGCCGAACAGCCTTCCTACCGGGATGGACCAGCTCCGCATAGATATTGGATGCTTTTATTCTACATGCAGGGATACATCGATATAGTGGTTGCGGCATCCAAGGGGAAGAGGGCCATGCGGGTGATCGGAGGAAAGTATCGGAGCCGGATTTTGCGTTCTTTGCGCGGAATGGACATCCGTCCGACATCCGACAAGTTGCGGGAAACTTTGTTCAATGTGTTGACAGCGGGAAATCCCGCCGCGCTGGAAGGCAGCGTTTGGCTTGATCTGTTCGCGGGCACCGGAGCGGTCGGGATCGAGGCGTTGAGTCGCGGCGCCAAAGAAGTTCATTTCGTCGAAAGTGGCGCCGAAGCCGCCGAAGCCATCCGCAAGAATCTTCAGAACCTCGGGATAGCCAGCGGATTCAAAGTTTTGCAGGACGAATTACCGCGGGCATTCTGGCGCATGGAGCGGCAACGCGTGGCAGCCGACGTCGTTTTTATCGATCCACCCTATCGCATGAAAGATGCCTACACCAAGACGTTGCGAGCTTTGGCGGATTCATCTCTCATCTGGGCCATGTCAGTCGTGATCGCAGAGCATGAGAAGAAATTCGATCCGGGCGAGGAATTCGGGCCTCTGCGCCGCTTCCGCCATCTTGCGCAGGGAAGCACCGCGCTAAGCTTTTATCGGATGGGTACCGCCGCCGAACTGCGAGTTTGATTTCCTCCGCGAGGCTTCTTCTACATGATCAATTCATCGTCGCGGCGAACGATGGGGTGTTGCATCTCCTCGAGATCGTTCTTCACCATGTTCAGCCCGTAAACGCATCCCTCGAAATTTTTCGAAAGACTGGCGAACAGCGGTGCGACCTTGGCGTATTCGAAGTGCTCAAACTTTGAAACGATGTAATAGCTCTCCTTGCCGGCTTTCACCCAATCCACGAAATTCTCGAGACGCTGGCGCCGCAGGCGGATGTGATTGATGCTCTCAGGAAACATTCCCGCGAAGAATAGCGTGTAATCGCCGATGTGCTTACGAACCTGGCGCTCGCGATCGAAAGATGGTGCAGGTCCGTAGACCGGATCGGACTCCAGCATCATCTCGCCCACATCATCCAGCGGACGGTTCGATGCGTTGCGAATGCTGTACAGCTGATCGGCTTCGCAGAACTCCGACAGCAGGTGAGAAACGTAGGCGATTATCTGCGGATCGCGAATGCCTATTTCTTCTGCGTAGTGCCTTCCAACCAGATCCTGAAACAGCTGCTGCAGCGGATGCGATTCCTCAATCATGGTAGGCCCCCTGAACTCCGCGCCAACTACGGAGTTTCAGCCACATGCGTGTGTTGATATCTCACTTTACTGTGGGAACGCAAGTGACTTTTGTTTATCACCGCGATTCGTTTTCCCGATTAATTAGACGGGGCCGCATGGAGTGCGAGTTGTGCGGTGAATCCAGTATGCATGGGGGTGCCGAGTAAGTGAATCCGCCTTGACTTGCTGGCAGTCTAACCATGCGGCTGCCAGAGATATGGCTTTCGCGCTCAAGCGCCGCGGTCACAAAAGGCGAGAATGGGTTCTTGCCGGATAGAATTGGCAGACTGGAGGATTTGCATGGATCGTCAGAACTTTGCAACGGGCACAACGTGGGAGCCAATCGTCGGTTACTCTCGTGCAGTCAAAATGGGATCGCATATCCATGTTTCAGGCACAACGGCAACTGGAGCCGATGGCAAGATCGTCGGCATCGGCGATGTCTACGCCCAAACAACCCAGGTCTTGAAAAATATCGAGAGCGCGCTGAAGAAGGCAGGCGCCAGCATGAAAGACGTCGTCCGTACGCGCATGTACGTCATCGACATCACGCAGTGGGAAAAAGTCGGCCGAGCTCACGGAGAATTCTTCAGCAACATTCGTCCCGCAACTTCGATGGTGCAAGTGAGCGCGTTGATCTCCCCTGAAATCCTGGTCGAGATCGAAGCGGACGCAGTGATCGCCGGCTAACCTGGGACGAATAATCCGGACTCTCTCCCAATTGTCTTGACAAGCGCTCCGGCACGCGGATAATGCCTGCATTCAGTCCGCGGGTCGAACCCGCTTCCGCGTTCACGCGGAGACGGCGGAGGTGCTTGATGAGCGTCCTGGAACTTTGCGACCGGGAAATTGCGGCAGTGAGTATGGAAGCCACCGTTGCCGATGCCATCCATAAAATGCTCGACTTTCACGTCGGCGCAGTCGCCGTCGTCGACGACGAATACCGTGTCGCGGGAATTTTCACCGAGCGCGACGTACTGCGAAAGATGTCTCTCAGCCATGTGGACCCGCGAACAACTTCCATCCGCGAACTCATGACCACGCCGGTAGAAATGGCGACGCGCCAAACCGGAGCCGGAGAGGCCCTCAGTATCATGCTCGAACGCCACTTCCGGCATTTGCCCGTCGCCGACAATAACGGCAAGCTCCTCGGTATTCTTTCCATCCGCAACCTGCTCGAGTGGCGCGTCGAAGACCTCAGCCACCAGCTCGAATCACTCGAGCAATACGTCTCGAACGACGGACCCGGCGGCTAGGCTTGCCGGATTCTCCTTCTGGTCCGCGTCGGGACCATCTTCATTCGTCGTCCAGAGCGTAGCCGCTCTTCAGGCGGAGCACTCTACTTAACTGTCACGTCGGTGACGGTCAGGTCGGGATATTGGTGGTTCCACTGGGCGGAGATGCTGTCGAACGTTAGGCGGAAGGGTTGCGTTTGACCCGGCGCGAGAGGTGCGACATTGAGATCGACCGGCTCGGAATAGGCGCCATTGGGGCGTACGACGCGTAGCGGGAGTTCTTCGCGTTGGGCTAGCTGTCCCATGGAGTCTTCGAAATTCACCTGCACCATGATGTGCGTGACGGTCTTGTCTCCGGTATTAGCCACGGTGCCGTCAATGTAGCTGACAGTGGCTCCGATGAAATTTTCGGCGGCGGACATTTTGAAGTCGGAAAGTTTGATCTGCGCTATGTAGGGCGACGGCGCTTGGACGACCCTGGGCGGTTGGCGCAGCAGAACGGCGGCAGCCAGCGCGCCGCCAATGACTACGGCGACGGCGATCATGATGATCAGGCGGCTGGAATCGCGGTCTTCAGTGCTTGCCGGTTGGCCGAGGGTATCCATGAAGTGATTTTAGGCTGCCGGGAATTGGTTGTCGATTTGTGTTGGGCGCGCAGCAGATTCCAGTCGTTCTCTTCGCGAACGATCGGAATGACAGACGTCTTCTGCGTGGGTATTAGCTCATCGTTAGGACCACCCGGAATCTCGCGCGGCCGCTAATCATTTGATCGTAGGCCTCGGCGACTTTCTCGAGCGGATAGCGCTCGATCATGGGGCGGACTCCGCTCAGGTTGCTGAACTCGAGCGTGTCCTGCGAGTCCCGCGCGGTGCCGGAGGCCCATCCGCGGATCACCTTGCTTCCCATAATCAGCTGAAGCGGGTTGATGGTCAGCGGCTCCGTGCTGGCGCCAATCACCATGAGAGTTCCGTTCGGTCCCAGACCGTCGAACAGATCGGACATCGATTTTGAGTCGGGCGCAGTTGCCAGGATGACGTGCGCTCCTCCCCGTTTCTTGAGAGCTTCTACGGGAGAACCGGCGGCAGTGTCGATGTATTCGTGAGCGCCAAGTTTCTTCGCCAGAGCCTGCTTGTCGCCGCCGCGTCCGATGGCGACTGTATGGAATCCCATCTGGCGAGCGTACTGAATGCCGAGATGGCCGAGCCCCCCGATTCCTTGAACAGCAACAAGGTCGCCCGCGTGTGCCCCCGAATTTCGCATGGCGTTGTAGACCGTGATGCCGGCACACATCAAGGGCGCGGCTTCGTCGGCGGGAAGATCGTCAGGCATGGCGGCGACTGCCTCGGCCGGAACGATGACGTACTCGGCGTATCCGCCATCGAAGTGGATGCCGGTAACTTTTTCGAACTTACAATTGATGAAGTCGCCTCGGCGGCAGGGGTCGCACTGAAAACAGTGGCCGCCATGCCAGCCCACGCCAACGCGCTGTCCAGCCTTCCACGAAGTGACGTCGCCACCAACCTTGTCGATGCGGCCGGCGATCTCATGTCCGGGAACTCGAGGATATTGAAGCCCCGGCCAAAGTCCGTGCTTCACAAGCTCATCGCTGTGGCAGATGCCGCAAGCCTCTACCTTGATGCGGACCTGACCGCGACCCGGCTCGGGCGTGGGACGATCCACGATTTCAAAATCTCCATTTGGCTTGCTGACTTGGACGGCTTTCATGTGGGGGACCTCGCTACGGTTTCAGTGCATTAAGAGCGGGAAAAAACTTCTTGCGGTTTCAGCAATCCTATAGATCAGGATTCGAGGAAAGAAGTTGCAAGAAAAAATAGAAGGGAGCCGAGCGGTCGATGCGCCGCTCATGATGTCGCTGTTCAAGCCATCTTGCTTATTGCCTGCTCGATCCGGGCAAGTGTCTTCGACTTTCCCAGCACTTCCAGGGTTTCAAACAGCGGCGGGGCATTTTTGCGCCCGCAGACAGCGACCCGAATCGGTTGGAACATCTGCCCTGCTTTCACGGTGAGTTCCTGCGCGGCCGTGCGTAGAGCCTGATCCAGCGGGTCGTGTTTGAATTCTACGTTCGGCAAAACCTGCTGTGCTTTTTGCAGAACTTTCAACGCCATCGCCGCATCGCCTTTTTGCGGGATCAGCTCCGCCGGATCGTACGGCCGGCGAGTTGGTCGACAAAAAAGAAATCGGCTGCTGTAAGAACATCACGCAGGAGCTTGATGCGCTCGCGGATCAGGGGGGTGATTCGGAGCAGCTCTGCGGGAGTGATCGAGACTCCGGATTGCTGAACGATCGGCAGGAGACGTGCGCTGAGATCATCGATGGCCAGACCGCGTATGTGCTCGGCGTTGAGCCATATCGCTTTGGGGTCGAATGTTTCTTCTGGGGTCGCGGCTGGTTCTTTGAAGTTCACGACGGCATTGGCGCGGTTGATGCCTTCAAGCGAGAAGAGTTCGGTCAGTTCTGCAAGGCTCATCTGTTCGCGGTCGTTCTTGAGG
>CAVYUY010000013.1:0-31521 GCA_963771765.1 uncultured Acidobacteriota bacterium
AGAAAGGCCGCCGACGCTAAACACCGCATTGTTCGAACTGGCAGCCGTGATCGTCACGTTCGCGCCACTGGCGGAGAGGCTGCCTGATGCGCTTCCGCTTGTCCCGACGACGACGCTGCCGAGATTCAATGTAGCCGGGCTGATGGTCAGCTGCCCGGCTGCCGCCGCTCCGGTTCCTGAAAGTGGGATGCTCAAGCTCGGATTGCTCGCGGTTGAGGTGACGGTGACGTTCCCACTACTGCTTCCGGCCGATGTCGGTGCGAACTTGACCGTAAACATCACTCCTTGACCGGAGGTGAGCGTGACGGGAGTCGTGATGCCACTCAGGCTGAATCCCGTTCCGGTAGCCGCTACCTGAGAGATCGTGATACTTGCTCCACCCGTATTCGTTACGGTCTCTGACAAGGACTGGTTGCTTCCCACCGTTACGCTGCCAAAATTTAGACTGCTGGGACTTGATCCCGCCGTGCCTACAGCAACGCCCGTGCCTGCCAGCGGCACAGAGAGTGTGGAGTTTGAACCTGTCGAAGTGACTGTGACGGTTCCGCTCGCGCTTCCTGAACCGGAGGGGACGAACTTGACTGTGAAGGTTGTGCTCTGCCCAGAGGTGAGCGTGACCGGGGTCGTGATTCCGGTCAAGCTGAATCCCGTCCCACTCGCCGCGACTTGAGAAATTGTGACAGCCGCGCCGCCCGAGTTGGTCAGGGTTTCTGACAACGATTGACTGCTCCCAACCGTCACGCTACCGAAGTTAAGACTGGCCGGATTTGATCCCAATGCACCTGCTGCCACTCCCGTGCCTGATAGGGCCACGGTAAGAGTAGGGTTTGATCCTGTCGAGGTGACGGTGACGGTTCCATTCGCATTCCCTGCAGATGCGGGAGCAAACTTCACGGTGAATGTACTGCTCTGGCCGGCGGTCAGTGTGACTGGTGTCGTGACACCACTCAACGAGAATCCAGTTCCGCTAACCGCGACCTGAGAAATAGTGACGCTTGCGCCGCCCGTGTTGGTTATGGTCTCTGTCAACGACTGTGAGCTTCCCACCGTGACGTTGCCGAATGTAAGGCTGGTGGGGCTCGATCCCAGAACAGCCGGCGCAAGTCCGCTGCCCGAGAGCGGAACGGTCAAAGTTGGGTTGGGCGCATTCGATGTGACGGTCACATTCCCACTTGCGCTCCCGGCGACCGTCGGCGCGAACTTGACCGTGAACGACGTGCTTTGACCGGCCGACAGCGTTACCGGGGCGGTGACGCCGCTTAGCGTGAATCCCGTCCCACTAATTGCAACCTGAGAAATCGTGACACTTGTGCCACCGGTATTGGTCACGGTTCCTGACAGAGACTGGTTGCTCCCCACGATCACACTGCCGAAACTGAGGCTCGACGGCGTGGATCCCAGTGCGCCGGCGGCTATGCCGTTGCCAGACAGTGTCACCGTCAGCGTGGGATTCGAAGCCGTCGAAGTGATTGTCAGCGTTCCGCTCGCGGCGGCCGCCGACGTCGGCGCGAACTTGATCGTGAGAGCGGTGCTCTGGCCAGCGGCGAGTGTGATCGGTGTAGTGACACCACTCAAGCTGAACCCGGTTCCGCTGATCGTAGCCTGATTGATCGTTACGCTTGCGCCGCCGGTGTTGGTCACCGTCTCGGACAGAGACTGGTTGCTGCCGACTGTGACGCTGCCGAAATTGAGACTGGACGTACCTGCACCAAGCGCGCCTGGGGATACTCCTGTACCGGACAATGCCATCGTCAGGCTGGGATCCACCGCATCCGACACGATCGTGAGATTGCCGTTCGCGGAGCCGGTCGTGGAAGGCGCGAAAGTAACGGTGAACGTCATGCTTTGAGAGGGGATAAGAGTTGTGGGGGTGGCGAGTCCGCTTAACTGAAATCCTGCTCCCGTCACCGAAGCCTGCGAAATCGTAACGTTCGATGTCTCGCTGTTTGTCAACGTGATCGTCTGCGACTGTTGCCCTCCGACGGTCACGCTGCCGAAAGATTCGGTTGTCGAGTTGAGTCCAAGCTGCCCGCCTGAAGTCACTCCAGTTCCAGCCAAGGCAATGTTTGTGAGTTGGCTGCCATCGCTGCTGGTGACGGCGGCCGCGCCATTGAATGGCCCTGACGCGTTCGGTGTAAACCGGACCGTGATCTGCGTGCTTTGTCCTGCGGCGATCGTGAGCGGAAGGCTCGGAGCGGTTAGGACGAAGTATTTCGTCGACACCGCGGCGCTGCTAAGGGTGAGCGCGGAGGTCCCTGAGTTCGTTGCGCTAACGGTCATCGTTTTACTGGTACCGATCGCAACGTTGCCGAAGTTTAGAATCGACGTTCCAACGGATAAGCTGGTCGTCTGCTGCGTTTTGGTGGGGCCGGCTGAACTAAATCCTTGGCATCCGACCAAAAAGCAAAGGCAAAAGATCGCGAGGAATGCACTCGCCTTCGTCCTAAGTAGGGTGGTGGACCTGTCGAGGATGAGCTTCGTTGTCATGACGGGGGTTCAAGACGGTGCCCCCTTTGCGGTCCATGACAACTGCGTCTGTGCCGTGGGGGCGGCTCCAGATGAGTGTGCCGCTTCCGGGACGGTTGGAGAAGATTTCCAAGGTACGTAGCAGAATCTGGCAGAAGTACAGGGAAGAGACAGGAGTTGGGTAACCAACGTGTTGAGTTCCGCTTGTGAGGGCCAACGATCGATCGGCCGCGAGTACGATCCAGAGGGGCTCTCTGTCAGTTAACGGGGAGGGGAAACTGTTCTTGACAGAATTCCTGCGTGCCGGATAGCTTGGCCCATTGGTACCGGCCCACTGAACCCATCAACCCAGAGGAGAACCATGCTTTCAAAGGCTTGCGGCACGGCGGTCCTGATTCTCTGTTGTTTTGCGGTATGTGCGGCTCAAGATCCTACAAAGGTGGAGTCTTCCCACTACAAAATCGCCTTTGAAAACTCGAGCGTGCAGGTGGTTAACGTTCACTACGGACCCCATGAAAAGTCAGGCATGCACGATCATCCGGGTGGGGTCGTGGTAGTCATCACGGGGGGGCATCTCAGGTTTACCGATCAAAACGGAACCGTGACCGAGGTCTTCTCGAAGCAAGGCGAGTCGCGTTGGTTCCCGCCTTTTCGCCACAAGGTTGAGAACGTCGGCGATACGCCATATAACGCGGTGTATATCGGGATGAAAGGAAAGCAGACAGCTTCAAAGCAAGATCCGGTGAGCCTTGACCCTGCGGTTAATGCGGAGAGCGCAAGAATTATCGCCGCTTACGTAGCTGCAGCCGGCGCGAAATAGGGCGCACGCAGTAACGGGTCACGCGAGGTTGCGTTGCAAGGTCGGGCGGTCCAATTCTCCGTTCAGCCGCGCCATCACCAATGTGGCGACTCCATTGCCGATCATGTTCACCAGCGCGCGGAACATGCTCATGAAGCGGTCGATACCGAGGATGAGCGCCATACCTGCGATGGGAATCGTCGGGATCACCGATAAGGGTCGCTACCAGGGCGATGAATGACGCTCCCTGCACTCCGCTCGCCCCCTTTGACGTCAGCACCGCTACCGCCAGAATCGTGACCTGCTGAATGAGGGTCAGATGCGTGTTCGTGGCTTGAGCCACAAACAAAGCCGCCAGCGTCATGTAGAGGCTCGTACCGTCGGTGTTGAATGTAAAGCCCGTCGGAACCACGAGCCCCACAAGCGATTTCGAGCACCCGAGCTTTTCCAGTTTTTCCATCAGCGTCGGGATAGCGATCTCCGACGAACTGACCGCGAGCACCAGCAGGATTTCGTCCTTTATATAGGCTAAGAATCGAAAGATGCTGAACCCGGCCATCCAGCAGACGATGCCGAGGACGACCACAACGAAAAGAGCCGACGTGATCCAGAAAGTGCCAATCAGTTTTGCGAGCGGACCGAGAGAAGCGAGCCCAAACTTCCCCACGGTGTAGGCCATGGCGCCGAATGCCCCAAGAGGGGCGAATTTCATCAGGATTCTCGTAACTTCAAAAACGACGTACGTCAGAGAGTCCACGAGGCTGACCAGCGGTTTCGCTTTTTCTCCGGAGGCAGATAAGGCGACGCCAATCAGCAAGGCGACGAACACTACCTCGAGAATATCGCCCTTCGCGAATGCATCGACCACGGTGGTCGGGATGATGTGCATCAGGAATTCTGTGACGCTTTGCGCTTTGGCCTGGCCTGCGTAATCGGAAACTGCTTTGACGTCGAGCGTCGCGACGTTTACGTTGAATCCATTCCCAGGACGTACCACGTTTCCGACAACGAGTCCGATCAGCAGGGCGATTGTGGACACGACTTCGAAATAAATCAGCGCCATCCCTCCGACGCGGCCCACCTGCTTGAGGTCCTTCATCCCAGCGATTCCGGCAACCACGGTACAAAAAATGATCAGACTTATGATCATTGTGATCAGCCGAATAAAGCCGTCACCCAGTGGCTTCATCGCGATTCCCCAGGCGGGGCGAACATAGCCGAGTACGATCGCCAGAGCAATCGCAACCAGAACTTGCACCCATAGCGTCCGATACCACGGCGATTTGGTGGGAACTGGAGCGACGCTGCTGGCACTTGCGGGAACCGCTGGAATGGCTGCCATGGATGTCAACGAGGCTGATTTACCGGATCTGGCTCAAGGGTGCGAACCAGCCAAGGGATGATGACTTCTTTGAATATTCGGGGATCGGGCCACACGCCAACCTGCCGCCCGAGATGACCGCCCTGTGGATTGATCCATGCGGTCTTCGGCACGTCTCCCTTATCGAGAAGCAGATAGATATCAGAGATTGGAACTTGCGTATCTTTTACCCCGGCAAGAATCAGCATGGGAGCCATGTGCTTGCCGAGCAGGCCTTGTTTCACCAGCGACATTTTCGGCAAGACATCCGCCATCTCGTCGATCGTCTTTACGTTATCGAAGATCGCCATGAGCGCCGGGACTTGATCAAACAAATATTCGCGGTTGCCGATCAGGGAATTCATCAGGAAATCTTTTTGGAAAAATGTCGTCCGTGGGAGGCGATTGTGCGCTTGCTCCGCGCAGACGTGCCGATTCCACGATTGCCATCTTCGTCGCCCAATAAGCTCCCCAACTTACTCCATGCATCGCAACGCGGTTCTTGTCGATCTCGGGCCGGGTTGCGATATAGTCGAGCACTCGCGAAAGCATGCGCTCGGCGTTTTCGCTGACTTTGATTGGATTCTGCCCCGTTCCCGGGCCGTCGACTGCGAGATATCCGACACCGAACGGCAGAATCGCACTGAAGCTTTCCGCGAGATCCTCTTTTCGGCTGTCCAGTCCGTTTACTGCGAGGACCAGCGGCACGGGGCCGTTCGCATTTTTCGGCAAGCGCAAATATCCGATAATTTCTTTGCCTTCGAACGGAATGTGTACGACTTCGAGTGGAGGATCCCAAAAACGCGCGTGCGCCAGGAACGCTTCGATCGCTTTCTCGTACGAACGCTGTTTGCCGGGCGAGGCAGGAATCGGCCACCGTCCGAAGGAATAGAGCCTCCACGCGCGGATGTAATCCGCATTGGCCTTGACGGTGTCACTTTTCTCCAGCGACTTTGCCTCATCCATGTACCGGTCGGCCACTCGCATGAATGACGCCGCCCACTCGTCCTTGTCTCGAGTGTGAATGGAAGCAATGGCCTCCTTCACATCGGCTGGATCGAGCCCTATTAGCGGATACTGCCCCACTTCCGCGCGGCGAACCGCCTCCGTCTTGATCTCTTCAATCGAGCGCTCTGGCGTGTTCCTCGGCAAGGGCAGCTGGAAGAATTCCAACCGTGGTCGCACACAAAAAGATGAAGACTAAACTCGCACCGCCACGGATCTGTGTAGACACAGCTTTCACCCTTTCTTCTCTCGCTGGTTAGAACAATGGACTCCAAACAAATTTGGGGCCGAATCGAGATTCGACCCCGGCGCGGGGGAAGGGCCGCGGGCTAAAAAGTGAGCTTCAATCCGAGCTGGATCGCGCGCGAACCGCCGGAACCGATGACAGGATTCGCAGCCGCCACGTCTGGCGTGGCGCATCCGCAACCGAAGAATCCGCCACCGCCAGAAGGATCGTTATGCGCATACCCATTCTGCCCACCGAATGGGTTCGCGAAATTCGGATGATTGAAGATGTTGAAGAACTCTGCTCGGAACTGTGCACCGAAGCGCTCGCCCCACTTGAAATTCTTAGCCAGGGAAAGATCTACGTTCCGAAATCCCGTGTCGCGGAAAATGTTCCGCCCCATCGTGCCAAACGTGCCCGGCGTCGGAGGAATCATGAATGATTTGCCATTTGCATAACAGCCAAACGCAGCCAACTCTCCGCTGGTCGGTCCCCCGACGACTCCGCCATCCAGCGACAAGGCCTGGCTGTTGCAAGTAGAGTTTGTTGTCGGATTCGTCGGATCCCCGCTACCCGCGAAGAATGGAATCCCCGTTGGCGTCGATTTAAAATCCTTCGGATTGCCGTAGAAATTCCAGCGGTCATTCAGTTCGCCGGTGAGGCTGACGTCAGTGCCCGCGTCCATGACCCCCCACGGCTGTGCGCCGTAAAGACTGATGATCGAGTTCAATTGCCATCCTTCCAACATCTGCGCAAAACCTTTGCGACCGGGAATGAGGTAGTTGGCCGACACCGTCAGGCGATGCCGAATATCGAAATCGCTGCTTGCGTATTCACGTCCTGGTTGAGTGCTGTCGGTTGGCAATCCCAACCCTGCGCCGAAATCCCAGTTCGCTCCGACCTGATCGAGAGCGTGCGAATACGTGTAGCCAGCCACCATCGAAAGGCCGTGATAGTTGCGCGAAGTCAAGGTCGCCTGCAAGCCCGTTGTAGTTGGAGCGGTAGATGTTTCCCATCTGAAACACCTGCGCCAGGTATGGGAATTGGCTATTCAACGGTCGTCCGGCCTGTTCGCAATGTCCGCACGCGATCTCGGCAGCGGAGTTCGGGTCCACTTGGTTGATGTCGCGAATGCCGACGAGGCTCGATCCATGATTGCCGACATAAGCCACTTCCAGAACAAGATTGGGAGTGAACGAATGCTGTAAGTTCACCGTCCAGTTCGAGACGTAAGGAGTCTTGAGATTGCGATCGACGCCCATGATGGTGCACGGTCCACCAGTCACGGGATCGCAATCGACTGTGTTGTTTCCAGGAAATAAGGTTCCGTCCCAATTCAGAGAGCTGCCCGGGAAAAAAGCGACGGCGGTTGCGATGTTTCCACCCGAGGTAAGCCCGGCAGCATTGATTTGCGCTCCCGTCGGGACCGTAGCCAATCCCAGAGAATTGTTTAGTGCGAGAAAAGATTCCCAGTTCAAAGTCTCGTACATGATGCCACCGCCGGCTCGCAACACCGTGCGTCCATTGCCACCGATGTCCCATGCAAAACCGAAGCGTGGAGCGAAATTATTGCGATCCGGACTGTAAGGACCGGTTACACCCGCCTGCCCCACCTGAATCATTCCCTTGGTTGGATCAAAGTTTCCGAGCAAGTTGTGTTGCTCTTTGATCACCGTGTTCACTTCGTATCGCACGCCGAAATTTATGGTCACGTTCGGAGCAATGCGGTAGTCGTCCTGAACGAAACCTGCATAGCCCCAGTTGTGAATGTGCCGCGTCGGATCTCCCACGAGCAGCGTTCCGTTGGTGGGCAGGCCGGCAAAATAATCCTCAATGCCGGAAGAGTTCCCGCCCTCGAAACTTCCTCCAACGAACTTAATTCTTCCGCGGCTTCCTCCGTACGCCCCGCCCGAGAATGCGTCATGGTGCAACTCTCCGCCGAACTTGATCGCGTTCTTGCCCATCGTGTAGGAAAGGTGATCGATGAACTGGAAGCGCGTGTCAGGCCCCTGCACTTTAGGCCAATTAAATCCGCCGAGTTCCTGGGGGAAAATGTAAAACGGGAAAACATTAATGCGGGGTAAACCGCCATATAAGGAGTTGCTCACGCCGGTATTCAATCCGTATGCGCTGGCGATGTCAGACCCGTGATCGTTAGTGAACGTCGGCTGGTAAAGGCGGTTGTATCCGAAACGAGCTTCGTTGACCCAGCGGGCGCTCGGTACGTACGTCCAGCTCTCGCCAAACACTTGCGCACGAGTGTGGATGAGCGTGAGCCATTTGGTCTGCAACTGGCTGGCATCCGAGACCGTACCGGAATTATTTCCGAAGAAGTAGATACTGCTGAGAGTGTTGCGGTCGTTCAAGTTGTAATCAACCTTACCCACAGCGTTGTCGGAACTGACGCTGTTCGGCAGCCCATAGGCGATCGATAGATTGTTGGGATCGGTACTGGGATTCAAAGGAAAGCCGGTGCCGTTGCAGGTTCCGGCGAGCGTGCATCCGGCGATGGCAAGGCTGGCTGCGCTCACATCGTTTGGGATCGCTCCAGCAAGGAATGCAGCATGCACGTTGGCGATCGCGTCAGGAATACTGTTTCCGCAATCGCCGATGCCCGTGTACGCGCAAAATCCAGGAGCACCCGCAGCGACTGTTGGAAGGGAAGAGGTCGACCAGGTCTGCAGCGAGCCGGTGTTTCCCACGGTGTAACGCTGGCCCTCATATCCGCCAAAGTAGAATATCTTGTCTTTCACGATGGCTCCGCCAACCGTGGCGCCGAATTGTTCGAGATTGCGGGGATTCTTGGCCTGCGAATCCGGATTGAAATAGTTTCGCGCGTCAAACGGAGTATCGCGGCCAAACGCGTACGCAGTTCCGTGAATCGAGTTAGTGCCGGCCTTGAGTCCCACGTTTACCACCGACCCCGGCTTCCAGCCGTATTCGGCCGGTGGGTTTTGCTGCAAATTGAATTCTTGAATCGCGTCGACGGGCAGGATCGTCGCCGAATCCCCAGCAATGCCTGCGCCATTAATAATGCTCTGTCCTGAAAAAGGCTCGCTGTTGAAGAGCCCGTCAACGAGATAAGCATTGTCTTCTGCGCGCAAGTCCGTTTGCGCTCGTGGTCGAGAATCCGCCTCCTGGATACCGCATGATTCCAGGGCGGAGCTGCAGAAGGTTCTCGTAGTTCCGCCCATTCAGGGGCAGGTCGTTAATCTCCTTGTTGCTAAGAGTGCCGCCCAGCGTCGACGAAGTCGTATTGACCAGAGGGATGTCTTCCTGCACGACGACGGTTTCCTTCACATCACCGGGCGGAAGAGAAATGTCGACCGTGACGTCGCTGGCAACTTCCACTTGAATGTTCGGGCGCTCGACCGTCTTGAAGCCGCGCGACTCGGCCCGCACTTTGTAGATTCCTGGATCGAGACTGGGCACCACGTATCCGCCGGCGTCGTCGGTCGTGACGGTCCGGTTCAGTCCTCTTTGGACGTCTGTGATCGATACCGCTGCGTTCGGTATCGCCGCCCCTGAGGGGTCGTGAACCGTACCCACAATTCGACCGGTTGTCGTCTGGGATAGAGCGGGAATTCCGGCTGCCAGTAGCAGGCAGATACAAGCGAAAATCCGAATTGCGATTCGACGGTGAACCCATTTACGACCTCCAAACTCTTGATGAGCATGGAAACGGTTTAGGCCCGGGCCGACCCGGGCAACGCGATTTTGATCTGGGAGCGAAAGTCCAGCGATTGGATGTATAGCCTTGACGTGGGCTACCAGTCAAGTAGTATTGTGGTCTGACCTTTATACACTTCGGTTCCCTACAACGCGATGATATATAACTCGTGGGCTTGGAATCGAACCTACCTTTGGAAGAGAGTCGACCTTGGCAATAGCTACGACAAATCCAGCGACTGGCGAAGTCGTTAAGACCTTTGAACCCCTGAGTGCAGCCCAACTCGAGAACAAGTTAGGGCTGGCCGCATCGGTATTTCACACTCACCGTTGGTCATCTTTTACCGAACGCGCCAGCAAGATGCTGCGCGTAGCTGAAATCCTCGAAAAAGAGAAGGACGAATGCGCTCATTTGATGACGCTCGAAATGGGCAAGCCCATTAAAGCTGCTGTGGCCGAAGCGCTCAAATGCGCCACAGGGTGCCGCTATTACGCGGAGAACGCAGAGAAATTCCTGGCTGACGAAGTCGTGGAAACGGGCGCCAAGCGCAGCTTCATCCGGTATCTTCCGATCGGACCGATTCTCGCCATCATGCCCTGGAACTTTCCGTTCTGGCAGGTTTTCCGGTTCGTCGCGCCGGCGCTGATGGCGGGCAATGTAGGCCTGCTCAAACACGCATCCAACGTTCCGCAGTGCGCACTCAAGATCGAAGATATCGTGCGTCGCGCGGGCTTCGCCGAAGGCGTGTTTCAAACTCTCCTGATCGGCTCCGGTCCTGTGGACGGCATTCTGAATGATTCCCGCGTCGTCGCCGCCACGCTCACCGGGAGCGAGCAAGCAGGAGTTTTAGTTGGTGTTTCCGCGGCAAAACGTATTAAGAAGGTTGTGCTCGAACTCGGCGGTAGCGATCCCTTTATTGTCATGCCGAGCGCTGATCTCGAAGCTGCCGTCGCGACAGCGGTCGATGCACGCGTGCAGAACAACGGTCAATCCTGCATCGCGGCGAAGCGCTTTATCATCGCGGAGGAAATCGCGGACGAGTTCGAACGAAAATTCGTCAAGCGCATGCAGGATCTGCGCGTGGGCGATCCGTTTGATGAGAAAACGCAACTCGGTCCGCTGGCCAACGCCGATGCGGTTTCTTCGCTTGATTCCGATGTCAAGAAAACTATCGCCGCCGGAGCGCGCGCGTTAACGGGCGGCCATCCCATTGATCGTCCCGGTTATTTTTATGCGCCCACAGTCCTGACTGATATCCCCAAAGGATCCCCGGCATACCAAGAGGAATTCTTTGGCCCGGTGGCGTCCATCTTTCGCGTGAAGAATGTCGACGACGCGATAGCGATCGCCAACGACAGCCGCTTCGGACTTGGCGCCAGCGCCTGGACTAATGATCCCGCCGAAATGGAGAGGTTCATAAATGAGCTCGAAGCCGGCATGGTGTTCCTGAACAAAATGGTGGCTTCTGATCCCCGCCTTCCCTTTGGCGGCGTTAAGTATTCGGGTCATGGTCGCGAACTGGCGGAGTTCGGGATCCGAGAATTCATGAATATCAAGACCGTATACATACAGTAGCTTTTCGCGTCATGGTATATTGGTTGGACCACTGTACCGTCGTAGCTTGATGCGGGCAACAAGGGGACGGAAATGATCAATGGCGTGGTCGATTCACCGGCCGACAAGCCGGTCTACCGAACTGTTAGGACGTCTCGACTCTACGAGCAGATCGTGCAGCAGGTTGAAGAATCGATCCTCAAAGGCCAACTCAAGCCCGGCGATCAGTTACCGGCGGAACGCGATCTCGCCCAGCGATTTGGAGTGAGCCGTACCGCCGTTCGTGAGGCCGTCAAAACTCTGCGTGAAAAGGGGTTGGTCGAAGCCTATTCGGGTCGCGGCACGTTCGTGACGAACGGAACCTCGCAGGCGATTCGGCAGTCGCTCGATCTGATGATCCGGATCAACCAGCAGGAAGGATCGGCAAATCTTGCAGAACTTCGGTTGGTCTTGGAACCCGAAATCGCGGGCCTGGCTGCGCAGAGAATCGAAGATCAGCTATTGAGCGCGATGCGGGAGGCTGTCGCCGTGATGGAGCGCAACTTGCACGATCCCGACGCATATGTCGAAGCTGATCTGGATTTTCATCTGGCGATGGCAGAGGCAGCTGGAAACCCGCTCATCCTGTCTCTCCTTGATTCGATCGTTGCTCTCTTGCGCGAACAGCGCAGCCGTATCTTCAACGTCGACGGCGGGCCGGAGCGAGGACAATTTCATCACAAGCGAATTCTGGCTGCGGTCGAGCGGCGCGATCCGGACGCGGCGCGCGAGGCCATGCGCGCCCATCTCAATCAGGTGATTCAGGACTCGTCTTCGTTCACGATTCCGGCCGGCAGGAAATAATTCGCACTTAAGCCGAAGTCGTATTAATCCTCGAAAGGTAATAGCTGCATGGCGAAACTTGGTTTCATCGGTCTCGGTGTGATGGGCGGCAACATGGTGGCACGTCTGATCGAAAAAGGCCACACCGTTACCGGCTACAACCGGACGCGCTCGAAAGCGCAGTGGCTGATCGAGAAAGGCATGTAGTTCGCAGAATCCCCGAAAGCGGTTGCAGCCGCGTCCGACATCACGTTCAGCATGGTCACAAACGCGATCGCCTTGACCGCCGTGACAGACGGGCCGGACGGCATTCTTGCGGGAATTGGCGCGGGCAAATTCCACATCGACATGAGCACGGTGAGTCCCGACGTGAGCCGCGCATTGGCGGCGAAGGTTCGCGAAAAGGGCGCGGACATGATGGACGCGCCCGTTTCCGGCAGCGTCATCACATTGCAGCAGGGAAAACTGTCGGTGATGGTCGGGGGCCGCAAGGAAACTTTCGAGCGCGCTGAAACCACTGCTGCACGACATCGGTCCGAAAGTGACCCACGTTGGCGACAACGGCTTAGCGCTCTCCATGAAAATTGCGGTGAATCTCAGCCTCGCGGTGCAAATGCTGGCCTTCTCGGAAGGCGTGCTGCTCGCCGAAAAGAGCGGGATTTCGCGCGAGGTTGCCGTCGACGTTCTGATTCACAGCGCGGTCGCTTCTCCCATGATTCAGTATCGCGGCCCGTTTGTTCTGCAGCAGCCGGAAGAAGCCTGGTTTGACGTCAACATGATGCAGAAAGACATGCTGCTGGCGATGGAACTCGGCCGCAAGTTGAACGTCCCCGTGCCCACCACCGCCGTCAGCAACGAATTTCTGACTGCGGCGCGCGGCATGGGTTGGGAAAAGCTGGATTTCGCCGTGATGTTTGACGTTCTGGCGCGGATGTCCGGAGTTTCCAAATGACGACCGCCACTCAGCCAAACGAAATCTCGGAGAGAGTCGATTTGTGGCTGCGCATGTACCGGCAGATGGTTGCGATCCGCCAGTTTGAAGCGCAGGTCAACGATCTTTATACGCGCGCGCTGATGCCGGGCCTTGCGCATCTTTACATCGGCGAGGAAGCAATTGCCGTGGGCGTTTGCGAAGCGCTTGAGCGTACCGATTACGTCACCAGCACGCATCGCGGCCACGGACATTGTCTGGCGAAGGGCGCGTCTCCCGACAAGATGTTCGCCGAGCTGCTGGGGAAAGAGGCTGGATACTGCAAAGGCAAGGGCGGTTCCATGCACATTGCGGATCCGGCGACCGGAAACCTCGGCGCCAACGCAATTGTGTGCGGCAGCGCGGGCATCGCGACTGGCGCGGCCTTTTCCGCGCGGCACCTGAATAACGGACGCGTCGCGGTTTGTTTCTTCGGCGAAGGCGCGCTCGGGCAGGGCGTTTTGTATGAAGTGATGAATCTCGCCCAGCTCTTCAAGCTTCCGGTCATCTACGTTTGCGAAAACAATCTGTATACGGAATACACGCATTACTCGGAAACGACTGCTGGAGAAATTCTGATGCGTGGGGCGGCCTTCGGCCTGGAAGCGTTGAGCGTTGATGGCCAGGATGTACGCGCCGTGTACGAGGTTACGCAGAAGTTGGTCGGGCGAGCTCGCCGCGGAGAGGGTCCTTCGCTTTTGCTCTGCAACACGTACCGCTACCACGGCCATCACGTCGGCGACATCAACCGCGAATATTACCGGCCCAAGCAGGAAGAGCAGCAGTGGAAGACCGAGCGGGATCCGATCGCAAATCTTGGGAAATGGCTGGTGGAGCAAAATCTTAGCGATGCTCCGGCGCTCGCTCAGATCCAAGTCCGAGCTAGAAATCGAAATGAAGAAGGCGGTCGACTTCGCGGTTGCCGCGCCATATCCGATGGTCGCCGAAGTTCACGAGGACGTGTATGCCTGAAAACGGCGACCGAGAATTGACATTCGCGCAAGCGATCCGCGAAGCGCTGGCGGAGGAGATGCGTCGCGATGCGACCGTGTGCATTCTTGGCGAAGACGTCGCCGAAGCCGGCACTCCTTTCAAAGTTCTCTCGGGACTGGTGGAAGAGTTCGGCAAAGAACGCGTCGTCGATACGCCGATTTCCGAAGCGGGATTTACCGGACTCGCCGTAGGCGCGGCGATGACGGGAATGCGGCCTGTCGTCGACATCATGTTTGGCGACTTCATCACGCTGACCATGGACCAGATGGTAAATCAGGCAGCCAAAGTTCATTACATGTCAGGCGGCAAATGGAAAGTGCCGATGGTGATGCGAACGACGATGGGCGCGACTCGCCGATCAGCCGCGCAGCATTCGCAGTCGCTGCACGCGTGGTTCTGCCACGTTCCTGGATTGAAGGTCGTTCTGCCTTCGACGCCCTACGATGCGAAGGGTCTGATGAAGGCCGCGATTCGCGACGAGAACCCGGTCGTTTTTTTCGAAGACAAGATGATGTACAAGCTCAAAGGTTCTGTTCCCGCAGACGAGTACACGATTCCGCTCGGCGTGGCGGACGTAAAGCGCGTAGGGGAAGACATCACCCTCGTCGCGACCAGCAGCATGGTGCAGGTGGCGCTCGGGGCAGCCGTGTTGCTCGAGGATGCCGGAATCAGCGCCGAAGTGGTCGATCCGCGCACGATGTGGCCTCTGGACGAGAAGACTCTGATCGAGTCGGTAAAGAAGACTTCGCGCGCGATCGTGCTCGACGAGGGGTACGAGCGGTACGGCGTAACTGCGGAACTTGCTTCGGTGATCGCGACTGGCGCATTTTACGATCTGGATGCTCCGGTCAAGCGGATGGGCGCGATGCATGTTCCCATTCCCTTCTCGCCTCCGCTGGAGGATGCAACCGTGCCCACGGAGCAAACAGTATTCGAAGCTGCCCGCGGGACTCTGCGGCAAGTCCTGATATCGAGGTTTGCCGGCAAAGGAGAAACATATGGCTCTGCCCACATACGGAACGATGGCGGTGGACTGGGAGAATCGAATCGACTTCGATCGCCTGCGCCGCGAACGCCTCGCACGCGCCAAGGAACTTCTCGGCAAATCTGAAATGGGGTCGTTGCTCTGCTTCGACATGAACAACGTTCGCTACCTCACGGCGACGCACATCGGCACGTGGGCTCAGGACAAGGCAAACCGTTTCACTTTACTTCCACAGAATGACGAACCGATCCTGTGGGATTTCGGATCTGCGGCGAAACATCATCAACTGCATTGTCCGTGGCTTGGGGAGCGCTCGCGCGCCGGGATTTCCGTGTTGCGCGGCGCCATGACGCCCGAGATGGGCCGCGCCGAAGATGTCGCGAAGAAGATTCGCATCGAGCTTGAAATGCGCGGGCTTCACAAAGAGCCGGTCGGCATCGACATCATTGAGTTGCCGGTTCTGTTCGCGCTTGCAAAAAGAAGGAATCAAGGTCGTCGACGGACAGGCGCTCATGTCTGAAGCGCGACTCATCAAAACTCGCGACGAAATATCTCTGCTGAATACTTCGGCAATGATGGTCGATGCGGCGTACGACGAACTGTATCGCGCGATGAAGCCCGGAATGAGCGAAAACCAGGCGGTCGGGCTGGTGAGTAAGGTCCTCTACGATCTCGGGTCCGAATATGTGGAAGCGGTGAATGCGATTTCAGGCGAGCGCTGCAATCCGCATCCGCACGTTTTTTCAGACCGCGTGCTCCGGCCCGGAGATCCCGTCTACTACGACATTCTCCATTCCTACATGGGATATCGCACCTGCTACTACCGATGCTTCACGATCGGTTATGCCTCTCATGCGATGAACGATGCGTACAAGCGATGCCGCGAATATCTCGATGCGGCCATCGAGCTCGTTCGTCCGGGCCGCACTACGGCCGAGATTGCTTCGGTTTGGCCGAAGGCCCAGGAGTTCGGTTTCCCCAATGAAGAAGCGGCATTCGCATTGCAGTACGGGCACGGCATCGGCCTTGCGATCTGGGAGAAGCCGGTCATCAGCCGACTGGTTTCGCTGGAACATTCCTGCGAGATCAAGCCCGGCATGGTGTTTGCGCTTGAAACCTTTTGGCCCTCGACCGATGGATGGAGCGCCGCTCGTATCGAAGAAGAAATCGTCGTCACCGAAACCGGCCACGAAGTGATCACTCGCTTCCCGGCCGAAAAATTGTTGGTCGCGGGCCGCACTACTTCACGGTGGATGGACCGCTGCCGGCGATCCGCGAGACCGAATCGAATCCGAGCGTGAAAGTGCGCGAGATGATTGAAGCGAGCTCGAAGCAGGAACGAGTCGGCGCAGGCGACCGCAGATGATTTCCCTTCGTGGGTCTGCTTTCTTCAGGTCCTGTAGAAGCGTGAAGTTTTAACTATGGCCATCAGTGTCGTCATGCCCGCTCTCGAAATGGCTCAGGAAACGGGCAAGCTCGTTTCGTGGCTGAAGAAGGAAGGGGACCCTGTCACCAAAGGCGAGCCACTCCTTGAGATCGAAACCGACAAAGCGGTGATGGAAATCGAATCTCCGGGCGACGGGATTTTAACCGGAGTCAAGATAGCGCCCGGCGCGGAGGTTCCGGTGGGACGAACCATCGCCTGGATCGTGAGTCCGGGAGAATCGATTCCCAGAGAGGAGGGCGTTGGAGAGTCGGCCAGAAAGATGACCTCTGCCGCCATATCCACGAACACTTTGGCGAATCAGGTCGCAACCCTGGAACTGCCAAAAAGCGAAAGCTCGAGAGTTTCTCCGAAAGCTCGGCGTCTAGCCAGCGAGCGCGGCGTCAACCTTGCCGAGGTTCGCGGATCCGGACCTAGCGGAGAAATCCTGGCTTCCGACATTCTCGTTGCAGCCGATATCAAGGTCCGCAGCGGCGCGCCACTCACCGTGGCGAAGCCGGCGAGCGCGGTGTCGCGGCTGATGGCCGAGCGGACAACGGAGAGCTGGACGACCGTTCCCCATTTCTTTCTGACCCGGGAGGTAGATGCGGGCTCGCTTGTTGAGGCGCGGCAGACCCGAAATTCGGAGATCGAAAAAACTCAGGGGCTGAAACTAACTCACAGTGATCTTCTGGTCGCTCTGGTTGCCCGCGTCCTCGAGAGACATCCAGAGATGAATGCGAGTTGGACCGCCGACGGGATTCGCAAGAATGCCGCAATCAACATCGGTCTCGCAATGGCGGTCGACGACGGAATTGTGGTTCCTGTGATTCGAGATGCGGACAAAATCAGTCTGGACGAGATCACAACCCAGCGACATGACCTTACGACGCGTGCGCGCAGCGGGAAATTGCGTCCCGTCGATCTCGCGGGTGGCACGTTTACGATCAGTAACCTCGGAATGTTTGCGGTAGATTCGTTCACGGCAATCATCATTCCGCCCCAAGCTGCAATTCTTGCAGTCGGAGCAATCACCAATCGGGTCGTTGCGGTAGATGGTTGCCCACTCGTTCGGCCCATGATGACATTGACGCTTTCAAGCGATCATCGCGTCGTTGACGGTGCAAGGTCCGCAATGTTTATGACCAACCTCGCCGACGCGATTGCAAGTTTTAGTACTCTCTAGCCGGAGGTCGCTGTATGAACAGCAAAGAACGGGCCCATCTCTATGGTCTATGTGCAGAGATTGCGGTTGAAGAGAGACTCCACAAGTTAACCAATTTAGTGATTGAGCTCAACTTACTGCTGGCCCGCTATGCTCAGACGTTGGATGACGAAACAATGCTGCCGTCAAGATCAGCAGGCCGAATCCGCTCATCAGAAAAAACAGCCGCGAAGCAGTAGTCATCCTAAAGGCCGGAATTGCCGAAATCTTCGTGGTCGTCGGGAACGACCCAGCCTCGGAACGACCTAGCTCCATCGAATCATCATCTCTCGGCATTTCAAATCAGATCGTTCTTGGTATGATCTTTGATCCGTGCCTGATGGCATTTCTCTCGGGATCTCCTGTCAGAGAGAGGATGTGGCCAAGACTAACTGAAACGGGGCGGGGGATCGGCTCGGGAAGTAAGAGTTAGATTGTTCGAAAGAAATTCACCAAGAATCTCCCGAGCCGAAAGAGCCGGGTATATCCTCTGGAGCATCATGCCAAAAATCATGCGTTGCCTGTCTTCGATGTTTCTTGCGTGCACGGCTTTTGTCGCCATGGGCGCGCCTTTGTACGCACAACAACCGGCTGCGCCGGCTGAAGCGAAACCGGAAGACACCGAGGTCTGGTCGCCCGAGCCCAAGATCGTGTCGCCCGGCGCGAGTTGCACCGCCGCTCCCTCCGACGCGATCGTTCTGTTCGATGGCAAGAATCTCGATGCGTGGGTTTCGGCTCAGGACAAGTCTCCGGCCAAATGGAATGTTGCGAACGGGGTGGTCACCGTTAATAAAGACGGCGGAAATATTGAAACGAAGCGATCCTTCAAGAACTATCAGCTCCACCTTGAATGGAAGGTTCCGACAGATGTGACGGGAACCGGACAAGCGCGCGGGAACAGCGGGTTGTTCTTAGCCTCCACAGGCCCCGGCGACGCCGGCTACGAATTGCAAATCCTTGATTCGTATGAAAACAAGACTTACGTCAACGGCCAGGCAGCCAGCATTTACAAGCAGGGAATTCCGCTCGCGAATCCGACGCGCAAGCCCGGAGAGTGGCAGGTTTACGACGTTGTGTGGACGGCTCCGATGTTCAATGACGATGGCTCGGTCAAAACCCCGGCGTATGTTACGGCTTTCTTCAATGGGGTGATAGTCCAGAATCACTTTGAGCTAGAAGGCGAGACGCGATATATCGGAAAGCCTTTCTACAAGAAGTTCGACGGCGCGCCAATCAAACTGCAGGCCCACGGAGATCCAAGTCCGCCGATCAGTTTCCGTAACATCTGGGTTCGAGAGTTGAACTAGCCACAGATTCTTCGCTCTGTCTCGTACCACGGACGTACAAGTCGTAGTTACGGCTGTACGTTCGTGACACCTTCTTCACCTTGCTTCGGAAAATGCTTGTCGTACCAGGCGATGGACCGATCGGTCGAATCGATCTGGTGCTTGGTCTCAGAGAGTCCGTGCCCCTCACGCGGATAACGAAGAAACACTGTCTCGACTCCGACATCCTTCAGTGCAATAAAAAATTGTTCCGCTTCCGCGATGGGCACATCGTTGTCATTCTCCCCGTGAATGATGAGCGTCGGAGTGTGCGCAGCGGCGATATGCTTCAGTGCCGAGCGTTCCCATGCAGCGTCCATCAAGTTGCCTTGATGTAGGAATTGTCCGAACTCCATTTCTTCATACTGGTTGTAATAAGTCATGTAGTTATAGCTCACCAGATTGGCGATGCCCGCGGTCGGAATCGCCGCTTTAAACTCGTTCGTCTGAGTGATGAGCCAATCGGTGAGTTGGCCGCCGTAACTTACGCCCTCAATGCCGAGACGCTCGCGGTCAATCCACAGATAACGCCGCACAGCCGCGCTGACAGCATAGAGCACGTCCTGACCTTCGTTGCCATCCTGGTCGCCAAATACTGCGTCCGCGAATTTCTGCCCGTAGCCCGTTGAGCCGCGATAGTTCACGTTCAACACCGCATACCCATGCGCGGCGTACACCTGGTTCTTGAAATTGAACGTTGGCCCGTTCGCTCCATGAGGCCCGCCATGAATGACGACGATCATGGGCTGTCTGGAGGTTGCAGTCATGCCCAGCGGCTTGGTGAGAAAGGCTTCCACCTCGAAGCGGTTGTCGTTGCTGGCGAAGGTAAATGGTTCGACGGGCGCAATCGTCTTGCCTGCAAAGAAGTCTTTGTTCAGATCTGTCAGCCGGCGAGCGGCAGCGGCGCCAGATTTGTAAAAGAGTTCGAAAGCGTCGTCGACGCCTGAGAACGCGTAGGCGAGCGCGCCATTTTTAGAGACCGACCAACCAGCGACAAAACCGGAGTCTTTCACGATGTATTCCGGCTGGCCTCCTGCGATTGCCAAGCGAACGAGATGATTGCTCCCACGTTCCTGTGCGGTGAAATACACAGAGCTTCCATCCGGAGACCACTGCGGAGCTCCTTGACGATTGTCGATCGTGGCGCCGATCTCGCGGCGGTTGCTACCATCTGCGTTCATCAGCCAGACGTGTGTATCTTCCATCGTGGTTTCACGGTCGGTCAGTCCGCGTCGAGTGGCGAGGTAGACGATGGACTTTCCGTCCGGCGACCATCGCGGATCGTATTCGCAGGTTTCGGTCGCCGTCAGGCGATGGATGCTGTTGTCCGAGAGCTGCAGCGTGAATAGATCGTAGTTAAAGAACTCGTCCTGATTCGGTTCGCGATTGGAGACGAATACCAATTGCTTTCCATCGGGCGACCAGTCGATGGAATGTTCATCGTAATTGCCATTCGTGAGTTGTCGGACCTGCTTGGAAGCAACATCGATCAGAAAAATATGGAGACGCTGATTGTCATTGAATCGCGTCATCCCTTCACCATAGTCGGGCTTGTACAAATAGCGCGTGATGACCCTCGGATCTCCAGCAGCTTCCGCCGCACCGTCACCCGCGGTCGACGAGATGAATGCGATCTGTTTCGAATCCTGCGACCATGCAATGTCTTTGCCCGCGCCAGGCAACGGAGAGTTCGTGCCGGCGAGCGGAGCCAAAAAGGTGGTATCACTGCCGTCCGGATGCGAGATCACGAGACCATGCTGGTCACCATCAGAACCATGGAACGCGATCCACTTGCTGTCGCTCGACCATACCGGGCCGCCCGCCGGTTTTTCTCCCCCCAGACGTACGCTCTTTGACGAACTCAAATCCATGACCCAAAGCTGGCTGTAAGGACGGCCCGGGGTATCGCGCATGGTGATGCCGTATGCGATGTAGCGCCCGTCAGGCGAAAGAGAAGCACCGCCGACAGAGCGCAGTCGCGAAAGATCGCTACTCATGAACTGAGCTTGGGAGAGAGAAGAAAGGATTACCGCACAGATCAGGCAGAGAAATACTGGCGTTGTTTTTTTCAAGGTGAAACGCATGAGCCTCCGGCGCGGACAAAGAGTCGATGAGCAGGGTCATACTAGGTCGAGTGCGCCGGGCCGGTCAACGTCGTGAACCTGAACCGAGCCAAAAGCCTCAAATCGAAAAGCGAGGATAGCCTTCGACAATTTGATGCTCAAGTTTTGGCGGCTCGCCTGTGCGCCAAAGTCTGGCCTCGGGGCGCTTTAGCAAACGATAAGAATCAGCGTTGGCGCCACCTCATGAATCTGCAGGCCTACGCTGCCAGCGCTACCTGCGATTGCGTGCAATGCGCACACCGGCGAGCATCGATCGGTATTTCGCTCATACACTCCGGGCATTTCTTCGTCGTGGGATCGGCCGGTGCCGGGCTGCGACGCATCCGCGCAATCATCGCGTTTACCGGGGTCACCACGAAAAAGTAAATTGCTGCGGCAATCAGCAAGAATGAGATGCACGAGTTAATGAAATCGCCGATCGGGAACAGCGTACCGCTAACCGTGAAGGCGACAGCCGAAAAATCGGGCTTATGCACGATGACAGCGACTAAGGGCATCAATAAATCTTTCGTTAAGGACGTGACCACTCCTCCAAAGGCTGCACCGATCACAACGCCTACTGCCATATCGACGACGTTTCCGCGAAGCACGAACTTCTTAAATCCCTCTAACATAAAATCTCCCTCCGAGATCGAAGTGCCCGCCAATGTAAGGGAGCAGGATAAAGAGGTCAAGCCAAGGTGGCGACAGAGCGCAAGGTTCCGCGGACGGCTGGTTCAGTCGAGTTCGAAGCGGCGAATGCCCGAGAGTTGCAGAAATGTCAGCCAGATGAAGCGGGGATTGTTCAGCAGGTAGCGCTTCCAGAGACGTCGCGGCTCCTGGCACACTCGGAAAATCGAAGTCAGTCCGGTTCGCAGAACCCACTCCGGAGCTTCGCGCGTGGCGCCACTCAAAATGTCGAACGCGGCGCCCACCCCGATCATCAACTGGACGGGCAGTCGATCGAGATAGCCGGCCATGAATCGTTCCTGCTTCGGCGTTCCCAGTCCACACCAAAGCACATTCGCGCCAGACGCCCGCACTTGCGAAAACAGATCGGCTTCTTCTTCCGGCGTAAGGGGTCGGAAGGGCGGAGTGTAAGTGCCGGCAATTTGTAGTCCGGGGTATCTGCGGACCAGTTCTGCTTTTAACTTCTCGGCGATGCCGGGGCGTCCGCCATAGAGAAAATGACGGTAACCCCTTGCCACAGAGTTATGGCATAGACCGAGCATCAGGCGTGGGCCGTATACGCGACCTATATCTCGATAGCCGTGATACTTGCCCAACCACACCGTAGGCATTCCGTCTGGCGTCGTCAGGAAGGCTGAGTTCAGTATATTGCGATAACTCTGATCGTCCTGCGCCTCGATGATGCCTTGCGCCCCAGTAACGCAGACGTACCCACGATCACCGCGGTCGAGGAGCGCTTCGATCTTTTGCAGCGCGCTCTGCATGGTAAGCACGCTGACGCCAACGCCCAAGATATTCACCCGCGGATCTTTGGAAGTCATCGTTACTGTTTGTGTATCAATCAATTGGTTATACCGCGCCGACGCCTTTCAGCACAGCCGGGACGGTTTTCGCAAGAATTGTGAAGTCGAGCCACAACGACCATTGATCGACGTATCGAACGTCCAGACTCATCCATTGATCAAATGAGAGCAGCGCGCGTCCGCTTATTTGGTAGAGACAAGTGATGCCGGGTTTCACGCTAAAGCGGCGGTCGTAACTATTTTGTGTATATCCTTCAAAATCTATTGCCGTCAATGGCCTCGGACCTACTAGACTCATGTCTCCGATCAGAACGTTGAGTAACTGGGGTAACTCGTCGATGCTGGCTCGCCGCAACCATTTGCCAATCGGCGTTACGCGGGGATCGTTTTTCATCTTGAATGCCGCTCCGCCGGTCTCATTCCTGGCCTTGAGATCAGTCAAACGAGCCTCGGCGTCGGGAATCATAGTTCGGAATTTGTAAATTCTGAAGGGCACTTTGTTCCGGCCAATCCTTTCCTGTACAAAGAAGATCGGTCCCGCAGAAGAGAGCTTGATCGCTGCGGCGACGAGCAGAAGAGCGGGAAATCCAATGGAGAGAAGACTTGCGGAGATCGCAACGTCGAGGACCCGCTTGATCGCCTGGCTCATACCGTCGTGCCCGGTGTGGCGGCTGGATCGACCTGATTCATCGATGTTTGGCCTGGCTGTGCAAGAAATTGCAAGGTTTCGAGTCCAGATTCAGCACATGATACTTCACAAAATGATGGTCGGACCGAAGACGTTATCAGGTCGGTAAGTCGAGTCAAAATACCATTTGAAATGCTTCGAGGGATATGAGAGTATCCATCCCTCCCCTGATGCGCTCCCATCAACTATTGCTTCCATGATTTACGTAACTCACGGCGCCGTTTCCTCATACCGCTCCGATCGCATCAGCCACTCGCTGTGTTTGTCCACATCGCGGGCGGCTCGCCACTTGCAGTTTCGGCGCACGAAGTACGTGCCTCTGGCGCAGGCTATTACCGGACGCGGCGACGCACTAACCGTCGACGACGCAACCTACGCAGGGCTTGAACTGGCGCTGCTGGCCCGGCGATTTGGACACGACGTGTCCTGGTTCGTGAACGGCAGCCACGTCGAAAACAATATTCAATACTTTCCATTTCAGATCAGCTGCATGCTCGACACCAATCGGTCGGCGGCGTGCCAATTCGAAGGGCAGACCTGGAGCCTTGCGACGGTCGCGGAGCGTCGCACACTGCGATTACATATCAAACATCTTTACCTGCGAATGCGCAGCCAGAGTGAAATCGAGGGCTTGATCGACAGGTTAGCTGTCGCTTTGGATTCGAATTGCAAAGATGTAGACAGGTCTCTTCGAACTGTGGGGCCTCAGCAGTTGGCTCAGGCCGTGCTCGCGGGTGTAGATCTGCAGAATCACGGGTGGACCCACTTGAATCCGGAAGTTCTATCCGAAGCAGAATGTCATGCGGAAGTCCGGCAGAACGAAGAATATCTGTCGCAGTTCCGAAGAGCAATCACCCCGGTGTTCGCTCCGCCGTTTGGACAGAAACCCATTCTTCATCCCGCCGCGAATTTCGTTTTACTCGCCAACCGTAATCTGGCGCCTGATCACAAAGAAGGAAACATCGTGAATCGCCGTGAACTTGTCCTGGCGACCGCTTCTCAAACTGCGCGAGTCAAAGTCACCCTCGTTGAGAAGAGGCGCGCTGCGGCTTAGCCCCGCGCATGTCACGTGAAAAAGAGACGCGGGTCGACTTAGCAATTCTCGGCGCGGGGCCCACAGGGATTGGAACCGCCTGGCGACTCTCCCAGAAGCTATCTTTCATCAGTAACTCCGCGAGGGAGCGCGATCGTCAGCCTTTTTTACTCATCGACCAGTCCAAGATTCCTGGCGGGCGCGCCGCTTCCTTTACAACTCCTGAAAGATTCACCTTCGACTATGGCGGACATGTTCTATTTCCGCACTCGGAATACGTAGAGTTCATTGATCTGCTTGACCAGGTCATTCCCGAATGGCACCGTTCGACACCGATTCGGGGAGTATGGGTCAACAACCGGCTTATTCCGACCCCGGTTCAGCGCAATATTCATCGGTTACCCCTGCCCACCCTGGCAGCCTGTCTCTGGGGATTGTTGCGTCGTTCGCCTATTGAAGATCAATCGGACGAACCGAGCCTGCAGCAGTATCTTGAAGGGCAATTTGGCGAGCCTTTGACTCGCCACGTGATGGCGCCGCTGAACCGTAAGATGTGGGCGTGCGATCCGCAACTGCTTGGGAGTTCCTGGTCTTCCCACCATAGCGGATCAAGAGAGAAAAACATTCCCGAGGTAAGAACGCTTGCTGTTCTGCGAAATCTCTTGCTGAATCGCGATGATCCCGGATGGAACCAATCCACAGTGGTGCGCTACCCGTTAGAAGGCGGTGTAGGCGCAATCTGGCAAGGAATCTTCGCGCTCATTCCCGAAAATTACCGCCGGCTTGGTTCACGAGTGCTCAAGCTGGATTCGGCAGGGAAGTGCATCTGGCTCGACGACGGTACCAGCATCGAATACGAACATCTCGTGAGTTCAATTCCGATCGATCTGCTGCTTCGGATGATGCAGGACCAGCCCAATCTACAAGCTCGATCGGACGAGTTCCGTCCTCCGAAGGTGCAGATCTTCGGATTTGGTCTCCGGGGAGCGATCCCCGAGAAGTTGAAGGGAGTTCACGCGGTGAATGTCCCTGCGCCCGAGGTACCATTCTGGCGCGTCAATTTTCCTTCGAATTTTTCGCCAAAAAATGTTCCGGATTCGAAAAGCACGTGGTCCATTTTGTGTGAGAGAAGTTTTACCAACGCGTCGGACCGCAGGTATGAGCCGAAGGAAATAGAAGCGGTACTTCGGCAGATCGGTTTCGTTCCGTCAAACGCGGAGGTCGTCTCGGTCTTCACAACGGAACTGGACCATGGATATCCGGTGCCATTTGCTGGCCGTGACAAACTGCTGAATGAAGTCCAGAAGGAGCTTGAGAGGTTGCAGATCTACAGCCGAGGCCGCTTCGGTGGATGGCGCTACGAAGTATCGAACCAGGACCACGCCTTTATGCAAGGCGTCGAGATAGTAGATCGCTTGATTGAAGGAAAACCAGAGTCGACCTACCGGAAGACGTGGTAATCAGCTGTGCCAGTTCAGACCTGCAAGTTTCGAAGATAAGGTACGCTCGCTTTCATCTTTTCAAGATCCATCTCAACGAAGTAATTCTTAATTCCTCCTACTTTTGCCGCTTTAAAGATTTTGTTCCAGTCCAGACTGTCCTGGCCGACGGGTACTATTTTCTTAGCTTGCGCTGACCATCCCTGAACGTGCATGGAAATAAAGCGGCCGGGATATTTCGTGAAATACTCCGAGGCGTCATACCCCTCGCTGATTGTGGAAACCTGAAACTGGAATTTGATCAGCTTCGGATCGAGCAGTTCGAACAAGATGTCGTAGGTACGTTTGCCATCTACTTTCGACAACTCGAAACCTTCGTTGTGAAGACCTTGCTGGATACCGGCTTTGGCTGCCTGCTCTCCCATTTTGTTGTACTCGTCGGCTGCGCGCTTCACATCGTCCATTGACGGGTGAGCGCCGGCGTCGAGGCTGGGAACGAGCATTTGCGTCAGACCAACATCCTTCGCCCATGCGATCCGGTCCGCTTGATTCTTTCGGAGTTCGTCGATCCCGAAGTGCGAGCTGATACAAGTCAGCCCCGCATCTTTCAGAATGCCCCGCAGTTCTGGTCCCTTATATTTCGCCAGTCCAGCGAAACCAGAGTCTGCGTATCCCACGGGAGAACACAACTCAATCGACTGAAATCCGGCTGCGGCGAGGGTTTTGAGCGTGCCGGGAAAATCTTTCTCGATCATTTTCCGGACCGGCCACGTCTGGCATCCAATCGGCATCCCGAGGGGATTGGCGTGCAACTTAAGGCTTACCGCCGACATGACTCCGACGGCAGCCGCCTGTGCGGCTGCTACCTTGCAAAATTCTCTCCTGGAAATCGCCATTGGGTCTCCTTCGCTCGGCTTCGTGAAAACTACAATGCCCATCCACTTCTGCGTTCGGGCTGAATGAATCGTTGTGTCATTTCAGAATCGGGATTCGTCCGAAGAGTCGCTCGGTCCCATGCAAGTTTCTGTCCGGATCGCACGGCGATGTTTCCGAGCAGAAGAGTCTCCGTCACCAATCCTTCAAACTCAAAATTGCCTCCCGGTTTATTCTTGCCACCTTTGCAGGCGTCCAGCCACTCTCTTTCGTTACCCGGCGAGCGAGGTAGTGCTTTCGGCGGCTGCTGAAAGCTGTCCATCTTGGCCTGCGGAATCAGCACCGGTTGCTTTCCGTTGAATCCGCAAAGTATCTTGCCGCGATCTCCCAAGAACAAGAGTCCCTCATCTTCATCGCCCGAACCCTTGAACGGTCGGCCTTCTTCTAATTCCTCGGGTCGAGGAGGCTTCAATCCGCCGTCATACCAGGTGAATTTTACCGGCGGCATTTCCCCTCGAGCCGGGAAGTCATAGCGAATAATCGACGCCAGGGGATAGGTCTCGTCGAAGCGGTCAGTGGAACTGGCTTCGACGCTGATCGGGGCCTCGAGTTTCAGCACGCGGAAAATCGTGTCATAACTGTAGGAACCCATGTCACCTAACGCTCCGCATCCGAAATCGGTCCAGCCGCGCCAAACGAAAGGCAGATACGCGTGGTTAAACGGACGCACCGGCGCCGGTCCGAGCCACAAATCCCAATCCAGACCCTCCGGAACAGGTTCCGATTCGCGTGGACGCTCGACGCCCTGCGCCCAGAAGGGACGACTCGACCAGTTCCATACCTCTCGCACCGGACCAATCGCGCCGCTCCATATCCACTCGCACAACAACCGGGTATCTTCGGAGGCTTGATTGGCTACCGCGATCTGGGTGGCGACTCCGGACTCGCGAGCAATCTCAGCGATACGCCGTGCTTCGTAGATGGTGTGAGTGAGAGGCTTTTGGCAGAAGACGTGTTTGTGCTTTTTCATTGCTGCAGCGGAAACGGCTGCGTGCAAGTTGTCGGTGGTGCAAACCACGACGGCGTCGAGGTCGTGCTCTTTTTCCAGGAGTTCGCGAAAGTCGCTGTAAGCCGCGCAGCCGTGATAGTTCCCCGACCGCTTTTGGGTTCCGTAATATCCATCTACGATTTTCTGGCACGGATCGCGCCCAGCGACTCCCCCAGTGACCGCGAGCGAGTGCGTCAGCTGGATCGGTTGATCGGGACTGAGCCAGTCCCATCCACTACTTACGCCCAGTAATTGACGGACGGAATTGCAGAACTCATGAGTCGACCATTGCGGATAGTTTGCCGCGCTCTTGTTGACGTCGCAGACTGCAATTCCTTGCACATCGGGTTCGCGCAAGAAATGCAACATAACACGCAATCCTTGCGCACCAACTCCGATGAAGGCGATGTTCACTTTGTCGCTGGGTGGGATGTAGCCCACGCCGCCCAACACGTGCCGGGGGACGATTGAAAATCCCGCGGCGGCAGTTGCGCTTTTTGCAAGGAAGTCGCGTCGCGATATGGCGATCGACGAAAAGAGGGGAGATCCAGGCTTCTTCTTCATGGTTTCTCCTGGCCCGCCCGGAGTGAGGGGCCAATCACTTTTGAATGTCGGAGATACTCTAAACGAAACGGCGACAGAATGCCTCCTGCGGTTTCGGTCGAGCATTTCTCTCAACCCGCTTCTCTTCTGAATGCCGAATCTGAAGCTCGATCTTCGAGGAATCTGTTTGCGAAGAGTAGCGGGTACCACTCCTCTGACCGCCGTGGTGAGTTTCGAGGTGTTTTCCACACCTTGCAAAAACTTTCAACTTGACACGGACTCAGTTGAGAGACAAGCTGCCAAGTAGCATCGTTGGTCAAGTTACGCTTCCGACGTTGTGGGCATCACCGTTCCGAACCGTGGGCCACCAAGGTTAAGGTCTTTCGCGTCAATCCCCCCTCGCGAAGGAAAACATTCCAGTTTTGGATGTGATGCTTTGCTACCAGCTGAGAATGAACGCTGTCGGGCCGAGTAGTTAGTTTTTGAAGATTGCGGGCAACAGTAAGAACCCAGGGCCACTACGAGTCAGGTCCTTCGCGCCACCCCCTCTCGCGAAGGTAATTCAAGTCACATAGATGACGTTCGAATAAAAATCAGGAGCAACTATGAAACGCAGTTTTGCGCCATTTGCGCTATTCCTTCTGGCCTTGCTATGCATCCTGGCAGTGCCTTCGCGGTACGCCAAGAAAGTTGAGGCCGTTTGCCCGACCTGTCCGCCACCACCTCCGCCTCCGCCTACGGTAGGGGAATTTGGGGGTCCGCTTGCCGGCCTTTCGCCGAGCATTACGAACCTGTTCAATGGGGGCTATGGAAATTTCGTGATTAAGTGGGATCCGATTCGAGGACTCGGACCGGTTTCCACAAAGACGGGTTGCTTCACTTGCCACGGAGCTGGAACGGACGTGCTGACAGGAACCGCAGGAGACACCAGCACGACTACGGGAACCCGCTTTGGCAAATGGAATCCCGACAATACCTTTAACTACCTCGACGGCACCGGTACCTCGCCAGAGAACGAAGGCGGTCCGGTCCTTCACGGGATATCGAACGCTACGTTCCAAACACTGCCAGGCTGCAACCAGATGGTCATCGCGTCGACTGGCGCGACTGAGTCCGGAACTACCGTGACCATCACGACAACAACAGCACACAAGTTCCAAAAGGGACAGGAAGTCCAAATCCTCAACGTTCCTGTGTCCGGCTACAACGGGCAATTCGCGATTGTGAGCGTCCCGTCGACAACCACGTTCACCTATACGGCCACGAAATCAGGATTGGCCGCCTCGGGTGGAGGAGCCGCGCAGAACCTGCCACACGAAGTGGTCCCGACCGATGCAACCGTCGTCAACAACGTTCGATCGCCGCAGCTTTTCGGGTTGGGGTTGGTCGACAACATTCCTGACTCCGCGATCCTGGCGAATGTTGCAGTTTCGAAGAAGTTCGGAGTTACAGGCATCGCCAATATGGTCGAGGATGAAAACGGTGTTGTTCGTCCAGGCCGGTTCGGCCAGAAACTCGACGCCGTGTCACTGTTTCAATTCAACGCGAATGCCGAGTTCAACGAGCTGGGCATAACAACCAGCAACAGTTTGTTCGGCGTTTCAACGGCCTTCAATCCGACGGAACACCTGCCGCAAGGTTTGGCGTTTCCGTCCAACTGCCAGCCCGACAAGAACTCGCCCCAGGATGTCGCGCAAGTCAACATGATCAAGATGACCCAGTTCGAATCTCTGCTGGCTCCTCTTGCTCCGAAGCCTCCGACCTCGCAGACCACTGCGGGTGCGGCGGTATTCGCAAGCACGGGCTGCAACATCTGTCACATCGAGAGTTTCACGACTCAGCAGAACGTGACGCTCAAGGCAACGAACGGAGCTCAAACCGCAGTAGTTCCGTCGTTGAGCAACGTGACGTTCGACCCATATTCGGATTTCCTGCTCCACGACATGGGTACGGGGGATTCGGGCGGAATTCCATTTCAGCCGCATGGAACTGGCCAAGCGACTCTGACCATGTGGCGCACCGCACCGCTGTGGGGCTTGTCGAACGTGCTGGCGAAGTCCGGCGGCTTGATGCACGACAATGGTTCCAAGACGATCGACAAGGCGATTCGCCGGCATGGCGGCGAGGCGACAACAGTCATTTCCAATTACAAGGCGCTGAGTTCCACGGATTCTGCCAACTTGTTGGCCTTCCTGGGCTCACTCTAGCTTAGCGAGTTTGCAAGGGAGACGGAGCGGCGTGATCTCGACAAACTGTCGACGTCACGCCGTTCTCTTTTCACGAACTTTGCTTTCAACGGTTACGCCGAAGGGGCTGATTTCGCAACTGCCTATCGCTGGACAGAAGTGCCAAGCTGCTGAGTTCGATTTCGAATTTCAACCGTTATGACTATCGCTCGTACGTTGCTTATGGGATCCATAATTTTACCGCTGAGTGCAACCGCTCTCGGCAGGAAGAATGAGACCCCAGCATCATCCCTCATCGAACAGGCGCGGCATCTCTCAGACATTCGCTCGGAGGGTGCACCGCCGTTTCAGCTTCGGTTGGGATTCACGGTCATGCAGGCTAATGGAACGGCGGCCGAGGGGGTTTACAGAGAAACATGGTTCTCGAGGGCACAATGGCGGCGGGAAATAGAGGTAGGAGACTTTCGACGGATTGAAGTCGGAATAGATCGAAAGCGATGGCAACTTGATAGTTCCGCGAGCATCCCCGTTCGCATTTCCGAAGTAACTCACCTCACTGAATTTCGTAGCTTTCCCGGGACGTGGAAACCGGTGAAGGAACGGGAAATTAATGGGGTCGATGCAAGTTGCATAGAACAGCAAAGCGGCTCCGGGTTCTTGGCGCTTTGCTTCGCTAAAGCAAACGGCACAGTCGTTGCCGAACGGAAAGGAACAAACGTTTGTTCCTACGCAAATTACCAAATGTACGGTGACCGTATGTTCGCAAAATCATACGAGTGTGCTGAGGATGACCGCCTCACCTTGAAAGCAAGAATTTTAGATTTGACGGCTACGCCCGACATCGATGCCTCGCTGTTTGCTCCCCCAAAGGGTGGAAAGGAATTCGTAAACTGCTTTACTCCTATTCAGCCAACAATTGCGCTGTCCGCGCTCAGCCCTCCGCCCCCAACCGAATCGTTCACTGGAACCATCGTGGTTTCGGTCAGCGCCGCTGTCGGCTCCGATGGCCGAGTTCACAACCCAAAAGTGGTATCCGAACCGAGGCTCCAGTTCGATAAACCGGCTGTGGCGGCAGTGCAGGAATGGAGATTCAAACCGGCATCCTGCGACGGCCAGCCGATAGAATCTGAGGTTGTCGTGCAGGTCGCCTTTAGGCACTACTAGCAACTTAGCCCCCTAGGGCTAGGACCGAAATATTGTGCAGAGGTTGATATATACCTATTTGCACCAACGCCTGGCAGCGGATGAACCAGCGCTGCCGTACTGGAAGAAAGAACAGGAAAGACGCAGACACGAGGACGATCTAAAAACAAC
>CAVYUY010000014.1:0-337798 GCA_963771765.1 uncultured Acidobacteriota bacterium
GTACCTCGCACCGCACGCACTTCATCGCGGCGACCTCGCCCTCTTTTTCGTCTTGATTATTGCGGCTCTCATCTTTTGGAATCGGCTGCAAGGGAAGCGATCCTGATCCAGCCTCTTGAGTGGAACACAGGTCCCAAATGTGGCAGACTGTTCCCGCCATGCCGGAACGCAGATTCACCGTCTTGCGATACGAGGGGGAAGTTCCCGCTATGGGGAATCTGTGAGAATTGCCAACTCAAGTTCTTTACACCGGATAATTATTACCGCGATGCGTTTGGCGCGGAAGAATATTTACGCGGCAAATTCGATCAGCATCACTGTGGCAAGAGGCCTAATGCCCCAATCAAGGGATGGCTGAATGGGCCGCACGGACGGACCTGAGAGAGCTTGGGCCACCTCCCCCCCCCCCCCTTTTCGCGGTCGCACCCCGCCAAGTCCGCATTCCTGCCTAGCGTTTCGAGCGGTCAGGACTGAGCTGTTTGGACCAGCGGAGTTCTGTTCTAGTACGTATGCTATTTATATGTCCGGAATTCCTAAACTGAAACTGAGATTACGCAAAGCTCCGTTACTCCCAGTCCCGACCCGGAGCAACCCCGCATGCGGACCGAGCCAAGAGGCCGCCGCTTGGCGAGCCCTCGACGCCCAGCTCGGTGCTTGATCCAGGTGACCGCGTCGAAGGATTGGGAGACTTCGGAGTTCCGACCGGAGAATTCGGAACCGTGGAGAAGACGAACGAGTATGACGCGTTGGTAAAGTGGGATGACGATGGTCGTCGGAGACTGCCTCAACCTTGGCTTAAGAAAATCAAATACTAGGGAAGCGAAATTCGATCTGTACGACAGCATACTTCAGTCTGTAGAATTCCGAAATGGAAGGGGTGGTCCCGAGTTCGAAGGACGGCGGCAATTTCGGGCGGCGCATCCGAAAGCGACTCTGTCTTAAATGGCAGCATCGTTGAAAAGCATCCGCAGCCCCAGTGACCTTGCTGGGGCTTATTTCGTAGGCTGGGCCCTCCTGTGACTGTCTATCCGACGGTCGCGAATAGGGGGCTTCTTCATGGGAAGGGCGTTAGTCTGGCTTAAACAATCTCCAGTTTCGCTGCTTGGGGATGCTCGGCTTGCAATTGGCTGATCGCTAATCCCGGCCCACACCGGCAAGAACCCTCTACGAAAGTACGCGAAGCCTTCAACAAGCACGACTGTGCCAAGTTTCCGCCGCTCTCATCCCATCCGAGAAAATCGTCCCCATGAGCTACATTGCTCAGAAGTAAATGTGAAGCAAGCCTAACGTAGGAATTGTTCTCTCCCAGGAGACAGCAATGTCCGACGTTCAGAAGTCCGAAAATCAATGGCGTCCAGAATGCAGCGTCTCCAATAAATCCGTAGGGCTTGAAGAGAATGTCCGATGAGAGTGGCAGGAATCCACGAAGAGTGCTACGTGTCCAAGATTACCCAGAAGAATTCGCTCCTGGATTCCATGAAGCCCTACCGCGATATCGGCACAATCGAACGCTTGGCTTCAATCTTGCATTCATCGGAGTTGTACTCCCGACGTATTCGCGACAGCACTTCATCTACTCGCTCGGTTGGCAGAAGTGCGGCCTGAAATTCCCGACCACAAAGGCTACAGCGAGACCGATATCCGGTCGCTGCATGTGATGTTGTCGAAGTGAAGGTAGCGTCTTGAAGTTCCATCATGCTCTTTGAGCTGGCCTCATTGTGCTCATGCGGATGTAGCGTCGAACATCTGGAAGCATGGTAGCTACGAAGTATGCAGCGATTCCAACACCTGCGAGAACACACCCCAAGAGAATGTTTTTCCGCACAGTTCCTCCGCACTTAACTTGAGATGATTGTACGCTCGCTTCCCGAGCCTGCCTCTTGCCCAACAATCTTTGCCAGTCAAGCCGGAGAGCCACCAAATCCCCTGTATTGATTCAGATTTTGTAGTTACGGAAAGAGAATTTGTGTGGTACCCAAAACCCACGAATTGCTGGATCTCCGGCGAGCCTGTTTCAGACGATAAAGCCGGAATGGACGAATTCGGCGTCCCCGTGCATTCGCGATGCAAGCAGGATAGGCAGTCGACGTAAGAGGCCAGTGGCTGAAAGTCCAGCCGAAACAGCCACAACCAGGAAGCCGAATTGAACTAGCTCCCGTCGCTTCCCACTACCGCATCCTTAAGGCTGGCTTCTGGATAGTATTATTGACCGTGGCCCCCGCTCCGGGCAAGTTGCCCGCTGAGAGCTTCTGGGAGGGAGTCCAGCGGACTCTAATTTTGTATGACCCACGATCAGCGAGAACGATTCAACAGGCTGTGCGCCCGAATTGCTGTGGAACAAGACCGCGACCTTTTCGCTAAGCTCACCCCAGAGCTAAAGACTCTGCTCGATGAAGTCGAAGAAGAATGCCGAAGAATCCAATGATTCGAGGAAATGGGGTCGAAGAAAACCCCCAGCGACTGTTGCCGGTATTCGAAACTCTGGCGAGGTTGACTGCAAGGGCTCAGCCTTGCTCTGCTCCTCCGGCAATGCAGGTTCGGGGAGCGGGAGGGTTGCTAAAACGCGCGTCCCTGAGCTGTCCGACTCGATATTCAGCGTCCCGTCGAATTGACGCAGGCGTTCTCGCATACCGCCTATTCCGACGCCTGATCCTCCCGATTGAATCTCGGCCAATCGTGCAGGCGACATACCCTTGCCGTGATCCCGGATGCTAATGTAATTGATTGGATTCACGAGCAATACGGATCGAAGCAGACTCGCTTTCGGAATGCCGGTGAATATTCGTCAAACATTCCTGCACCAGTCGGAAAATCACCATTTCCATGTCACGCCGCAGCCTCCCAAACTCTTTCGAAATATCAAGCTGAACTTCTAGATCGCTGCGTTCTTGAAGACCTTGCAAGTACCAACTGAGCGCGGAACATAGACCGTTCTCGTCCAACAGCGGCGGATGCAAGAGGTAAGAAGTCGTACGTATTTCGCGGTGCAACTGTTGAACTATTTCTTGAATCCGTTCGGCCTCACCGGCGAGCTCTGGAGCACTGCGCCCGGTCTTCTGTGCAAGCTGCGCAAGGCTCATGCCAAGCACGGTCAACGTCTGACCCGCGCTATCATGCAACTCGCGTGCGATATGCCGCCGTTCTTCATCCTGACTTCTCAACAAACGCCAGGAGAGATCCCGAACCTGGTAGGATTGCTGCTCCAGCTCACGGGTGCGACCCCGCACCTCGGCATCAAGTGTTTGGGCCAGCTTACGGTAATTTTCCTCCGCCTCTTTGCGAGCAGTCACATCGGTGGCGGCACCGAACCACTCCAGGATCTCGCCCTTTCCATTGAGGAGGGGAACTGCCCGCGAGTACGTCCAACCCAACGAACCATCCGTTCGTCGGACACGATGTTCAAGTTCGAACATGCTTTTTGTCCGCAGTGCCTCTCGGATCGTGCGCAACACAAGGGGTTGGTCGTCGAGATGAATGTATTCGTTCAGCCAATCTTTCCTTGGTTTGCCCGTATCCGCGATGAATCCCCTGCCATCGAGCTCGCGCATCTCGCTCCAGTCCGGACTCATGCGATAAACTACGTCAGAACTCGCAGTCACGAGGGCACGGAACCGCTCTTCGCTCCGACGCAATGCCACTTCGATGCGTTTTCTTTCGCTGACGTCTCGGGCGACGTTTGATGCCCCGGTGACCGTTCCTGCGGCATCGCGGATCGGGGAAATCGTAAGCGAGACATCCAGGTCAGTTCCGTCTTTCCGCCTGCGCACCGTTTCGAAGTGTTCGACTCGCTCACCTCTTCCCAAGCGCCTGAGAATGTCTTCTTCTTCTGAACGTCTCTCCCACGGAACGATGAGCGTAATATGCTGGCCGATGGCTTCCTGTGTCTTATATCCGAACAGCCGCTCGGCACTCTGGTTCCAACTGGTTATGGTCCCATCGAGCTTCTTGCTGAGGATGGCATCATCTGAAGAATCGACGATGGCAGCCAATAGTGAGGTTGTCCGTTCTGCCTGTTTTCGTTCGGTGACGTCATGGAAGGTGAGAACAATCAGAGATTCCCCAGCTCTCGCCAAGCGGCGGGCATCCAGCACCAGGGTCTTCTTACCCCCAGGGAATTCGCGGTCGATCTCGGCAGCTAGAAATTCACTAGGGCCGGAAAGAGCTTTTTCTACAAATTCCCACACTTCGGAGGTTTCCCATTCGTTATCCCCAAGCTTCCGAATCGAAATCCCTTGCGTCTCATCCCGCGAAACCCCAAATATGCTGTAAAAAGCCCGGTTCGCCGTCTGGACTTGCAATTTTGCGTCAAGCACAACCACGGGATCAACGACTGTGTTGAGGATCGCCTTGGTGTATTCCCGTTCGTAAATGGCTTGCTCGATACTGGCGCGAAAAGCCGTGACATTCGTGAATGTGAGCACCGCACCCAGAACCCGGCGATCGCTTCCGGTATAGGGAGCTATTCGAAGAAGAAACCGTCTATCGCCATCGCGGGTTTCGATCCGGTGCGGTGCCCCGTCAGTGATCACGCGCGTGCAGATTCTATTGAGATCCCCCACGCCCGCAAGAGTGTTGCCGAGAGGGGAGCCGAGATCCGAGACCTTCAGGCCAAACGCCGTCATAGCGGCCCGGTTGATGCGGGCCACTTTGCAATCTCGGCTGATTAGAATTATCGGAAGATCGACCGCATCAAGCACACCGATCTCGCTCGCGGTCATTCCGTCCAAAATCGTAGCGTCGCCTGACATTGTTCCGGCTACAAAGAGCTCGTCATTCTTGGCCATTGAATATAGCTATTTAGCCCGTCGTACGATACAGCTTGTGACTCCGTTGCAGCACATCGTCCGCTACAAGCGGAAGAGTCTGACGTAACGCCAAGAGCAACGCTTGAGAGCGTGGCATATGGAACGAACCGGGATAGCGCGACAGCAGTCGGTCCTCCAGGACACGGGACTCGTCCGGGCCCACGGCATCTCGAAGTGCATCGGACACGGCCCGCTCAAGCCTTGAATAATCTTCAACAGGAATAAGATGGGAGTGATTCTCCCCGAGTCTTGGCAGCATACGAGCGTGCACGTCTCCGTTGAAGTTATCCATTAAGAAGGAGCAGAAGATCGCGATATCCTGCTCATGTGCGAGTTTGTCAAACAAATCTTCGAGGTTCATACTCGCGGCAACGTCGCCGCGCTCCCAAAGAATGTTAACCATCTCGCCCCACCAGCGTACTTTCGGGTAGCGACCTTCTCCGCGAGCTTGGGCAATGACGTTCGCGGCTAAGCCGAGAAACACCGGCGAATCTGGCATTCCGTCGCGCATGAAGGTGGGTAACAGATTGTCCGCGTCAACAATCGTCAGTTGTCCCCGCTTTTCCGCGGCCTTCACATCCACGCCTTCGCTTTCGAGGCGCGGCCGAAAAGCGTCCCAATGAGCGGTCGTAGGAACTAGAATTATCCCTTCGCCGTTAGCAATCGCCGCAGCCGCAAAACGACAGACCGCCCGGTTCAGAAATTGCTCATCCTGATAAAGCTGCACAATGTGATCGTGGGGCGCAGCATCTGTTAGAAGACCGCACCAAGGCTCACCTTGACCCGCAGCGCTTTTTGTCTCCCCTAAACTGCTATCGTTCTCCATTGCCACCCTCCCATCTCTGGAAGCGAATTTGGAATTAAATCAAATTTGTGAAGTAGCGAGACTCCGGGCTTGTTCACGCGCAACCGTCCCGTCGGTCGAGTATCAAGAATATATTGCAAATAGGATTCTCCCGCCAAATACTCGTGGCGCTTTGGAGCGCTCCAACCTGCGGCATACAGTATTTAGTGTATTGACTCGCAATTGATTAGCGAGGCTGCGGGCTGACCGCATGGGTGTAGAACTGAGCGTCAGCTTTATGTCGCTGTGGCTTTGTGACGGCCTTCATTTCGCGTAAATAGTAGCTCTGCAAGGCTTTACAGGCGATCATCGATTTCCGCCTTGAGGGGTCTCGTTCTCGGTTCACTCCCCCGTCATCGCTCCGTTATCTCGTTCCCTACATTGTGCTCCCACGCGCACCAGGCGGCGCGACACCAGCCTCGGTTTTGTTCCAGTAACGGCTAGCGCAGCTATAGGAAGTCTTGTAGTAGGAACTACAAAAGTTTAGGATATGATTCGTCGGTGAAAGGCAGTCCCTAATGAGCAGCAATGTTCCTGTACCTTCGAGCCAAAGTCCTGTGTTTTGGGGCGAGATTGCCCCCTGTGAGCACATCGCTCAATTCTATGAACACGATGGTGTGTTGCTCGACACATTGGCCGGATTTGTTGGCGGCGGTTTGAAGCAGGGAGAAGGGGTCATTGTGCTCGCTACAAGCGAACACCTCAGGGCTCTTGAGCAGCGTTTGCAGGCCTCCGGCGTCAATTTGCAGGAAGCCAAATCGAAGGACGAGTACATTACGGTTCTTGCTGAGGAAGCCCTTGGAAAATTCATGGTCAACGAGTGGCCGGACGACCAACTGTTCTTCAATTTCGTAGCGGAGTTAATTGCGCGTGCGCAGAACGGCGGGCGGCGCGTCCGGGCTTTCGGCGAGTTGGTCGCCCTTATGTGGGCGAAGGGCCATGTTGCTGCGACTGTGCGTCTTGAATTCCTTTGGCACCAGCTATGCCACCAGAAATCGTTTTCGCTTTTCTGCGCTTACCCAAAGGCCGGATTTACAGAAGACCCGATAAAGTCACTAGATGTAATCCGTGCAACCCATTCGCGGATTGTTTAGCTTCCTTGATATGGCGACAGCGTCCCGTCATCAGTGCCTTATTTACAAAGGCTCCCCCTCGCACCATTTGCCCGCGTTGGCGACAGCTTTACAACAGAAATTAAAAGAGAACTATCGGTGCCTTTATCTAAAATAGCCCGGTGATGGTGGCTGGATTGAGAAGCCATCTGGCAGCTAAGGGCCTGGATGTCTTCCATCACGAAAGCAAGGGCAGTCTGGTTTTGTCGTCGGATCGGCATCATCTGTTTGAGGGTTGCTTCGATGTTGATAGGATGATTGCGGCTGTCGAAGATGCTCTTACTACTTCAATGAATGAAGGGTACGAGGGTCTTTGGGCCACAGGAGACATGACTTGGGAGTTCGGCCCTGAGAAGGATTTTACCAAGCTTCTGAAATATGAAGCTCGGCTCGAAGAATTTTTCCAGCAGCATCCCACTATTAGCGGAATTTGTCAGTACCATGTGGATACCCTTCCCGGCGAAGCGTTGCGAGTAGGTCTACTTAAACACCCAGCATTCTTCGTAAACGAAACACTATCGCGCATCAATCCCCATCTCTAACAATGTCGGCGAAGTCAAGCACTATGTACGCACACGACTGTATGCACTCGCGGAAGAGCGCCATTTCGCTCTTGTCGAATGGTTTGCGCTTTCCAACCTTGGGCCCGCTTCTAATCGTTGGGGTCAGGAACTCAGTCCGACCCAGCCATCTCTTCGATCCCAAACTGCGATCATGATTACTTCTTCGAACTCCCCTCTGCCACAGGGGAGCGGGATGCCCAATCATTACGTCGGTGATTTACTGCACACCATGGGGATTTCCGGGCTCTCCCGCGTGCGAACCGAGTTTGTGCAACTGACCGTAGTCCAGCCCCTGACGCCACATCCAGTACAGATGCACCGCCAGCTTGCGAGCCATAGCGACCTTCGCGATCTTCCGTCCTCGTCGCATGGCGAGGTGGAAGAATGTGCTGCGCCACTCGGGATGGCTGCGCACCGTGACCTGCGCCGCTTCCACCAGCAGGAAACGCAGCAGCACGTTGCCTTGCTTGCTGATGTGTCCCAGTCGGCGTCGATCGCCGCTGGACTCTTCCGTCGGCACCAGCCCCACGTAGCTGGCGATCTGTTTGCCGCAGTGAAAGCGTTCCGGCGTTCCGATCACTAACTCATAGGCCAGTGCCGTCAGCGGGCCGACTCCAGGATGCGTTATCAGCCGCCGCGTAACCGGTCGCCTCTCCACTTCCTGTTCCAGTTGGCGCGTCAGATCCTGTATCTTCGGCGTCAGTCGATCCAGTAAGTCGAGCAAGTCTTGGCGTCGTCGACTGGCCCAGGGAGCCAGTTGCAACGACTCCAGTTCGCTGCGTCCCGCCGGCCGCCACAGCGCCTTCTTACGCCGAAGACCCTCGTTGAGCGCCACCACATGCAACTGATTCATCACCCGCGTGCGCATCTGCACCAAGCGATGCCGATGCCACAGCAGTTGCCGCAGGTCCCGGTTGGCTGCGTCAGGAACCCAGATTCGGGGAAAACGGTCTTCCAGCATCAACCGTAACAACAACTGCGCATCCTGACGATCCGTCTTCTGCTTGCGTACCCGCTTGGTACGAATCTCAGCCGCATCTCCGATCCACAACTCAAACTGCAAGTCTCGCAGCAATCGCTCAAACCAGCGCGAGTGCCCGCTCGATTCCATCCCGAGCCGCACGGTTGTATTTTGCTGCTTGAGGTCTCGATAGAACTGCTCAGCTTCTTCGCGGTGAGCTAGTCGCCGCTCGCTGCACTCCCCGGTTTGTGTGTCCACAAAAGCAATTTGCTGGAAGCCCGGATGATAGTCACAACCTATAATCAGCATGTTCGGCTCCTTTCCTCCGAGCCCTTTGGTTGGTTTGCGCCTCCAAAGTTTACTCGGGCCTGGGAGCCGACATTGTTATGGAATCATTATCTCCACGCAGCGAATCCAGAATTGGAGTACGCTGTGAATCGCTTAGTGCAATAGACTTTTGCGGAGCTGAACGGGCTGGAAACAGCCCGTCATCTGACCGCTCGACACCCCGACATTCTTATCTTAATGGTCACTACGGACCCGTCTAAGCAACTGGAGAAAGAGGCCCGAGGTGTCGGTATTAAGGGTCTTTGTCCAAAGCATGACACGCGCTGTTTGTTGAATGCGATCGAGGCATTGTTGGGCGGTGGAACGTATTTCAGTGAAGAAGCCGTCGCCTAACGGTCGCCATCCCGACTCTTCCGCACGATTTAGTCTCACCAACTCACTTTTCCTACATTTTCTTGCCGTGGTCGTCTTTGCAATCTCACGGGTCGCCGTGGAAAGGTCTTGCCTAAATCAAGGTCTCCATCGGGTGGGTGTCCCGTAAATTGGGGGGGCCATGACCTTCTCCGTTTCAAGTGGCTGGACGGAATCAGAATTTTGGGCGCGTCGCGAAGTGTTCTCTCAGCCTCGGTTATCTCCCAACGCCCTCGCGCCGATCCACTCGCTTCTCCCGCGCCCCGCTGCGGTCGTCCTTTGCCGCCCCCGCTCAAGCGTTGCGAGAAACAACTTGCCAGATAACCCCTTCAGTTGACGTCGCCATGAAACCAGCGTCCCCGGACATATTTAAGAGGCCAACAGAGACAAAAATGCCCGCCCCTATTGATAGAGCGGGCTCGTGTGAACATTCAGCTTTGAGCGGCCTTCTCCGCCAGAGCTTCCATCCGGCTGGACAAAGCGGCTTCGATGAAATCCGCGACAGCCTCCTCGACAAGATCGTCTATCGCGACTCCACTTACTTCGGAGTACTCCGTCAAAGATGTCATCTGCTCTTTCGAGATTCTTACGGTGAACTGCCTGCTTCTTTTCACAAGCCGTCCTTTTGTTGTTACAACCGTGATTCGAGGCATACTTTCTAGGGACGCCTCGCCGACCTTGGCTTCGATTTGCGTGCGAATTTCTTCTGAGACTGCCATTTTGTTCATGTTTCGCTCCGAGCGGAGATTTGAGAAGCTGAACAAGAAAAACGTACCAGATTTACCCGATACCGTCAACGGTAAAATATTGATAATAAATAACTTAGCTTGTTATTTGACAATTTGTAAACTGACAAACTTCACATGCAGTGCTTATTCGTTACCGACTTCTCTTCCAAGTAACAACGCGGCCCGATCCTGCCTCGCAGACAGTGCTGGGTGAATTTTGTGTCCTTGCCAAAGCGGCTCGAAACAATTCGCGAAGTTCGGTTTGCGCCCTCATCTTCTTTTCAACAACCAGCCTCGGTCATTTGGTGAACCATACTCGACTTACCCCCCGTAAGTGAAGTAAACATCTCTTGAAGCCCGTATGAATTGTGACGCCCGAAAGTGTGCCCATTTTTGTGCCTACCCCCAAACCCTACCACTTGCGACGAATTGCGAAGCAACTCGCCCAAAGCCGTGCTGGATGCGGCATTCGTAGCAATTCGTAGTAATTCATCGCTCTCCGCGTAACTTGTTGATTTTACGTTTGGGAATTCCTTTTAAGGCATGGGTCGATGGTTCGAGTCCATCCGCGCTCACCAAATCCTTCCGGTAGTTCGCGCACCTATCAGCAGGCTGTGCATCCTTCGTCACCGCAAATGGATATACTCCCAGCCGCTAGTTGTCGATTCGTTGCACCACTGAGAGAATCTTCCACCGCCCGTCGACCTTAGAAAGCGTAAGGTAGTCGACCCAGTCCGGCGTCACCAATTTTGCGGATGCGATGTTTCCTGCAACGTCCAGAACGGTGACCTGCTCCGTCCGCTCGGCTTCGGGCATGCGAAGACCTCCACCGCTGCGGACATCATTCACCAACTGGGCGCCGGTCTGTTCGCGCACTGGGATATCGCCGTGAATCTTGTGCTTTAGATAGTTCGGGTGGAGCGTTTGCTCCATCCGATGAGCATCGCCCGTGTAATACGCCTGGATGTAGTTTGTGACGGTGGTACGGACTGCCGTCGCATCCTGATTGGTAGCCTGAGCGAAAGTTGGAAGATTGAACAACAAAAACAGTGCGAAGGCAATGGCGAGCGCAGCGCGTTTCATGGTGGTTTCTCTCCGTGGGCCGGCGGTACATCGGAGGATTGCAGTGTATGCCGCGTGCTGAGACCGTTGAAGTGCACTAAAGTGCAATAGGTGGGGCGAAAATAAGAGCGGAGCAACGCCGCGCGGGCACCATACGCGGCTAAGAATCTCCGCGATCTACGGTGTGCCTGGGATGCCCCTTTTTGTGACGAGATACACGGCGAAGCTCCCCAGCCAGTGGCCGCCTTCGTAGTGCTCGCCGGTCACCGCCGCCAGGCCGGCGCGTCGATGTTCTTTTCCTGTCTCCAAAATCATTCGAATGCGGTCGTCGTTCTTGGGTAAGCCGGCCGCGATGCCGTCGAGCATCCAGGCGCGACTCAGGTTGAGTCCATCCAGGTGTGCCAACTTTGGGTCGCTGCGATCTGGCGATACCACGGGTTTCAGCCAACTGCCGGAAATTTGCGGCAAGAAATCGTGCAGCCAGCGAGCAAACTCACTCCTCGGCAGAACGCGCCGCATCAGGTCAGCCTCACCGAGACAGGGAGACAGGAAGTCCTCACCCGACGGCTCGTAAGCAAGCGGACAATTCTTGTCTGCGAGATAAAACTGTCGTGCTTTCGACTCCAATAGCTCGGCAAACGCCTTATCGCCATTCGCAATCCGCGCGTAGTCCAACATCAGGCCCAAACTAAAAGCAGTTTGCGAATGTTCACCGATTCTCACCGGATGAGAAAGTTTCGGCAGCCAATCCTTCAACCGCTCGAGCGCAGCCTGTTCCAGAGGCTGAAGGTTCGCGGTCATTTCGCGGGCTGCGGGATCGTTCCACTCTCGAAGTTCTGCGGTCAGTTGCAGGAGCCAAGCCAGTCCGTAGGGTCGCTCGAAGCTGGATCGCCCCTCAGCCCGCAGGTATGCCGATTCTTGAATGATATTTTGGGCAGTCAGACTTTGCCGGAGCGCTTCTCGCGCCGATGGAACGAATGATGCCGTGGGAAATCTTCGAATCAATCGCACGAGCAGCCAATGTCCATGTACGGATGAATGCCAGTCGTAACATCCATAAAATGCTGGCGTCAGTTTTCGAGGCGGTGCGACGTCCGCATCGCTGTTTAAGCTGTGGCTGAGCTTGTTTGGATATTCCTTGTGAATGCATTCCAAGGCTAGATTCGCGAACCGCTCAGCTACGTGCACGTCGAAAGAGGTCGAATCATCGTTAGTCTGGGCGTTCATTTTTCCGAAATTGATGAACAACAAAACTGCGAGGAATAGATATCTCATTCACCGGATACTTTAGCGGAATATCGGTCGAGAGGAATGCAAAAGCGGCATCCGGGACTGGACAGAAGGATAACGCGTACCATTGGTTATGACTCAAACAGCCCTACCTCCCGCCCTCAGCCTGCAAGATCGATCCTCAATGCTTGGTCTCACTCTCCGCCAGGACGAAGATGACGAAGACGAAGAAGACGAAGAAGATGAAGACGAGGACGGCGACGAACAGGAAGATGACGATGACGAAGAAGAAGAGGACGGCTACTCTGAGTAAATGAGCCGATCTTCGGTACGAGTGCAGGTAGTCCGACAATGGCAAAACGTCGAAAGAAAGCAGAGCCGGAACAAGAGGGCTCGGATACCTTAAAAGGTTGGCAACAAATCTCGGCCTTTCTCGGCGAGCCTACATCCGTCGTCCAGAGATGGGCGTCGGAGGGGATGCCGCTTCAACGCGAAGGGCGTTTTGTCAGCACAACCCCTGCGGAGTTGAATGCCTGGCTAGGCAAGGAATCGGGTAAGCCGGTGCATGTCGCCACCGAAAATACAGACCTAGCCGCCGAACTCAAGCGAGGGCTGTCGTTCGTTCGGCAGGAGCATCAGTCGGGACAGTCCAAAACTAAACCCGCCACAAAGAAGGAAAAGGGCGCTTGAAAAAACCAACCTTGCGAGTGACGAAGTGGCTTGGGGACATCCCTATCGAGGCACATTGCACCGCTTGTCCGACCGCGTCATTCAAAGCGGAGAATTCCAGTCATCGGCCGAATCGCGAAGCCTATCAAAAGTCTCTTCAGCACAAGTTCGACGAACATTTCAAAATCGCCCATTCTCCCGCTCCCGGCGAACGAGCGCTTTGAACTCATTCACTATGGGCCCGATTCGCCTGCTAAATCAGGGCGTCCGCCGGCATGATCGAACGCAGAACGAGCTTGCGCGAAAGTGTATGCGCCCATAAGATAGCTGCGCTGCGATAGATCCCACTGAATGATCGGCCAGACCATATCTCATTACCGCATACTGGAGAAGCTTGGCGGCGGCGGTATGGGTGTTGTTTATAAGGCCGAGGACACGAAGCTAAAGCGCTTCGTGGCGCTGAAATTCCTTCCTGACGATGTGGCGAAAGATCCCCAGGCGCTGACCCGTTTTCAACGCGAGGCGCAAGCCGCATCTTCCCTGAACCATCCCAATATTTGCACGATTTACGAGATCGATGAACACGGCGGAAACGCGTTCATCGCGATGGAATATCTCGAAGGCCAGACCTTGAAGCACCGCATCGGCGGGCGCGCGATGGACGTCGAGACGCTGCTGGCACTCAGCATTGAGATCGCGGATGCGCTCGATGCCGCTCACAGCCGAGGCATCATTCATCGTGACATCAAGCCGGCGAATATTTTCGTGACGAAACGCGGCCAGGCGAAATTGCTGGATTTCGGACTGGCCAAACTCGCTCAGAACACAGAACATACGCTGACAACGCCGGAAGGCGCGATGACGAGTCCAGGGTCGACGATTGGAACGGTCGCGTATATGTCTCCCGAGCAAGTCCGGGCGGAAGATTTGGATCCGCGCACGGACCTGTTTGCCTTCGGCACCGTGATGTACGAGATGGCGACGGGGCAAATGGCGTTTTCTGGAAGCAGCAATGGCGTGATCTTCGAGGCGATCCTGAATCGGGCGCCAGTTCCCGTGGAGAGTTTGAATCCGGCGATTCCCGAGAAGTTGAATGATCTGCTTTCGAAGTCCCTCGAAAAAGAACGGGACATGCGCTATCAGACTGCCGCAGAATTGCGTGGTGATCTGAAGAGGATCAAGCGCGGGTTGGAAAGCTCGCGCATTCGGGCATCGAGCGCGTCGGGTGTCGCAGCGGTGCCTGCAGCGAATATTCCGACGCGACCATCAGAAACAGTAGATCGCCCCTCTGTCTGGAAGCCTGCGGCCATCGCGAGTGTGCTGGCATTGTTGGTGGGACTAGGGATTGGGGCGTTGCTGCTGAAGGGATCTGGGAAAGTCGAGTTCGCGGCCTACCATCCGCTGACGTTTCGCCGCGGCATTGTGCATTCGGCTCGATTCGCTCCGGACGGGAAGACGATGATTTATAGCGCGGCTTGGGAAGGAAAGCCGCTCGATCTGTATACAACGCGTCCGGAAAGCCCGCAATCGCAAGAGATGGAGCCTAAAGGAGCGGATGTACTAGCGATCTCGAGTTCCGGCGAGATGCTCTTAGCCCTTCACAGCAAACCCCGCGATGCGTTCCTTTATTCCGGCACCCTGGCGCGCGTTCCACTGGTGGGGGGAGCGCCCCGGGAACTGTTGGATGATGTCGAGTGGGCGGACTGGTCGCCCGATGGCATGAATGTCGCGATCGTACATGAGGTGGAGGGCCGCAAACGCCTCGAGTTTCCGCTGGGCAAAATGTTGTACCAGTCCGACGGTTGGATCGGAAATTTGAGAGTGCGGCCGGACGGCAAATTGGTCGCATTCGTTGATCATCCGCAACTGCAGGACGATGGTGGACTGGTGGCTGTGGTTGATCTGTCCGGAAAAAAGACGACGCTTTCTGACGGGTGGGACAGTATTCAAGGATTAGCGTGGTCGGCGGATGGAAACGAAATCTGGTTCACCGCCACGCGCACCGGCGGAGACCGGTCGCTGTACGCCACGAATCTTTCGGGAAAAGTTCGTCTCTTGGCGCGAGTACCGGGCGAGTTGACCATCTTGGATGTAGGCAAAGAAGGGAATGTTCTTCTGACGCGCGGGAACGACCGCGCGGGGATCATGGGTTTGGCACCAGGTGAAAGCAAAGAGAAAGATTTGTCGTGGCTCGACTGGTCGGTGCCGGGAAGTCTCTCGAAGGACGGGAAACAAATCCTGTTTCAGGAAGCGGGCGAGGGCGGAGGCCCGAAATACGCGACGTACTTGAGGAATACCGACGGATCACCAGCCATCCGTCTCGGAGAGGGAAGCGGTCTGTCGCTGTCTCCGGACGGAAAATGGGCGTTGTCGCGGTTCAACAAAACTCCTTCTCCGCTCGTGTTATATCCGACCGGTGTCGGCGAAATGCGGCAGTTGAAAGATGATGGATTGAATCACATCAGTGCTGCATTTCTTCCCGACGGCAAGAGATTCGTCTTTAGCGGAACCGAGAGCGGCCACGGCGTACGTCTTTATCTCGAGGCGCTGGACGAGGGCAAAGCACACCCCTTCAGCATGGAGGGAGTAGGGTCCGGAATCCTGCTGTCGTGGGACGGCGAGTTTGTTGCGACCCACGGTCCCGATCAAAAGATCTACGTTTTTCCGGTTGGCGGTGGCGAACCGAAACCGGTTCCGGGAATTCAGCCCGGAGAAATCGCAACAGCCTGGTCGGGCGACGGGAAATCCTTATTTGTCCTTTTGCGTGGTCAGGTTCCGGCGCAGGTGTATCAAGTAGATATCGCAACCGGTCATCGAACCTTTTGGAAAGCCATGGAACCAGCCGATTCCGCGGGCATTGATACGATTGGCCGGGTCTCCACTTCGATCGACAACAAGGCGTACGTCTACAGCTACGTGCGGACCTTGTCGGATTTATATCTCGTGCAGGGGTTGCAATAGCAAAACCTGCCAAGCTTCTCGCTTTTTCATCTCGACGTTGCTTCCTCGAACTGCGATATATTTCAGGCGTGAACAAAACTACCTTAATTTCCTTCGTTCTCCTGTTCTCGCTGACATTTGCGGTTAGTTTCGCCCAAGCGGAGACGTACAAATATTTCCGTCTCGGAAATAAAGCCGATGTCCAGACCAAGCCGGTCGCTGGAATCGCGATGATGGGCGGTGGCACAGATTTGGACGAAGCGTTCCGCTGGCTGTGCAACAAGGGCAACGGTGGAGACTTTCTCATTTTGCGTGCAACGGGCGACGATGATTACAACCCCTACGTTAACGGGCTTTGCAAGGCCAACTCAGTCGCCACACTGATCATTCCCAACCGTGAGGCGGCAGAAGATCCGCGTGTCGCTGAGATCATTCGGAAGGCGGAAGTTGTGTTCGTCGCTGGCGGCGATCAATCCAACTACGTTCGCGGATGGAAGGATACTCCGGTCGAGGCCGCGATCAACGAAGGGATTGCTGCTGGGAAGCCGATTGGCGGGACGAGCGCGGGATTGGCGGTGCAGGGCGAGTTTGTTTACGGTTGTATGAAAGACAAGCCAAACGATAAAGACTTGGCATCGACGGACGTGTTACCAGATCCGTATTTCGATCGAATCACGCTCGTGCGGGACTTCTTAAAAATTCCCCATCTCGAAAATCTGATTACGGATTCGCATTTTGCCAAGCGCGATCGGATGGGACGCACGCTGGGCTTTCTCGCGCGCATTGAAAAGGACGGATGGAGTGCTTCACCGCGAGAAGTGGCCATTGATGAGAAGTCGGCAGTCCTGGTCGAAGAGAATGGAACGGCGACAGTCGTAGGGACGGGAAAGGGTGCGTATTTCCTGCATCCGACGAAAGCACCCGAGGTCTGCGAGAAGGGTGTTCCGCTTACCTTCCAGTCAATTGATGTGTACCGTGTGCAGGCAGGCGGCCATTTTGATTTGACCTCTTGGACCGGACAGGGCGGCACTCCATATGCGCTCTCCGTTATACGAGGAAAGATCGAAAGCACTCAGGCGGGAGGCGGAATCTACTAACTGGATTCTTGCTTCAGTTCGCTCATGCGCGGGTTATAAGCACAACGACCCCGTAAGGCGATCTTTGGAAATTGACTGCATCTGCCAAACGTCGAGAGACTTCATCTCTACGCTGCCTTCGAATTTCAATCGAATCGGGCTAGTCGGAACTCGGTAGATACGGGCAGTGAGCGCCGTCGTTTTATTCGCAAAGATTTCCAGAATTGACCCATCTAGAAACATGTGAAGTTGCACCGGAGATCCAACGTTTCCCGCGAGCGGAGCCGCCACTTCGTTTACTCGCAGTTCGCGCTGACCGGTTCGATTTATCACCGAAATGGTAGCGAAATCTCCGCTCTCGGATCGAAGCCAGAACGTGCACACGTCGGATGTGCATTGAAACTGCAAATCGATTTCGGCGGCGAGATTATGAATCTGAATCTTGTCGCTCAATTCTTGAATGTTCAACGACTTAGGCAGATCGCGAAATCCTGCATGCTGTCCGCGCAGTACGTTGACGGTAGCCAGCGGTTCAGTTTGAAGTTCGTTCTCATCATTCAGCGACATCACACGAGGAAGCGACATCGCTCCCGCCCACCCGGCAGCAATGAGATCAGCGTCAGGCCTCGCTTCGGGAATCCATCCCCAGAGAATGCGGTTGCCGTCGCGATCAAGCATGGTCTTCGCCGCGTAGTACGAACCCCAATCCACCACCCCTTCTTTTTCCGGAGTGAAACGCTGATTCGCGTAGGTGCCAACCTTCCACCGAACCTTGCCCATCGTCGAAATCAACAGCACATGCTTCTTGCCCAGCGGAAAAAAATCGGGGCATTCCCACATGTCCCCGGTGTCGACCGGATTGGTTGTGTCCTTCTTGCTGGGAGATCCCTCGACGAGCGGATGGAGGTAGGTCCAGTGACGCAGATCGGTCGAAGTGTATAAAAGGATCGCTCCGCCTCGCGCTTGCGTGCCCGATCCAAGAATCAGCATCCAGTCGTTGCCTTCACGCCACAAACAGGGATCACGAAAGCCAGTCACGGCTAACCCTGCGGGAGGCGTTGCGATCACGGGTTCTGAAAGTTTGCTTCCATGTTCGAAGATCATCGTCCGCAGCTACTGCGAGACACTGCGTTTCTCGCCACGTGTGGTGCCCGTCGCGCAAAGTGGCATCCGTCTCGGTGGCTGGAGGTGCAACAGCCGTGTAGATGACCGTCGGCGTGCCGTTGTCGAGCACCGCGCTTCCGCTGAAAACGCCGTCCTGATCTGGACCACCCGGCGTCGGAGAAATAGCAATCGGTTCATGCTGCCAGTGAATCATGTCGGGGCTGGTGGCATGGGCCCAATTCATGTTTCCCCAGACAGCGGCCTGCGGGTTGTATTGATGAAACATGTGGTAGCGGCCGCGAAAGAAGATAGGACCGTTGGGATCGTTCATCCAATTGTGCGCGGGAAGCAAATGATATTGAGGGCGGAGCGGATCTGATGCGAGTTTGCGACAAAGAGCCGCACGGTCCGATTCAAGCAGCGGCACAAAGCAGTGCCACACCGGTGCAAGGACTGCCGCGCCGGAAAGTTGAACGAAATTTCTGCGGGAGAATTTCATCGTCTTAGACTTGCCCTGACGTAAACCGCTGCGCGCTCAGTCATACCACACTAAATCCCGATATGCCTTCGATATAATGCGGAGGTACGGTTCTGCTACCCACTGTGTACCGATACTCTTCCAGGCTCGTTCGCGTCGTCGCCGTTGTTTTCTTTCTTGACCATCGGGGCGCGGGCACAAAAACCGACGAGCAGCCCTCCACCCTCCAGCCGTTCCGAACAACTGGCCCTCCGAACCGGACAGGATGCGCTCAAAAGTGGAGACATCGTGCGAGCGCGGAGTGAATTCGAAAAAGCGGTAAAGCTCGCTCCGAATGATTCTGCAGCACAGGCTGCGCTCGGCTGGGTGCTAGCCCAACAGGGCGAAGCCGAGGCCGCGATCACACATCTTCGAACTGCAATAAAAGAAAAGCCATCGTTCATTGAGCCGCGATTGACGCTGGCCGGAGTGCTCGCGCAGCAAGGCAAGGCCAAAGAAGGCGAGCAGGAAGCGCGGGCGGCTGTGAAAATGGCCCCCGCCAATGCAGAGGCGCACCGCACTCTCGCCAGGATATTAAGCCAGCACTCTGGCGACGAGTCGCTGACCGAAATGCGGCGCGCCGTAGAGTTAGCGCCCCAACGCCCAGATTTGCAGGACGAACTCGGTACATTGTTAGCGCAACGCAATCAGTTTCCTGAGGCGGGGGTTGCTTTCAAGCAGGCATTGAGTCTGCAACCAGCTCTCGAGTCCGCGCATTTTCATCTGGGTGTGGTGCGGTTACAGCAACAACAACTGGACGAAGCCGCCAGCGAACTGAGTCAAGCGGTCAAGTTGAATCCTCAGGATGCGGCGGCTCACTACTACCTGGCGAAGACACTGACGGCGCAATCCAAGGACACTGAAGCGCTGTCAGAGCTTCAAAAATGCGCCGCCCTCAAGCCGGACTGGTACGAATTGCAAACCGAGTTGGGGATGGCGAGCCAGCGTGCCGGAGATATTGAGAGCGCGGTTGTGGCGTTTACCGCAGCCGCTAAGCTACATCCGCAGGATGCCGAGGCATTCGACAATCTTGGATTGGCGCTAGTTGCAACGGGGAGACGCAGAGGGCGCAATTCCGAAATTCAAGACTGCTACGCAGCTTCGCCCCGAGGACGGCACACTGCGCGGGAATTTGGCCATCGCTTATCTGCAGTTGGCGAACTTTGACGCAGCGGTGACTGAGCTCGAAATGGGGCTGAAACTGGCTCCTGAAAATGCTTCCCTCCACTACAATCTCGGGTTGGCATACAAGCTGAAGGACCAACTCGACAAGGCCGTTCCAGAATTCAAAGAGGCGATCCGGTTGCAGCCGGATCTTGCCGATGCGCATTACACATTGGGAATTTTGTATTGGCAGCGGGGCGAGTTCGATCCGGCGACTGAAGAAATGAGACAGGCGCTGAGTGCGAAGCCCGATTATGCGGAAGCACACTACACCCTCGGAACAATCTACAAGCAACAGGGCAAACTCCCGGAGGCGGCGTCTGAACTGCGGGAAGCGATCCGGCTGCAGCCGGATTTTGGTGGAGCGCATACGACGCTCGCGGGAGTTTTGCGTCAGTTAGGCGACGCACAAGGCGCTGCTGATGAAGCAAAGGCTGGCGCGAAAATTGTGGCATCGACGAACAATTTGCAGGCCGCCAAGGTCGCAACCAACTCGGGTAAGCGATTGTTGGGCGCGGGAGATCTTGAGGGGGCGATCTCGCAATTTCGATCAGCGATCAATTCCGAACCGAATTTCGCAGCCGCGCATTACCAGTTAGGCCTGGCGCTAAATCAAAAAGGGGAAAAAGATAACGCCGCAAAGGAATTTCAAAAGGCGGGCGAACTAGATCCTCATCTCACGCTCCGGCCGTGAGATCTGCTGAGAAGCCAGGCGTTCTGCGGTCAGTTGCTGCGATTGCGAACCGATACCAAGTCGGTCATGACGGGCACGCCGTGCGCGATCTTCACGTGCAGCAGCGCTTCAAAGGGCCTCAGATCTGAATCCTTGGTCACCTTTAATCGTTGTAAAAGTTCTTTGATCGAGTCTTCGCGGCATACGTACTCGACAGCCGCTTGCGTGCCGAAGGTGGAATTCCCCGCAAGAATAAGTATCGACCGCGACGGATCGAGGCCGGGAAGAAGGCTGACCACCGCGTAGTCCTCAGTCGTGGGCTGGTTGGCGGGTGTGGCCAGGAATAGTTCTGGTTCGCCGGGCTGAGGGTGGACGTTGAGAACTGCGAGATCTCCCTTGCGCGGCCCAGAATCGAGTCGCTTGAAAACGAACTCGCGCATGCTCGAGATGTCGGCAAGCGTCAGATTTTCGGAGGGTGATCCGACGAAAATCAGATCGTTATTCTTGGCGTCATCCAGCGAGAACAATGCTCCACGCTTCACGCGAAGCTGGCGGTTGAAGAGGTAAAACACGCGATCCAATTGGTGAATCGCGAGGACCTCGCCAACGCCGGTGTAGTGATCGAGAATGAAAGCCCGCGTGTCGGATGCGGGGTTGAAGTAGCGCATCCCAGTCTCGGGACGCCCCACAAAACTTCCATTGCTGAAAATGACCCACGGCTGCTGAGGACTAGTCACGAAGCGATTCCAAAAAAGCTGATAAGCAAGAGGCGCGGACTGGCTGACCGCAGCCTGCGTGCGTGTCCGCAGTCAAGAGAAAGGCGCAGGTATGCAACGGCAGCCGCAAGCAATACCGAAAGAATGATCACAGCCGTCCGCCACGGCTGAATCGAAGGAGCAACTTCGATCCGCTGCGGTTTCGGCTCAAGTGCGAGACGGACTGGTATGTCTGCGTCCCGGCGCGTGGCGTGCGCCCCTGGAACGTCAGCGCATACGATCCCTTCGGAATTTCTACAAAGATTGGATCATCGATCCCATCGTGCGCATAATACTCCGCCAATTTGACGCGCAGCCGTCCAGCCTGTACGCGGACCGTGGAATCGCTTTGCGGATCGAAGCCCGCAGGGCGCCCCAAAACTTCGGTGGCGATTTGATATTCCTTGAGCGCGATACCGGGATGATCGAGGGAGTGTTCTGCGAGATAACGGAGGAGTCGGCACAGGGATTCAGAGCTGTGGAGGCTATGGCTTTTGGTAAGTCTCTCTATTTGCTGGAAGCATTGCTCCCGACCGATCGCGAAACTGTGTGTTACAGCCATATAACCGGAAAGTAACCGATGGCCCTATCTTGCTGTAATGCTTGGGCTTTCTTCACGTAACAGTATCAGACGTAGTGAAACTTAATCCAGATAATTGTTTTGTACTACGAGTGCACCGTACCCGACTGAAGTTCCTCTCTGCATTTCTGGGGCAATCGTTCGGCACGTCGAGGAGGCAGTTCATGAAAAGGTCAGTACTGGTCGTTGTGGCGACGCTGAGTCTTCTGGGGATTCTGTGGGTGCCCGGTGCATTTGGTCAGGCCGTCTACGGCAGCATTTTGGGCACGATCTCCGATCCATCTGGAGCGGCGGTCAACGGGGCGAAAGTCACGGTCACAAGCCAGACCAAGAACGTATCGACTGGAACCACGACGAACGAGAGCGGCAACTATTCGGTCACGCACTTGATCCCGGATGTCTACACGATCCGTGTGGAAGGTTCAGGGTTCAAGACCCTGGAGTTTAAGGACATCCAAGTTTCGGCAGATGCCGGGTCGCACATCGATGGACAGTTCCAAGTCGGTTCAGCCAGCGAGCAGGTGGAAGTGACGGCAGAAGCTCCGCAACTCAAGACGGACCGCGCCGACGTCTCGATCGAATTTAGTGCGCAGGCCGTTGAAAATGCGCCGATCCTCAACAGGAACTTCACGTCGTTCGAATTGCTCTCCCCCGGCACGCAGAAACTGGTGGGATGGAGCCATGCCGCGACCGAGAATCCACAAGGCGGCCAACAGATCTTTGTTAACGGGCAGCACTTCAGCGGCACTGCTTTCGAGCTGGACGGAACCGACAACCAGGATCCAATCCTCGGGATCATCGTTGTCAATCCGAACCTCGACGCGATTCAGGAAGCCAAAGTCACGCTAGGCAACTACGACGCCGAGTTCGGCAAAGCAGTCGCGGGCGTCGTCACTGTTCAAACAAAATCAGGCAGCAACGATGTTCACGGCAGCGGATTCTGGTTCCGCCGCACCGATGCAACGGCAGCGCGAGATCCGTTCACGCAGTTCAAACCGGACCCGGTTACCGGAAAACTTATTCCTTCTTCCCGTTGGCAGCAATTTGGCGGCACTCTCGGCGGTCCAATCATCAAGAACAAGTTGTTTGCGTTCGGAGACTACCAGACGACGCGGCAGAAGAACGGCATCAGTAATCAGGAATCGATTCCGACATCTTTGCTAAAGAGCACCTGCGTCGTGGGCGGAACCTACTGCGACTTCAGTGACTACGGCCAGCTCATCTCGAATAACGGATCTCCGTATATTTACGATCCAACAACCGGCGACGCGACGGGTGCAAACCGCAATGTATTCTGCGGGCAGCCGACATCAGTTCCGTTAGCATCCTGTCCCATGGGGAGCGCTGGCCAATTCCTAGTTCCGGTGAGCCGAATGTCACCTGCCGCGCTGGCAATGTTGGCGGCTTTCCCGACCCCGACTAGTTCCGGAACCTGCGCGCTTGGAGCGACCGTTACGGGTTGCCTCGACAACTTTGTTGGAGCTGGAGCTGGCCCCTACAACCAGAACAGTTTCGACACGCGTGTTGACTTCACGGCCAGCCAGAGCCTGAATATTTTCGGCCGCTTCAGCTTGAACCGCTTCACTCTTTCCGGCGCACCCAGTCTGGGAGCCGTTGGCGGCGTTGGGTTCGGTCCTGGCGGACTGGCTGGTAGTTCTAATGTTCACAACTACAGCTTGGCAGTGGGCGCAACGAAGACGATCACTTCTACTTTGCTCGCCGACTTCCGGTTCGGGTTCTTTCAATACAACCCGGCGACGAACAAGCCGGACTCCGGCGTCGCTGCGATGACGAACTTCGGCATTCCCAATGCCAATATGGGGGACAATTTCACGTCCGGCTTGGGCGAATTTGACATGGTCAATTCGAGCGGAAACAATACCTCGACTAACATGTCGAACTTCGGAGACGGGCTTGGAGTTGCGCGATGCAACTGCCCGCTCATCGAAAAAGAGCGCCAGTACCAGTTTGTCGGCAACGTAACCAAGATCAAAGGCAATCACCAATTCAAGTTCGGCGCCGATGTTCGCTACGCGCAAAACCTGCGCGTGCCGAGCGACTCCAACCGCACCGGCGTCTATTCATTCAGCAGTGCCGCTACAGGAAGCAGTGGAAATGGAGGCCTTGATCTGGCGACGTTCCTGCTCGGGGACGTTACCCAGTTGGGTCGCTATGTGAGCACGAGTGTCGACGCCGCCGAGCGCCAGCACCGAATGTTCTATTACGGCCAAGATACGTGGCGCATTACCTCAAAACTGACCTTGAATTACGGACTGCGTTGGGAAGTCTATTTCCCGGAATATGTGAACGGAAAAGACAAGGGCGGCTTCGCGAATATCGTGCAAGGAGAAGTTCGAGTGGGCGGCGAAGGTGGCTTCGGACTCAACGGCAATATCGACAACAAGTGGAGCTATTTCGCACCTCGTATCGGCGCAGCTTACCAGGTCAATGGGAAAACCGTGGTACGCATGGGATACGGTCGCAGCTATGACATGGGCGTGTTCGGATCGAACTTTGGCCATGCCGTAACCCAGAACTTGCCCGTGCTGGCCAGTCAGCTTGTGCAGCCGGCGGTGACGAACAAGTTCGCAGCCTTTACGCTCGATCAAGGACCGCCGATCTTCACATTCCCAGCGATTCCATCGAACGGGTTATTCCCGCTCGCGGGACCGTCATGCTATCAAGCTTCGACAGTCGTCATCGGCGGCGTAACGCAGGCGCAAAGCTGCACGCAGCCGCACATTCGCCCGACCTTCCAACGTCTGCCAACTCTGGACGCGTGGAACGCTACGGTCCAGCGCCAGTTGAACAACACCACTTCGTTGGAAGTGGCGTACATTGGCAACAAGGGCACGAACGGTTTCGCGGGCGACGGAAACACATACAACATTAATCAGCCTTCAATTGTCGGCTACGGGACGATCCCTCAACAACAGCGACGCCCCTTCTACAATGCTTTCACCTACACGGGAATTCCTGATCCCAGCAGCACGACCGGTTCCTTGATGTGTTGCTCGACGGATCAAGGGAACTACCTCGGCAACAATGCGAATAGCATCTACAACGCGCTACAGGTGAAGTTGGACCACCGGTTCTCGCATGGACTGCAGTTGCTGACGCACTACACGTTCGCGCACGCGAACAAGTACGACAGCAACTACTACGCAGACAATCACGCGATCGCGTATGGACCCGATGACCAGGTCCGAAATCACGTCTGGGTGACGGAAGCCGTGTACGAATTGCCCTTCGGAAAGGGAAAGATGTTTGCCGGTAATTCGGGCAGGGCTGAAGACTTGATTATCGGAGGATGGCAGATTACAGGCACAACGAACTGGAGCAGCGGATTGCCGTGGACTCCCAGCTTCAACGAATGCAACAGCGAGCAGGATGTGGGTGTGTGCCGTCCCGAACAAGGGATAGGGATCGTTCCCCTTGGGCGCGGGATCGCTTCAACACCCTGCGGGAGCAATCCGTATCGCCAGTTCTTCACGCCGGTGGCTAACATCGTGACAACGCCTGGGCCGTTTACTGACCCCGGAGTCGGAAACCTTGGCAACATCGGATTTGACAGCTATCGCGGTCCTCGGGTGTTCTTCGCCGACGCAGCAGTCATGAAGAACTTCGCCATCACCGAACGCGTGAAAGCGCAGTTCCGCATGGATGCCTTCAACGTATTCAATCACCCTGTTCTCGGATTCAGCGCGAACCAAACGGGAAGCGGTGCTTGCATCGATTGCACGGGCAACGGCAGAATCACGGACATCGAAGCGGATTCATCGCCGGGCTCAACGACCGGTATGCGCCAACTCGAGTTCGCTCTGAAGTTCTCGTTCTAGTTCGAGTCACGCGTTAACTCACAGAGGGATTCCTTCGGGAGTCCCTCTTTTTACTGACGATGCCGTAAACGTTTTCGGTGTAGAGTTCGAGTCCGCGTCCATGAAGAAGAAAGTTGTCGGGTTGGGTGAGGTGTTGTGGGATCTGCTGCCGGAGAGGACGTGCCTCGGCGGCGCTCCGACGAACTTTGCCTACATCACCACCTTGATGGGCGATCAGGGAATCGTTGCCAGCCGCGTGGGTGAAGATTCTCGCGGGCTCGAAGCGCTGCGCCGGATGGAGGAGTTGGGTCTCGATATCGACCATGTCCAAACGGACCGCGATCATGCTACCGGAACTGTAAAGGTTGAGCTCGATGCCAAAGGGCAGGCGCGCTTCGAAATCGCCCAGCCTGTAGCCTGGGATTTCTTGGAATGGACGAAGGATTGGAAAAACCTGGCCGAGGAGGCCGATGCTGTCTGCTTCGGCTCTCTTGCTCAAAGGTCTGAGGTGAGCCGACAGACGCTACGACAATTCGTTGACACTACTGCGCGCGATACGTTGAAAATCTTTGACGTCAACCTGCGGCAGTCCTATTACTCGGAAGAAATTCTTTCCGACTCGATGAGACTCGCGGATATCGTCAAAGTCAACAATGACGAACTGCCAAAGATCATGAGCTTGAGCAAGGTTCCGCATAAAGACGAACTCTCGTCGGCGAAGAAGCTTATCGAGAAATATGATCTGAGTTTGGTATGCATCACGCGGGGAGGGAGCGGAAGCTTGCTGGTTCGAGAAACGGGTGCGAGCGAACATCCAGGCTTCAAGGTTCGCGTTGCCGATACGGTTGGGTCCGGGGATGCTTTCACGGCTGGCCTCGTCCACGAATACCTTCACGGGGCGTCGCTCGACCTGATGAACGAAGTCGCGAATCTGGTTGGAGCCTGGGTGGCGAGCGAAGTGGGTGCAATGCCCACTCCCAAACGCGGCGCCCTCGAATATTCGCTAGCCGACATTCGCTGAGCGCATAGACTCTCCACTTGTTGTATAGTTCCGAAAGGTTATTTTTTCTTTCGAAATGTGTTGGATAGTGGGGAGAAAATATGAAGCGCGCCGGGCATACTGTCCTTAGTTCTCGATTGTTCTGCTCCATCCTTGCGATCACTTTATTCGGAGCGCTTGTGAGTTGCTCCAAGCCAGCGGCGCCTCCGAAAGCCGCGCCATCGCAGCCGTCTGCGATCCATGTCGCGCTACACGATGGCGGGCCGGTGGTGATCACGACTTCAGCCGCTGAGTTTCAGGTGCTGCCTTCTGGTTTTCTTCAAGCAACCTTGGCGAAAGATGGAAAGCGACTGACGCTCGACGAGCCCAACGTAGGATCGGCTGGTGGCAGCGACTCGATCGTGATTGGTGGGAAAGAACTTGATTTCGTGCCGGATTTCGCGCAGGCGAAGGTCACTGAGAGCACTGGCAAACTCGGTCGAGGAAAAAGGATCGAAATCCCCGCGCATCCGCTTGCGCCTGCCGGTGTGGACATCGAACGTCTACTGGTTGTCGAAGTCAACGATGACTTTCCAAACATCGCTCTTGTGAGCACGACATACCGGAATGCAGGAACTTCAGACCTGCAGGTCGACCAAGTCTGGATGCAGCAACACCGTTTCAACGCGAAACAAGTCGACGCGAATGTGCAGCCGTTTGATATGTGGGCCTTCCAGGGATCGAGCTACGACTGGGGCAAAGACGACGTCCAGAAATTGACGCGGGTCTCGACCCAGCCGAATGCGATGGGTGAAGCGGTGAAAGGCGGCTACGGTGGCGGGATTCCGGTCGTCGCGGTCTGGACGGCTTCGGTCGGCGAAGCAATCGGGCATGTCGAAACCCTTCCGTGGACCCTTTCGATGCCGCTCAAAGTGGATTCGGATGGGAGAGTGAACGCGAGCATCACGATCCCTGTCAATAAAGCGCTCAAACCAGGAGAGATATACTCCACGCCGCGCAGCTTCCTCGCGATTTATAGCGGAGATTTTTATGAGCCTCTGCGGATGTGGTCGAGCGTTCTGCAAAAAGAGGGATGGAACATTCCGAAACCGTCCAACGAAGCTTACAACGTGAGTTGGTGCGGGTGGGGATACGAGTTCAACGTCACTCCAAAGCAAATGCTGGGTACGATTCCAAAGTTGAAAGAAATGGGCATCAAGTGGGCCACGCTTGATGATCGCTGGTTCGATACATACGGCGACTGGAATCCGCGTTCAGAAACATTTCCCGGCGATTCGATCAAGCAAATGGTCGACGACTTTCACAAACAGGGAATGCTGGCCCAGTTGTGGTGGTTGCCTCTCGGAGTGGAAGACGGGCAGGGAAAATGGGAATCGCATAAGTACATCGTTGCCAAAGTGGCGAAGGAGCACCCGGACTGGCTGATCCTCGACAAGAATGGCAAGCATGCGCGGATGACTCGCGACCTCGCCACGCTGTGCCCGGCCGTGCCCGAAGTTCAGAGTTATTTCAAGTCGCTTACGGAAAAATTCATCCGTGATTGGGGTTTCGACGGCTCGAAGCTCGACAATATTTACAGTGTCCCGGCTTGCTATAACCCGGCACATCATCACAAATCGCCGCAGGATTCAGTGAATGCGATGGGCGAAGTCTACAAAATCATTTTCGAGACGACGCGTGCGATCAAACCCGAGAGCGTGACGCAGGCATGCCCGTGCGGAACGCCACCGTCCCTGGCATGGCTGCCGTTCATCGATCAGGCAGTGACGGCTGATCCCGTGGGTTCGGTGCAAGTACGTCGCCGCATCAAAATGTACAAAGCCCTCTTGGGACCGGAATCGGCAGTGTATGGCGACCACGTGGAACTGTCGGCGATGACTCCCATGGGGAACGGAAATTGGAGCGAACATGGTTCGGACTTCGCGTCGACTTTGGGAACAGGTGGCGTGCCGGGAACGAAATTTGTTTGGCCTGATCCAGGTCCGAAATACAAGCCGGTGTCTTTGACCAAGGAGAAGGAAGAACACTGGAAAAAATGGATCGGCCTCTATAACCAGAAGATGCTATCCAAGGGCGAATTTCGCGACCTCTATGTCTACGGATATGACGTGCCGGAAGCGTATGCAATCGAGAAGGACGGAAAGATGTATTACGCATTCTTTACCGACCCCGACAAACAGTTTGCGGGCGAAATCGAGTTGCGAGGATTGATGCCTGGTAAATATGAAGCGCTGGACTACGCCGACGACAAGGATCTCGGCGCTGTGCAGGCAGAAGACGGAAAGCCAGTTCGGATGAAGACAGAATTCAAGGGTCACTTACTCTTGGAGGTTCGCCCGAAGCAGTAGGAAAGCGGTATCTGAAACACAGAACAGGAGAGGCGCTACTTTCGCAGTTTCTCACGGAAGGCTTCTGTTCCACCTGGACGGGTTGTAGAACGAGCTCCGGCTTGATTTCCGCCCGCAAGGCAAGTCGACAAGTCTGCCTTTCGTACATATTCATGAAGGAAACCTGCGTCGAAGCTGTCGCCCGCGCCCACGGTGTCTACAGCGTTAACCTCTCGCGCCGGGCTTGCGAAGCGCTCGGCTCCGCGTTGCGCCAGAGCTCCCTGGCGCCCCATCTTCACGACAACTAGCGGAACCCAGCTGGAAAGCTTTCGAATCGCGCCTTCCAGGTCTTCCGTCCCGGCAGCTTTGCAAGCCTCGCGTTCGTTGGGCAGGAATACGTCTACGTGCTGCAATACCTCCTCGAGGCTGCCATCCCACCGATCATCAGGATCGTCATTGGTGTCCAGAGAGATTGTGAGGCCCTTCGATTTCATGTGCTGGAAAAGTTCAATGATTCTCGGGCGAAGCGCTCTTTGCAGGTAGTACGACGAAAGATGGAAATGCTTCGAGTCGGCAAGATAGTCGAGGTCGAGATCATCCCAGGTCAATTCTGCAATTGTGCCCGCGTAGGTAAGAATGTTGCGCCATGATTCGTGATGCAGGATCACCGTCAGTCCCGTCGTAATCGCTCCAGTGACATGGCGCACGTGCGATACGTCGACGCCACTTTGGTGTAAGCGCTCCAGGGCGATTTGTCCGAGAGGATCATCTCCGATGCGAGATTGAAATCCGACTTGGCTGCCAAGAGCAGACAGATTGTGCGCGACGATGGCAGAGGACGAACCCAAGGTGAGCATCATGCGATCGGCTAGTAATTCGCGCTCGGGCAGGAGCTGCTCGGGCAGCCCGTAAAGGATGAGGTCGAGGTTCAATTCGCCAGCGATGGTGACGTCGAAACGGGGCATGGGAGGTCTTTTAGAGAATCAAGATTTTTTGCAGATTTAGGGGTCATATCGAGAGTCTTCGACAGCTCGATAACAATCACACCAATGTGACCTCAATACCCGCTTGCTTCAGCGCGCGCAGATCGGATTTGGGCGCTCCGCGGTCTGTGATGACCTCTTGCAACGAGCCTGGTGGCGCAATCAAAGACAGGCTGCGCCTACCGAATTTACTGGAATCGCAAACGGCAACTGTCTTCTTCGAAACCTCGAGCATGACACGATTTACTTTCGCCTCCAACAGATTCGGAGTGCTTAACCCGAAATGAACGTCAAAGCCATCCACTCCGAGAAACAGGACGTCTGCGCTGAGGCGCCGCAAGGTTTCTTCGGCGATTGGACCGACCAGAGAAAACGAATTCTTCCGCAGCGTCCCGCCGGTAAGAATGACTTCGATCGCAGTTCCGGCAAGCTCGGCAGCAATGTTCACCGCATTCGTGATGATGGTCAGGTTTTGAAAATTTCGTAGCGCGCGTGCAATCGCAGTCGTCGTAGTTCCCGAGTCGAGAATCAGTACCTGGCCTTCCTTTACCTTCTGGGCAGCATTTTCTGCGATGCGGAGCTTTTCCTGATGATGCAGCTTCTCTTTTTCACGGAGCGTGGGATCTTCGAGGGCTCCGTCGCGAGAGGGCAAAGCTCCGCCGTGCGTGCGATGTACGAGTCCTTGCGCGTGGAGGAGTTCGAGATCCTTGCGAATCGTAACCTGAGAGGTTTCGAATTGCCTGGACAATTCCGTGACCAGGACGCGTCCATGATTCGTGAGCAGATCGAGAATGGCTCGGCGGCGTTCTTCGTTGAGCACAGGGATAGCCCTCGGGCGAGTCTGTCGGGCGAAAAACGGTCCGGACTGCCGTATTTCTTTTTATAGCGTTTTATTTCGTTTGTCTACCTCAAAGCGAAAGTCTGCCTATCCTACCCCCGCACACAGGCCGTTTAGACTCTGGCCGAGGGGCCTGGGATTGAGTTGCCCATAACTCCCATATTTCAGAGCCTATTGGAACCAGTCAGGACTGATAACCAACTCAATACCTGCCACCAAACTCCAATTGCTTGGAGGGGGGCCATTTGCCGTAATCTCAAAGTGGGACGAAAGCTAAACGGGTTTCGAAGGGTGGCGTTTGTTACGAAATCCGAAACCGAGAATGGGGTATCGGAATGTTGAGAAAAGAAGCAGCTTTCATTCGGTCTCGATCTGTAGTGGCACGCGTGGTCGCGGGAGAAACATTGATCGTTCCCGTCCGTGCCAAAGTCGGAGACCTGACTTCGATTTATAGCTTCAACGGGCCGGGAACTCTGATCTGGAAGCTGCTGGAGTCTCCGCGAACAGTCTCGGAACTCGCGACGGCGGTGGCTGACGAATACGAGGTAACTGCGGTGCAGGCCGAGCATGACGTCATGGAGTTCGTCAACGAGATGAAGGGTGTTGGTCTGGTCGAGGTCCCCGCGGCCTTAGCAATGGCCGGAGACTGACGACCAGTGGGGCGGGACGGAACGGCAATGCCGCGGACGCCGATCAAGGCGTCCGCTGAGCACAGGAGGCAGAATCGGTGGAGCAGGTAGCCTACGGCGCGTTCAGTGCGGATTTGCACCAGCGCCATGATGGACAGCGCGTGCCCCTGCAGGTTTCGATCGAGGTCACCCGCCGTTGTCCGCTTGAATGCCTTCATTGCTACAACAATCTCCCCATGGACGATATGGACGCCCGGAAGCGCGAACTGAGCAAGGAAGAGCACTTCCGTGTCCTCGACCAATTGGTGGAAATGGGTTGCTTTTGGATCCTTTACACGGGCGGCGAAATTTTCGCACGAAAAGATTTTCTCGAGATTTACACCTACGCCAAGCAGAAGGGATTCCTTGTTACCCTCTTCACCAACGGCACGATCATGACCGAGGAGATTGCCGACTATCTCGCTGAATGGCCACCGTTTGCAATCGAGATCACTTTATATGGCCGGACGCGTGAAACGTACGAAGCGTTGACGGCGATTCCGGGTTCTTACGACCGTTGCATCCGCGGAATCAAGCTGCTGAAAGAAAGAAAACTGCCTCTGAAGTTGAAGACTGTCGCGACCACCGTCAATAAGCACGAGGTCCTCGCGATGCGGGATTTCGCCGAAAACGAACTAGGTGTCGAATTCAAGATGGATGCCCAGATCAATCCGCGAATCGATTGCTCCCAGAGCCCGCTAGCGGTCAGGCTGTCGCCGGAAGAAGTTGTTGCTCTCGATCTGAGTTCACCCAAGAGCGCAACCGAATACCGTCGCTTGGCCAAGCACGATGCGGAGAATCCGCCAGGTTTGGCGCAGATCGAAACGGTTTATCACTGCGGCGGGGGGATGAACGGATTCGCTCTCAACGCTTATGGAGAGATGGGGATCTGCGTGATCTCGCAGCAGGAGACGTTTGGGGTGAGAGAACTCGGGCTGCGAAAGGTTTGGGATAACGCGCTGCTCGGGCTGAGGATGACAAAGCGCACCCGGCCGTCGAAGTGCACCCAATGCCGTATCCAGTCGCTGTGCGGGATGTGCCCTGCGAACGGAGAAATGGAAAACGGCGACCGCGAGAGTCCGGTGGAGTTTCTATGTCACGTTGCCCACTTGCGGGCGGCGGCGGTGGGTTCTGAGATTCCCGCGCACGGAAACTGCGAGTTCTGTTCCGGGGGCAGTCAGCACGATCAAATCATGGAATCGGCACGTCGCATCAACAACAAGGAAATCGACGTCGAGAGCTGGACAGGACCGCAAGCACTCCTCCCCATTCTCGCCAACCCGACAGAGGCCGCAGGCTGTGGCCATTGCGGTCACTGACCAAGGTCAAGGAGTAAATACCGGATGAATCACGAGCCGAACTCGGTAGAAAGGCAAAAGCTGAAATACGAGCCTCCGCGTGTTCTCGCCATCAGCCTGCGCCCCGAAGAGGCCGTCTTGGGCCATTGCAAGATCGCCGGATCGTCTGGTCCGGGCACTGGAAGCTGTAACCTCCTCTTCTGCAGAAGCATTGGATCCTAAGCCGCACACATAACTCACGAATAGGGCGCGACATGGGGAGTGTTGAACCGAAAAACCCGCGAGCGGGCGAAAGCTCCGCAAACCAGCAACGCGACGCGTTCACAATCGGCGGAATCTCCGTCCAGGTTTCGGGCACCCACGGTGCAGACGTTACTTTAGTCCCATCCCTTCAGCCTTTCCGCAGCCGCCCGCAATGCCCCGACATTCATTTGCAAATCGAGTGGACCGGAAATCTTTTTCCGCTCGGTGGAGAGGCCTTGTTTGATTCTGGTTCCGTCTGGCAGCTAAACGAACACGCCGGCGAATTCTTGTTCGATTTCAGTGCTCCAACGCTCGGACCTCAGCCATACAAGCGGCTTTTCGTCGATCGGGAATTTCGGACGGCCCGACTCCTGATGAGCGCCCAATCCTTTGAAGGGTCAACGCATGCGGCGGTCCCGCTGGAGTATCCGCTGGACGAGTTGCTGATTATGCATCGTCTCACGCAAGAAAAAGGGATTGAGTTGCATGGCGCCGGTATCGTTCGCGCGGATGGTGTCGCAAATCTCTTTGTCGGGCACTCCGGCGCGGGAAAAAGTACGACGACGCGGTTGTGGACGGCTCGCGAGGGCGTGCAGGTGTTAAGCGACGACAGGATCATCGTGAGACGCGATCAGAATGCCGCATCACCTTCTGCGGCAGGCCACGGCGGAATGCGGATCTACGGAACTCCTTGGCACGGCGAGGCCAAGTTTGCTTTACCCGAGGACGCTCCGCTTGAGCGCATTTTTGTTCTGGAACACGGTTTTGGAAATATCGTGACTCGGCTTTCCCCAAGCCTGGCGGTTGCGGAGTTGTTTGCGCGAAGTTTTGTCCCATTCCATCGACACGAGTACGTCGATTCTGCCTTGAAGTTCCTGCAAGAGGTCGTGGACGCGGTCCCCGTTTACCGCTATTCCTTTGAACCCGACCAACAGGCTGTAGACACTGTTCTGAACTTCCATGACTGACCGCGGAGCTGATTCAGAGCTCTTCGAACAGGTCATTCTCGAACTCCTCCAACAGGGCTTATCGGTGCGTTTTCGCGCCGTCGGCGCCAGCATGTCCCCCGCAATCCGTGATGGTGACATTGTCGAGGTTACCCCCGTAATCGTGAGCAAATTACGGAAGGACGATATTGTCTTAGGAAAGACTAATGAAGGCTTCCGTCTTCATCGGATTGTTTTTGCGGATCCCGCCAACGACGTGTTTATCACGCGCGGGGACCGCGGAAAGGAAAACGATCCGACGATGAGGGGAGTGCAGATTCTTGGCCGTGCTGAGGCCAAGGAAGTGCGGATAGGACATAAGGTGGTCAGGGCCAAGGTGAATAGTCTCAGTGGACAAATCTTGAGCGGCGTAGCGCGGGGACAACGAGTCGCCCGCAAGGCGCTCGACCGTCTCATGCAATTCACTCGTCGCAAGCACAATGGGTCGAACATCTGCGCGCTCCTTTTCGCGCTTGTTCTGTTTTTGCTTGCTCCTGCTTCTTCGAGTTCGCAGGTAGCTGTGGACCAAACTCAGTCCTCCAATGCCGAGTTGACTGGAACCGGCATCAAAACTCTTACGTTCAGTCACCGGACCACAACCACCGGTTCCAACCTACTTCTGGTAGTGGGAGTTTCTCTCAACATTACGAATCAGACTGCGGCCGCCGTTACGGGAATCAAATACAACGGGGTCGCGTTGACTCTGATTGGGAGCCATAACGACGGGGGCAATACGCGCCGAGTGGAGATGTGGTATCTCCTCAATCCTCCGACCGGCAATTTATCCACCGTTGTTTCGGTAAATATCCCGTCGACCAAAACCGTCGGCGTTTCCGCCGGAGCGACGACTTTCACCGGTGTTGACCAGACTGTGCCTCTTGGCACGTTTGTCTCGGCGGATGGGGCGGCAGGAACGGCTTCTCAACTGGATGTTCCCAGCGTAGTCAATGGAATGATCCTGGACACGCTGGCCATCGGCGGAAATCGAACGGCGACGCCTGCAGGTCCGCAGGTTTCGCAATGGAATCAGACATCGTCGAACCTTATCGGAGCCAGCAACGATCCGCCGGATGTCACCGGGGTTGGAAGCAGCCGAACGGGAGCTCCGAGTGTTCCACTCTCCGAAGCGTTCAGCAACACATCGAACTGGTCGATGGGAGCGATTTCGATCAACCCAACGACAGCGGATATCGGTGTGACCACGAGTGTAAGCGCCGTGGCATTGGGGCAGAACTCTACTTACAACATCACGATTACCAACAATGGTCTCTCCGCAGCAAATAGTGTCGTTCTTACGGATACGCTCGCGTCAGGCTTGACCCTGATTTCGACCACGCCAAGCGCTGGTACATCGTGCAGTGGGACTGGTCCGATCACTTGTACATTGCCCGCCTCGCTTGCCAGTGGCGCGAACGCAACTGTTGCAGTCGTTGTCAAGGCAACGACCGCAGGGTTCTATCCAAATACCGCCTCGGTGACGGATTCTGGAGCACCTCCCGATCCGAATACCGGAAACAATAGCTACGTAGCCTTAGCTCCGGTGGTAAGCATCGTTTGTGCTACTGGAACTCTGACTCCGGGTGGGACTCTCAGTGGAGTTCTCAACACTTACTTTCCGGGAACTGCCAGCGTCGCCGCTGGAGCAACCTCGATTTCAATCGGAGCTTCGACCGGCGCCGGTGGAAGCATTGTCGCGGGTAGCGAATTGCTGGTGATTCAGATGCAAGACGCCAGCATCAACACCACGAACAGCGTGGTTTACGGAAACGGAAGCACTGGAACCGGATTTACCGCTATCAATAACGCTGGAAACTATGAATATGTCACAGCCACAGGACCAGTCAGCGGCGGCGCGGTTCCAATCGCAGGTGCAGGAACCAGCGGTGGATTGGTTTTCGGATACACCTCTGCGGCAGCGTCTGCGACGAAGGGGCGAAGCACTTTTCAGGTTGTGCTGGTTCCGCAATATGCATCAGCCACTCTAGGCGCGGTGACTGCTTCTGCCTGGAATGGGTCGACTGGCGGAATCCTGGCCCTGGATATCGCAGGCCAACTCGATCTGGGCTCTGCCACTGTGTCGGTTGACGGTCTCGGCTTCCGCGGTGGCGCTGGCATGCAGTTGCAAGGCGGCACGGGAGTCAACACTGATTATCGCCAGACAGCTCCAGCGACCTACGGTGGAACTGCCGAGGCGGGGGGACAAGCGGCCAAAGGAGAGGGCGTTGCGGGAACGCCGGCCTATGTGGAGTCTGCTGGCACCTATCTGGCGACATCTACAAACTATCCGAGCGGCACGGCAGGAACCGATGCCAGCATGGCTCGTGGAGCACCGGGTAACGCCGGAGGCGGCGGTACCGATGCCGATCCGAACGGAGCCAATCCGGGAGGAAACGACGAGAATGCCGGCGGTGGCGGTGGCGCCAACGGCGGTGCCGGAGGGTTCGGCGGAGACTCATGGAATTCAAACCTGAGCAGTGGCGGAGAAGGCGGGTCGATCTTCCCGTCGACCATCGATCGGTTGGCGCTGGGTGGTGGTGGCGGCGCAGGCACGCGAAACAATTCAGACGGCGACAATCAAGCTAGTGCTGGCGCATCTGGTGGCGGAATCATCTTCATTCGCGCCAACACACTGGTCGGAGTTGCAACCCTGACCGCAAACGGGGCGGCGGCTTATAACGGAACGGCGAATGATTCCGGTGGTGGCGGCGGAGCGGGCGGAACGATTGTCGTCTTATCGGCAGGGGGTGGTGAAAGCGGCCTGACCCTGCAAGCTAACGGCGGCCGTGGCGGAGATGCCTGGGACGCACAGACGTACAGCCTGGGAAATCGGCACGGACCGGGCGGCGGCGGTGGCGGAGGAGCGATCTTTGTCTCTGGGTCGCCGGCTGGAGTCAGCGTCGGGGGTGGTACGAGCGGAACAACTCTGAATCCGGGCGTTGCTTACGGTGCGACCGCAGGTGGGTCGGGAACGAGTGCGACGGCCGCGAACTTGTCGCAGGTCACGGGAATTCAGTCATCAGCGTTCTGCGCCGCTGACATGACTCTGAGCAAGAGTCACGTCGGAAACTTCACACGTGGATCGACCGCAAGCTTTACGATTCCGATTTCGAACGTCAGTTTGTACGGCGCTACCAGCGGCGTAGTCACAATGAACGACACGCTGCCGGTCGGCGTCACTCCGATCAGCGCAATTGGTTCGGGATGGTCTTGCACGGTCTCGGGTCAGACACTGAGCTGCGTGCGCTCCGACTCGTTATCTGCCGCGGGGACGTATCCCTCCATCACAGTGAACGTCAACGTGTTGCAGTCCGCTCCTGCGACCGTGACCAACACCGCCACGGTCAGTGGCGGGAACGAAGCCAATCTGCTTAATGACATGGCAACCGACGTTGCCACTGTCGTTTCGAGTGCCGACATGGCAGTCACGGATTCTGCCTCTCCGAATCCGGTTGCCGCAGGCGGAAACATCACCTATACGCAGGTCGTGACCGACAACGGTCCGAGCGCGGGCGACAACGCTACTTTCACGACCGCGGTTCCAACCAATACAACTCTTGTCTCGATCGCCGCACCTTCCGGTTGGGCTTGCTCTTCTCCGGGTCCGGGAAATACCGGAAATATCGTTTGCACAAACACGAACATGCCCGGATCGACTTCCGGCACTTTCACAATGATCGTGAAGGTGAATACCGGAGTAGCGAACGGAACGGTAATTACGAATTCTGTCTCGGTTGCATCATCGGCGACGGATCCGGTCTCGACGAACAACAACGCTACCGCAACCACGGTTGTTGGTGGAACTGGTCCGAACCTGTCCGTGACCAACTCTGCTTCTCCAAATCCGGTGCAGGCGGGAAGCAATATCACATACACCCAGGTCGTAACGAATACTGGTACGACCGCAATCAGCAATGGAACATTCACCGAGGCGACGCCGGCTAATACTACTTTCGTTTCTATTACCCCGCCCGCGGGCTGGACTTGCGTGGGATTCCCGGCGAGCCCCTGCACGGCTGCGAGCGTAGCTGCGGGAGCGTCAGGACCATTCTCAGTCGTTTTCAAGGTGAATGCGGGTACAGCGAATGGAACTGTCATCACCGACACCGTGACGACCAATGCGACAAACCAGTCGTACGGCGCCAATTCCGCACTCGCCACTGATGTGGTTGCGGCCGCTACGCAAGCCGATCTGGCGTTGAGCACCTCAGCGAATCCGGTGACGGTGCTGGCCGGCAATCAAATCACTTATACCCAGACGGTGACGAACCATGGCCCGGCTGCGGCCGCAGGGGCGACTTTCACTCAGGTCACGCCTGCCAACACCACTTTCCAATCCATCTCGGCCCCGGCGGGATGGACGTGCACGACTCCCGCGAGCGGCTCCACGGGAACAATCACCTGCACGAACCCGAGTGTCGCGTCTGGAACGGCGGCTGACATTCTCGTGATTCTGAACGTCCCGGCGACGGTCACGGCGAGCTCGATCACTGCGGCGTCTTCGGTTTCCGCCACAACCTTAGATCCGCTTGCGTCCAACAACAGCACCAGCGTTACGACGAACGTCAATGTAGCTTGCGACTTGACGGTGACGAACAGCGGAACGCCGAGCCCGGTCACTGCAGGCTCGAATATCACTTACACTCAAACCATCACAAACCAGGGCCCGGCGAATTGCAGCACAGGCACGTTCACAGAGGCCACGCCGACGAATACGACGTTTGTGTCGGTGGGGGTAGTGACTACGGGTGGAGGTACCTGGACCTGCCCGAACAGCGCACCAATTTCCTGCACCAATCCGAGCGTCGTGTCTGGTTCCACGGCAACGATCACCGCGGTGTACAAAGTGACTGGGGGAACCCCTGCCGGAACCGTGATTGCTGATACGGACACCGGTGGGACGGCTACTCGGGATACGAATCCGGGTGACAATTCATCGACATTAAATATCGCCGTTGCATCGGGCACGCAAGCTGATTTAACCGTGACGAACGCAGGAAGTCCGAGCCCGGCGACTGCAGGCAGCAACATCACGTACACGCAGACCGTGAGGAACGCAGGTCCGGCGACTGCGAATGCGCCTGTCATGACGGAAACCCTGCCGGCGAATACCACCGCGGTCTCACTCACAGGGCCTGCGGGATGGACCTGCGTTCTGGCGAGTCTGACCTGTACCGATACAACCACGATGGCTTCGACGACCACCGCGAATTTCACATTTGTTGTGAAAGTAAATTCAAACGTGGCCACCGGAACTGTCATCACGCAGACGGAATCGGTTTCGTCGTCGACCGGCGATCCCAACAGTGGAAACAATAGCTCGGCTGTCAACATTCCCGTTGGCAACACGATAGATCTGTCCGTCACCAACTCTGCAAATCCAGTACCGGTGCAGGCGGGCAACAACATCACCTACACGCAGGTTGTGAACAATGCCGGACCGAGCGCAGCGACGAGCGTAAGTCTGACCAACACTCTGCCGGCAAACACGACCGCCGTTTCCCTGACGGGCCCCGCAGGCTGGACTTGTACGCTTGCGACACTCACCTGTACCGATCCGAGCTTGGCCGCGAGTTCCCCAGCAACGATCACCTACGTGGTCACTGTCAATGGGGGAACTGCTGCAGGGACTGCGATCAACGAAACCGCGACCGTAACTTCCGCGGTTGGAGATTCCAACTCTGCAAACAACACCGCAGTCGCGTCAGACGTCGTGGCAACTGCAACGCAGGCCGACCTTGTCGTATCGAACTCTGCATCACCGACTTCGCTCTCAGCGGGAAGCAACGTAACCTACACGCAGACGGTGACCAACAACGGTCCAGTGGCGGCGACCGGGGCGACATTCACCGAAGCGATTCCCGCGAACATGAACTTCCAGTCGATCACGATTCCGTCAGGATGGACGTGCTCGACACTCCCTGCTGTTGGCGGCACCGGGACGATCAGTTGCAGCGACGGCAGCAGCCTCGGAACCGGTGCCGGCAATGCCGTCACTTTCACGGTCGTTCTTCAGGCGAATGCCGGTACGCCTTCAGGAACCAACATTACCGACACTGCCAGCGCGAGTGCGTCGAACGTTGTGCCAGGTCTTACTTCCAACACTGCCAGCACAACAGTGCTGATCGCAAGCGCCAGCAGTGCCGACATGTCGATCACGAAGACCGCGACTCCAAGTCCGACGGTGACGCAGCAAACGTTGCTGACCTACACATTGACGGTCAAGAACAACGGTCCGGCGACCGCGACGAACGTTATTGTTCAGGACTTTTTGCCATCGAGCATTCAATACAACGGGTCGAACCCCATCGGATTGTGTTCAGAAGCCGGAGGAACCGTCAGCTGTCTCCTTGGAACCATGGCGAATGGAGCCACAACGACGATCACTATTTTTACGTCACCACAGCAGGCCGGTTCGATCACGAACAATGCCACGGTGACGGCGGACCAGAGCGATCCGAATCCGGCAAACAATGCGGCTTCTCAGACTGAGCTTGTGGTTGCCGCGACTAAAGTCACGTTGCGTTCGTTCTCAGCACATTTTGGAACGGATAAGAATGGCGCGAAACGCGCAGTCCTGGTCTGGAAGACCAGCGGCGAAGCGCACAATCTCGGATTCAACATCTACCGCGAGCAAAACGGCAATCGCGTGCGGATGAATTCCGCACCAATCGCAGGATCAGCCCTGATGATGAGCGGATTCCTGCCAAAGCACGCTGGCAGAACGTACTCTTGGATTGATCCTTCAGGAGGAGGTCCGGGAGCTTCGTACTGGCTCGAGGATATCGATGTAAGCGGTACGCGCACCATGCACGGACCCGTTTCCGCGATGGGTACACTGCCTGCAAACGATTCACCGGTCGCGGAAGCCCGCATGCTGACCCAACTGAATCAGGCGCTTCCCGTCGCGGCAGGCAGCCTGGAGAGCAATATTCGCGAATACTCGCCGATCTCGGTGGCGCCAAGATCGTGGCAGGTTGCGAAGCAGTTTGAATTGGCTGCACACACTGCCATCAAGATTGACGTGCGCCATGAGGGATGGTATCGAATCAATCAGCCTGATCTTGTCAAAGCCGGTCTCGATCCCAACGTCGACCCATCATCGTTGCATCTATACGCTGAAGCGGTTCAGCAGCCACTACAAATTATCGGAGCTACTGTCGGTCGCGGCGGCTTTGGTCCGCAGGCTTCCATCAGCTTCTATGGAACTGGAATTGACACTGTGTTCTCCGGCACTCGCGTCTACTGGCTCACAGAAGAACGCGGCCCGGCTCTGCGAATTCCGCAAACACCTGCTTCGTCGAGCTCAGGACAGCCTCCTGCCAGCTTCTCGGCAACGGCACGCCTGCAACAGCGCTCGATTTACTTTGCTGCTCTGATCACGCAAGATGGGCAAAACTTCTTCGGCGCCATGGTCACCACGACCCCGGTGGATCAACTGTTGACTCTTCCACACTTTGATTCCGCGTCGGAGCAGATCGCTCACCTGGATCTCTCATTGCAGGGAGTAATCGCTGGCGCTCCGCATGACGTTACGGTCTCAGTCAATGGAACGTCTGTTGGCGATGTGATCTTCAATGGACAGGACAAGGGCACGTTGAGCATCGATGTTCCGTCCGGCCTTCTCCAGCCTTGGAACAACACAGTCACCCTGACCGCACAAGATGGCGACTACGATCTCAGCTTGGTCGACTATGTCCAGATCACATATCCGCATCAGTATGTGGCGGATTCAGATTTTCTGAAATTTACGGGACGGCCGGGCGACCAGCTGACGGTGACTGGATTTACAAGCGCGCCTGCGGTGATCGATATTACGAACCCCAACCGGCCTGTCCAGTTGACGCCAGAGGTCACATCGAACAACGCTAGCTTTGATATTTCGGTCCAGGTGCCGTTTGCGCGCGGCTTAGGCGGGCAACACATTCTTCTTGCGGTGGCAAATGATCGCATCGCGTCGGTGGCGGGTATGTACGCGAATCATCCTTCGCAATGGCACATGCCACAGCGTGGCGCCGACATCGCGATGGTGACGCATGGAGATTTTGCGGCAGCACTGGCGCCGCTTGTCCAGGCACACGCTGCGGAAGGGAAGACATCGGTCATCGTGCCCGTCGGTGAACTCTACGATGAGTTTACTTTTGGCGAACGCAACCCCTCCGCAATCAAGGAGTTCTTGCAGAGCGCCACGCAAAATTGGAGAAAGCCCCCGACTTATCTGCTTCTAAACGGTCGCGCTTCGCTCGATCCGAGAAACTACCTTGGGTTTGGGAATCTGGATCTGGTGCCCACCAGCTATGTGCCTACCAGCAGCCTGATGACTTCGACGGACGATTGGTTCTCAGACTTCACGAACAGCGGGCTGCCAACGATTGCGACGGGCCGCCTACCAGTCAGTACCGCAGACGAGGCAGCTACCGTTGTCGGGAAAATCGTGGCCTACGAGAATCAGTCCACGAATGGTCCATGGACGTCGAATGCGCTCATGGTTGCCGACAAGAACGACACCATCAATTTCACGCAAGACAGCCAGACGGTGCAGGGTAACCTTCCGGTGAACATGCAGGTCACCAACGTGTTCGTCGATACAGTGGGAACCACCGCGGCTCAATCTGACATTCTCAACGGCATCAATGCGGGTCAGTCACTTGTGAACTATCTGGGCCACGGTTCGGAAGAAGAGTGGTCTGGATCGGATATCTTCGACGAGAACGGTGCGAACTCGCTAACCAACGGATCACAGCTTCCCGTCTTCCTGATCATGAACTGTCTGAATGGATACTTCCAGGACGTCTATGCACAACCACTGGCGGTGACACTTTTGCTGGCTCCAAATGGAGGCGCCGCAGGTGTCCTTGCTTCGAGCGGTCTCAATCAGGCACCGCCGCAAGCGATGCTCGACGCATTGGTCGTCCTCGACGCTCAACGATCGACACTGGGAGTTTCCATCGTGAACGCCAAGGCAGGCATCACGGATCCGGACGTTCGTCGGACATACATTCTGTTCGGCGATCCCGCGATGAAACTCAAGCCACCCGCCGGGAGTAGCATCGAACGCCAATAGGAATCGGCTGACGAGCGAGAGGGATTTCCCGCTCGTTCTTCAGACTCCGGTCCAAGCGGCACGAGACTATTCCACGTCAAACTCCGCCACTCGGAAGTCGGTCGAGTTGTTCAACGAATCTTCCGCGCGCAAATCCACTCGATAGGTTCCTGGATTTAACGTCGCAAGCGGCAACTTCACAGCCATTGGGACCACCGGACTGCCCGGCTTGATCAAATCCTTCGTGTCCATCACCCCGACATCCAGCTTCTGCTCACCGGTTTTCTTGTCGATGATGCGAAACTCAAGACCGAGCTGTGGAGGTTTCTCTCCGGTCAGCAGGGGATCATAGATCTCAATGTACGCAATCCCGTTGTCTGTCTTCTTGAAATGATTCGTCGCGGACGGTGCGAATTGAAAGCCACGAACGATCAGCGGTTTGCGGTCTTCCAGGAGCTGTGAATCCAACGACGTATCCAGATCGGATACTTTGATCACGTTGTTACTCAACGCGATTGAACTCAGGCTGATTTTCTTGCCGTCATAGGGGAGAACGCGTACGCCGCTTTCCAGTTTCCCGAAGCTCTTGTTTCCCGAGCTGAACACCACTCTGAGTGTGTATGTGCCGGGAGCGATATCGAATTGACTCTCGTAGTGGAGCGGTTGTTTCTGGAATTCTTCCACCTCTTTTTTGCCATCCAAGTCCAGATTGACGGTGTCGCTAAACCGGGCAGCAACTGAGTTGTCCGACTTGTAGGCAATTCCCAGAACGTTTACCTCGGAATGTTGCTTGCCCTTGATCTTCTCGAATTCGAGGGAGTTCGATGGGATATCAATCGCCAAGTGAACTCTCGCCACCTCGGGAGATGAATAAAAATAGGGGGCTCGCATCGATGCCGTCACGTTCCCGGGCATTTCACCTGCCGCGCGAGCTTCCAGATCCTTTTCAGTTGCGCTGCCTGCGAGCAAGTCGAGTGGGCGAACTTTGCAGTAGCCGCTGCGAGAGCGAACGACCGTACCACCCCGGTCGACCTTGACCTTCAGCGTATGGCAGCTACCTTCCGCGGAAGCAGGAGGAGCGTAGCCCAGCAAATAGTATTCCGCTTGATCTTTAGCTATGCGCTGCATGCCTCCAAGCAGATCATTGGTATTTACAATGACGAAGCCGCCAGTACCTTCAGCCAGCGCGTACATGAACTGCTGGTTGTTGCCGACGCTATCCGGGATCTGAGGGATCACCATCCGCGGTTGAGTCATCGTGTTGTACGGCAGATTGTTTGTTCCTGCAATCACCCCGCCGCCGCGGCCGCCTGTCGACCCACCACCCCCTGTAGTGCCGCCCCCCCCATGCCCTCCGCTACCACCGGTCCCACCTGTCCCACCCCCACCGTGCCCACCACCACCTCCCGTTCCACCACCGCCGGTGCCGCCACCACCGTGTCCTCCGCCGCCACCTGCTCCACCACCGCCCCCTCCCCCGCCACCGCCGCCGCCATGTTGCGGGGGCAGCGGCTCTTCGGCTTCCATCGATGCCAACAGCAGACGGGCATGGCTGGTGGAGTCGCCAAATGTAAACGAAGCCGGTCGCAGCCGCGTAGAGGACGTACTAACCTGCGGCCGATGAAAACTGTTGGAAACAGTGGGCATCGGCGCCACCAATCCGCGTACATCGATTGGATATACAGCCACGTTCGCCTTGTTGCAGGCATCGATGACGGCTGTGAGTTCGGATTGCACTTCAAAGTTCATGGGAAATCCGGCGCTCAACATGACCAAACTCTTGCGCCCCGAGACGCCGGATAGACCTTTTGCCAGATTGCGCAATGCAAGGAATACGCTTCGTACGCCGAAATCTGATTCCAGTCCGCCCATACTGGGCATACCCAGGAGCGCGGGCTGTGAGGGAGGTGCGCCAAGCGACGCGACGTCCGCATTCGGCGACACATGCGAGAACTTCACACCCGCGACCACCTTTTTCAAACGATCGGCGTCCGAAGTAAAGTTCTGTGTGATTCGGACCATGCCGCCAAACTCAACCACCGCGATGAGGCGATCGGGACCGGTATTCGAGTCGACGAACTTCGCCGCAGCATCCCGTGCTTTTGCCTGGTCGGCGAACTCCATCGTGCTGTTGTCGAAGAAGAGCACAAGATAGTGTTTGCCGGAGTGCGAGGGATCTGCCGCAGAATCCTCCCGCGAAAAGCTGGTCACCGGTTGTTCCTTGCCGTCCTCCCAGACCTTGAAATCGTTGGTAGCGAGGTCACGGATGTAATTTCCCTTTTTATCCGTGACGACGGTGTCGACCAATACGACCCGGGTCTCAACCTTGATCGTTCCCGGATCGGTGGAAGAAGGCGAAGGTTGCTGGGCGCGGGCGATGGGCAGGCATGCTGTGAGAATGCTGGCCAAAGTCAAAAATTTTCCAGAGCTTTTCGCGGGCCGAGTTCTCATACGTCACCTCTCACGGAATGTCGACTGCACCGTTCTCTGCGGACATCTGTTGCTGCTCGGTGTCTCTTGCGACTACTCGGACCAAGTAGCGGCCGGGCTTCACATCAAAGCTGGTTCTCAGCGAAATGCCCTGCCGCAAGCCTGGCTTGAAGGGTCTCACTTTTCCACCGCATCTGCACTAACTTTTGATTGGCCTGCAGAATATTGCCATTGCGGTCGAACAGGGCGGTCACCACGGTAAGGTCATTCTGGTTGCGGTTATCCGTCTGCTTGTAGTGAAGGCGTTTTACATCTACGCGGGCAACAACTGTAAGCTTCGCCGTGCCATCGGACGGCTTGAAAAACTGCGTATGCAGTTGGACCGGCAAATCGTGCAGTTCTTCTGTCGAAAGCATTTCGTCTTCAATTTCGCGCTTCGCCTCTTCAGCCTGACCCAAATCGTGCCGCGGCGCAAAGTATCCGCGCCGCACCTGCAAGTCGTATTTTCCGTGGACTTTCAAATTTACTTTGAGCGAGTGAAACTTCCCGTCCGTCTTCAGGTTCTGCGGAGTGAACCCCAGCACGTAATAGTACTCGGGAGAATCCGCGACGCGTCGGAACCCCTCATCCATATCGTTGTTATTGTGAAAAAAATTGCCTCCAGTGCTATACGCCAAAACGCTGAGTATGTCTGACTGAGCCGAGGCGGCCTGATCGTCCAGGACGGCGCGCGACATCGGTGTAATCGCTTGCCCCGGCAAATCGGTATCCGGCCGGCCTCTCTGGCTCGCGTCTCCGAAAGGGATATTGACGTATAGTCCTCGCGCGTCGAGCGTGCTGATAATGACCTGTCCGCGGACCGCCCGGTCGATCACATCGGTGTATTCGTATTGCAGGTCCGGAGTCAGGAAACCGGGAGAAATCAATACGAGATTTCTTTGCCCCGGCATCGAGGTAATGCGGCGCACCGCGTCTCTTAGCACGCTGACGGTCATCCGGCTGTCTTGCTCGCCGGAAATGAGTACTTGCGCGGCTTGATTCTCAACTGCGATTCCCGCGTTGGCCGCGGCGATCCTGGGCAGAGCGGCACAATATACGTAATCGTTGATAGCCGTTTGCAATGCTGAAGGGTCGTGCTTGTTCTCCATCAGATCGGCTTGGTAAAAGCTGATGTACGGACATTGGGCGGTCTCTCCACCGAGAGTGGAGCGTGGACGCAGATTTTCCATTGCCTGATGCAACTTGCCTCTGTCGTCGGTGAAATCGAGCGTCGTCTGGCCGGAAGTCGAAAATACTGCGGCTCGGTCCGTCGGGGCCAGAGTTTCCATTCTTCGTTCTGCAGCCGCGCGAACGGCATTAATGTTCTCGAAGTTTAAGTGGAGGTCATCGAAAAGGTACGCAACATATCGGGAGGGAAGGGCAGCGCTCTCAGCCGGCTTTGGAGAGTCGGGCAAACTCGGAGCTGCAGCCACGGATGTCGCGGAACTAAGCGACGCGGTTTGTTCCGCATCGAAATTTGAAATAACTTGTGCTTTGCCGTTGTCGAGGAGTTCGAAATCCTCCTTGTGCAGGTTTCCCACCGCATGACCCTGTGAATCGAGCACCACAACGCGCGCCAGCACTAGTTTCACGTTCACCCGAAACTTCGCGGCCTCCGACAATTTCGAGGTGGCGGCCTCATCCTTGACCGCCATTTCGCCAGAGGATTCTTGGTTTCCGGTGGCGGGGGTCTGCGGTTGCGTGGCTGGCTGCTGCGCGGATGCTTGGAAGAGAGGAATGTCCGGAAGAAATAGAGACCCGACGAACAAAGACAAAATGCACGCAGAATGCGCGCTTCCGCTGAGACGGCCGCGGGTACCGTAGGACAGCATAATCATGCAACCCCGAACAGGCTGACTTGAGCCCGGCAAGGATAGCAGGGTTTGGGCTTGACGTCGCCATTTATGGGACGAATGCCCTCACGGAACGCCTGTTTGGGCGAATTTCGGGATCGCCCCGGAAACGCCTTAGGACGGTGTTGGCACTCTCGCCGGCAACGTTGCGGTCTGGCGTAATGGCTCTGTCAGGGCTCGCATCACCCTGCCAAATCCAGCAAAATCCAGCGACTGGGCGCCATCCGATAAGGCGCGTTCCGGACAGGGATGCACTTCGATGATGAGCCCATCCGCTCCGACCGCTACGGCTGCGCGCGAGACTGCGGCGATCAGGCTCTGCTTGCCGGTGCCGTGCGACGGATCGGCAATCACGGGTAGATGCGACAGATCGCGCGCCAAGGCGACCGCAGCAAGGTCGAATGTGTTGCGCATCTCTGTCTCGAAGGTCTTAATGCCGCGCTCGCACAGAACCACTTGATGATTTCCGCCCGAGAGCAGGTACTCGGCGGCCAGCAGCCATTCTTTAACGGTAGCGGAGGGGCCCCTTTTTAGCAGAATGGGCTTGTTTACGGTGGCAAGACGCCGCAGCAACGCGAAGTTTTGCATGTTCCGGGCGCCAATCTGGAGCATATCGACGTACTCGCAGATGAGGTCGACGTCCTCCGTTCCCATCACTTCCGTGACCACGGGCAGACCGGTCTGCTCCTTGGCCTCGCGCAGGATCTTCAATGCTTCGATTCCCAAGCCCTGGAAGTCGTAGGGAGACGTGCGTGGTTTGTACGCTCCTCCGCGCAGCATCGAGGCGCCCGCCTTTTTGACGGCATAAGCGGAATCGAGCAACTGCTCGCGCGACTCGACCGAACACGGGCCGGCAATCACCACCACGTCAGGTCCGCCAATGGATATGCCGTCGATCTTTACGACCGAACGCTCCGGCTTGACCTGGCGGCTTACGAGTTTGAACGGTTGGGCGATAGCCATGACGTTGTCGACGCCAGGCGCGACCTGCAGAGCCTCAATCTCGTGACGGCGTCCGCTACCCACGGCGGCGACGATGGTCCGCTCAGTGCCGCGAGTGACATGCGGCTGGTATCCAGCTTCTCGAATACGTTCGATGATGTGGTTGATCTCCTGCTCGGTTGCCTTCTCGGACATGTTGACGATCATGGATTTGATTTCTCCTTTGTAGGTCCAGAAAAAACAAAAGCCGCGATCATCAGGATCGCGGCTCGCGGTTCTAAGCTTGGTGCTTCTAGGTTGCCCTTGAGGGGTCAATCCTGACTCCAAGCTGCTCCGCGGCCGCTACCCGGGTAAATCGGTAGCTAGCCCACCAAAAGCTTGGAGTAAATCGTGTCATAAAAGTCTTGTGAAGTCCTATTCTACAAAAACCTTGCGATTCTGTCGGTTCGCGAAACGGACCAGGGAACCTGCTTCCGCTAATCACATTTACTGCTACATCGACGTGCAGACAATACTCCGTAAACTGGCTACTGGAGTGAACTGGCCACGCTCGAGAATGCATTGTTCGCATTCGACCCGATCAACCGGACGGTACCCACTACCAGAACCAGAATTACCGCTAGCATCACCGCATATTCCGCGATGTCTTGCCCCGAATCATCTGACCAGAGATTGCGAATCAGTTTGGACATGGTGTGCTCTCCTCCGAGCCGTTGTCAGTTCTTGAGAGGGAAAAAATCTGCAATTTGGGACTTGGTTGACACATGATGCACGCGGCTGTGCGTGCTTGTCAAATGCCCTTTCTTGCTTTTCCACAAAAGAATTTAAGGCACTGAAATCGGCGTAGCCGGTACTTGAGTTGCGCTTGAAACGGCAGCCTGCGGAATTAAATCTTCCGCGGAACGCTGGGTGATTTGCAGCACCCTGTCGGGCAAAAGTCCAAGATAAAGTGTGGCCAGAATGGTTAAGACGAGGGCCGCACCCAACCCAAACGAAATCGGGTTGATGGGAACTTCTTTTCGCGATTCGCGCATGTACATCACCACGAGTATGCGCAAGTAGTAGTAAGCGCCGATCGCGCTGTTGAGAACGCCGATCAGAGTTAGCCAGATTAGGTTCGCCCGAAGAGCGGCGCTGAACACATAGAACTTGGCGAAAAAGCCGCCAGTCATCGGGATCCCGATCAGAGATAGCAGGAAGATCGTGAGTGTTGCAGCCAGCAGCGGAGACGAACGCCCCAAGCCTTCGTAGTCTTCGAGCGTTACGTAGCGCTCTCCGGCGTTCGCGAGGTGGGCCACCACTGCAAAAGCTCCAACGTTCATCGCGGCGTAAGCTGCGGTGTAGAACATTGCCGCAGAGATTCCTGTAGCCGAATTCTCAGGGGTAGTCATAGCGAAGGCGACCAGCAGATATCCCGCGTGTGCGATGGATGAATACGCGAGAAGCCGCTTCACGTTGTTCTGAACGAGAGCGCCGACATTGCCGATCGTCATGGAGAGAGCTGCAGCGATCCACAAGAACCAGAAGCGTCCCGGAGCGTTGATGGCGAATACAACGCGCAGCAAAACGGCGAATGCTGCGGCTTTAGGCGCCGTCGACATGAATCCAACAATCGGAGCGGGAGCGCCCTCATAGACATCGGGCGTCCACACGTGGAAAGGAGCCGCGGCCACTTTGAATCCAAGCCCCACGAACATCAAAGCCATGGCTGCATAAACCAACACTGAAGCGGGTGTGACTTGCAGCTTGTGGGCAACGATATCGATGTTGGTTGAACCGGTCGCGCCAAACATGAGGGCGACTCCGTACAGAAAGAACGCAGTCGCGAAAGAACCTAGAAGAAAGTACTTTAAGGACGACTCAGCGCTTGAAGCACTGTTGCGGCGAAATCCTGCCAAGATGTAAGTGGAGATCGATGAGATCTCCAGGCCAATGAAAATCATCACGAGTTCGATTGCCGAGGACATCACTACCATGCCCACAACACTGAACAGAATGAGTGCGTAATATTCCCCGGCGCGAATTCGCTGGACCGCCATGTATTCGAACGAACTGAGGATGACTGCGCTTGCGATCCCAATCACCAGAAACGTGAAGAAAATACTGAAACGGTCGACTCGTATCGTGTTCGAAAACGCAAGGCCGGGCGAACTTGCTGCGTACCACGTCGCGAGCAAACCGACTACGGTTCCCACAAATGCAATCAGACCAAGAGCTTTCTGGCTTTTCTCTTCGTCAACAAGAGGATCCATCACCATCACGACAATGCCAAACGCCGACAAAATGAGTTCCGGCAAAATGCGGATGTAGTCGGTGGCCTGCGGAATGACCTGCATCTGTGCGACCAGTGGTGTCATTGCCCCACCACCTTGCTGAATACCTGTGGCAAGGGAGCGAGCGCGGCCTGGACGGCTGGGTCAATTGCTGCTAACCAAAGGATTGGCGCGACTCCCATCGCTAGCGCAGCCGCCGCACATGGCCAGACTGCGGCTTTTTCGAACCCCCGCATGTCAGCCATGGAATTGTTCACGGTATGCGTCACTTTGCCGTAGAAGACCCTCTGGAACATCCACAGCAGATAGCAAGCGCTCCAGATGATTCCCGTCGCCCCGAGAATCCCGTAAATGGGCTTGGCCTGAAACGCGCCGTTCAGGACGAGAAATTCTCCGACAAACCCGTTGAGCAGAGGCAGCCCGACGGAAGCGAGCACGACAAACAGATAGGATGCCGCATAGACCGGCATCGGCGACGCGAGTCCGCCGAACTCGCTGATTTCGTACGTGTGCCGCCGCTCGTGCAGAATTCCCGCCAGCATAAACAGCCCGCCTGTTGAGATCCCGTGAGCGAGCATCACGAACATAGCGCCGTTCAATCCCGACTGTGTGAAGCTGAAGATTCCGAGCACAACAAATCCCAGATGGCTGACCGATGAGTACGCAATCAGCTTCTTCATATTTGGCTGCACCATCGCTACCAGCGCTCCGTAGATGATGCCGATTAGCGCGAGAGTCATCACCCATGGCGCATTGTGGCGCGCTTGCTCCGGGAATAGTCCGAGATTGAACCGCAACATACCGTATGTTCCCATTTTGAGCAGAACGCCTGCCAGCAGAACGGATCCTGCGGTCGGTGCTTCGACGTGGGCATCTGGCAGCCACGTGTGGAACGGGAACAAGGGAACTTTAACCGCGAACGCAATGAAGAATCCAAGAAAGAGCCATTGCGCCGCGGCGGGAAAGTTCGGAACTGCCCCCGCCGCGATGTGCTCGCGAATCGTAACAAAGTCGAAGCTGCCGGTATGCGCGTATAGCCAGAGGATCGCTGCCAACATGAACACCGAAGCGATCATGGTGTACATGAAAAACTTAACGGCGGCATAAACCTTGCGTTCGTGGCCAAACACACCGATAAGCAGAGCCATCGGAATCAGCGTAGCTTCCCAGAAGAAATAAAAGAGGAAGAGATCAAGACTGGTGAAGACGCCGATCAGAGCTGTTTCCAGAACGAGCAGAAGGATGAAGAATTCCTTCACGCGATCATGAATCGACTTCCACGAGATCAGCACGCAAAGGGGGGTCAGAAACGTCGTCAGAACGATCAACCACAAAGAGATGCCGTCGATCCCCATGTGATAGTGAATGTTGGGGCTCGAAATCCAGGAGTTGTCGACTTCGAATTGAAAGCCAGCCTGGGCGCGATGAAAACGAACCGGCAAGTGCAGAGAGAGGACAAAAGTCAAAAGTGACACGACAAGCGTAAATATGCGGATGTCGCGATCGCGCCGGGGGAAGAGCACCAGCAGCAAGCGCTCCCGCCAGTGGTGCGAAAGTCACCAGCGACAGAATGTAGGGGCCAAGACGGTCCACGTTCATTGACCCACCCCCAGCCACACCATGTACGCAATCAAGACTGCGGCACCAGCTGCGATCCAGCCTGCATATGAGCGAAGATTGCCCGACTGCATATGCCGGACTTCATCGGAAACCTGGGTCGCGCCATCAGCAATATTGTTCACGGAGTCGTCTATGACTCTGCGGTCGACCCCTTGCCAGAGAATGTTTGTCGATCCGTCGATCAACGGTTTTACGAAGATCTTGGCGTAGATTTCATCGACGTAATACTTGTTAACGACCGTCTTGTAAAAGTTCCCCAACCCGTCTGCAATCTTTTGTGGCAACTCGGGCTTGCTCACATAAAAAATCCAAGCCAACATCAGGCCGAGAAAAGCGAATGTGACTGAAACACCCATCAGCAGGAACTCAGTCGTGTGGCTGGCGGCTTCACCGGCAACCTCCGTAGCCGGGCCGAAAACCGGTGAGAGGAAATGCTCGAAGCCATTGTGAAAGCCAACAAAGCCGCCGATTAGCGACAGCAGCGCAAGTACAATCAGCGGCGCGAGCATCACCATCGGGCTCTCATGCGGTTCGCCATGACCGTGGTGGTCGTCGCCGTGAACGGCATGTACGCGGCCATGCTCATCAACCTGAACGCCGCGATAGTCCCCAAAGAACGTCATGAACAACAGGCGGAACATATAGAAAGAAGTGATGAAAGCGGTAATGACACCGACCGCCCAGTACACCCAGTTCGCCTGATACGCTTTCCAAAGAATTTCGTCTTTGCTCCAGAAGCCCGCAAGAGGCGGGATGCCCGCGATCGCGAGCGTCGCGATCAGCATGGTCAGGAATGTGACCGGAATATACGAGCGGAGGCCGCCCATCTTCCGCATGTCCTGCTCACCGCCGACTGCGTGGATCACCGAACCAGCCGCGAGAAATAGCAGGCCCTTAAAGAACGCATGCGTCATCAGGTGGAAGATTCCAGCCGAGAAGGCGCCAACTCCGCAGGCGATGAACATGTAGCCAAGCTGCGAGACTGTGGAGTAGGCCAGCACTTTCTTGATATCGGTTTGCGTAATGCCAATCGTTGCGGCGAAGAGTGCCGTCAGAGGTGCCGATAATCGCAACGACAGTCAGCGCGGTTGGCGCGCGCTCGAAGATCACGTGCGATCGCGAAACCATGTATACGCCCGCAGTCACCATGGTGGCCGCGTGAATGAGCGCCGAAACCGGCGTTGGTCCTTCCATCGCGTCCGGCAGCCATACATAGAGCGGAATCTGAGCAGACTTTCCGCACGCACCCACCATCAGCAGGAGACCGATCGCGGTCAAGACTCCGGCCTGCGCCGTCTCCGGTGCCATTGTGCTGACTCTGGCAAATACCTGGCTGAAGTTCAGCGAACCAAATGTTCGATGATTAGAAAGATGCCGATGAGAAATCCGAAATCGCCAATGCGATTGACGATGAAAGCTTTCTTCCCCGCAGACGCGGCCGAATCCTTTGTAAACCAGAATCCGATCAGCAGATAGGACGCGAGGCCGACACCCTCCCAGCCGATGAACATCATCAGATAGTTGTTTGCCAGGATCAGCGTCAGCATGAAAAACATGAACAGGTTCAGGTAGGTGAAGAAGCGGTAGTAGCTCGGGTCGTCCCACATGTAGCCGACGGAATAGATGTGGATGAGAAATCCAACGCCAGTTACGACCAGCAGCATGACCAGCGAAAGTTGATCAAGGTAGAACGCAAAGTCGACCGTGAAGTTGCCGGAGCGGATCCAGTGAGCGAGATATTCCTGGTAGGGAAGTTCGATGTGACGAGAAGCGCAACGCTACCGTCAATGCCCACGCAAATGCCGCGCCGGAAAAGAACAGGCCGACTGTGGTCACAGCGGTGCGCGACGACTTCTTTCCCAGGAAGCCGTTGATCGCAGCACCCGCCAGAGGCAGCGTCGGGATAAGCCAGAGATTTAGATTCGGCGGCGTCATAATTTAAGCAGATTCACCTGGTCGACATTCAGCGTCTCGCGCGTGCGGTAGACCGAAATGATGATCGCCAGTCCCACAGCGGCCTCGGCCGCGGCTACCACCATCACGAAGAAGACGAAGACTTGTCCTGCCAACACATGCCAGTGTGCGGCGAAAGCGACGAATGACAGATTCACGCCGTTCAGCATCAACTCAATCGACATGAAGATGCTAATGATGTTGCGCTTGATGAGAAATCCGGTTACGCCGCAAGCGAACAGAATTCCGCTGAGCACGAGATAGTACGAAATGGGGACCATTAGTCGTTCACCTTCTGCGCCGGTCCGCCGCCTGGCACCGTCGGCTTGCTGGCCAAAACCACCGCTCCCATGATGGCGATCAAGAATCAAAATGGATGTCACTTCGAAGGGCAGCAGAAACTCGTGAAAGAGCAGCATCCCAATCGTCTTGGGTGCGCCCGGCAATGCGCCCGCAGCCACCGATCCAGTACCCGAATGCCGCAACACCACCCATGCGATGAGCAGGCTTCCTACGAGCATTCCGGGAATTCCAAACAGAAGCGCCACGCGGCTGCCTTGGGTCTGATCTTCGACTCCGGCATTCAGTAGCATGATGACGAATACGAAGAGAACCATGATGGCGCCCGCGTAGACGATCACCTGAACCGCAGCCACGAACTCGGCGCCCAAGCAGCAGATATTCTCCTGCGAATGCGGCCATCACGGCGATCAGGGACAGCGCGCTGTTGATAGGATGGCGCTGCACCAGCAGGTTGACGGCTCCTGCGACGCAAACGGCTCCGAATGCCAGAAACAGAATTAAGTGCACGTTAAACATGAAAGTCGTATCGCAACGATGAGCCAATGCGTCAGTGGTCAGAACGAGCTTCCTCGCTGATCTCTAAACACGAACCACTGACATCGCTTCTTCACCACGCTACCGCGATTGCGGTGGCAATCAGATTTGCCAACGCAAGCGGTAACAGAAACTTCCAACCAAAGGCCATGAGTTGGTCATAGCGGAAGCGCGGCAACGTCCCGCGCACCCAGATATACAAAAAGAGAAATCCAAAAATCTTGGCGGCAAACCAGAACACGGGGAGAAGCGCCTGAACAATCGGAGGCCCAAACAGCGGACCATGCCACCCGCCAAAAAATAGAAGTGTCGCCAGGCAAGCGACAGTGATCATGTTGGCGTATTCGGCCATGAAGAACATGGCAAACTTCATGGCGCTGTATTCCGTGTGATATCCGGCGACCAACTCGGTCTCGGCCTCCGGAAGATCAAAAGGGATGCGGTTGGTCTCAGCGTACGCCGCCATCAGATAACAGAAAAACCCGACAGGCTGAAGAAAAATATTCCAGCGCGGAATGAAATCCCGAAAAATGTCCGCCCTGCGCGTTCACGATGTCTCGCAGGCTGAAGCTGCCCGACAGAATCAGTACTCCGACCAGCGAGAGGCCGAGCGAAATCTCGTAACTCACCATCTGCGCGCTGGCACGCAATCCGCCAAGCAGGGAGTACTTGTTGTTCGACGACCATCCGGCCAACGCCACGCCGTACACCCCGATGGAAGTGACGCCGAGAATCAGAAGCAAGCCGGTATTTACATCGGTGACTTGCAGGGGGAAACTGTAGCCGAAAAGCGTAATCGAATTGCCAAATGGAATCACCGCAATCGACGTCAGGGCGAAAATAACGGCGATCAGCGGCGCCGCGAGAAACAGCGGCTTGTTCACATGCGGTGGCGTCAGATCTTCTTTGAAAAGGAATTTGATTCCATCGGCTGCGGGCTGCAGCAGACCAAATGGGCCGACCCGCGTAGGTCCCCAGCGATTCTGCATATGGCCGACGACTTTTCGCTCCAGCCAGACGGTATAGGCGACGACCGTCAGCAGAACGAACAGCACGAGCGCAGACTTTATGACCGACGCCAGAATGTAGATCCAGATTGGCAAACCTGCGCTCCCTCTTTAACCCTTCAACCGCGAACATCGCGTTTCCGCTGCAAACTTCGGACGACTATACGGCGGATATTAGTCTGCCGCGACCTCGGCAGGTTTGACTTCGTGACTTTCCATGACGGATCTCAGTGCGCGCGAGTAGCGGCCGAGCGTGCCTGAGGTAAAGAGACTGTCGTTAGCCGGAACAATCGATTCCGGTTTATGCGCCGCGCCTGGCCCGCTCTTCGCGAGCGATGTATGCTCGCTATTTCCGGCAAGAAGATTGATGCGTGAAAAGTCGTACCCTGGAACCAGTCGCTGGATCTCATCGAGAATCGCCATCGGATCAAGCGGGCTCAGTTTGGGTTCAAGTCCCTGCATCTCCAGCCACACCGAATGCCGGTCAGCTTCGCCCGATTGAGCTCCACGCGATTGCCCCATGTCCGCGCGTACACCTCCGCCGAAAGGCACGAGCTTGCGAACGTCTGCGCCCATTGCGTCCGCAATGCGGACGATCATTTCAAAGTCAGCTTTCGTACCGGAGATTTCGCCTGCTTTTTTTACCAACTGGACGTCGCCACAGGTATTGGTCATCGTTCCGGACTTCTCGTATGCGTTGGCAGCCGGCAGAACGACGTCGGCCATCACCGCCGTCTCGGTCAGGAACATGTCTTGCACGACTACGAAGCTGTTTGAGAAAGCGAAAGGATCGATGTTCCCTCGTCCGATCGGATTCGACCCGACGACGTATAGCGCTTTGAGCTTCCCCAATTTTGCAGCGTCAACCATGCCAGCGAGGTCCAGTCCTGAAGTCTGCGGGATTTCCGCCCAGTCTTTGTGGAATTCGGTATTTCCCGATGTTGCGTGATAGCCCGGCAAGCAAGTCCGGATACAAACCCATATCCGCTGCACCGCGCGAGTTGGCGTAGTCAGCAAGGCAGAGGAACCTGGCACCTTGAATGCCGGAACCGAATGAGATCATGCTGGCGATATCGTTGCCGCGAACCTCGGACCCAAAAATGATGATGAGATTCTGCTCGGCGCGCAATTTGTCGCGAAGTGCAGTCCAGCCATCTTTATTCGCAGAGGGTGTAGAAAGCGCTTCCAGAGCAGCGTCATCCCCGCCTAGGAACTCCGCGACCTTGCCCTCTGTCCCAGCCGGAATCTCGGTGAAACTCGTTGCCTGTCGCCGCAGCTTGATCGATGCCGAGTTGATTACGTATAGCCTGGAACGATGCAGTCGGACGTTGTTACGAATCTGCCAGGCGAGAAGCGGATGCTGTTCGGTGGGATCGTTGCCAATGAGCAGAATTGCTGGCGCCGTGAAGACATCCGCCATGCTCGCAGTCGCTTCCGGCTTGCCGCGAAGGGCAGCGGCAAGGGCAGGGAAGTCGGCAGTACGGTGATGATCAACGTTGTTTGTCTTCAGCACCGTACGCGCGAACTTCGATAGCAAGTAAGCTTCTTCATTTGTAGTGCGCGTCGAGCCGACCACGCCGATTGCAGAACCACCATCTTTATCGCGAACTTCTGCGAAATTCTTGCCGACCAATTCAAAGGCCTCTTCCCAAGTCGCGGGGATCAGCTTTCCATTCTTGCGAATGAGCGGCTGCGTCAGCCGATCTTCGTGATTGGCAAAGTCGAACGCATAGCGGCCCTTGATACAGAGAAAGTCGCCATTGGTGCCGCTCTTGTCTCGATTGTCGCCGCGCACGATCTCCATGCCGGTGTCGGATCGTCGCACTCCCAAAGTCGTCTTGCATCCATCGCCACAGTGCGTACAGACAGTGCTGACGTGCTTCATCTCCCACGGACGCGTTTTGTAGCGATACGCGCCGGAGGTGAGAGCGCCGACCGGGCAGATGTCGATGCACATGCCGCACTCTTCGCACTCGAGATGATCTTCCTTATTCGGTGCGATCAGCGAATTCACGCCGCGGTTCTGCACGCCGAGAGCCCATACATCCATGCCCTCGCCGCACACACGTACGCAGCGGTAGCAAAGGATGCAACGAGGCCGGTCGAAAAAGACCACGGGAGACCATTGCTGCTCCTCTTTGTGGTTCTTCGCTTCCATGAATTTCGATTCGGCCGCACCGTAGGAAAATGTCATGTCCTGCAGTTCGCACTCGCCGCCCGCGTCGCACACCGGGCAGTCCAGGGGATGGTTCCCGAGCAGCATTTCAAGCATCGACTTGCGCGCCTGCTTGATCTCCTCGCTCTCGGTAGTTACGACCATGCCCTCGCCGACGACCGTGGTGCACGCGGTTTGCAGCTTGGGCATTTTCTCGACTTTTACCAGGCACATGCGGCAAGCACCCTGCAGAGAAAGGTTGGGATAGTAGCAGAAAGAGGGCACTTCAATGCCCACGCTCTTGCACGCTTCGATTAGAAGCGTGCCCGCTGGAGCTGTGAGCTTTTTGCCGTCGACCGTGAGAGTTACGTCTGGCATCGATTAAATTCTGTGCTTTCTAGTGAGCAAAAGCCGGTAGTTCCTCGACCGCGCCCGCCTTCTCGTACGGGCAAGGTCGGCCTTCCAAATGATCTTCGAACTCTTTCCTGAACTTTTTCACGAAGCCGATGGTCGGCATTGCGGCAGCATCCCCGAGCGGACAGAAAGTCCGCCCAAGCATGTTCTCCGCCAGATATTGCATGTTGTCGATGTCCTTCATCACCCCGCCACCTTTATGGAAGCGGGTCAGCGTTTTCTTCAGCCAATCCGTTCCCTCGCGGCACGGGATGCACCATCCGCAGCTTTCGTGCTGATAAAACTTCATCGTACGCAGCGCAAACTTTACGATGCATTGTTGGTCGTCTATGACCACCACTCCGCCGGAACCGAGCATCGATCCTGCCTTCGCGACGGAATCAAAATCCATGGCGACATCAATCTCATTGGCGGTCAGAACCGGACAAGAGGATCCACCCGGAACGACCGCTTTTAACTCTCGTCCGTTGGGGATGCCGCCTCCGACGTCATAGAGCATTTTCTTCAGGTTGTAACCCATCGGAAGTTCATACACACCGGGCTTTGCGATATTGCCGCTCAGGCAAAACAGCCGCGTGCCGCCATTTTTCGGCGTACCCAACTTCGCGTACCAGTCTGCGCCGCCAAGAATAATGTGCGGAACATTCGCCAGCGTCTCCGCATTATTAATGACCGTCGGACCGCCCCAAAGTCCCACCACGGCAGGGAAGGGTGGCCGGATTCGCGGGATGCCGCGCTTGCCTTCGAGCGATTCCATCAGAGCAGACTCTTCGCCGACTTCGTATGCGCCCGCGCCGCCGTGCCAGTAAATGTCGAGATCTCGGCCGCTGCCGAAAATGTTTTTGCCGATGAATCCCTTGGCGTAGGCGTCGCGAATCGCCTTCTGCATGATGATCGAAAGATATCGATACTCGCCGCGAATGTAGATATACCCACTCTTCGCGCCCACGGCCAGAGCCCCGATCATCACACCTTCGATCACCGAGTGCGGATCGTGCTCAAAAATCAGTCGGTCTTTGCAGGTGCCAGGCTCGCTCTCGTCGCCGTTGCATAAGACATATTTCGGCTTCGCCGATTGCTTGGGTACGAACGACCACTTCATGCCAGTCGAGAAGCCAGCCCCACCCCGGCCGCGCAGGCCCGAATTCTTTACCTCATTAATGATGGCGTCCGGTTCCATCGCGAGCGCCTTCTGAACGGCTTTGTAGCCGTCCAGTTCTACGTAGCGGTCTATGTTGGTCGCACCCAGGCCAAAACGGCGGGAAACAACCTTCACCTCGTCGGGATGAGAGACCAGATCAGCCATGAAAGTTCGATCGAGAACCTCAGATTGCAGATTCCAAACTTAGTACTTCGCTAAATCGTCTGCAATCGGAGGTCAAAAAATCTTGAATCGTAATCTATTGCGTAGCCTTCTTCTTATACTCGTCGAGAATCTTGTCCATCTTCTCGGTGGTCAGGTTCTCGTGAAAATCATAGTTCACTTGCGCGGCCGGAGCCCAACTGCAAGCGCCAATGCATTCGACTTCTTCCAACGTAAACATTCCGTCCGGCGTCGTCTGTTTGTGTCCCACCCCGAGCTTCTTAACGCAGTGTTTCAGAATGTCTTCACCGCCGCGTACCATGCAACTGATGTTGGTGCAAACCTGAACGTTGAACTTCCCTCGAGGCTTTGTGGTCAGCATCGAGTAATAGCTGATCACATTGCGAACCTCGAGGTCCGTCAGTTCGAGCCGCGATGCTATTTCCTCAATAACTTCATCCGATAGATAACCAACTTCATCCTGCGCATACAAAAGTGTCGGGCACGAGCGCCGAGCGCTTGGTCGGATAATGGGGCACCATCTCCGAAAAACGCGTCTCGAATTCGTCAGAAAACTTCACCGGTCGATTTCTCCCAGAACGATGTCAATGGATCCGATGGCCGCGACGACATCGGCCAGCAATCGTCCTTCGCACATCTTTGGCAGGGTCTGAAGATTCGCGAAGCATGCTGAGCGCATGTGCACCCGGTAGGGCTTCGCCGTCCCATCGCTGACGATGTAGTAGCCCATTTCGCCGCGAGGCGATTCGACGGCCTGATAGACTTCACCCGCCGGAACCGCAAAACCTTCCGTGATGATCTTGAAGTGGTAAATGAGCGATTCCATTTGCGTCTTCATCTTTTCGCGATCAGGGAGCACGATTCCAGGCGCGTCGGCCTTCGTCGGGCCCTCCGGCATCCCGTCAAGCGCCTGACGAACAATACCAATCGATTCGCGCAATTCCTGCACCCGACACATGTATCGGGCGAAGACATCGCCCTCTTGCGAAACAGGAACCTTGAACTGGAATTTTTCGTAACTCGAGTACGGCATATCGCGCCGCAAATCGATATCGACACCGCTTCCGCGCAGCGTCGGACCGGTTGCACCGAGTGCAATCGCATCTTCCGCGGTTATGCGGGCCACACCCTTCGTCCTCATCGTCCAGATTGGATTTCCAGTCAACAAGTTCTCGTACTGATCGATTCTCTCGGGAAAAGATCCGGCAAAATCGCGCACGCGGTCGAAGAATCCAAGCGGCGGCTCCAGCGCGATGCCGCCCACGCGGAAATACGATGTCATCATGCGCTGCCCGCTGACCATTTCGAAAATCTTCAAAACTTCTTCGCGCTCGCGGAAGCAGTATAAGAAGACCGTCAACGCGCCGATGTCCATGGCGTGCGTGCCCAGCCAGACCAGGTGCGAATTGATCCGGGTCAGTTCATTCATCAGAACCCGCATCCACTGCGCTTTCGGTGGGATTTCCAGCCCTAGCAATTTCTCCACCGCCAACACGTAGCAGAGGTTGTTGGTCATGGGGCAGAGATAGTCGATCCGGTCGGTCAACGGCACGACCTGCTGGTAGAACTTCGCTTCGCACGTCTTTTCGATTCCGGTGTGCAGGAAGCCGATGTCGGGCATCAATCGCACGATCGTCTCGCCGTCGATTTCCAGCAATACGCGCAGCACTCCGTGCGTGGACGGATGTTGCGGACCCATGTTCAGGATCATGGTTCGATCCTGACCCGGTTCAAGGACGGGGGTAGGCGCCAGGTGTGCCATCTAGCGATAGCCCTCCACTGGATAATCCTTGCGCAACGGGTGGCCTTCCCAATCTTCCGGCATCAGAATGCGCCTCAAATAAGGATGGCCCGTGAACCGGACTCCGAACAGGTCAAAGACTTCACGCTCAAAGTAATTCGCGCCGGGCCAAACCGAGGTCAGCGATTCGATCGCCGGACTTGAACTGTTCAACTTTACCTTTAACCGAACGCGCTCTTTGTTAGGAATCGAAAGCAGATGGTAGATGACCTCAAATCGAGGTTCGGCTGGATACCAGTCGACACAGGTCACGTCCGACAGAAAATTGAAGGGGCAGTTCGGGTCTTCTTTCAGCAGGGCGCACGCTTCGCGGATGCTCTCGCGTTCCACCACGATCGTCATCTCATCACGGTCGAATTTCACGCTATGCACTGCAGCCGCATTCCATCCAACCAAGCGGGCGACCGCAGGATGATTCTTCAATTCTTCGATATTTGTGATGGGGGGAGGCAGTGGCATCAGAATTTCTCCCGGCCCGCCCCAGTTTCGCCCCAGTCGAGCACGCCCTTTTTCCAGACGTAGAAAAAGCCAACCAGAAAAATCCCGATATAAACCAGCATTTCCCAGAGACCGAAACGCTTCAAATCCCGCAAGATGACCGCCCACGGGTAAATAAACACCGCTTCGACGTCAAAAAGGATAAACAGCATCGCGACGAGGTAGAACTTCACCGAGAAACGCTGGCGGGAGTCCCCGACGGGAGTCATGCCGCATTCGTAAGGAGAAAGCTTGGCTCTCGTGGGTTTACGCTGCCCAATCAGCCAGGAAAGCGTGACAATTGCAGCCGCAATTCCTCCCGCCATAAGAATATGGATGAGAAAAGGGAGGTATTGAGCGAAGTAATTGTCGGGCATAGGACGAGCTATATATAATTCGCGCCAAGCGTGCCTGAAACATTCTAGGTTATGGGCTTGCTTCAACAGTGTCAAGCGAAGCGGCGGAACATTTTGTGGAAATGGAGAAGAAGATTTCGTAATTGAGCGATCGGATAATTTTGTAATTCAAAATTGAATTGAGCCAGAATCAAATTCTGGCGTTTTCAGCAGCGGATTACAAAATTCCACAATTACCAAGTCGCCCAATCCCTATGATTTTTGGCTTCAATACCGATGTAAAGCATGTGGACACGATTTATCACGTCCAGAGCGAAGCACGCGAAGGCGACTTGCTCCTCCAGACGCAGGTTTTCGTGCGCGGACGTTGTATCGGCAAGAGGGCTACCTCCTACGCCGCCAAAGCCGCCGAAAATCAGTTCGGAGATGCGCAAAAGGAACAACTCCTTCGAGAGCAGCACCGCTTGGTCCTGGATGCGATCCGGGAAGGTAAACTCGACCACGTCCTTGGCCATCCTGAACCGGAGACACTTGCCACCGTCAAAGAACTCGAGGTTCAGTGGCTGAACGCAGAGTCGGTTCATGCCGAGCACAATCTCACAATGCAGCTGCGTGTGACTGAAGGTGGTTCTGCTGCCTCTGGCGCGCGTCTGACCTTTCGCTTCGCGCGTCCCGGGTCCGCTCCTTTCTATACTCAGGCAGTGGCTGATTCCGGGGGATCGGCAGAAATCAAGATCGAAGTCGAGGAATCGGCATTGCCCGACGCATCTCTTCTCGTTCAAGCGAACTTCGAGGGTCGTACAGCCACAAGAAAATTTGTTTTGCGCAAAGCAGACTAGGCGCGTCTCTGAATGGCCTATTTCTGTCGCGTCATGCCGAACGGATCTGCCCTTCAAGCCGAGCGAAGGAGCTCGCGCGAGCCAGCGATGCCCGTCGATACCGAAACTGCGATAGCCTTAGAAGGGAATCAACGAATCGCTCTCAGTCCAGAATGAAACTGCAAATCAACGGAGAAGACCGGGACGTTCCCAATTCCCCCGCTCCATTTACGCTTGCAGCCCTGGTCGAGAGCCTTGGCATGAAGGCAGACCGTGTCGCGGTGGAACTCAATCGCGACATCGTTCCCCGAAATCTCTGGCCTGCAACGACTCTGAACGACGGTGACCGGCTCGAGATCGTTCACTTCGTCGGCGGCGGTGTTTCGTCGACCCGTCAACCCCACCAGAGGGGGTAGCGCGGCCCGAACCTGGAAGCGTTTGCCGGACGAGCCGGTCAACGCTCCTCCTTTCTTTCAAGTTACGGTTGTCACTTGTTGTCAGTTCTGCTTGCCAGTGAGAATAAAGAGGTTTCAAAAAGTTGAGGCGATTTGAGATTCGATTTCTTGCTGTTCTTGAAGCGAACCCATTCGCTCCGGTCCTTCGATCTCTCGCGGGGATATATGAACGAATTTCATCTTGATCGGTCCAGTGGTTTGGCCGCGATTCTTCTCGCTGCGTTGATGCTCGCGACGTTCTATCCAGTCATCTCGTGCCAATTCATAAACGTGGACGATATCGCGTATGTGACGGGAAATGAACACGTTCGGCAGGGGCTCACTTTGCACAATGTTTGGTGGGCTCTGACTGCGAAGGAGGCGGCTAACTGGCACCCGGTCACCTGGCTTTCCCATATGCTCGATGTTTCTCTCTTCGGACTCAAGGCTGGTGGGCACCACGGAACGAACCTTCTGATCCACACGATGAACGTCGTGCTGCTATTTGTCTGGTTGAGGGTTGTTTCCGAAGCTATGTGGAAAAGCTTTTTCGTCGCCGCTGTTTTTGGACTCCATCCACTCGCACTCGAATCGGTCGCGTTCATCGCCGAACGAAAGAATGTTCTGTCGATGCTGTTCTTCTTGTTGATGCTTTTCGCCTACGTCTGGTACGTACGTCAGCCCAGGATAGCCCGCTACCTCCTGGTGGCGCTGGTATTCACGCTCGGCCTGATGTGCAAACCAATGCTGGTCACGGTTCCCTTTGTCCTTCTGCTGCTGGACTACTGGCCTCTTCGTCGGCTGACGCTCGATAGGGACGGATTGCGCTCCAGGACATTTGCCTGGATTGCATTGGAAAAGTTACCGCTCCTGCTCTTGAGCTTGGCGAGTTCCATCCTGACCCTCAAAGCGCAGGCATTGGATAGCGAGATCAAAAGCGTTCCTCTCCTATCGCGTATTGCCAATGCCGTTCTCTCGTACGGCATTTACCTCAAGCAAATGGTCTGGCCGGTTCGACTTGCGATCTTCTATCCCTACCGGGATTTGCCAATGTTCTCGTGGCCCGTGGTCGTTTCTCTGCTGACGGTCTGTGTTGCCACTGCCCTTGTGGTTTGGCAAATCAAGAAGCGACCATATCTTGCGGTTGGTTGGTTCTGGTATCTCGGTACTCTAATACCGGTCGTAGGTCTCGTTCATGTTGGCGACCTTGCGCATGCGGATCGCTATACCTATCTTCCACTGATGGGGATCTTCATCGCCCTCAGTTGGGGCGGTGGAGAACTGGTCGAGCGATTCCCTCATTTGCGTTATGGCTTGATTCCATTCGCAGCAGCAGCCATCGTGGCGCTTGCGGTCATCACCGCTGCAGACACTTCGTACTGGCACGATGGCATCACCATCTCCGAACATTCGATCGCGGTTACAGGGTCAAACTGTCTGATGGAACGCTCTTTGGGTGAAACGTTCTACGCGCAAGGACGCGTCGACGAAGCGCTCGTACATCTGACTCGCTCTGTTCAAGACCAGCCGACCGATGTGGCTTTGTACGACATTGGCACCATAAAGTTGCGGCAAAACAATGCTGAGGAAGCTGTTTATTATTTCCAGAAAGCTTTGGAGTATCCAAGCGAGCCTCAGACGTTGGCACAGATCCATAACAATCTGGCGGTTCTCGAAATGCAACAAGGGTTACTGGCTGACGCGGAAAAGCATTTTACAGAGTCAGTCGCTTTGGACCCGGGCGCTGCGCGACACCGGGTTGCCTACGGGTGGATGCTGGCAAAGGAATCGCGATATTCCGAAGCGGTAACCCAGTTCGAAAAGGCGATCACGACAGCTCCCGATGCGATGACTTATTTCTACCTGGGCTCGGCACTCGAACAAGAGGGCAATTTTGACAGGGCAAAGGATGCCTACCGCAAGACGCTGGTGCTGGCTCCGCGCCTGCAGGAAGCGCAGGTCCGTCTGAACGCAATCGCAGCTGTCCAGCGCTAGGCAGGAGAGGCTCTTGTTCTGCCCGCGCCGGGACATCGATCTGGTTTTGTGCTTCATCCCAGAAAGCGGCCCCATTACCGGAATCGTGCCAGCGGTTGCTTCCGTAAACGGGAACTCCCTTAGTCACTAATCCCTCCTTTTCTTTGTATGATCCACAGGCCCTCATGCCTAGAATGTGTGAAACATTTTGCAATGAGTCTGTTTCAAACATTTTTGGGGGCTGATGCAAAACCGCTATACATCTCGCGAAGTGATCGCTCTAACTGAAATCACTGCAAGGCAGTTGCAGTGGTGGGACGAACGCAGGGTAGTCAAGGCAGAACGAGAGGGCCATCGGCGGTTGTATTCGCTGAATCAACTCACCGACATCGCCGTCATCTGCGAACTGCGGCGTAAAGGATTTTCTCTGCAGGGCGTCCGGAAGGTGATGCGATTTCTTGATCGTGAGTTTGGGAAGGGGCTCGCCGAAATCGTCGACCGGAACTCCGACTATCACCTGCTAACGGACGGAAACCGTCTTTACCTGGAGACTTCGGCAAAGCAGATCGTCGACATCCTGAAGAATTCCACTCAACCGATTCTGGGAGTTTGCCTTAGCGATGCGGTCCGAAGGGTTCGAAGCGGGGTCGCCTCCGGGAAAGCGAATACTTCGGTAACTTCGTCCGAGTACCGTCGCCGTGCTAAAAAAGTTTCATAGCGGAATTTTAGGTTTGCGCCACCAAACGGAGTAATAGGGGGAGGAACACATGGTCGGTCAACTGGATGTCCTGAACGAGTGGATTCCGGAACAAATGCAGCCGGGTACCGTCTTTGTGCTCGAAAACGCGGGGGAAATCGGCGAAAAGGAAGATCCCTACTGGGCCGTTCTGGCGTGCCCATCCTGCGGCATGTTGGGCTTGATCACGCGCAAGCAGATTAACGGGTTCATTCCTGTCATTTGTGGTTCAGAGTGCTGTTCCGCTCAGTTCTTCATCCGCGACGCCGAAGTCGTGGTTCGCAAACCGTTTTAGCCGACCGCCGGACCGGTCGGACATGTACTTCACCGCGGATCTGTGGCAGATCCGCTTACTAGCTTTGCAAAGACCGAAAGGTCAATGTTCCCACCGCTGACCACGCAAACAATCTTTCCCGTACCGCATTTCCCGCTTAGTCCTGCTGCCACCGCACAGGCGCCTGCTCCTTCACTGATGACGTGATTCCGCTCGGCCACAATCTTCATCGCCTGGCGAATCTCCTCGATTGTGGAGACAACGGACCCGGCCAGAATGTGATGAGCGATATTCCACATACGCGGGAACACCGACTTTCCTCCGCAACCGTCTACCCAACTCGCCTTCCAATCTGGGAAGTTCTGTGCCGAGCCTTCGGTGAGTGAGCGAGCCAATGGGGCCGCGGTCTCGGGTTCTGCTGCGAAGACCTTCACCTTCTTGCCCCGCTCTTTCATAGCGGCTGCGATCCCGCACGACAACCCGCCCCCACCGAAAGACGCAACCACTGCGTCGACGTCAGGGAGATCCTCGAGAATCTCCAGACCGGCAGAAGCATTACCTGCGATAAATTCGTCGTCCTCGAAAGGGTGCACGAATGTGCCGTTCATTGCCGGATACGCGCGATCGGCCAGCGCCGTCCAGCATTCGTCGAACGAGGCCTTTATCACCTCTCCGCCAAGTCGGCGCACCGCATCAAGCTTCGCTGCCGGGGCTGTATCCATGACGAGCACCTTGCATGGAACGCCCGCTTTTCGCGCAGCTAGCGCTACGCCTTGCGCGGCATTACCGGCGCTCACCGTCCAGACGCCGCGCCGCCGCTGCTCTTCCGGCAACAGGCGCACGGCATTGTAGGCGCCGCGAATTTTGAACGAGCCGATGGGCTGAAGGCACTCCAATTTGAGGTAAATTTCGGCGGGCGCGTCCCAATTGAGTCGGACAAGAGGAGTTCGTATAGCAGCCTCGTACACATGCTTGCGGGCGTCTTCGATCATGCCCGCCGGAATGTTGCGCACAATTGTTTCCGATGCGACGAGACTCATGTGGGCTGCCCCCAGTGCGCGGTACTAGGCTGCTATTTGCGAATCGTGACTTCGTTGAGCGATACCGGCACCTGCTCCACGATCTCAATCCCGAAACCTTCGAGTGCAGCCACTTTTTTCGGACGGTTCGTCAGCAGGCGCACTCGACGCAGGTTGAGGTCGGACAGGATCTGCGCCCCAATGCCGATCTCGCGTTGGATGTGCTTGGTATTGTCATAGAGTGACGGCAACGTTCGTCCACCGTGGAAGCTGAGGGCGGTGCGATCTCCCGCTTTTTCGATCGAGAATCCCTGCGATGTCTGGTGAAGGTAGATGACTGCTCCTAGCCCTTCCTTCGCAATTCGCTGAAGCGCTCCTTCGAGCGTGGCGTGGCACTCGCAACCAATGGCACCAAACACGTCGCCCATCAGGCAATGTGCATGCATTCGCACCAGGACCGGCGCCTCGCTGTGTTCGATATCTCCACGAATCAGTGCTACGTGGGATTCACCGCCATCCACCTCGCTGGAGTAAGCGATCAGGCGGAATTCTCCGAACCGCGTTTCGATCAGCGCCTCACCCACGCGATTTACATAGCGCTCGTGCGACATTCGGTAGCGGATGAGTTCCGCAACGGTCAGCATTTTCATCTTGTGCTCGCGGCAGAACTCGATCAAATCCGGAACACGAGCCATGCTTCCGTCGTCCTTCATGATCTCGCAGATGATTCCCGCCGGAACCATACCCGCGAGTCTGCGCGAGATCCACGGACGCTTCCGTTTGCCCGGCGCGAACCAGCACACCGCCTTTGCGAGCGCGAAGCGGGAACATGTGTCCCGGACGCGCAAGATCGGACGGTTTGGTCGCGGGATCGATCGCAACCTGGATGGTGCGCGCACGGTCCTGCGCCGAGATGCCGGTGGTGACTCCCTGGCGAGCGTCGATGGCTTCACAGAATGCCGTCCCATACTGCGACGTGTTCTCCGTCGTCATCAGTCCAATGTTAAGGTGCTCGAGACGCTCCTCGGTCATCGCCAGGCAGATCAGGCCACGTCCATATTTCGCCATGAAGTTGATGGCTTCGGGCGTGACTGTTTCAGCAGCGAGGGTGAGGTCGCCTTCGTTCTCGCGGTCCTCGTCGTCTACAACGACGATCATCCGGCCCGCGCGGATTTCTGCCAGTGCTTCTGGAACGCCGGTGAAAGGTGGCTGAGGGCTCATGTTCAGCCGATTTTAGCAGGTCCGCCCAGAGACAAAGTCAACGTCATTACCATGGAGGACACAAGCTGGGTACTGTCCATGACCTCGACTCCGATAACATCTGGGAATGCCGATCACGCTCGACGACTTGCGGCAATTCGCTGTGGCACGAAGTCTGTTTCCGCCCACCACTTTGAAACGGGCTCTCCACCGGATGGGGTTTCTGCAAGCGGATCCCATTCGGGCGCCAGCACGGGCCCAGGATCTGATCCTGCGGCATCGAGTGAAGGGCTACCGTGCGGGTGATCTGGAGCGCCAATACGCGAAGGTCGGCGTGCACGAAGACTTCTTCATCAACTACGGATTTGTAACGACCGAACTTCAGGCGTTGATGCATCCGCGCTTCCAGACTCCGTTAACCGCTCAGGGAGGGTTGTCGTGGACTTCGGGACGCCGGACACGGGCACAGCTTCTCCTGGAATTCGTGCGTGAGAAGGGAGTCGTCCATCCCCAAGAGGTCGATCGCCGTTTCGCGCACGGCAAGGTCAAGAATTACTGGGGTGGCAAGTCGAACGCGACGACTCATCTGCTGGATGCGATGCACTATCAAGGATTGTTGCGTGTGGTGCGCCGCGATGCTGGAATACGACTCTACGCGGCGCACGAACACGGCGCGGGTCCTGTCGACAGAACGGAGCGCGACAAGCGTCTGGATGCTCTGGTCGATGCCGTGATGCATGTGTACGCGCCGATGCCGGTCGCGAGACTCAGAACCGTTGGATTGCGCTTGCGTTATGCCGCGCCACAGTGGGAGAGAGCCATTGCTCCAGCCTTGCGGCGGGCAGAGAAGAGGCTGCCTCACGCGAAAATCGATGGAACTGAATGGTATTGGCCTGAAGGTGAGAGCGTGAAGTCCGGTGCTCCGATGGAGACGGTGCGGCTGCTCGCTCCTTTCGATCCAGTTGTATGGGACCGCAATCGCTTCGAGCGGTTTTGGGGATGGGTTTATCGTTTCGAGGCGTACACACCGATAGCCAAGCGAGTGCGCGGCTATTACGCGCTGCCGATGTTGTGGCGCGATCGTGTCATCGGTTGGGCAAACCTCGCGGTGAAGGACGGGGATCTGCGCGTGCAGTGCGGGTACGTGGATTCCAGGCCTCCCGCAGATCGTAACTTCGCTCGTGAGCTTGAGGCCGAACTGGAGCGCATCAAGTGGTTCCTTGGTCTCAACGCGAATTCCCCTGTGCGCAGCCGCAGCTAGCAAATGAAATGGCCTGAAAAGGCATCGAGGATATCTGCGGTAGCCTCGACTGCGGCCACTCTGCAAATATCCTCGAATACCTTAGCGGATTGATCGTTCTTGTTCATGGCCCACTGCAAATCGCAGTGCCATGAGGTATCTGTCTAGAAGATCAACTTCATTCCGAACATCAACCGACGACGGCCGATGCCATCCGTATTGATGTTGCCGGCAAAGGTGAGGCCGCCATTGCTGTTGAAGTTTGTATTCTGGAAGCTGCCTCGTGTCACATCGTCCAGAATTGGATCAGGTACTCCGCGGAACTGCACATTCATGACGTTGTAAGCCTGCGCCTGGAACTGTGCCTTTACGCGTCTCGGTGATGGCGATGTCCTTGAAGAATGCAAGGTTCGCCGTGCTGATGTTCTGTCCACGAAGAGTGTTGCGTCCGACTCCGGCAAACGGCGTGCCGTAGACGATCGCTGCTTGCGGAGTGTTCTGAATCCAGTGCACTGCGCTGGCGGTAGTGGGTGCCCCGGTCACGAAATCGAACAGGCTGCAAGTCGAAGCCGTGCTTCCGGAGCAGTTGTATTGACCGACGGCATCGAGCGGAGCCGCACTGTTCGCGACGATCGGGCGGCAGGCATCAAAGTTTCCGCCGAAATTTCCTGCCGGATCGCACAGACTTCCGTTCACATACCGTTGAATGGTGGTGTAAGGCTGGCCGCTGCTGTAGCGATACGTTGTGTTGGCCTGCCATCCGCCCAGCAGGTGGCCCAATAATTCCACGCTGTGCCTTGTAGAACGGCAGGTTGTAAACGACCGCCACTCCGACGACGTGAGGGAAGTCGATTCCCGAGTTCGCTCGCTCCGCCCCGCTGGTGTTGAACGGATTCTGCGAATACGCCAGCGTGTTGCCGCCTGCGAGCGTGCTGAAGACCTCGCTGGCGTTGTCGATTGTCTTGCTATACGTGTACGAACCGGTGGCTGTCAATCCATGCCAATTTGCAATGCGCAGCTCGCTTTGCAAGCCGTTATAGTTCGACGACGCAGTGTTCGCATACTTGATTACGTTGGTAAAGTTGCAGTTTGCGAATCCGCCGCCGAATCCCGGAGCGTTCGGATCGCTGCAAGGCGTCATCCCGGCAGGAATCAAATTCTGGAATCCAGCGTTAATCAGCGGAGTCAGCTCCGGGTTTCCATTGAGTTCCTGGAATTGTCCGACAGCGTGATTGCCCACGTAGCGAACTTCTGCCACGACCTGCGGCGTAAACGAGTGCTGGATGCCGAGGTTCCATTGTTCCGTATAGGGATTGTGGAAGTTGTTCGGTACCTGCGTCTGACTCGCAAACCCAGGATTTCCGCCCGCTGCCAAAGGCTGCAGGAAGGGAATGACCTGGGTTCCGAATAAACCGGTAGTTGGCAGACCGGTTGACGCCGGTGCACTCGCTAGCGGACCAAGGGTCGCGAAGTTCACCTTCGGAGCCCCGGTCGCTACATTCAGGAACATGTTGTAGAAGGCGGGATCGTAGGCGATGCGGAATCCGCCGCGAATCACGGTCTTATCTTCGCCCAGCAGCCGACTCATAGAGTGCGGTGTCCACGCGAAGCCCAAGACGGGAGCGAAATTCCTCAACGCTTCAGGAATCGAAGGAACCGTCGTTTGATTCAAGGGTAACGAGGTGGACCACAGCGGATTCGAGCCAGTTTGTTCTTTCACGCTTTGGTCGTGCAGCAAGTTGATGGCTTGTTGATACCAATCCCATCGCATGCCGAGATTGAGGGTTAGATTGCTCTTGATTCTCCAGTTGTCTTGAACGTAGAAGCCAAGATCCCACTCCGAGAATGGAAGGATCGGATTGCCCAATGCGATCTGGGTTCCGAAAGGATTGTTCGCGACAAGGTCGTTGAACGACCCGAACACGAATATTCCGCTGTTCCCGGGCAGGTACACGTTAGGTGAGCGCTGCTGGTCGACTTCGGCGCCGAACTTGAGAGTGTGTTGTCCCTTCTGCATCGATGCGTTGTCCTGCAGTTGATAGACATTGATGATTCGCCCCTGCGGGAATCCGGGTGCGACACCGATGCTCACGCTGTCCTGCGGAGCAGAACCAACCAACGCAAGGTCGGTGGGGCAGGCGGTCGGCGAGTTCGAATTGCAACTCGGAAACGACTGCTCGTTGAAGAAGCTGCTGGCCCGCGAGAAGCTGAACCGAACCTGGTTCACGAAAGCGTTGTTGAAGTTCCGTGTCCAGTCCAACCCGATCTGCTGGCTCAGCCCTGGAATGCTCTGCCAATCGCCAACCTGAATTCCGTTGCCGAAGTTGACGCCTCCGTTAAACGTCTTCTGGTAGACGTAGCGTCCGAAGAAATTGTCCTTCTCCGAAAGCTTGAAGTCCAATCGGCCAGTCGCCTCGTAATCGTTGAACGGGCCTGGAACGAAGCGGGTTAGAGCGCCCATTTCGATAGGCACGCAACCGTTCGTACCCGCGGTGGCGCAAGAGAAAGCGGAACCAAACCCAGGGTCAGCTGGGTTCGTATCTATCTGGTCGGTGACGAGCACGTTCTGTTACGTTGGTGAAGGTCGGATTTCCCGCCTTGACTGCGTTGGGGCCGATGGTGCTCTCTACAAGGTTGATGGGGCTGTTCGGGAATGCTGCTGCCAGTTGAGCATCGCCGTTAGGTGTCGGCACCAATCCGCCGACGGTCGATGCCGGGGAGCCTTCAAATCGCTGACGTTCAATGTTGGACGACCCGAAGAACCAGATGCGATCCTTTTTGATTGGCCCGCCGAATGTCCCGCCGAAACGATTGTCGACGAATCCAGGAACTTTCGGCTGAATGCAGCCGGAGGACGCTGACTGGCCCGGCGAGCAAAATCCCAGGAGTGGATTCTTCTCGTTATTTTCGAGCGAATCGAAAGTCGAGCCTTGCCAGAATTCGTATGCAGTTCCGTGGAACTGGTTGGTTCCTGATTTTGTGACGTAGTTGATGACTGCGCCTGTGTTGCGTCCGAATTCCGCGTCGTAATTGGTTACGACTTGCATTTCGGAAATCGCGTCTTGGTTTCCAAAAAAGATCGATGGGCCCGCGATGGAGTTGTCATTATTGCTCTGACCGTCGATCTGAAAATTATTGGCTCGCGCACGCAGGCCATTGACCGACATTTCAGCGCCGTTGTTGTTGCTGAAACTCGCATCGCCGACGCTCGCCACTCCAGGCAAAAATAGCGCGAGGGAATCAAAAGTATTTCCCATCGGCAAACTCGTTACTTTGTCTGCGCTGAAAGTGTCCGAGATCTGATCGGTTGTCGACTCGATGAGCGGCGCGGCGCCTTCGACCGTGACGGTCTCTGTGGATGCACCAAGCGTCAGCTCGACCGTTCCCAGCCCGGTATCTTTTCCCACGCTGACGGTCAAATTGTTCGATTCGAAGGCGCGAAAATGCGACGCTTCGATCTTCAGGTTGTACGCGCCGGTAGGTAGATCGCGCAGCGAGATAATCCCAGCCGAAGTGGTCTGGGTTCTGAAAACGCGATTGGTAGACAACTGAGTGACAGTGACGTTGGCATTCGAGATCACTGCACCCTGCTGATCTTCGACGACGCCGGAAATGGATCCCGTCACAATTCCTTGAGTGAATGCGAACGTGGCGTAAAGAAACAAAACAACCACTGAAGAAACGATCCTGCCCCACAAAACAGATTTCATTACTTTCTCCTTGGTACTGCTGGAGTCGCTTGATATCCCGATGTGTTTCCACTTTCTGGTATTCAGCACAATCTCCGCAGAAACTTTCCTTGCGAAACAACAAGGCAAATTCACTTCCATAACATCGAGCGCGGTAAATCCAAGCCTGTCATATGACGCAGCGATGTCTAGAGTTATGTGAGGACTTTCTCCGCATGATTTCTTGAATGACGAATACACAAAAAGGTATGAAAGCTTAGCGATTGCGGACTTGGAAATACACAATTAGTGATCGATACAAATTGTGTTTAGATCACGTGTGAGAGAGTTTTCGCGAACGCACGAATGCGCGCACTATCGAACACGTATTTATGCGGCTTGGAGAGACGCTACGGACAGCGGTGCGAGGCTACAGCTCGAACAGGGAATTGAACATGGAAGGGCGTCCGGAAGATTTCCAGACACACGTACGTACATCTGTGTGATGAACGTTGTGATGAGTGAGATGCCTCGAGCGTGCGGAATTTCGAAAAAGTTATTTTTCGATGTATGCGATTCTTGTCTCACGCAGGACAACCTGAAATCGAATGTCAAACGGTCAAGGCAAGACAGATGTTGCGAGCACAGCCCGAACCAGCGATCTGTTACCGAGCGACTTCGTGTTCGGAGGCGCCGAACAGAGCGCGCATCGCGCGAATTACGAGACGAACGGAAAGAACAATAATCGTGATGAGGATCCCGGCGATGATGCCGGCGGTATAGGGATGCCGCGTTGCCAGCCAAGTCAATCCGATGGCGAATACGTCTTCGCCAAGACTCAGCGTGATGTTTGAGAAAGGCTCGGGAGAAGGGGTGACCAAGGCTCGCACCGCCGTCTTGCCACCATGCGCGATAAGGGCTACGGCCCCTCCGAGAAGCGTTGCCAACAGTTGGTGCTCGGGTGACAGTTGACTGGTCGCTCGATACGCCAGTAGAGCGGCGACGGGCACTCGGATGAATGTGTGAAGAGCATTCCAGATCAGGTCGAACGCTGGAATCTTGTCGGCGAAGAATTCAATTCCGAAAAGTGCAAGGCTGGCGATGATCACTGGCCACCCTTCCAGCACCTGCAATCCGGGCGGCAGCGGAAGATGTCCAAACCGCGCAAGCAGGCCGAGCATGGCAACCGTGGCATAGAGATTCAGCCCCGCTGCGAAGCTGATCGCAGCCAGTAAGGAAATGATCTCTGGCGCCGGAATTTGGAGGAAATTCAGCATTGATTCGGGCAAACAATATCACGACTGCGGGGCTGGCCCTCCCGGAATGGCTCAGCGGGATACATCGCAAATGCAAAGGGCCGCTCCTTGTACAGAGCGACCCTTAAGAGATTCGTTCCCCCCGTGCTTTACAGCGTCGACTCGATTTCGAAGCCCCAAGCCTCAAGCAGCGGCTCAGGAATGTACTTTGAGTTCTTATTGCGGCGTGCCCACTCCCGCAGACGGGTTGACCGGAGGTATTGATCAGGAGAAAGCTTGTATTCGCGTACGACTTGCTCAAATTCGGTGATGGTCGGGGTAATTGGCCCGATCGGCTCAGGCTTGCCCCAGTTCGGGTTTCCACGTCTCTTTGCCATGAACAATTGCCTTTCCACTCAAGGGGATGACTGCGCTATCTCTGCTTGGTTATACGATTCTCGAAGCCCCGCTTGAGATTCACAGATCGTCGACGTTTTCGAAGACGGACGAAACGTCGCATTCCACAGGGACTTGGAGCTAATTGGAGACTCAACATCTTACGGTCAATTTAACTTTAAAGTCAACAGAAAACTCAGCCTCCCCGATCGACGAGCTCAGAGTAACATCAGTCATATCAATGAGTTAAGCTCGGAATCTGGTTGCCCACCCGCATTCGGCGGGGCAGGCTCCTCGCAGAAGGCGTGGAAGTGTGAAGGAATTGGCAAACGTTACGGGCGTAACCCAAATTGACTCCCGACCCGTTGCTCCAAGGCCGGCTCAGACTTAGAGTTCAAACAGGGAAGAGTCGGATTTCTCCCGACGGTTTTGTTCCGCAGAAATCCCGGGCAAAACCTTCCAACTCTGCCTCGAATAGGCGCGGCGAATGAGTCTTAAATCACTGGTTCTGTGCCCGGACGAAAAGATCGTGCGCGTTTTACGCCGCGTGCTGGGGGATCTCGACATTGATGTCGATCTCTGCTCGAGTGCTGATGCAGCCTTGCGCAAGCTGACCCGGCAAAGATTTGAAGCCATCGTCGCCGACTGCTCCGACCCGGGCGCATTCGAGGTCCTCCGCAGTTCGCGCAGCGCACCATGCAACAAGCAGGCAGTCGCAGTTGCGATCGTTGAGCCAGTTGTAGGTCTGAAGGCAGTATTCGGTCTGGGTGCGCATTTTGTCCTCTACAAACCGGTTTCCAGCGAACGTGCCAAGTCGAGCTTTCGTGCCGCACGTGCTCTCATGAAGAGCGAACGCCGGCGCAACATCCGGGTTGCGGTGCAAATGCCGGTGGTGATGCGAAGCTCGGAGGCAGGCGGCAATATGAAGGTCACCACTGTCGACCTGAGCGAAGGGGGAATGGCAGTCTCTGTCCCGAGCCAGAACCGTCCTCGCGGTACCTGGCAAATCGCATTCACACTTCCTGGTGCGCCCTCAGCGCTCGAGATTGCAGCAGAGTTCGCGTGGGAAGGTTCGACGAAGCAAGCTGGCCTACGTTTCGTACAGACTTCACCGGAAGCCGCGCATCAATTGCGCGAATGGCTGAAGCAGAATTCTTCGGAAGCTGAACAAGACGACCCACCAATTCGCTGCCAACTGACCGACCTCAGCCTTGGCGGGTGCTACCTTGAGATGGCCTCTCCGTTTCCTTCCTCAACTCTGGTTACTCTTTCCATGCGTGCTGGCGGAATCGAAGTGCGTGTCCAAGGAATAGTCAAGGTCATGCATCCTGATAAAGGCATGGGAGTCGAGTTCACGCAGGGAACCCTTGAGCATCGTGCGGCCGTTGAGAAGTTTCTGGGCGTGCTGACGGAGAATCGTACGCTGCTGCCAGAGTTGCTGGTAGAGCCCGAAGGACTAGACGCTGGATCGCGCGCCATGAATGCAGCCCCGATCGATACCGACGATCCGCTGCTCCAACTCTTTTACGGAGACACCCTGAGCGCAGAGGATTTTCAAGAGGCGTTGCGAAAACAACGGGCCAACCCGGCTCCTGCCAATGCCTCTGCCGCCCACGCGTGAGGGATCACAAGTCGTCGAGCATCCTGCCCCTGATAATCAATTAGTAGCGCGCCCCACATCGTCCGTGCCACCGCCTCGCATTCCCGTTTGCGATCGGAACAACTGGGCAATCAGGCGCATGCGTGGCGATCGCTACGCTAGAATGATTCCGAGCCGGGATGGCGAAATTGGCAGACGCAGCGGACTTAAAATCCGCAGGGGCGAAAGCTCTGTGGGGGTTCGATTCCCCCTCCCGGCACCAATAAACCCCAGTATCTAGGCGGCTAGAACGCGATAGTCGAGTTTGCTCTCGTCCGGCTCGGATGATCCGAGAATCGGAAAGGGGCTTTCTCGGGGGCCTAACGGGGTCAATGAATGTGATCGCCTGGTTCCAACAATTGACCTAGGCCGCGTCGACCGTCGTTAAAAACCATCAAGCCCAGGACAACAGTTAAGAACGTGTAATTGTCGCGATTGCGACATGGGCGTTATTTGTACTGGGTTGAATGCACGCATCTAACGCGTCAGTTGTTGGGATAGTTAATCAGAACCTTTGTTTTCGTTCCAAACCGGCGGTAATTGGTGAATCTCACATCGTTGAGGAAGGTTTTGAGTGGGCCTACGTAATTGGAGGCCCTGTGATTGGTGCTCGAAATTGCGCCGCTCGGGTCCGCGTTATGAGCCCGCTGAATCGAAACGCTCCGCACGGGACAGATATAGCTGCGGCCGCCTATATCCGTTGCTGCGTACTCGACAGCGATTGAGGCGACCGGGACCAAGGCTCCAGCGGCGGCATCGGCTTCGATGGTCAGGAGCCGGATCGAACCGTCAGCCGGGCTGAAAACAATGTCACCATGATAGGCAGAGCGAACGTCCGAGGTCTGCGTTCTCGCTGTGCTATCTGCGTTATAGCCCTCCAAAATACAACACGACTTGACGTGGTAATTCGACGCATCCTCTGGGACCTGGTAATGAAAAACGGCCAGTGTTCCATCGGTGCCTTTTTCCCAGCGCGTCCAGGCCATTTTGCCCTTCGAAGCGTCTGCCAAAACAATTGAGAGAACGGGCCCAAACTCGCCGGTTGTGATCAGACCTGCAACTCCATTTCCTTTCGTTTCAACTTTCACGCTCTTATCCTCCGTCTCGTGCCGGTCTCGATAGGTCACCTCTACCTTGCGGCTTCCGACCCAGTGGAGGGGCAAATCAAACGTGCTCTCGAGTCCGGTGCGGCCCATCTTTTCCTCCCTCGGTTGATCTTCGAACCCGTTGCTAAAACGTATGGCCATGAGGTTGGGCAGTTGGCGATTGGTTGAGTTCACATACTTCACGACGTTGAGCAGCATCTGCTGCACCGACGCGGCGCTCGGCGCGGCATCTGAGGGCATCTCATCTGTAGGCGGTGGCAGAAAAATAGACTGGTCGGCAAGCATCATGAGCGCCAGGCGCGACTTATCTCCTGGCAGTCTGCTTGTCAACTCGGCCAAGCGGGTGCCGCTCAACCGATCCGTCAGTTCCATCCCGGCAAGTTTCTGGGGCAAGTCTGCATCGGGCCTAGTTTGCGCCGCCGCAACAATCTGCATCAGTTCGAGGGAGCTGACCTTCTTTGGAGTGTCAGTTGCGCCAGTGGGAGCATAAACACAAAATGACAAGATCAGGACTGCAAGCGGAACTTGCTGCATCAGAACACCTCGAGGAACGTCCGGATAAGTGTAGCCAGTTGCTTCCCGCACTGAAAGCGCTCCGGAGTTCCGATCATCAATTCAGGCGACCGCCGTCAGTGGGACGACTCTTGGATGGGTCATCAGCAGTCGTCTTACTGCCGCTTCTCCACTTCCTCTTCCAGTGCGTACGTCAGTCCTTGGATTTTCGGCGTCTGTTGATCGAGCAAGTCGAGCAGATCCTGGCGTCGTCGGCTGGTCCACGGCCAGCACGATCGACTCCAGTTCCTTGCGGCCCGTCACCCGCTGGATCCCTGCTATGACTTGGTTGCATCTTGAGTCATCTTCTTGATGAGCTCCGTCTCCTCCGGTTTATAGGGCTTTCCATCGCTGCGGAAGATGTCATGAAACCAAGGTGTCGGTTCGCCAGTGTAGGTCTTCTCCCATGAGTCCCAAGGATAGATCGTCTGGGTTTTGCCACTAACGAATCCCCAGTTGTAGGCGCCAACTTTCTCTTCTTTGAGAATTGGAAGGATTGCTGCGAAGGTGCTGCCCATGGGGCGGGCCATATACTCCGTGCAAATCACCGGTCGTTGGAAGCGTCTGAGGGACGCGATCCGCTTTTTCATCGCGTCGGGCGGATCGTAACAATGAAACGTGATTACGTCAGAATTCTCGAGCTGAAACCGTGCCATCGCGCTCAAATGCCCGTCAGACCAGTCTCCCTTCCACACCCCACTCGTCAGAGGCTGGGAGGGACGCGCGCTGCGAGCCCATCGCCATTCCTTTTGTAAAAGCCGCAAAGCCACTTCGCCTTTGTTCGGAAGTTCCTCGCTCTTGTATTGCGAGCTGTCATTGTCTGGTTCATTCATCAAGTCCCAGATCACCACCCGCTTGTCACCTCGAAAGTGGGAAATCACTCCTACGATGTAAGGCTTCAACTCGCCATCCCAACGGGATTCGTCTTTCAATACTTCCGCGCCGGGTGCCTGCATCCATCCCGAATTGTGCACGTGCGGCCGCGGTTCGCGTTGTTTGCCCAGGTGTGGTCTCGGATCCCACACCGAGTCGAGGAGTACGAACATGATTCGAATGTGATGTTTTTCGGCAACCGTTAGGAACTGGTCCATGCGCTTCAGGAAACCTGCTGAATCCTGCTGCCATAGAAGGTTGTGCAGGAAAACACGCATGGTATTCATGCCGAGAGACTTGGGCCCATCCTAGTTCGCGGTCGATCGTAGGCAAGTCGAAGGAATCGGCTTGCCACATCTCCAACTCATTGATCGCGGTGCTGGGGATGAAGTTGCTCCCCACGAGCCAGGGTTGCTGAGCGTACCAAGTGTTGGCTTGTTGCGCGGTCCAGGGAGTTTCGGCTGCAACGCTTACTATCGAAAGCGTCGATAGAGCGCAAATTATCCATAGGATGGTGCGTAATTTTCTGATCATAGAATCTCTCCGCGCAGGCAGTTTACTCATCATCCACGTTGGGCGCCGTAATCAGACTGGCGCCGATTTGCCGGAATTACCAAGGCGCTTTCAATCGATCCAACCGCGGGTCATCAGGAAAGATCACCCAATGGTCAGCAATTCCTCAAAGAACCCGCCAAACTGCCGAAAACGGTCGACAAAGTGGATCTCTAAAATCCAGTGGCGGTCGAGTCCTTGAGCATCTTGCCCCCGCATCCGGATGGGATTTTCCGGATGCACATACAGGCTGATCATGTCGTCGGGGATACGCTCATGGGGGAACTGTCCAATCAGGTGTCCGGCAATCGGGCCACCAAATTCCCATCCAGCCTGCTTGGCAAGCGTCTGAGCAAATCTGTATAGCTCCGCGGATGTGATGTCGGGATGGTCATGAAAGTACTTCTTACCCGTCGCGAACGCCTCTTCAATATCCATGCACAGCTTGAGTTTTAATGGGTCCGACCCAACAACGTATGTGCGTCCGAAATCTGCCTCCCAATCTTCAAAAACCGGCCCGAGATCAAGAAACACAATGTCGTCGTCGGATACTTTCAGGTCTGGCGGGTTTTCATCGTACGGCTGCAACGTGTTCCGTCCGGCGCGCACGATTCGCTTGTGCCAGTAGCGCGTAATTCCATACATTCGTTGCGCGAGTTCGTAGATGTCCTCGTTGATCTCGGTTTCGGATCGTCCTGCCCGGATAGTGTTGCGTTCCTGAACCTCGTCGAATAATCGTTTGGCCTTTACTTGCGCCTCTGCAAGAGCTGCGATTCGTGACTCTTCCTGTGCTTGCATGATAAGGAGATTATACGAAGGGGATACGAGCGAGCGAGCACCGGGCCTCAGTGGAATTCATTGGTGCTGATACGGCGCGGCAGTGAGGACGTAGGTTTCTCCAGATTGTGCCGCAAACTCCACGATGTTCGGTGCAGAGCGGGTGAACTGAACGTGGCCCTGTCGTGAGGCAATCTCCGAGATACCAGCTAACGTGCGAACTTTGCACTTTCGAGACAACCTCGAATGAATAGAAGCTGAGACAATCTTGTTCGTTTTCCACTCGATGTCCACGACGAAGCCACCACGTGCCTTCAAACCTTTTACCGAACCGTCTTTCCATGCCGCCGGTATCGCGGGCAACAAGTGAATCTCTTCGGCATGGGATTGCAGCAGCATCTCTGCGATACCAGCTGTGGCTCCCAGGTTGCCGTCGATTTGGTAGGGCAACGCGTTCATCAGATTCCGATATGTTCCGCCATCCGAGTAACTGGTTTTTTCTTCGTCGACCAAAGTAAGTAATTTTCGCAGCTCACGATAGGCGTACTCTCCATCCTTCAGGCGCGCGCGCAAGCAAACCTTCCAGGCCAATCCCCAACCTGGGCCGCCATCGCCTCGCGACGACAGAAGTTTTGAAGCGGCTTCAGCCAGCTTAGGAGTTTCGTTCGGGCGTTATCGAGTTGCCCGGATAGAGTCCCCAAAGCGGAGACATATGCCGGTGGCGATCCTCGGGATCATCCCAATCATCCAGCCATTCCTGCAATTGCCCCCACTTGCCAATCTGCAGGGGAGCTAGTGCTTGACGGGTCTGCTGAAGTCGCTGCCTGAAGTCCTCATCCGTGTTCAGCAAGCTGCTCGCCTGAATGCATGCTGTCGAACAGGTTTCTCAGAATCTCCATGTCGATCGTAGGGCCGGCGCAAATGGTCGTGCCCTTCAGATGAAGATTCGTGACCTCATCCCAGAAGGGAATACTTTGAGAAGGTGTAGAGGGAAAGTGTTCCGGCGACATGGATGGGCAGGTCACTTTCCATTTCAATGTCGGATGCTCCACCAAAGTGTCGAGGAAGAATTGAGCGGAACCCTTCATCAGCGGATAAAACTGTTTCAGTTGTTCCAGGTCTTGGTTGAAGAGATAGTTCTCCCACAGATGAGTGCAGAGCCAAGCTCCTCCGGTGGCGAACGTTCCCCACGTAGGGCCGTCCATCGGAGCACACGCCAGCCATAAATCTGTGTTCTGGTGAAGAACCCAGCCGTCTGCTCCGTAGTTCACTTTCGCTACCCTTGTGCCGGGCTCGACCAGATTGGCGATGAGCCTGAACAGCGGCTCGGCACATTCAGAAAGGTTGGTTACTTCCGCAGGCCAGTAGTTCATTTGCAGGTTGATGTTCGTGGTGTATTTACTACCCCACGAAGGGATGGTCTGATCATTCCAGATGCCCTGCAGGTTTGCGGGCAGGCAGCCGGGACGCGAACTGGAGATGAGGAGATAGCGGCCAAACTGGAAATAAAGCGCAACCAGGCTCGGATCGTCTTCTTCCCGGAATTGTTTCAGCCGCTCATTTGTGGGAAGGGACGCATTGCTCGACGCCTGCAGTTTCAGTTGCACTCTTCGGAATAATCTCTGGTGCTCGGCCACGTGGTCGCGGCGCAAGACTTTGTAAGATTTGGAAGAAGCCGCTTCGAGATCTTTCTTGACCTGAGGTTCTGGATTCGCGTCCGCATTTTGATAGTTCACAAAACTTGTGCGTGCTGCGATCAGGATCGTCGCCGTATCCGCACCGCGTACGTTTATCGTGCCCGAGTTGGTGGCAACGGCTCCGCCCTCCGCCAAGACCCGCGCGCGCAGCTGGTAACGCACCCGGCCTTCAATGCTCTCGTCGGACATTGCGCGTCCATTGGAGATGATTTCATCCGGAGGCATCGAGTCGTAAAGTGCATCGCCATCTCGCTGTGGATTGTTCCCTGCAATCAGACTGGCTGAAAAAGAAATCTTCCCGGGATGATCTGAACTCAGATGGACTACGATCACTTGATCGACGGGACTGGCAAACACTTCGCGAGTGAAGGTGGCATTGCCGCTGCGAAATTGCACGCTTGCAATCGCTTCATCCAGATTCAGTTGACGGCGATAATCCGTGACCGGGATCGGAACAACGAGAGCCATGTCCGTCTCAAGTTGACGATTATGTTCGGCCTCCCGGGTCTGATCGGGGAATGTGATCCAGAGATCTCCAAGCGGCTGATACTGCATCTGCGGAATCGCCTCACCAAACATCGTGCGGCCGAAGAGCCTGTGGGCTTTAAGATATTCGCCCGCAAATACCAATCTGCGGATCTCAGGCAACGCCTCTCGGCCCTTCGGATTGGTCGGGTCGTAAGGACCGCCGCTCCAGACGGTATCCTCATTCAGCTGGATTCGATCACTTGCAGTGTTGCCGAAGATCATCGCCCCGAGCCGCCCGTTTCCGATGGGCAGTGCCTCAGTCCATTTCTTGGCGGGTTCCGTATACCAAAGGAGTGGCAGGGTCGGATTCACAGAGTTGTCTCGCCGATCGGAGGCATTTGCTTGTGCCTGCGCGTGGGAGAGGCCGAGAAAAGCTGTTGAAGCAGTGATCGTTTCTAAAAACTGACGGCGTTTCATGGCTCAATCCGGAGAGCTGCGGGATTTTGGTGCAATGTGTTATCGGCTCGGAGATGCGTTGCGATAACAAAATTACTACCGACTACTCGACCGAATCTTCCGGAAACCGAAATCTGAGTTTTCTTTTTTGCAGTTGCCTTTCGCACCAATCGAACTCACCGCGGCTCAACGGCACATTCTGGGCCCGATCCAATGAAGGGTTCTGGCAAATCGAATCTTGCTCTGCATCCGGAGTCGGAGAGCGTTGTTCTTCAGAAGATGTCAAGAATATGCGCGCCGCAGGCAGCACGAACAGGCTCGTCAGGGTAATTCGTATTTTCTCGCCGAAAGCCCGTCGCGATAGATCCTTCAAAAGGTCTCCTGTGGCGCGTGCTAACGGGCGCACTCATCCACCCAATTCATTACAAATGTACCGTACAAATGTCCACTGCGACGGATCGCAACAACGAAGACGAACACGCCCCAACAAGTGTTACCTTTAATTCAACGACGAACGTGCGCGGAAGCAAATGAAAGCCTCCTATCCATCAAGGCGTCGATTCTTGAAAATGGCTGCGCTGTCGACTGGAGCAATTTTCTTCCCGCGACCGCATGTGGTCGGTCAGACACAGACCTCGAACTCGATTTCTGACGTTGCCGCATCGAAGTCTGCGGACTATACATTGCGGATCCAAGTATCTCCGATCGAGATCGGCCACAAGCGGATTATCTCGACGACAAATTACAACGGCCAATTTCCCGGCCCGCTGATCCGCCTCGAGGAAGGCCGGCCTGCAACCATCGACATCTTCAACGACACCGATGTGCCGGAACAATTGCACTGGCATGGGCAGATGGTACCCGTAGATGTGGACGGCGCGTCAGAGGAAGGTACCCCGTACCTTCCCGCGCACGGCAAGCGGCGGATTACGTTTACGCCCCGCCCCGCAGGTTTTCGTTTTTATCACACTCATAATCGAGCGAAGGCGAATCTCTACGCAGGTCAATACACAGGTGAGGTCGGACCGGTCTACATTCAGCCGAAACATGAACCCGGCAACTACGATCGCGAGATCTTTCTTGTCCTCAAAGAATTCGAGCCTACTCTGAGCCGTGGTGGGGACATGGCTCAGAATTTCCTTTCCGCTACCAAGGTCAAAGTTCTCGAAGAACTGGGCGAAGGCTCGATGAAGGCGTCACTAGCAAAGGGCATGCCTCATGGATACGAGGTTGGATACGGTTCCTTCACGATCAACGGCCGTATGCTCGGGCACGCTGACCCGATTCGCGTCAAACGGGGGGAACGGGTTCTATTTCATGTTCTCAACGGAAGCGCGACTGAGATTCGAAGCCTTGCTTTACCTGGCCATTCCTTCAAGGTTGTCGCGCTCGATGGCAATCGAGTTCCGAATCCGTCGTTAGTTCCGGTTTTGTGGCTGGGGACGGCGGAGCGCGTTTCTGCCATTGTGGAAATGAATCATCCCGGTGTCTGGATCATGGGAGATCTGGATGACGATGATCGCCGCCACGGGATGGGGATCGTGGTGGAGTATGCCGGACAGAAGGGAAAAGGCGAATGGATTAAGCCAGGCCCATTGAAGTGGGATTATCTTCGCTTCGCTAAGGTGGGGATGGCTAGCCAGGTTCCTGACGAAACCATCGAAATGACATTTGCGAAGGACAACGCTGCCGAAGACGGATTCAATCGATGGACCATTAATGGCATTGCGTATCCGATGAACGAAGAAGTTGCTCCAGCTTCATTCCACCTGAAGCAAGGTAAACGCTATCGGATACAAATGCGGAATGCCAGCGATGACATCCACCCCGTCCACCTGCATCGGCACAGCTTCGAACTAGTGAAGATTTCCGGCAGACCAACGTCCGGAATCTTCAAAGATGTCTTCATGCTGGGAGGATATCAAGAAGCAGAAGTCGACTTCATTGCCGACAACCCGGGGCTGACGCTCTTTCACTGCCATCAGCAGCTTCATATGGATTTCGGGTTCATGACTCTATTCGACTATGTGTGATATGCCGGAAGGGAAACGTTCGTGAAAGAGCCAGCTGAGTCGCGCAGTTTTGAAGTTAACCCGAAATCTTGTTCCCCGATCCTGCTGCAGCGGTCAGTTGCGTTTCTTGAAGGCCGCCTCTGTTAAAATGCCTGCCGTGAAACGACGAACTCTGCTCCAATCCATTCCCGCGGCCGCTTTGATTCCAGCGTCCGTTTGGGCTGCTTCACGCCAAGGCGGTTCTGGCTCTTCGACTGCCGTTTATGAACTTCGGATCTATCATGCGGCGCCAGGGAAATTGTCAGAGTTGCATGCGCGCTTCCGCGAACACACCATAAAAATCTTTGATCGCCACGGCATGAAGAGCGTCGCTTACTGGGCGCCTCTCGATGAACCGGAAAAGAGCAATACGCTTATCTATATTCTTGAGCATCCGAGTCGCGAAGCGGCAGCGGCAAACTGGAAATCGTTCCAGGATGATCCCGAGTGGAAGAGCGTCCGCGACAAGTCTGAGGCGAACGGGAAGCTCGTAGACAAGGTCGATTCCACGTTCATGACCCTGACTGACTTTTCCCCGCGAGTGCGGTAGAGGTTTCTGGGTTGGCGACTAATCTGGCAGTTGTATCTTGTCCGGGTGTCGTTGCTCCCGTTCGTGCTCCTCGGCCAATACTTTTTCGAGCCAATGCGCTTGCCGGTCAGCAGCGTCCTTATCCATGAACGCTGGATGCTGGGACAGAACGAACTCTTCGCCACACCCGTCACATCGTAGCGTGCCCATTTCTAAAAAGCCCTCGGTTTCGAGGCGGGGACACCCTCTTTTGATAGCAACGGCTCTCATTCAGGTTCTCGCTCTTGAGATTCTCACCCAGGTGGGATTGTGATGCCTTGCAAACTATCATATCAACCCCGTGATTTTGCTGTATCTTCCGGTCCACAACCTTTTGAATTAAGAAATTAGAACCGGTTTCAAGTTGCTTCATATCAATAAGAAGCAAGCAGGATTTAATGATTTACTATAGGTTGCCCGGAGGGCGTCTGGAGGGTTTCGTTCACGCACTTCCGATCGCTCCCTAAGGTCGAATGCAGCCATGGAGTTCCGATCTCAGTCTAGTTACCCGCGCTCCGGACCTTGGCTGCTTTGGTGGCTATCAAATCGAATCCGCTACTCCGTGCCGAACGCTCCAGGCTTGCCGCTTCTGACTGGACCTCGCCAGGTTTCACCGACTTCTTCTCGACTTCAAGCATGGCGAGGCGCGCTTCCAATGAGGCGTCCAACAAATGATGCAAGTTCGCATCCTTAACGAGTGCCTGAAGATGGGCTATCGCACTGGCTGGTTTTCCGGAAGCGCCTTCAACTTTCGCCGCCGCGATATTGAATCGCAGTTTCAGAATTTTGTTTCCGCTGTTAGCTGCGAGAGAGTTGCTCAGCGCGACCTCATCCTCGGCTTCTGGAAACTTGGACTCGGCCAGAAGAGTATGGATGAGCGCAACGCTCGCCGAGAGCTCGTCGTCAGCCTGCTGGTCCTGATGAAACTGATCTTTGCACTTGCGGATCACGGATTCGGCATCTGCCGTGTGTCCCTCCTCGATCGCCAATCGAGCGAGCGCCAGCACGGTCTCCGCCGCCGTTTGTTTCTCTCCAGTTTGTTTCCGGATCGCCAGCGATTGCTCGTACGATCCGCGCGCGGCAAAGAGGTCGCCACGCTCGTAGAGCGTCTCCCCACGTCCCGAAAGCACGTAACCGGTGGCAGTCTTGTCGTCAATTTCCTGAGCCGCGGTTTTTGCTTCGTCATACATCCTCAATGAGTTCTCGAGTTCGCCGCGATGCCGCGCAAGTTCCGCCAAGTCATTGAGGGTCAAAGCAACACCGTCTTTGTCCCCCATCTCTTTGTAGCCAGGTAAGGCGTCGGATAAAGCTTGTTGTGCCCCGGCAAGATTTCCGCGCGAAAGATAGACGTCCCCCAGATTGCTGGATGCGGTGGTAAGACCGTCCAGCGACCCGAGATCGCGAAACACTTTGATCGCCTCTCGAAACATGCCTTCAGCCCGATCCATCTGGCCCAGTTGGTAATACAACCCCGCGAAGTCGCTAAGTGTGCGCGCCTCATTATTGCGATCGCCCGCAGCGGCATACCCCCGGCGGGCGTTTTCGCAGTCCTCTATTGCCTGCTCGGTCGAGGCACCATTCCCCATTGTCTGACACAGAATTCCGTAGGCTCGAGCAACCAGTAAGGGGGAGCTTTCTGCCTTGCCCTTTTCGACTGCTCGCCGCCCCGCTGCTTGCGCTTTGGCATAGTCTTTGTTGATCCAGGCGCGAGCTTCAAGCATATCGATCCGCGGATCGTCCGGCGCCGGGCTCGGCAGTCGTCGCAGCTCTGACAGAGTCTTCAGAGCCTCCTGTGAATTTACCTTCCGCTGTTCGTCCGCCAGTCGAAGGCCATAGTTCAGGTTGTCGGGGAACTGCGAGAAAAGTTTTTGATAGACCGCGATCGCGTTGTTTGTATCGGACAGTGACGCATAGTACTGTCCATCGATCTGCAGCCGCTCTTCGGCGCCAAGATGCGAAGACAAGGTTCGTGCCCGCTCGGCCTCGTCGCGTGCTTTCAACGCATATCCGAGGTGACTCCATGCTTCCGACAGCGAAGCATGAGCCAACGGGAAATCAGGTTCGACGGAAATTGCCTGGATCAGAAGGTCCCGGGCATGAATGAAGTCGAAAGACCAAAGATGAGCCTGGGCCTCGGTGAAAAGCTTCACAGCCAGTGGATCCGTTGGCAAACCAGCCCGGGCCTCGGCCGAGGCTTCTTCCGAGGGAGGCCGCGTCCCCATACTTTGTCTTAGCGAGATTCCGGCTTTGCCGACGAGTTCAAAAAGATCGTTCTCATTTCCGACAAATGCCTTTTCGGAAATGGTCTCACCCCGGGCGGTGTCTTGAAGCCGAACATCCAGACGGATGCGTTTTTCACCCTTACCAGGAAGGGGTGTATATGACCCGAGAACCACTATGTCAGCTCCAGAATTCTTGTGAAGCCGCTCCAAACTTTCTTTACCCAAGCTGTCTTCGTCGGCTAACGGCATCTCACGTTTTGCGCGCGCCACGTCCTCCCCGGGAATGATCCGCATGGATCCATCAGCTCCGAGTTCGGTGCTGAGCATCTCGGCGAATGCGGAAGAAAGCCAATTGTCCTCGGGATGGCCAGGCAGGTTTCTGAATCCGATCACCGCAATAGACGGTCTGATCCTCGCCTTGGAGGGCGAAACGGTCGTTGCAGCGTTCGCGACAGCCTTTCTCGTCGAATGAACGCCGTAAAAGACCGCCGCAATCAGGAAAAGCGTCCCGCCAGCCACGGCAAATCGGAGCATGACGTCCTGTCGCTTGGATCGCTGAGGGGAGGCCGCGTTCGAAGACGACGTCACGAACGACGGCTGGTGTGCGGACGGTTCCTTCTTGTCACGCAAATCGACGGCATGCCCGAGTGCCAGCTCGGCTCCGACTACGACGACAGGCGCGCGGAAGCGGTAGCCCCGTCGCGGCAGGGTTTCGACATATATGGGAGCCTCGGCACTGTCCCCAAGCGCTTCGCGAATTTTGCGAACGGCTACGCCGAGGCTGCTGTCGAATTCGACAAACGTGTTTTCCGGCCACAACCGTTGTCGAACTGATTCACGGGAAATGACTTGTCCCGAGTTCTCGAGCAAAAGTAGTAGCAAGCGAAAAGGAAGATCCTGCAATTTTACGGGATTACCGTTACGCGCGAGGGTGCCCTCGACACTATCAAGAATGAAGGGCCCGAAACGATAGAGAGCAGACAAAGAAGCGTCCCCAATTGCCCGGAATCTTAGCACAAGGGAGTTAAAGATGCGCCGCAAGATGATGCAGACACAGCGGTTACCAGTTAAAGAAGTTTTAAAGCGCAGTTTCGTTGACGATTGAGCGAGTTTGTTCCAGATTTATCGTCGCACGCCACACACTTTCACAAAAGGGCGGTCAGTTGGCTCGCGACGGGAAATCCATCTGACAAACCTCGTGCAGCTGTTCGGATAAACGATCGGTCCGGACGCAAATTATTGGTGGGTCACAGGAGACGGAAATCATGGGCAGTTTTTGCGTGAAGTGCGGATCACCTCTTAGTGGAGGACCATTTTGTGTGAAGTGCGGCGCCGATACGCGGGGTATAGCTACGCCCGCACAACCTCAAGCCGTGGCGTCTCCGCCACCAGCCATTCCCACGCCCCAGCCTCAGATTGTCGCGGGCCTCCGGCGCCGCCTGGCAAGCAGGGAATGAGCGCACTTGCCAAGCTGGGGATTGCGGCTGTCGTCATCATTTTTGTTGGGGGGGCCGCCGCAATTGGCGGGGTCTATTACGTGGCACATCGCGTGAGCCAGAAGATACACGAGGAGGCACGCGACATCCTTGGGCCCGATTCAGATTCGGGCAGTAATAGCTCCGCCAAAAGCGGTTCAAGTTCCGCAGGCGCCGGCGGAATCGATGCATGCAAATTGCTGGGCAAGGAAGACGTCAGTCAGGCGATTGGAGTCGAAATCGTCAGGACCGAAAGAGTCGATGGTGGCTGTAACTACATCGCGAAAGGCGATCAGGCTGACATGACCGCGAAGCACACAACTGCCATGCCCGCTGCACGAGGAGCCGACAAAAAGTCGCAAGAGATGATCCAGGCGTTCGCTGGAGGAATGTTCAAGCAATTCCAGAACGAACAGCCCGATGCGAAAAAAGATACGTCGGGGGAAGTAGCGGTTCTGTCTTTCTCGGTTGACCAGAATAGTGCAGACACCCAGATGCAACTCAACGGAAAAGTAATGTCGGCGCTGGGCAGCAACGAGAATATTTCGGGGATAGGCGACGAAGCTTTCATCACGGCCGATAGCATGATGATGATGCGCAAAGGGAAGAATCTGGTGCGGATCATGTTCATGACCTGCCCTTGTAACGGAGAGGCGATTAAACCGTTGGCCAAGAAGATCGCGATTGCGCTCTAGAAACGATGTCCAGAAATCGTGATCGGAAGTGCAGCCAGAAAGAATCCGAAATACCACAAGTACCCAAGGAATAGATGACCATGAAAGTTAAGTCGATTTGTGCCATTGCCGTCGCTCTCCTGTTTGCCGTGACTGCCCGAGGTGGCACAAAGGTTTTGACTGCCGATCCCCTAACGGGCCTTCCTCTGATTCCCGCCACCGATTCGCGGCTTCACCTCGGAAACGAACCCACGCAATTGCCGGAATCGCAGGTTTGCAAGAGCAAGATGCAGGCAGACTTCTATTCGGTCTTCGACTCCAAGGTGGACGCCACCGTCGCCTGGTACGCCTCCCGATTGACGGGAATGAAGAAAACGCACGGGTATGCGGCGAACCGGTCGCAGGATACGTTTTACAAAGCCGATGGGACGGTCGTGGTCTCGATCACCGGGAGCCCGGGAAAAGACGGAGAAAATACGGACACGTACGCGGTCGTCTACATGGTGTACCAGCCAGGACTTGCCGAAAAAACCATTCTTGGGATCAATCAGCAAAAGGTCGTCTGCCCATAGTTTGTGAGCGGGCTCCGGCGCGTTCGCCAACAAAACTTAGGGATATCTTAAGACAGCGTGCAACCAACGGGCGGCAAGGTCGATCTATTTACGAGTGGATCTCTGCGCTCGCACAGTTACGGCCGATTGTTGCGGGTGCTCTATCTCTATGGTAGAAACGAGGATATCCAGTGTACGAATGCTGCGACTGATCCATCCCGACACTCCGAGCCGCAAGATATGCAGCACTCTGCTGGTATTGGTTGCAGTTTGTTCGCTCGCTGTCAGTGTAACCACGCGCTACGGTGCGTCTGAATATTCTTCATTCTCAAAAGCTCATGTTGTACAGCAGCGCAGTTCGTCCGAACCCAGCCGTCAAAGGCTGACGCAGGTTACGGCGAACTGGCTTTCGCCCGTTCTCAGCTATGAAATGCTGGAGCTCCCGGCAGAGCATTCATCGCTGACACCGATCGAACATCCGGCCGTCGCTGCATTCCTCGAAGAAAGCCTGTATAACCGCCCGCCTCCATCCTCTCAATTTCTGTCCTAACCAACCGCGGATAACCTCCGCTGGTTCGGTAGCACATTTTGCTCTCTGATTGCTCTCTGATTTTAGGTTTTGGGCAGTTCTTAAGCTCGCGTCGGTATTGCGCTGATTTTGCTACCAAGTTCGTTTCGCGATTCGTATCCACGTCGCGAACGAAGCAGACCGTATGGCGACCGTGGTCAAGGGTTGAGTCGGAAGTGGCCTCTTGATGTCTCAACCCGATGCCAACGGTGTACGCAAATCCCCAAGGATTTCGAGGAAGTGTTGCCGGCATGAGTTCTAGAAAAATTGACAAGGGGTCTGCAATGACAAAGGTCCATATCGGGTCGGATCGTATCGAGGCTGTGCGACGTCGACGAATTGCCATCACCGTGGCCGCTATTGCTCTAGCTATCGTCCTTTCCTCGTGTTCCGGTGGAGACAACGGGCGCGTGCAGGCGAAGGAACCGGACCTCAGGGTCGGCGTCACGAAGGTTATCAAGAAGAATCTTGGCCGGCATATCACCGTGTCCGCTGAGCTGGTGCCGTTTCAGGAGATTGATGTTTACGCCAAGGAATCAGGCTATGTGAAGAAATTGCTGGTGGACTACGGAACGCACGTAAAAGCAGGGCAGGAACTGGCCGTCCTTGAGATTCCGGAACTGGAAGCGCAGCTACAAGAAGATCAAGCGGAAATCAAGAATGCGTCGAATCAGGTTACTCGGGCTGAACATGAGATGGCGCGATACCGAGCGCAATACAACGCCCTTCACCTCGGATACTCGCGCCTGAAGAATGTCTTCGAAAGCCAGCCTGGCATCGTCGCGCAGCAGGAAGTCGACGACGCGCAAGGAAAGGATCTGGCAGCCTCTTCGCAGGTGGACGCAGGACAATCTGCACTGGAAGCAGCTCAAAGCCAGCTCGGCGTTGCCAAAGCCAAGCTCCAGCATGATCAGAGTCTTTACGACTACTCGAAAATCACGGCACCCTTTGCCGGGGTAGTAACAGATCGGTACGCCAATCTCGGCACGCTCGTGCAAGCGGGGACCGGTTCCAGCACTCAAGCCATTCCGATCGTAAAGCTTTCTGAGGATGACCTCTTTCGACTGGTCATCCCGGTTCCTGAATCGTACGTCCGCTTCATCAAGGTGGGCGATGCCGTGGACGTCCGTGTTTCCTCGCTCAACCGTACCTTCCCGGGGAAAGTTGCACGATTTTCGGTGGATGTCCGCGCTGATACTCGAACCATGCATACCGAGGTCGACGTGAAAAATACGGATCGCTCGCTGGTTCCGGGCCTTTATGCGATCGCGGACCTCACCTTGGAACAGCGGGAGGATATCCCGACCATTCCGCTGCAAGCGGTCAATCATGAGGGAGAAAAAAACACCGTATTCGTGGTGAACCGCTCGAACGAAATCAAGACAGGCCGGTAACGCTCGGGCTGCAAACCGCTACCGACGCTGAAGTAGTGGCCGGCCTGCAGGAGGGCGAACAAATCGTGATCAGCGACCGGAGCGGGCTGAGGGCGGGTGCCAAAGTCGTGCCGCAGGATGTTCAAGTCATGCAGTATCACGAAAATAATCAGGACTAGGGCGCGGCTTTCAAGAAAAGTGAGCGATTGAATTTATGTCAGGTTTCTCGATTCGGAATCCGTACTTCATCATCGTTATGTGCCTGGTGCTGACCGTGATTGGCGTAACCAGCCTGGCGCGCATGCCAGTGGATTTGTTTCCTGCGATTAATCTTCCCGAAGTTGTGGTAGCGACGTTTTATTCCGGGATGCCGCCGGAAGACATCGAAACGGACATCACTGATCCCCTGGAGCGGTTTTTTACGCTGGCCAGCGGCATCGATCACATGGAATCGCGCTCTCTCCTTGGCGTGAGCATTATCAAGCTCTACTTTCAACCCGGGACCAGTGCCGACGCCGACGTGACCGAGATATCAAATTTGGCTTTGGCTGATTTGAAGCGCCTACCGCCGGGAACTCTGCCTCCGGTGGTTTTGAAATTCGATGCGTCGAGTTTGCCAGTCTGTCTGGTGACCCTGAAAGGTCAGGGCCTGAATCAAACAGCGCTGCACGACGTCGGGCAATTTTCCATTCGAAATCAAATCGCCGTGGTGAAAGGCGCGGAGATTCCGCCCCATTCGGCGGCAAGTACCGCCAGATCATGGTGTATGTCGATCCTTACAAGCTGGCTTCGCGGCAACTGAGTCCCATGGACGTAGTGAGCGCAGTGAACAATTCCAACCTCATCCTGCCGGCCGGCGATGTGAAGATGGGGCCTTTCGACTACTACGTGTATTCCAACAGCCTGGTCGACAACATGGAGCAGCTTTCGCAGCTTCCGCTGAAGACCGTGGGTAGCTCATCGGTGACCGTAAACGACGTCGGCAAGGCGGAAGACGCGAACCAGATTCAATACAGTCTGGTGCGCGTTGACGGCCAGCGGTCGGTATATCTGCCGATCATGAAGCAGGGAGGAGACACAAACACAATCGAAGTAGTGCACGGCATCCGAGATGCGATTCAGCACTTGTATGACATCCCGAAAGAATTGAAAGCGAGCGTGGTCTTCGATCAGTCGGCTTTTGTGAAAGAAGCAATCAAGACTTTACTGCATGAAGGAGTGATCGGACTGGTCGCTTACCAGCCTGATGATTCTGATCTTTCTCGGCAGCCTTCGCGCGACGTCCGCGGTTTTCTGTCCATCCCTCTCTCGGCGCTGGCTACGTTTGTGGTGCTGAACATGATCGGGTAGCACCATCAACACGATGATTCTGGGTGGGCTGGCGCTGGCGTTCTCGCGCATTATCGACAACTCCGTTATTTCGCTGGAGAACATTTATCGCCATTTGGAAGAAGGCGCAAGTCCCGTTGCTGCCGCTGAGGTGGGCGGCAATGAAGTGAACTTCGCAGTATTGGCAGCGACGTTGACGACCGTTGTCGTCTTCTTCCCCGTGACATTTCTGTACGGTGTGAGCAAGTTTCTGTTTAGCGCACTCGCCCTGGCGGTCGTTATCTCGCTATTCGCGTCGTATCTGGTCGCAATGACGGTGATCCCGCTATTTTGTTCGCGATTCCTGAAAGCGGTGCCTCACGCCGCAACCCGCCGCAGCGAGGAATACGAAGTTGAGCCTGAAATTGCCGAATCAGGTTCCAAGTGGGATCGATTCACAGCGGCATTCAACCGGCAATTCAACAAGCTGCTGGATTTTTATGAATATTGGGTGAAACGGGCGGTGGCGCGGCCCTGGCTCACCGTCGCGGCTCTTAGCGGTGCATTCGTACTAAGCCTGGCCATTTATCCCTTGCTGGGTTTGGCCTTTTTTCCACGCACAGATGCGGGTCAATTCACCATCAACCTGAAAGTTCCAACCGGCACGCGTCTGGAAGTAACGGAGCAGTACGTCGCCAAGGTCGAGGACCTGATCCGCCGTGAAATAGGCAGTAAGGACGTAAAGATCGTGGTCTCGAACATTGGAGTCATGCCGGATTTTTCCGCGCTATATACGACGAACGCCGGACCGTATATGGCAACGATTCAGGTTGCGCTCGAGGATGAGCACAAGAAGTCCAGTTTCGAATACATGGATCGGGTACAAAAAGCGATCGCGGAGCAATTTCCCGAGATCCGAACATTTCTCTCCAGTGGATCGATGGTTGATGCCATCCTTAATTCCGGGATGCAGGCCCCCATCGATATTCAGGTCAGTGGCCGCAGCCTCCATCAGACGTACAACTTCGCCCAACAGTCTGGCGACGAGGATACGCCCGCTACGAGACGTCGGGGAGGTCTACATTCCGCAGGATCTGAATTATCCCGGTCTTCGCCTGGATGTCGATCGCGTTCACGCGGGGGAATTGGGCCTCACGCAGAAGGAAGTGGTCGACAACGTGATCACCGCGCTGAATTCGAATGCCATGATCGCTCCCAACTACTGGGTGGATCACAAGACCGGAAACGATTATTTCCTCACCGTGCAATATCCCGAGCACGGCTCCGGGGCCATCCATGACGTTGCAGAACTTACGAATATTCCGATTCGTGCCCCCAGTTTGAAAAACCCGACAACGCTGGATGCCGTAGTAAAGCTGGCAAGCGTTCAGACCCCAACAGAAGTTGACCACTACCAGATTCAACGAGTGACGGATGTCTACGTAACACCCGCCTCGGAGGATCTCGGAAGGGTATCCGATGAAGTGCAGCGAATATTGAAAGACACGAAACTTCCGGAAAATGTACGCGTCAATCTCCGCGGGATGGTAGAAGGCATGAATACGTCCTTCCGTAGCTTCGCCATCGGACTCTCCCTCTCCGCCGTTCTCCTATATCTAATTCTTGTCGCGCAGTTCCGTTCATTCAAAGATCCCCTCTTGATTATGCTGGCGATCCCGATGGGATTCATCGGCGTGCTTATCATCTTGCCTCTCACTGGAACGACACTGAACGTCATGTCACTGATGGGAGTGCTGATGTTGGTCGGTATCTCTGCATCGAACAGCATTCTCATCGTCGAGTTTGCGCATCGGTTGGAAGAGCAGGGAATATCGGCTCGGGATGCGGTTATCACTTCATGTCGAGTGCGGTTGAGACCGATCCTGATGACGTCGCTGGCAACGATCATAGGAATGGTGCCCATGGCACTAAAGATGGGTACCGGCAGCGAACAGTATGCGCCGCTAGCTCGCGCGATCATTGGAGGCCTGACCTCTTCGGTTTTGCTGACCCTTTTTATTGTTCCGGCCGCTTATCTGTTGGTTTACGGAAAACGGGACCAGCAAACTTCTGGGCCTTTAGCCACATCCGTGGCGGAGTGACGCGAATGAGACATTTGATGATCAGGAATACCTCATTCTCATACTGCTTAGCGCTGATGACCATTTGCGCTGCGCTCTCTCCATTAGGGATGTCCCAGATGACTGACGATCCGCTGGCTCCCAATCTGCCTTCCGCGCCGGAACCCGCAAAGGCTCTGCTTACGGGCCAAAAGATTAGGCCACTTCTACAGTCTGATTTATTGGCTGGTGCGATATTGCAACAAAGCGATCAATCTCCAGCCTTCAATTCTGCGACTTCGCAAACAGCTCAGAGTACGGCGACCGCACCGCTGCGATTGACGCGAACCGAGGCAGAACAGTTAGCCGTCAAGAACAATCCGCGAATCAATGTAGGACGTTTGGTTGCGCTTGCTCAGCATCAGGTCTATCGCGAAGCCAGAGCTGCAGAACTTCCAAGCTTGACTGGCTCCCTCACTGCGGTGGATGCCCACGAAGGGAGTCGGGTGGGCGCGGGAATCCTTAATGCCTCCATCCTGCTGGAGCACGCTGGTGCAGGCATCATGCTCAGCCAACTGCTCACGGATTTTGGGCGTACCGTGAACCTCGTGGCGTATTCCAAGTTGCTGGAAAAGGCGCAGAACGCGAATGCGATGGCTACGACGGAAGATGTTGTCCTGGCGACCGATCAGGCTTTCTACAATGCGCTTGAGGCTCAGGCTCTCCTCAGGGTGGCAGATCAAACGGTGACGACTCGGCAGTCCGTTCAACATCAGATCAACGAACTGACGAAGAACAAACTCAAATCCAGTCTGGACTTGTCATTTGCTGAAGTCAACCTCTCCCAGGCGAAACTGCTGCAACTTGACGCAAAGAACAACGTGGACTCGACTGTTGCCGCTCTGACGGCGGTCCTCGGCTTCGATAAGGAAGTGAACTATCAACTTGCAGACGATGTTGCCGTTGCGCCGACGCCGCCTCCCGACCTGGACGCCCTCGTAAGCAATGCGTTGCAACAACGGCCTGACCTGCAGGCGTCCACCTACGCCCAACAGGCCAGTCAAAGATTCCGGCGCGCACAACGAGATCAGATGTTTCCTGCTATCAGCGCTCTCGGGACAGCAGGAGTGACCCCCGTTCGTCCAGATTGCTTCGGCGGGTGCTTTCCCAACTACTTCACCTCGAGTTGGTATGGAGCAATCGGGGTGAACATGAACGTTCCCATTTTCAATGGCTTTCTTTTTTCTGCTCAGGCCGCGGAAGCGAGTGATCGCGCCAAGGCTGCGGCAGAAAACACGAGAGACCTGCGCGATCGGGTTGTTCGCGATGTCCGAACCGCATGGCTCTCTGCGAATACAGCTTTTCAACGGGTTAGCGTAGCGCAGGAATTGTCGAAGCAGGCGGACCTCGGCTTGAATCTTGCCCAGCAACGTTACCAATTGGGACTGGGCTCAATCGTCGAACTCAGCCAGGCTCAGCTTCAGCAGACGGACGCAGCGATTGGTCTTGTCAATGCACGCTACCAGTATCGCCTTTCGCTTTCGACCCTCAACTTCGAGATCGGTGTGCAACCTTAATCCGCTGAACGAGCAAAAGAAAACGGCGGCGTGCGCGTAGGACGCAGGCCACCGTTTTTTCTCACGCTTCGGTAAGGTTCTAGGCTCCCGCTCCTGCCGCCCGAACCATAGCTCGCGGCTGCAAAGCTTCCGCGAGTTGGCTGAAGTAGAGGCGGTACGAGCGGTGGATCGCGTACATCACCGGGAATACTGCAAGTGCCAGTCCCCATCCCAGATGCGAACTCATGGCCGAAACCATCGACGTCACTCCAGCGCTGACAACGTAGTAAGGGAATGACAGTTGAGCGAGGTTCCACCATATGGAACTCGCTGCTTTTCCGTCACTCACCGATACGATGCCTGCCACCGGAAGCGTCTGTCCCAGGAACAAGGTAGCGGTTGCGAGCACAAGTGCGAGCGTGTTCCAACTCATTTGCGTCGCATGCAAAAACCCGGCATGGAACATGAGGCTGGCCAGGGAACTGGCAAACATCATCATGCTCAGGTTAAACGCCAGTTGTTGCGGGTTGAGTTTCGCGTCCTTCCGCGGCCAGCACTGTACCGCTGTTGAAACGCACGTGATGACGATTACTTCTGCAGCGCTCAGGGTCACGATCGCGGTGAGCAAGAACGGCAGGTTTACCGACATATTGCCATTGATCCCGGGCAGCTTCACTTTCATCTTCGAAGTCGCCGCAGCCAGGGCCAGAATCGTGGCAGCCAACAGAACGTGCGTGTTGTGGCTGACGAAGGTTGCATACCCAGCGGAAGCTATCGCTGCTACCGTCATCGCGCCGACGAACGTCTTAATTTGCCGTGTGTTGTTCATGATGTCTTCTCCTTTCTGTTGAATCACACGGCTAACTATTGTTCATCGTCGCCAGCGTCAGAGAATGCGCCGGTCGCGCTAGTCACAGACGATCCCCACACGACGCTAGTCGCGGAGGTTGTGCCTGTGCTCGAGCCCCAAACTACGCTGAACGCGCTAAGAGCGTTGTTATTCCAGGGCAATGAGCTGCCCCAGACAACCGACGTTCCGCTCACAACCGAACTGCCCCAAACAACCGAGCTTCCCCAAACTACAGAAGATCCCCAGACAACCGACGTGGTCGAGACGCTGGAGTTTCCGTAAGCCAAGGAGATTGTTCCGCTCTGAGGGTTAAAAACTACGCTAGGCGACAATGCGGATCCGACAGTGGCGGGTGCCAAGTCGTTATTCGCGGCAGCTGCCTGGACGTTTAATAGGCCAGAACCGACGGAGAACAGATCATAGAACTGGGTGAAAGTCTGGAACAGGTGCGGCACATAGGCAGACGTTGAAACCAGATTCATCTTGTAAGCCGTCTTCATCAGACGCGCCTTGACTTGATCCGGAGTCAACGTGCTGTGTTCTTGCAGCAGGATGGCTGCAGCGCCGGCAACCGCAGGCGTTGCCATACTGGTGCCGCTCAACGTGAAGTAGGAATTTCGTCCATCGCTGCCAGAAACCAGATCGCTGGAATAAGCAGCTTCCAGCGTTGCTCCAGGAGCCGAGAGAGAGACGATGCCGTTACCCGGTGCAATAAGGTCAGGCTTCACGACGTGATCGTATGTGGTTGGCCCCTTTGAGCTGTAGCTGGCAACCGTTTCAGCAGCCGCGTAAGAAGATCCGCTGCTCTTGCTTGCCCCCACGGTCAAAACGTAGGGATCGTTGCCCGGAGCAGTGACCGTTCCGTAGCCATTGCTGCCGAAGACGCTCAGACGGCCATAGTTGCCGGCTGCGACGACCACGACGATGCCGCTTTTCCATGCGGATTCAACCGCTTGGCAGAGGGGATCCTGCGTATAGCTAGTCGGGATTCCACGGCCCAGAGACAGGTTGATGACTTTGATGTTGTAAGTGCTCTTCAGCGCGATGGCTTGCTGAATCGCGGCGATGACGGTGCTGTCGGTTCCCGCGCCGTTTGCATCCAGGGCGCGCAAGTCGATCAGATTGACTCCCGGTGCGACGCCGGCGTAGTTTCCGCCGGACAACGAACCATTGCCACCGATGATTCCGGCTACGTGCGTTCCGTGTCCGTAGAGGTCGTACTTGCCTCCTAAGGAGTTTGTGATTGGGGTTCCAGTGAAGTCCTGGTGATAGACAACTCGCGACATGCCGCTCGCGTTGCGCAGGTCAGGGTGCGTATCGTTGATCCCGCTATCAATGACAGCGACGCCGACGCCAGTGCCGGTGAAGCCGGAATTCCATGCCGAGCTGACGCCAATCGCGCCGTTGGTGAGGTCGTCCATCACAGACATCGGATGGTCGATAGTCACCGAGGCGACTTCAGGATCCGCTTCCAACGCAGGAAGTGCGCTCAGCGGAATCTCAAACGCAGCACCTTTGATCATGTGCAGCTTCGATTGGAGCCGTCCGCCGCGACCTTGCATGGTCGCGTAGTGAGCTGCCGTTGGGACTTGACGGTATTGGACGATAACCTTCACCGTCTGTCCCTTGCCCTGTCCTTGCTTCGCCCTCGACAGAAAACCGGAGAGTTCCGGAGCGACACGCGAGAACGCGTGCGCTTCGATGGCATTCGAGGTCTCGCGGCCTTGTCCGAATGCCATACCGGTGGTCAGCACCATCGCCATCGCGAGGCGTTTGCCCCACGCGGCGCTGCGGCGTTCCCCGCGTGCTGCCCTTCTTGGATTTCGTGTACTTACCATAAATCTCACCCTTCTTTCTCTGTGGGGGGAAAGATCAAGCTCAGTACTCACTCCCTCTGTTGCACGGGGGAAGCCAATCGAAGCCATGTAAGTGATTGAATCGATGAGAGATGAGTTGGGGTTGCGGAGTGGCTTTGGGCCAGTCTGTCCCTTGAGGTGGGGCGTGGGACAGTTTGTCCCACTCAACATCGTCTCGGAGGATGATTCGAGTTTCGAGAAACGCGGGGGTCAATCACTCGCGAGCATGGGATGCACCCCGTCGGAAACGAAGTGTCAGACCGAGGCAGCTTTGCTTGCAGTGGCGCGCTGTGGCATCTTCGGCATGGCCGCGATGAGTCGCTGCGTGTATTCGTGTTGAGGATTGATCAACACTTGAGCCGCAGGGCCCAATTCGACGATCTGGCCCTCGTGAAGGATGGCGATACGATCACAGATTTCGGCGACCGATGCAAGATCGTGCGATATGTAGAGAAGCGCCATCCCGAACTCCCGGTTCAGCTGGCGAAACAGCTTCAGGATTTCGGATTGTGTAATCACATCGAGGGCACTGGTTGCTTCGTCGGCAATCAGAAGCGACGGACGGTGAATGATTGCCATGGCGATCAACACGCGTTGGGCTTGACCCACGCTCATCTGCGACGGATACTTGCGCAGAAAATCGTCTGTTGAAGGCAAACTCACGCTCTCGAGTGCGTTGCGGATCGCCTTGTCGCATTCTTCTCTGCCACCAGATACGTGAGCGCGCCAAGTCTCCCTAAGCTGCGTTCGAATCTTGAGCGCCGGATTCAGGGAGGAAAGGGGACTTTGCAGCACGAGTGCAATCTTGCTACCTCGCAACTCGCGAAGTTCGCGTTCGCGAAGCTTCAGCAGATCGACTCCTTGGAACTCGATAGCCCCGGCAATCGCCGTTCGCTTCCGATCGAGTAACCCTAGAATGGTCATCGCCAGCGTGCTTTTTCCGGACCCGCTTTGTCCTACCAGCCCCAGCACCTCGCCCGCCCGGATCTCAAGGTCGACATCACGAAGTACGAGTTTGTTCTCCGCATAGTGAACGGAGACGCGAGCGGACAAGACGACTTCTTTTTGATGTTCGTGCAGCACGGAGTTTCGATTCTCGCCCTTCAACATTCCTTACTTCACGGCCAGGCGTTCGATATTCCAGTAAGTCTGAGGCACAAGCACAACGGGGTTGGCTCCCTGCACGCGCGACGAAACCGCGGACAATGCGTTGTGATTCACAAGGAAGATGAAAGGCTGTTGTTCCACGGCAATTTCCTGCACCCGGTCGAACGCTTCCTTGCGCTTCTTCGCGTCGGCGGAAGAGGCTTGCAGCCGCATCATCCGGTCAATCTCTGCTTCCCACGCGGTCTCTGGCGTCTTTTGCCGAGGATTCCATTGATGATTTTCCGAGGAACTCAGCCAGACGTTCATCACCTCGTTGGGGTCAAGGCCGACGTTGGTCAGGCCCAAAAGAATCGCCTCGTAATCGAAGGTCTGCGTCATACGCTCGATGAGGGAAGGGAAGTCGAGAGTAACGACGTTGACGTGAATGCCGATCCTCTGGAGGTCTTCCTGAATCATCGTGGCCATGCGTTCGCGGGATTTGTTCCCCGAATTGGTGATGATGGAGAAGACCACCGCATTGCCGTCTTTGTCTTTCAGAGTACCGTTTTCCAGGCGAAATCCTTCTACTTGCAACGACTTCAGCGCGGTCTCAGAGGAATAGACTTCCGGCTTCAATTTCGCGTTAAACCAGAATTTGTTTGCCGTGGAGACGGGCCCGACTGCGGGTTTTGCATGTCCACGGAATACGACGCGTGCGATATCTTCCCGGTTGATCGCCTCAGAAATCGCGCGCCGGAACGCCGTGGAGCGGAACCATGTCTTTTTGTACCCGGGCAACGGAGCCTTGGAAACTTCGTTAAACCACAGTTGCTCGCTGTCGAGTGAGGCGCCGGCATCGTGAACGACTTGCGGCGCGGTCGATGCCAACTTGTCGAAGTATTCGCTATCCAGCGAATTGATCAAGTCGATCTCGTTGCGCCTGAAGCGGAGCATCTCCACGTCACGATTGGCCTGAATATCCAACTTGATGGAATCGAGGTAGGGCAACTTGCGGCCTTGCGCATCGCTCTTCCAGTAGTTCGGATTTCTCTGAAGAGTTAGCGTGGCGCCGGGCTTGTAATCGGCCACCATGAACGGACCGAGCACTGCCATCTCTTTTTTTGGAGAATGCGACGACATGATCGCAACCTGATCGAATTGGCGGTCAAGTCCGGCGACAGGAGCCGGGAACGTAATCGTAATCTGCGTAGAAGACAGAATCTTTGTGTCGACCGCTCCGGGGCCCGAGCGGAATGCGTCTCCAGTGGGAGAATGCAGGGACGGGTCCATCAACTGCTGGACCGTGTAAGCGACATCTTCGGCGGAAAATGGGGTTCCATCCGAAAACGAGATTCCGCTGCGTAGCTTGAAGGTAATTTGCTTGCCGTCTTTCGAGACCTTCCAGGACTGCGCCAGTTCCGGCTCCAAAGCCTGCGACTGCCGATTCATGCGCATCAGAACTCCGCCGGTGATATAGCGGATGGCGACAGAAGCATCGTCCTCAACCTTCAGCGGATCGAACGTCTTCGGCTCTGAGCGAAGACAAAAGCGCAACTCGCCCTGAGCGACGGCACAGCCGGCAAAGGCGCCCAGGCAGAGGATGAAACAAAGAACGGCGGTTCTCCACATCGAAGGCATTCCGTATGAACCTTCCCAAAGGCTGCTCAAGCGGCGGCCTCCTCCTGCTTCGAAAGCAGCAATTGAAATGACGTAACAACGACCACGAGCAGCGCGAGAGGCACGAACTTCCAAGGCTCCTCGCCCACGGATACGAGTCCCTCGAGTTCCTTGAGCAAGCTTCCCCACGAGGGCATCGGTTCAGCCACGCCCAGCCCGAGAATTCCCAGATTCGCCTCGCTCAAAATGAATACCGGAATCGAAATCCAGAATTGCGCGTACAGCACCGGCTTCAAGTTCGGAAGCACGTGCATCCAAAAGAGGCGCGTGCCTCGGACTCCTGACGCCCGCGCCTGTTTTACGAAGTCAGAGTCCCTGAGTGAAGAAGCGGTTGCGCACAATACTCGTGCCGCACTCGTCCAGCCCAGCAGACCCAAAATCAAGAACGTCACCATCACCGAAAACAGAGGCGAAACGTTCAACGGCAGCACTGCGCGAACCGTGATCAGCAAGAAGAGCCAAGGCAGCGACAGGAACAAATCTGTGATCACCATGGCAGCGCGAGCCCAGAAACCGCCCAGATAGCCAGCCACGCCTCCGATCAGCGCCGCCACCAAAGTCGAAAGCAGCGCCGCTCCCGGAGCTAAAAGCAGCGAAATCCGCGTTCCATACAAGATGCGTGCAAAGCGGTCGCGTCCGATCTCGTCGGTGCCCAACCAATGCGAATGGGACGGAGGTGCGTCCGCCGCTTCGCGGTACTGTTTCGCATACCCCGAAGGAGCGAGCCAGTTCGCGGCCAGAGACACTCCAACCACGAGCAGCAACGCAGTGCATGCCACCCTGCGCCAGATCGTCATGCTTCCTGGCCTTGAAGCATATGTCCGATTACATCGGCACCTGAGTTCGCGAGCAAGGTTACGAGCGTCACCATGAACGTGATATTCATCAGCAGCGGGAGATCGCGGGACAAGGCGGCTTGCCATGCCAGTTGCCCCACGCCGGCGAGTCCGCAGAGCGCCTCGACCGGGATGGCGGCTCCCAAAGCCAAGCTGACGGAGACTCCGGCGACAGCGAGCAACTGGGGACCGACGAGCGGCACAACGTGCCAGAAGAGAATTCTTAGCTCACTCAATCCTTTTGCACGGGCTGTGACGATGTGAGGGCGTGAATAGGCTTTCGAAAGCAGGTTACGCGCGTAGCGATAGTCACGCGGAAAGATGATGAGAGCGATGGCGATTGCTCCAGGAACGTTCCAAAGCACAGAGAGTAGGGCGAGGACGGCTGCGGGAATGCAAAGAAAAGTCCCCGTGATCACGGTTGCGAGCGTGTCGTACGTCAAAAATCGCAACCACGCGGCACTCAAAGCCAAGGCCAGAACTGCTATCCAGCTCAGGAACCAGCCAATTCCGACGAGCCGGATTGTCAGGGGCCCTCGTTGACGTAAGAGCAAACTCACGGGCTGTCCGAGGGACATGGAAGTTCCCAAGTCGCCGTGTGCAGCGCGCTGCAGAGAGTGCGAATAGAAAAGGAAGATATTGTCTTGTTCGCGTCTCGCCTTCTGCAGGGCATGAATACTTTCTGAACTCAGATGTGGATCAAGCTGGGCTTCGTCGGTGTTAAAGCCCGGTGCGAGTCGTACGAGAGTGGTGGATATGAGTCCGCCGAGCAATACTGTGGCGACGATGGCGATTCCGTGCCGCGCAATTCTCTGGGGGAGCATACTCGAAGTTCTCCTATTTCGCCGCTGCCCCGACAGTCTTCTTATCCTGCTCGCGATTGGCCGCTTCCGCGTGATGCACTTGCTTCATCGAGTACATGCGGCGGTCGGCTTCGGCCAACAGGCGCTCGACATCAGTGCCGTCTTCCGGACAAAAGGACATTCCCACACTTAAAGTGATCAGATCGCGTCCGCAAACGTGGCGTCCGGAGTCGATGGCCGCCTGATTTAATATTTCGGCCTTTTCCCGAGCGGCGTCGGCCGTCAGTCCAGGAGCGGTGATGACGAATTCATCGCCACCCATGCGGGCGACGTAGTCGTATCCGCGGCACACATCTTTGAGGCGTGCGGTGAATTCGCGCAGCAACTTGTCGCCTTCCAGATGGCCGAAGGAATCGTTGATCTGCTTGAATCCGTCGATGTCGCACACCAGTACGGCCAACGAGGTTTTCATGCGGCGGCAGCGTGCTACTTCCTGTGCGAGATGGACGTAGAGAGACCGCGCATTTGGAAGTCCGGTCAGATAGTCGGTCGTCGCAGAGCTTTCCGCTTGCTGGTACTTCAGCGCGTTTTCTACGGACAGCGCGACTTTCGAAGCGACGGCGAGCAGAATTCTCAGATGGTCGGGAGTAAACGCGTCCCGGTTCGCTTGATACATGGCCAGCACGCCCACGACGCCGTTGAGACCCTCCAACGGAACGACCAAAGCGGATTGCAGCGTCGAATGCTTTCCTTGATCGACAACGTATCCAGCTTCAACCTGAGGATTGCCATTCACGATCGGCTTGCAGTTTTCAGCCACCCAACCGCACAACCCCTCGCCGACACGGATTTTGAGCGAAGAGAGCATACGGAAGTTTTCTCCGCTCACCAGTTCAGGCAGGAGCCAGCCGTTTCGGTTCACGAACACCGCGATCGAGTCGTATGGAATCATGCGGCGAAGGCGCATGGACAATACGGAAAGCGTTTCGCTCAGACTGAGGGATACGCCCAGATCCTGGCTCAGTTCGAACATCGTCTGCGCCTCCTGGCGGGCGGACGCGATCGACGTCAAGAAATCCGCATTGTCAACGCCGCCGTTCGTGGGTTCAGTTCGCTCAAAGCCTGCGGCGGGCGCTTGACCTCGTTCGACCCGAACCGACTTCGACAGCCCCTGAGTTGAAACGGTGTCTTCGGTGAGCTGTGCCATCCGCTCCAATTCGATAAATCTGCTTTCGAGTATCTCGACCACCTGAGGATCAAACCACGTTCCTGATTTCTCCTTGACCTTGGCCATCGCCTCAGAAAGCGGTAGAGCGGGCCTGTATTGCCGGTGTGAGGCGAGCGCGTCGAGGCAATCGACGGCTGCCAGGATGCGGGCGCCTATCGGGATACCTTCGCCCTCTAACCCCTCCGGATATCCGGTACCGTCCCAGCGCTCGTGGTGGGATCGCACGATCGGTGCTACGGGATAGGGAAATGCGACCCGTTCGAGAATCTCCGCACCAACGATGGGATGCACCTTCATTTTTTCGAACTCTTCAGGCGTCAGCTTTCCCGGCTTATTGATGATCTGTTCAGGCACCGCAAGCTTGCCGATGTCATGCAGCAAGGCAGCCGCGCGCAAGGCCTCGATCTGCTCTTCGTCGAGATTCAAATCCCGGGCGATTTCGATGGCATACGTTCGCACGCGCTGTAGATGCGTGTGCGTCGTGTGATCCTTGGCTTCGATTGCCAGCGCGAGCGCCTCGATCGTACGCATGTTCAGCGAGGCGATCTGTTCCACATGTCGTTTCTCGACCTCCACTCTTTCCTTCTCCGCTTCAAGGCGCCCAAGATACAGGCGGTAAGAGCGGTAGACCCAATAAATCAGTGGCAGAACCAGCAGTGATGTTTGCCATCCTGCGGACCGATTTACGATTCCAACTAGTCCAACCGCAGCAGCGCCGACAAGGTAGTAGGGAAACGACCAGAAATAGCATTCCGACCAGACCTTGCGGCTTGATTTCCCCTCGGTCATCGCGATTACGATCGAGATAGGCAAGGTATTGGCGAAGAAGAATACGAGAGCCGCGATCATCAGCAAAATCGGCTTGTTCGATCCAACTCGTCCCGACAGCCAGTGATAGGAAAGGTAAGTAAGAGAACTGGCGTTCGCCATCATGCCAGCCACGTTGAACAATACTTTAATGGGATCCAAACGCTTACGCGTTTGCCACACGCTTTGAACCAAAGTCGCGGTGCAGCCGATGGCGAGAGTTTCAGGCAGGCTGAGCTCGAGCACTCCAAGGAGGATGAACAGAAAGTTCACCGACATGGTTCCGTCGATGCCCGGTAGCTGTACCTTGAGACCCGATGCCATAACTGCTACCACCAGGTAACAGGCGAAGCGCATCAGGTCTTGCGACTGCCAGTGCAGACACGAATATCCCAGCACGACCATGCCAAGCGACACGGTGATGGTGAGGAATGCTTTGGTCTGCAGCGATAGTCCGTCGGTGTCTGGTTTCATCAAATCTTTCTGGATCGGTCTATGTTTCGCGGGTCAAATTCGCGAAACTAAAGCCTTAAACACACATCGAACTGCTCCCTGAAGCGCCACCTCCGCCCGCGCTTATGAGAATTTGGGCTATAGCAGGTCCCGCCGGAATCGTATTGGAAAGGCTGAGTTTTCAGAAGCTTACTGTGGTAATGCGTGCCGGTGACGGATGCTTGACGGCAAATTTGAGTGCAAAGCAAAATCCGAGGTTCGTTTTTCTGTTTCCCTGCCTTCCGCATTACCTTCGTTATGTCTCTTTGTGAGTGGTTCTCTGGCGAAAGGTCAGCGGTGTGTCAACATCGTCCCAAACGCAGACATGTCGATTCCGCGCCACAACTCGGAAGCACAGGATCCCCGCCCCACCTCGGGAACAAATGCCCAAGTTCCAACCGGGCCGAAGAGCGAAGAACTTGCCGTCTTCTACGCGGATTTGCAGGGAGAATTCGGTGCGTGCAACGCCGCGTTTACAACATTGCTTGCCTACCCCCCGCAAGAATTGATCGGCCGTGAGTTTACGGCGCTGTTCAGTTCATCCGAGACATCAAGCTCGAAAGAGCGCGATCAGCTGCGTCGAGAGATTCTGAAGGGCACATCTGGAGAAGGATATTTCCGTTCCAAGCTCTTCGCGCAACCCAAGTCCGGTGCGAGTTTTCCGGTGCAGCTGTCGGCGACCGTTCTTCGTGACTCTACATCGACGCCGATGGCATTGATTGGTGTGGTCGTTCCTGCCCCTCAAAGCCTGTCTAAGACAGCCAACGACTGCAGAGGCGCCGATTGCGCGCGGAGTGGTTTCCCGCAAAGATCGAGGACACGGAATTTATTCTCGCCAGCCCGGTTATGCACAAGTTCATGGGCCTGGTGGATCGCGTGGCGGGCCAAAGCGAGACCGTGCTCATCACGGGGGAGACGGGCACGGGAAAGGAATTGATCGCCCGCACGGTGCATGAGTCTTCGCACCGCCGAAGCCGTCCTTGGATTGATATTAACTGCGCTGCTCTCCCAGAAAATCTTGTCGAGAGCGAACTCTTCGGATACGAGAAGGGGGCATTCAGCGGGGCGGACTCATCGAAGCCCGGGCTTTTCGAACTCGCCGATAAAGGTACGCTCTTCCTGGATGAAATTGGCGAATTGCAGTTGCAAACGCAAGTCAAGCTTCTGCGCGTGCTCGATGGCCAGCCCTTCTACCGACTCGGTGGGCATCGGAAGATCCGCGTTGACGTTCGCATCGTTGCGGCCACTAATCAGAATCTCGAACTCGCCGTGACCGAAGGCCGGTTCCGCCAAGACTTATTTCATCGGCTCGGACAATTTCAGCTACGCGTGCCTCCGCTTCGCGAGCGGCCCGAAGATATTGTTGCGTTGGCCGAACATTTTCTCCATTTGAAAGCACCGAGCAAGGTGCTTTCGGAACAGGCAATCTCAGCCCTACTGTCCCATCCGTGGCCGGGCAACATTCGCGAACTGCGAAATCTGGTGGCCAGAATTGCGATGGAATTCTCCGGAACGGAAATCGACTTTTCGAAAGTTACCGCCGCGCTGACGGGTGGGCCTTCGGCTCTGCGTCAAACCGCTTCCATGCCGGTGAGTAATCTGGAAAGCATGGAAGAGCAGATGATCATCAAGGCGTTGGAACGGACAGGCGGACAACGAACGCAAGCGGCGGAACAACTCGGCATTTCACGGCGCACCCTCAGCCGTAAATTAAAGGAATACAACATCGCCTTTGCTCCAGGAGAGACCACTGCGTCGCTCGGCTTCATCAGCAATGAGCAGCAGAAGTTTTTCCGTGCGCGAGTTGAGATCCCTGTCAGAGTGAGAAATTCACAAGGGGAAGAAATTTCCGTTCGCGGTGTGAATCTGAGCACCGGTGGAATGGGGCTGGATGGCCTGAAAGAGCCATTGCGCTTTGCGGGTTTGTTGGATGTCGGTTTCGACTTGCCCGAGTCGGAAATTCATTTCGAAGCGAAAGCTCGCCTCATGTGGGTTGGCGATGAAGGCCGCGTAGGCATTCGCTTTGCAGTAATAGAACCTGTTCTTTTTGAGCAACTTCAGCACTGGACCAACCGCAAAATGAAAGAAGAGGGCTGGGATTTTCCGGTCTGAAGCTTTCCTCCTTCCACTCGCAGTTCCCGCACTACTGCAGGAATTTTCATGCTTGACACTCTCTCGGGTGCAAACCAGAATGAATCCAATTCCCCACGGTTGGGGTGCAGATTTTTGCGCACTCGAACCGCCCCTCAGCAGCGAACTTGAGTTTCAAGAGGCCTTGCTGGATTGGTGCCAAGCCGTAAACCCAGTCTCGCTAGCCGATTCCTAAAAGGTCGATCAGAGACTCAGACCGACGAATAACCTCTCCCGGTAGATTGCCAAAAAGGTGTTGACGAATATGTCCTTGCGTCCGTTTGGTAGCCCGCGTCGCGCGCGGAGTGTTGTGTCTATTTTCTTCAACAGCCTTTGCTTTTGGGCAACTAGCGACGACCGAAATATCCTCGTCGCCGAGTTCGGTAACGTTTGCGAATACGTACGTTGGAAAGGTTGCAGGCAACAGAGTTCTCACGATCACCAATCAGACCACGAGCGGACAGATCATCATCGAAACCGTGGCCTTTGATTGTGCCGGGTTTGGGATCGCGTCCGGAGTAGCTCCGTTTACTCTCGGGCAGACGCAAACCATTACGCATTACTCCGTCAATTTTCAGCCAACCGCAGCGCAGACCTATAACTGCAATTTCGTTATCACGCTAAATGATGGGAGCACTCTCAAGGTGCCAGTCAGCGGAACAGGCTTGACATCCAATGCTGCTGCAACGGTTAGTCCGAACAGCTTGACCTTTGCAAATCAGCCAGTCGGAAGTACAAGCGCGGGGCAGAGCGTCACGATCACGAATTCTGGTTCCAGCAATCTGACGCTGAACACGATTACTCTGTCGTCGCCTAGCTTCATTGCTGGTGCGATTACTCTGCCTTACACGATCACACCCGGATCGAGTCTGCCGGTTTCGGTGTTCTATACGCCGAGCCATACGATTTCAGAAACAGGCGTAATCGATTTCACGTACAACGAGATTCCAGACGACGGCGCAACGCTTGGCGGCAATGGCGCGGCAGCCACTTCGCTCGTGGTCGCGACATCGCCGACTCTGCCGCAAGCGACGCAAAACGCTCGCTTATCTAGCGACTCTGACTGCGGCTGGCGGGACCGGCCCGTACACATGGAGTTTGGGAAGCACTTCAACGCTGCCGTCGGGACTGAATCTGTCGAGTTCCGGAGTGATCAGCGGAACGCTTAGTTCCTCAGTGGCAACTGGGAACTACTCGTTCTCAGTCAACTTGAATGATTCGGCGACCGGCAACACTGCTACTGGCACATTTACTCTCGGAGTGTTCGCAAACCTCGGCGATAACTGCAGCAACACATCCTTCAACGTAGCAGGAACCGGGACGCCGCTGGTTGCTCTTACTGATCTTGGAACGGGTACTTACCAGGGATCGGAAGGGGGCTTGTATCCGAACGGCAGCAACGCGCTTCCGGGTTCTCACGACTCCGATGGCGTCAGCTATCGGGCAGGGAATTCAGCCTCTCGACTCCAACGGCAATCCCAGCCCGAGCGGGAAATATGTGTTCATGGCGATCGGCGAATCGACCGCGCAGAATGAATTCAGCCGCTTTCTGCCGATTGCGAATGCCGATCCGTCGAAGAATCCGAATCTAGTGATTGTCAACGGAGCTCAGGGCGGTGCGACTCCCAACAATTTCACCAGCGCTACGTCCGCATATTGGGCGACGGTCCTCAATAATTATCTGCCGCAAAACGGCGTGACCCAGAATCAGGTAGTCGCGATCTGGATGGAAGATACCGACGGCATCGCGTCAGGAACCTTTCCAACCGACATGAGCAATCTGCAAACGCAGTACGAGCAAATGATGCAGACTATGCTCACTCTGTTTCCGAATCTGAAGATGGTCTATTTCTCGTCCCGAGTTTACGGTGGATATTCCAACGGTGTCGGGAACCCTGACAATCCTGAGCCTTACGCGTATGAAGTCGGGTTCGCCGTCAAATGGGCGATTCAGGACCAACTCAACGGAAACGCAAATCTGAACTACAAGGCGGCCAACGGACCGGTGATGGCGCCGTGGATGTCATGGGGACCGTATTACTGGTCCAACGGAATGCTAGGGCGCAACGATGGCCTGGTCTGGGATTGCGCGGATTTCTCCGCAGATGGCACGCATCCCTCGGCTACCTACGGGCAATTGAAGGTCGCAACGCAATTACTAAATTTTCTGAAGACGGACGACACCACCCCCCTTGGTATCTCGCACAAACTCTGGCGTTGACTGCCACAGGCGGCAACAATCAATCCGCAAACACGGGCTCGACTCTTCCAACTGCTTTGGCCGTTACGGCGACGAACCTCACCGGCGGAATTGCAATTCCCGGCGTGAACGTGACTTTCAGTGACGGTGGCGCAGGTGGAAGCTTCAGCAACCCGGTGGCGACGACGGACAGCAACGGGCAGGCTTCCACAACCTACACGCTGCCCTCCACAACGGGGATGGTTACGATTACAGCGACCAGCCCTGGTTATCCGACCGCCACATTTACTGAGACCGCTACCTCCGCCAACCCAACTCTAATGGTCAATGGAGGCAACAGCCAGAGCGGAAATGTCGGAACGACACTTCCGACGGCGCTGATCGTTCAGGCAACACAGAATGGCAGCCCGGTTCCCGGAGTGAGCGTGGCATTCAATGACGGCGGAGTTGGCGGCACCTTTGGCGCTCCAGTGGCGATGACCGATGCCAATGGCACCGCATCCACGACATACACGCTGCCGTTGACCGCGCAAACCGTGAGCATCAGCGCGTCGAGTTCGGGATATTCCAATGCGATGTTTACAGAAACCGCTTCGCCTGTTGTGCAGACGCTTGCGGTGAGCAGAGGAAACAGCCAGAGCGGAAATGTAGGCACGACGCTAGCAACTGCACTCAGCGTTTTTGCCACGATCAACGGCGCGCCAGCTTCCGGCGTGAGCGTAACCTTCAGTGACGGAGGAGTCGGAGGGAGTTTCGGCGCACCCTCAGCAATTACCGGAAGCAACGGGATCGCTTCGACAACCTACACGTTGCCCGCGACCGCACAGACAGTCACAATAACGGCTTCAAGTCAGGGATATTCCGTGGCTACTTTCACTGAGACGGCTATCGTTATTACACAAACCCTCACGGCCAGTGCGGGAAATAATCAAACTGGAAATGCGGGAACGACATTGCCGACGCAGCTAACCGTGAGCGCTACAAAAAATGGCGTAGCGACTTCTGGCGTGAGTGTCGCCTTCAGCGACGGCGGTGCCGGTGGAACATTTGGCACGCCGGTTGCGACCACAGCCAGCAACGGCCGCGCTTCCACTACATACACGTTGCCGGCGAATGCGCAGACTGTGACCATCACGGCGAGCAGTTCTGGTTATATAGTTTCCGCGACTTTCACCGAAACGGCAGCCTCATACCGCTGTGACGACTCTGGCAATCTCATCGGGCGCGCGACAAACTGGAACCGTAGGCACGACACTGCCGCTGCCGATTGTGGTCACCGCGAAAAACGCATCGGGAAAAGTCGTTTCAGGTGCATCGGTCACGTTTAGCGATGGAGGACTTGGCGGAACCTTCTCGCCCAATCCCGCTGTCACCAACACAAAGGGTCAGTCGTCCGTCTCTTACACCTTGCCGACGGTTGCGAAGGCGGCGATCACCGTAACGGCGTCCAATGCTGCCGTTAGCGTGACGACACAGGAAAAATCTGCTGCCGGCCCCGCTTCAGTCTTTGCGATTGTGAACGGCAACAATCAGTCGGGAAATCCCAACGCGACTCTCGGAAAGAAGTTAGTTGTGTCGTTAGCCGATCAATTCAACAATCCCATTGCAGGGGCGACCGTGACGTTCACCGACAACGGTGCTGGGGGCACATTCTCTACTTCAGCGCCCGTAACCACCTCTCTCGGACAGGCGACGGTCAGCTACACGCTAGGATCGAAGGCGGGAATGGTTACCATCTCGGCAACCACGGCGACACTGGGGCCGCTCAACTTTACCGAGACAGTGAAATAACGAGATTGGGCCGGCGCAGTCCGGCCCTCCCCAATTTCTAGAGTTGGCGATCCGATCGCCTACGTTGCTATTTCTATTTACCGCGCAAGTTCTCGAAGACGCTCTGCCGCGATCTCGGGCGTGATGTCGCGCTGCGGAGTGCCGAGCATCTCGAATCCCACCATAAATTTCCGAACCGTTGCTGACCGCAGCAATGGCGGATAAAAGTGCGCGTGAAAGTGCGACTCGGGGTGCTCCGTCCCGTCTATGGGCGATTGGTGAAAGCCCATCGAATATGGAAAGGGAACACCAAATACTTTGTCGTACGTCGAAGTCACGCGATGAAGAATCTGGCTGAGAAAGCGCGCGTCACCATCGCTGAAATCGTTCATGCTGGCGATGTGGCGGCGGCTGCACACGAGAATTCGAACGGCCAGACGGCCCAGAAGGGAACTATCGCGACGAAGCCGTCGTTCTCACATACGATCCTCACGTTCTGGCGCTGCTCCAACGCGACATAGTCGCAAAGAAGGCATTGGCTCGTGGAGCTTTCGGTACTCGCGCTGCGCAATCAACTCCTTTGCCGGAGCTTCGGGAACTGACGATGTCGCCCAGATCTGACAGTGAGGATGCGGATTACTCGCTCCCATCATGGCGCCGCGATTCTCAAATATCTGTACGTGATGAATGGCTGCGACGCCGCTTAATTCGTGGAACTGTTCCTTCCAAGTGTTCACTACTGGCTCGATCTCTTCGGCCGACATCGTTGCAAGAGTCAGGTCGTGTCGCGGAGAGAAGCAGATCACACGGCATATCCCTGGTTCGCCCTCAGCAACGATCAGGCCCATTCCTTCGAGGTCAGTACGATCCTTCGGTGTTTGCGGTTTGAGCGCCGCGTAATCGTTATCAAAAACGAAAGTCGAAGAGTACGCGGGGTTGCGAATTCCCCCAGCACGCGTGTTTCCGGGGCAAAGATAGCATGTCGGGTCATATCTCGGTTCCGAAGTGGCCTGGAGTTGCGCAATTTCTCCCTGCCAGGGACGGGTTGCGCGATGTGGCGACACCAGCACCCACTCATTCGTCAGTGCATTCAGCCGGCGATGGGGATCTTCCGTGAGTTTCACTTTAGCCTTGAGGCATTCTACGACGAGGCCTGGAATGCCGGACATCGTTTCGCAAACGAGATTCCCCCGTCAAGTGAAGACGCCGCATTGTGCCCGAATACCATAACTTCCGCCTGGGTCAGCGGAAAATCACGGGAGGACGTAAACAATTTACGGCTTCGCGGAATTAACCATCATCAATGCGAACAGCAGGGGCAGATAAATCACCGTAGCTTGCAAGACGTGGCGTGCGCGCAATTTCGATTGGGCGCTAATCAAGGGCATATTGAGGAAGGCGAGACGGATGCCAAAATACAGCAGAGCGAATCCAAGAACGACAGCGCCGACAAGGTAGATTTGTCCGGCCATTCCCATAAAACTGGGAAGCAGGCTCAGCGGAATCAGAATGATCGAATAAATAAGAATTCGTCGAGCCGTCGAGCGGCCATCGTCTTCGACGACGGGCAACATCTTGATTCCTCCCTTTGCATAGTCTTCGCGGTATAGCCATGCAATTGAGAAGAAATGCGGGAACTGCCATACAAACAGGATGGCAAAGAGCACGATCGTGCCCCATTCCAGTTGACCGCGCACTGCGGTCCAACCAAGCACGCCCGGCATCGCCCCAGGAAATGCTCCAACAAACGTACAGATCGGCGACACACGTTTCAGAGGAGTGTAAGCGGCGAGGTAAACGACTGAAGTGAGAAAAGTGAGAAGGCCTGTTAGCGGGTTGGTAAACAGTGCGAGATAAATCGAACCCCCGACAGATGCTGCGAGGCCAACGATTGTCGCATGCAACAAGGTCATCCGGCCTGCGGGAAGGGGGCGCATTGCGGTGCGACGCATGTTCGCGTCGACCTTATACTCCATCACTTCGTTGAGAGCAGCAGTTCCGCTTGAAACGAGTCCGATTCCGAGCAGTGCGTGGAATAGCCCAAAGCTAAGCCATGACTCTCCAGACTTGTGCGCGCCAAAAAAATAGCCGCACCACGCGGTCATCACGATTAACGACGTTACCCGAAGCTTCGTCAGTTCGGCGTAGTCGCGCAAGAGAGAAGTCGCCTTCGTGCGAAAACCAGAGAGAGGCAATGTCATCGTGCTCATGAATTAGGCCGTTTTACCGTTCCCCAAAAGCGTCTTGGCTTGCCTTGAAAATTCGCGCGTTCCGGGCCCAACCGTCTCGCGCTCAGGAACTGCATAGGTACTCTGATGCTTTTCGAAAGTCAAGAAAAAATGCACACCGCGTGACTGCATCAGGCTATCACAACAGATGAAAGCGTTTTTCTTGCCGTCGCTATCTGCTGCCAGAAGTCGATGAGGAATCAAATGTTTCCGGCGGATCGAAGAAACACTTGTGCCAGAGAGCCGCATCCGAAAGCGTGCCCGCCTTCCATTCGGCCAGCGCCGCCGCCGTCGCCGCGATCATGCCCCCGTCCGCCGAGTCGAAGATGACGACGATACCTTGGAGCTCTTGGGGTTTTTGAGCGACCTCCGCGTAATTCTTTTCGAGCAATAGCTTCGCGTATTCCAGCCGCTCCTTCGGACCGGCGTTTTTTCCGTTCTCGTCTACCTTTTGGACAGAAATAATCTTTACGGTCTTGCTGCGAAGAGGATTCCAGTCTCCCGGGAAGGGAGCCGCTTCTTCGCGGCTGACACGAAACAAATCCGCTGCCGGTATCGCGGCCGGTGTTGCATGGCCGGCCGTGTCCGGAATTCCATCGGGCATCTCAACACTATTGCGCCAGATCCATCCTCGTGAGAGCCCGGAAATCCTCACATGCACCCAATCAGTGTTGAAATCCAGCATCTCGAACTCATCATGAAGACTGGCAAGAAACTGCGGCTTTGCGGTGAGACTCGGAGTGGCCACGACTGGAGTGCCCGATTTTTTGATAGCCACCAGGTTTTTCGGATGCGCCGTATTTTTCAGGATTTCCTGGAGACTATCTGCCTCGGCCTGCAGTGGATCTGGTTTCTTCGAGTGCGGTTGTGGAGAGCGGGAGTCCTTCGCAACATCTTCCGGCTTCAGGTCTTGGTTGAGCGAGGCTGAGTAAGTCTTGTCGACTCCTGGAAAGCTACGGACCGGAGCTGGTGCGCTTGGAGCTGTGTCTGCGACCTCACCTGACGGCGTCGGCGTAGCAGTGGCCTGAGACGCAGTCGTGCTTGGGCCTTTCGACTTTGCGGCTACCTGTTCCGACAATTGGTCGAGAATGTCAGATTCGATTCGTCCGTTCGAAACCAAAAGCTGATAGCCCGACCGTGAGTTCGATGGGTCTGCATACCAGGCGGTGATTTTCGTCTTGACCCGCACGATGCATCCACCGGCGGGCGTCGAGGTGACTTCGGTCGAAGCTTGATAAAAAGCGCGTGAATATCCTTCGAGAGGATGCTCGCTGGCTTTTGCAAATCCGTCGAGCACCGGAAGATGACCCGACATCGTTTCTCGCATCCCCTGCAAGATTTTTTCAATCACGATTTTAGATTGCGGAAAGGTTCTTTCTGCTGAATCTGACTGGGCGATCGATGGAACGGACAGTAGCCACGCGAGCATTGTAATGACTACCGAAATGTGAGACGCGCGCCGCCGAAATACACGACGGGTCATGGCAAAGACTCCAGTTCATCACGCTGGATCCACCCGTGTTGACCTGCGTGCGTCTCGACACCGAGCCAGTAGGGCGTGGAAATCTCCACGAGAACCTGTTCCCCTGAGGGCAAAGTCTGCAAAGTGCTCGCGGAGTGGAATGGCGCCGACTTGAGGGGAGCGCCTGGCGACTTCACCAGTCTTTCCACTTGGCGGCGAAGGTCTTGGACCCGCTCTTCCAAGGTTTGAGGCGAGGACTGCGAAGCTGGTTGAACAGGAGTTTGGGTATCCTCGGCCGGGGCAGGCGTCGACTGCTGCAGGGGCGGTGCTGACTGGCGGAGCAGTGGAAGGGGAAGGCTCTGCATGCTGGAATTCGCGGGCCACTGGTCGTGGCGGACGAACTGCTCCCCGAAGACATTAGGACTCGCTGACGATTCGCTTGTGCCTGATTGCTTCTTTGCCAGCAGTTCTTGCTTTTCCTTCTCAGCCTCAACCGTTCCGTTCTTCATGGCTTCCAAAGCGTCAAGCCGGTCGTGGATATTGGCGTATTCGGCGCCCTCCACCGATCCGTTCGAGGCGTGAGACATGTGTCGGTAGTCTTCCAGATATCGGGCGTCGATCCGCAGGATGGTGTGTGTACTGTCTTGGGGACGGACGACGTAACGGACGGCGAGGGTTCCAACGTCGTTGGTGTCCTTGAAGTTCTGAGGATCGAGCGCCTTGAGCTTCAGCTTGTAAAAGACCTTCCCGCCCTCGGTCCATTCGCCGAAGACGGGCGTCGATGGGCGGTCGTGGCTCCGGTTACGTATTCGTCTTTGTTGTATTCCTTGGTTCCACGAATGATGCCATTCTGAACGACGTCTTGGACGACCTGAGCTGACTTCAGGCTTCCGGCAGCGGAATATTGACGATCAATCCCGCGCCGTACGTGATGGCATCTTTCTCGCGGGCGGCGAGCGACGAGACCGCAGCTACGACGATGAAACAGCAGCCCAGAATCAAGCGAAGCATAGAGTTCCCGCAGAAATCATAAGCCCTGCGCCAGAGGCGAATACGAGTCGCCTCGAATGCTGACAGACACAGATCTCATGCAGTTCGCGGATACCTGCATATCGGAACAGAGTCTCAACCCCGGTTGCCCTGCGTGTCAACTGCTTGTGAATGGCCAAACAGCATGTAAAGGTTTCGTTACATTGTAAAAAAATTGTAAAAAGTGTTTGAAATCGCGACTGAGCTTCAGTAGTAGTATTCGCCGCGATGCAGGAAGACAGACACAATCGACAGAAAAATATCGATTTAGGCTTTTCGTCCGTTAGCGAGCGTGGAAGGGGTTCCGCGCGTGAATGTGAGCAGTAATCTCGCCCTTGTTTTGTGGGAAACGCAGTCAGGCCAGCAAAAGATTTGCCCGAGGAGTTTGGCATGCGAATGGGGATGCAGTCTCTGCAAATCAGTAAATTGAGGTGGGGGAGGCAGTTGCCTCACCGGAGCTCTGGTTCTCGTGTTCCTGATCCTGAGCGGCAGCCAAAACGCGAATGCCCTGCCGGCGTTCGCCCGGAAATACGGGCTCCGTTGTTCCGCCTGCCACGAATCGTGGCCCATGCTGAACTACTTCGGCCAGAAATTCAAAGACAATGGCTACCAGTTAATGAACGATCGGGATGCCCCGATCTGGCAAAACGCCTCCTACTGGCCCATCACATTGCGCATTACTCCCTTCTGGAGTCGCGAGAGCGTCAACAAAGTCGCGGTCGATACAGCGACAGGAACCGGCGAAAACAAGATCACTACCACCGGCTTCAATCTCAGCGGGCTCGATATCCTGACCGGCGGCACTCTCGAAAAGAATATTTCGTTTCCTGCTGGTTCCGTCCTCCGATGAGACCGGAGCCTTCCACTTCGAATCGGCGAACGTTCGCTTCGACAATCTGTTTCACAGCCCGTGGATGAACGTGAAGGTCGGCAAAGTTCGAACTCGACAGCTTTATCTCGGAGAAACGTACTCTGACGCTATCGGGGAATGGTGGCGCCTACCAGCTATTCCACTTCATCCCAGTCAACGACGGCAACATCTTCGGACAGATTGGGGACAACCAACTCGGCGCCGAGTGGATGGGGCACTCTTACAACGATCGAACGCGATTGTCGGCGGCCGTTATCAGTTCGACTGATGGAAACGTGGACCTGCCCTACGGTCAAAATTCTTACACCACGTTCATCGCCGGCAGCCAGGCGTTTGGAGCAGGCAAGCTCGGCGTGCAGCGGGTCGGTGGGTACGCGATGTTCGGCCAAGCGCCCACAACCTATCTGACGAGCGGCGGAGTTCCGATTCCCGGCTCAGGACTCGGCAACAAGAGCTTCAGCCGGGTTGGTTTCGAAGGACTGTTCTACCTCGGTAAGCTCGACTTCCAGGTGTTCACTCAGCACGGTTCCGACAATGCTTGGTTCGGCGCGTGCTATGGCGACATCATCGACGGCGCTACACCGTGCACAACGAACAATTCCGGCGGTGCGACTCTCCCAGCGGGAGCGCGCAACCCGACGTGGAACGGTGCCTTTGTCGAGACCCACTATGTCTGGACCCCGCAGTTCACGATCATTCAGCGCTCGGAATGGGTCCGTATGTCGCAGCAGGCGATTCCTGGCACCCCGTCAAACTTGGGCAATATCGATAACTATGTGTTCGGTTACCGCTACAACCCGTTTATGACGAGCCGTGCAGGATTTGCCTTCCACAACGAGTATTCGTGGCTGCGGCAGCGAGGGACATCGCCAGTGACCGGAACGGATCTGACCAGCAGCAGCCTGATGGCCGGATTCGACTTCGACTTCTAAGACCTGCCAGCCGGTGGCCATGGCTGCCGATTGTTGTTTGAGGATATCTCCAATGAGCAATTCGAAAACGATGGTTTGTCGCATGGCGGTATTAGCACTCGCGCTGGGCACCTGCGGCGTGATTTCCGGGTTTACTCAGGATGCTCCCGATGTTGGGCCACATCCACGGCAGCCCATGAAAAATTTGGAAAGCCATGTCGGGAACTTGACGGGACATGCCAAGGATGCCAAAAGCGACTACCGCCGGTATTGCGCTGGCTGTCATGGCGATCTGGGTGATGGCAACGGGGAAAACGCGCAGTGGCTTGATCCCAAGACCGCGGGACTTCACCATCGCCACTTTCAAGTGCCGATCGACTCCGACCGGCACGTTGCCCACCGACGATGATCTTTACAACACGATTGGCCGCGGATTGACCAACTCGAACATGCCAATCTGGAACACGTTCAGCAATCAGCAACGAGCCGATCTGGTGGCTTACATCAAGACTTTCTCGCCGCGTTGGGAGAAAGAGAAGTCCGGCGATCCAATCAAGGTTCCGGCCGAGCCCCCGGTCACGATCGAAAGCATTTCTCACGGAAAAGCCCTCTTCACCAAGCTCGAGTGCTGGAAATGCCATGGGCCTGAAGGTAAAGGAGACGGTCCATCGGCCGCGACTCTCACCGACAGCAAAGATCAACCGATCCGTCCGTACAACTTTGCTGGCGGCAAGGACGATTCCCGATTCAAGTGCGGTGGCTGAAAACGCGGACATCTATCGCATCTTCATGACCGGTGTCGACGGCACACCAATGCCTTCGTTCGCAGATACGATCCAGCCAAACGATGCGTGGGATCTGGTTCACTTCTTGCGCACTTTGCAAGTCAATCGACACAGCAAAGAAAACGACATTTTGAAAGCGGCGGGTGGAACGATTCCTCCCTACGTAGATAAAACAGCAGCTCCAGCCAGTCCGTCCGGTAATGGAGCCGGTAACTAAGAAACATTTTCATCAAGGATCCCAGGAATCCAGGAGGCAGGAAATGCGTGCGAGCAAGTTCAGTGTTGCGATTCTGATTGCGACCTTGTGTCCCGCCCTGATGTTCGGCGGAACAATCAGCGGCAAGGTGACTTATACAGGTACTCCCGTAAAGCAGAAACCGATCGACATGTCGAAGGAGCCGAGTTGCGCCAAGCAGCACGCAACTCCTCCATCACTACCGAGACAGTGGTGACTGGTGCGAGCAATACACTCGATAACGTCGTCGTTTACATCTCTGCCGGCGCCGACGATGCGGCGGCGCCGTCTCAGGCGGTGACATTCACCCAAAAGGGATGCCAGTACATTCCTCATGTGATTGCGCTGCACACCGGTCAGGAATTGCAAGTGATCAATGCCGATCAGACTTCTCACAACATCCATCCGCTCGCTAAAGTCAATCATGAGTGGAATAAGTCGCAGCCGCCGGGATCGCCTGCGATTCAGGACAAGTTCGATCAGCCGGAATTCATTTCGGTGAAGTGCAATATCCACCCTTGGATGCACGGCTGGTTTGCAGTGCTTAAAAACCAGTCACTATTCGATCAGCGGCGATGGCGGCGGATTCTCGCTGCCCAATTTGCCGCCGGGAAAGTACACCGTGACTGCATGGCATGAGGATTATGGAACGCAGACGCAGGATGTGACCATCACTGGCAACGAGACGAAGTCAATCGACTTCAGTTTCAAGGCAAAAGCTTACTAACCTTATGATGCGGAGCCGCGAGTCATCGCGGCTCCAATCAAGCAATTCCTCGGACTCGGTTGCACGGGCGTATGCGAGGCACTATGACCGGTAAATTATTCGCAGTAGTCGTAATCCTCATCGCGTTGGCGTCTGCTGTGCCCATTGTTACTCACACTTTCCTGGGGGCTAGCGTTACGCCGCCGCAGGATATTTCCACGCACGGTGCCGAGATCGACAAACAGATGGACGAGACCATGGTTGAGGCGGTCTTATCGTTTCTTGCCGCTCAAATCTTGCTGGCGTTTTTGTGTGGGGATCGGCTGGCGCGAAAGGAAAGCTGAAGAATTTTCCGGGCGGAGCCAAAGTATTTGGTCCTCGCAGCTGTCCTGCTGGTGGGCGCGGAGGTGATCGCACTTGGCGCGATTGGGAGCAAGGCCTGGGCCAAAGTTTACTTCCAGCCTGCCGTCCGCGGATGCGCTTCCGATTCAAGCCCAGGCCGGACAATTCGCGTTCTACTTCCGCTATGCGGGTCCGGATGGAAAATTTGGCGGTCTGCATCCGGACAAGATCGATGAAGGCAACTCCAACTTCTTCGGCCTCGATCCGGAAAATGACATTCCTGCCCGCGACGACATTCAGTCCGGCGAACTTGTTGTTCCGGTCAATAAAGAAATTCATCTCATGATGCATGCGAAAGACGTAGGACATTCTTTCTACGTCCGCGAGTTGCGAATTCAGCAGGATTTCGTGCCCGGTCTCGATCTCTCGCTCCACTTCACCGCAACCAAAGTCGGGCAAGTACGAAATTGTATGTACCCAGCTCTGCGGCCTCGGCCACTACAACATGAAGGGGTATATCAACGTGATGTCGCAGGAAGATTTCGACAACTGGTTGAAAGTCGCAGTCCGAATACCTAGGTCGCTGCGCACTCGCGATCCGGCGATGACGATTGCCAACACGATTCAGAGGGGACAGGGCAATGTCTGAGGCATCTACACACGTCGTACATCACGGTCCGCCGACGAGCTTTATCCGCAAGCACGTCTTCAGCCTCGATCACAAAGTGATAGGCAAGCAATACTATGCCCTGGCTCTTGTCGCGGTCCTTACGGGGATGGTGCTTTCCTGGATCATGCGAATTCACCTGGTCTGGCCGACGTGGCCGATCCCTGGATTGCATTGGCTGTCGAAAGTCGGCGCACCCGGCGGAGTGGTGACACCCGGAGTACTACCTCTCGCTGATTGACCATGCACGGAACGCTGATGGTCTTTTTTGTGTTAACGAATGCGCCGTTCGCTGCCTTCGGAAACTACTTCCTGCCCATCCAGATTGGCGCAGAGGACATGGCCTTCCCCCGTTTCAACATGATGTCCTTCTGGACGACGTTCATCGCATTCTGCATTCTGGTCGCAGCATTTTTCGTGCCCGACGGTCCGCCGATTTCCGGTTGGACTGCTTATGCGCCGCTGAGCGCCGTGGGTAAGGATGCGGGTCCCGGTCAGGGCCTCGGGCAGACTCTTTGGGGACTGTCCATTTTCGTGTTTTGCATCGCGTCGCTGCTGGGCTCGCTGAATTTTATTGCGACCACACTCGATCTGCGCACCAAAGGAATGACGCTGGCTCGCATGCCGATTGTCAGCTGGGCATGGTTCATCACTTCGTGCATCTCACTGCTGGCGTTCGCGGTGCTTCTGCCTGCATGCCTGCTGTTGATTCTCGATCGCGTTGCGGGGACGAGCTTCTTCATTCCTTCCGGCCTGAATGTCAGCGATCATTTGCAAGCCCATCAGGGAGGATCGCCACTGTTTGTGGCAGCACCTGTTCTGGTTCTTCGGACATCCTGAGGTATACATCGCGATCTTGCCGGCGATCGGTATCGTCAGCCACATCCTGATCTGCAACATGCGCAAGCCGATGCTGAGCCAAAGGTGCATTATCTACTGCATGATGGGGATCGGGTTCCTCAGCTACATGGTCTGGGGACATCACATGTTTCTCAGCGGCATGAATCCGTTCTCCGCGTTGGTCTTTTCCTTCCCAACGTTGGTGATCACGATTCCTGCCACGATCATGACGTTGATCTGGCTGGGCAGTCTGTACGGATCGAATCTGCGAATCAATAGCGCGTCCCTGTTCTGCATTGGATTCATTTCGATGTTCGTGAGCGGAGGAGTCAGCGGATTCTTTCTCGCGCAGCCTTCGATCGACATCTATCTCCACGCCACCTATTTCGTTGTCGGGCATTTCCACATGGTGATGGGCGTAGCCGCCATCATGGGTGTATTTGCCGGAACGTATTTCTGGTTCCCCAAGATGACGGGACGCATGATGAACGAAACACTGGGCAAATGGCATTTCTTCCTGACGCTGATCGGGACCTATGCCATCTTCATGCCGTTTCACTATCTGGGGCTGGCAGGGAATGTCCGCCGTTACTCGGCGTTCACAGATGATTTCCTCATTCCTCTGATGCCGGTGCACCGGTTCATCACCATCGCGGCGCTGCTTACGGGTGCGGCGCAGTTGATCTTTATCTTCAATCTCGTGTACAGCCACTTCAAGGGAGCCATAGCGCCGGACAATCCTTGGGAATGCACGTCACTGGAATGGTCCACTCCGTCGTCTCCGCCGCCGTTCGACAATTTTGGCGGACAGCATCTCGTCGTTTATCACGATGCTCACCAATACGGAGTGAAGAGCTCCACGGGTGATTACTTGATGCAAACCTCGCCAGAGCGCGCTGGAGAGACGCCGTAAGAATGGATGGCGCGGAAGCTTAACGTCACGAAAAGAGAGTAGGAATCGACGAAGGCATGGCAACAGTTCTTCAACCACCGCAAGGACCGACGAGAAACAGAAAGCTTCGCCCGCTGGGAACGGCGGCGGCTTCCGCGGGATCGTGCAGGATCATTCGGGCCGACCTTGGGTTAAAGATTTCCGGGGATAGTCCGGCCCGAACCGGAATTTGGGTAGGCCTCTCGGCGATTGCGATGATGTTTGCCGCGCTTACAAGCGCGCTTTATGTGCGCGAGGGATCGGCGACTGACTGGCATCACATCGTTCTCCCTCCCATTCTGTGGTTCAACACGCTTGCTCTGATCGCCAGCAGTGTTTCACTCGAAACAGCCCGGCGCCGGATTGCATCCTTCATGCGCGGCCGTGGATCGAACCGGTCTTCCGGAATGCTGTGGCTGCAAGTGACAATGTTGTTGGGGCTCGTATTTGTTGTAGGACAGTATCTGGCATGGCTCAACTTGCGGGCTCAGGGTCTTTACCTGCCGACGAATCCGAACAGTTCATTCTTTTATGTCTTTACCGCGGTGCACGTTCTTCATGTGGTCGGCGGTTTGGCTGGGCTGACACGGGTTATGGTGAAATTCCGAAGTGCCACGGACCCGTTGCGCCGAAGTACGCTCGATGCGACTTCCTATTATTGGCATTTCATGGGAATGCTGTGGTTATACCTGTTACTCGTTTTGTTGGTGAAGTTGTAGGAAGAGAATCCCCGGAGGCATTGTGAGCGAAGCCGATCTGAGCATGGGGCACGGAGCGGGAGCGATGGAAGCTCCTCCGTTTGCGATCCCGTCCAAGAAACTCGTGATGTGGCTGTTCATCATTTCTGACGCTTGTACCTTCGGCGCGGTGCTCTACGCGTACGGCTACATCAAGAACGCGGCGGCGGACTGGCCACATCCCTTCGAGTCATCGAGCATCATGAACGCTCTGCTGATGACCTTCATTTTGGTCAGCAGCAGTCTCACGATCCTCATCGCGGTGCGAGCGGCGAAGTCGGGGAATAAGTCCAAAGCAATCCAGTGGACATTCATCACCATTCTCCTTGGGCTCGCATTCGGCGGCCTCCACTTGAAAGAGTGGTTTGGGCTGATTGGAGAGGGCGTTCGCTTGTTTCAGAATCCGTGGGGCTCTCCCATGTTCGGTGCATCATTTTTCGCGATTACAGGTCTGCACCTTGCGCACGTCTTCAGCGGCGCGATTGCCCTCTTCGTTGTGATCATGGGATACAAGCGCGGCCGCTATAACGCTGACGATCTCGAAATATGGGCGCTCTATTGGCACTTTGTCGATCTCGTGTGGATGTTCGTGGTTCCGATGGTGTACCTGATGAATGTGAAGGTTGGATAAGGGAGATGACGATGGAATCAAACCCGGGAAGCATGAAGGGCGATGTGATTGTCTACGCGCTGATTTTGATCCTTGCGTGCGTGCAGGTTTTTGTGTTGAAGGGACACCTGTTTCCCATGCTGGGAGTAGCGGCCATCCAGGCCTTTCTTGCGATCAGCTTTTTCATGCACCTCGGCTCTGAGAAACCGATCCTTCGGTTGGCATTGATTCCCGCCACCTTATTTGTTTTGGTGATGATGAATATGATCTGGGCCGACAGCTATCGGCTGATGGTTCTGAAGCCGTTCGCGAAATAAGTTCCAGGCAAAGGAAATATGCTGCGTATTCAAATTAATTCCGTTTCCCGCCACTTGAAATTGGGGCTGGCTGGCGTGATCTTACTGGCCTCCAACGCAGCTTGTTACGCACAGAGTTGCGCTCTGTGCTATACGCAGGCAGCCGGGGCAGGGCATAACCTCAGGCAAGGATTGAAATCCGGAATCCTGGTGCTGATTGTGCCTCCAATTTTCATGTCGGTGGGAATCACTGTTCTTGCCTACCGCAAGCGCAATCGGACGAACGACCTCAGAGAATCCGAAAAGTCACAGAACGACTGGTAAGCCCGCGTCGGTGTCAACGACCGGATCTGCGCACCTCATTGGATTCTTCCTCTTCCGTGGCATAATCTTCCGACAGAATTCCATCAGGTGCCAACCGATGCGTCGAATCCTGACCGTTGTTCTCGCGTTTGTATTGTTTGGAGTCGTGCAGCCGTGCGGAGCCTCAGATTCGGGAGGCGCAAAGTCGGTACAGATTTACTTTATAGACGTTGAAGGCGGGCAATCCACCCTTGTTGTCAGTCCATCAGGACAGTCGGTGCTCATCGATGCCGGCTGGCCGGGTTACGAAGGACGCGACGCCGACCGCATCATTGCCGCTGCTCGTCAGGCGGGCGTCAAGCAACTCGACTACGTTCTCATCACCCATTTTCATCGCGACCATGTCGGTGGCGTTCCGCAACTACTGGATGGCATGAAGGTTGGCAGCTTTGTCGATCATGGCCCCAATCAGGAGGATTCCGAGATCACACGCACAGACTACGCAGCCTATGAGAAGGCGATTGCGGGTCATGCTCATGTCATCGTGAAGCCGGGTTGGGGGCTTCCGATCAAAGGCATGGAGGTCCGTGTTCTCGCAGCTGGCCGGAGCTCGCATTGGTAGTCCGCTGCCTGGCGCAGGAGAAGCGAATCCACTTTGCGGAGCCGAGGGTAGGGCGGATGTCGACAAAACCGAGAATGCCCGATCCGTTGGTGTTTTGGTGACATACGGGCACTTCCGTTTTCTGGATCTCGGCGATCTAACTAGGAAGAAAGAACTCGAACTGGCTTGCCCGAACCAATTGCTCGGCACCGTCGATCTATTCCTGGTGACCCATCATGGTTCGGACTCTTCGAATCCGAAGGCTCTGGTTTGGGCGCTGCATCCGCTGGTGGCGGTGATCGACAACGGAGCACGCAAAGGGGCCAGTCCCGCCGCTTGGCAGATCGTCCACGATTCTCCGGGCCTTGCTGATTTGTGGCAGCTCCACTACGCCGCGGAATCCGATAAAGATCACAATGTCGCTCCCGAGCGCATCGCGAACGTGAAGGAGAATTGCGAAGGTAAGTACATCAAGGTCGTCTGCTCAAATCGATGGAACATTCACCATCACGAACCAGCGCACCGGCGCGGACAAAACTTACTCAAGAAAGTAATCGGATTACCTAGCGATGATCGTGATCGTGATGGGAGTTGTCGGGGCTGGGCAAGACGACAATCGGAGAAATGCTTGCTCAGCGACAAGGATGGAAGTTCGCTGATGCCGACGATTTCCACCCGCACTCGAATGTGGAAAAGATTCGCAACGGCATTCCTCTCGACGATGCCGATCGAGAGCCGTGGCTGGAGCATCTGCGCGCGGCGATTGTTCAGTGGATCGCTGCAGGAGAGAATGTGGTGCTGGCATGTTCCGCCCTTAAGAGAAGCTACCGTGACCAGCTAACGGTTGGTCCTGACGTGAAGTTCGTTTACTTGCAGGGAAGCGCGTCTATGATTTCCGGTCGTCTTCGGGAACGGCATGGCCACTTCGCAGGAGAAGCGATCTTGGCCAGCCAGTTGGCTGACTTGGAAGAGCCGAAGGACGCAGTTACTGTCTCGATCGACGCTGCTCCTCAGCAGATCGTGGATCAAATTCGGAAGCAACTCTCGTTGGAGTAGAATCCTCGCACCGTAGAGCGGGCTGCGACCGTTCTGCGCCGATCAACTTCCCATTGAACGCTCCCTCTGACCGACTCGAATCCGCCCTCGTCTCCCGGCTCATGTGGCGGCTGATGCCGTTCTTATTCCTCCTTTATATAGTCGCCTACCTTGATCGCATCAACGTGAGTTTTGGCGTGCTCCAGATGAAGGGGCAGCTCGGTCTGAGCGACCGCGCGATCGGGCGCGCCGGCGGCATGTTCTTCATCGGATACTTCTTCTTCCAGCTGCCCAGCAATCTCGTGCTGGAAAAATTCGGTGTTCGCCGTTGGATCTCGGCTTTAATGATCACTTGGGGCGTGATTTCCTGCCTGATGATCTTTATCCGCGGTCCAGTCAGTTTTTACGCGATGCGCTTTCTGCTGGGTGCGGCAGAAGCCGGGTTCTTCCCGGGAATTATCCTTTACATGAAGCGCTGGTTTCCAGCGAGCGCACGTGCGCGCGCCGTAGCATGGTTCATGACTGCGAATCCTCTGGCGGGCATCATCGGGAGCCCGATCTCCGGGGCACTTCTCGGTATTCATGGTGCCGGATTGAGCGGTTGGCAGTGGATGTTTCTGATTGAAGGACTGCCCGCGATTATTCTCGGGGGAGTTGTGCTGTTTACCCTTTGCGACACTCCGCGCGAAGCTCATTGGCTCACTGCCGACGAACGCGGTTTGTTGCTCCAGAGGTTGGCGGATGAGTATCAGGCCGACGCGGGACTCTCCGCAAAGAGCATCTGGTCTGTACTGTTCAGCGGCCGAATCTGGCTGCTTTCTTTTGTGTATTTCGGAGTCTCGACCACGATGTACGGCGTGACTCTGTGGCTGCCTAGCGTGATCCGAGCGTTTTCGGGCTTGAGCTACCTTTGGACTGGTGTGGTTGCGGTGCTTCCGTTCTTGGTGACGACGATTGTCATGGTTCTCGTTGGAGTCCATTCGGATCGAAAAGCGGAAAGGCGCTGGCATGTTGCGTTCTCAGCCTTCGCTGCCGGTGCGGGACTCGTTGCAGCGGGTTTCGGACATTCGACAATCGTCGTTGTCGCAGGGATTACTCTGGGCCTTGCAGGGGCCGAAGCGATGGTCGGGCCGTTCTGGGCGCTGGCAACTTCCCGCATGGCAGGTCTCTCGGCGGCGGCGGGAATTGCTGTGATTAACTCGTTAGCCAATCTTGGGGGCTATTTCGGGCCCGACATCATTGGCCTGTTCCGCACCAGCAACGGGGCGTTCCGTGGCGGGCTGCTTGCGATCGCAGCGACCGTTGCGCTCAGCGGCATCGCTGCGGTCATTGTCGGGCGGGTGCCTGCTGTAAGTCGAAACGCCCAGCTAGATTGAAATTCACAGGCAGGTTTCAAAGAAAGGCTCAAAACAGAAGGCTTCCGCTTCGTTCCTCCCCGTCAATTGTTTACAATAGACGCTTCATTTGGCGGCTGAAGTAGAAGCTTAATAAGGACCGGCTGCAATTTTGGATCAGACAAACCATAATTCCAGTGCGGCCCCGACGGTCTACTGGCGGGTCGAGGGCAGTCTTCTCGATTTGACGGTAGTCCGGCCGGTGGCCTTCTTCACTTGGAATGCGCAGACGTTCGCCGAGCGATTTCGCCGCCGCGGACTGATCTTCGTCATGGCGCTGCTGCGTCCTTTTCTGTACTCCACGAATCGCAAATTCGCGACGCGGGTTGTGCACACCGTGTTGCGTGGCGTAACCCGAGACCGCCTCGATCTGCTGGGCGAGGAATACTTCGACTACAAGTTAAGACCTCGCCTGAAAGAGAATGGCGTCAAACAAGTTAAGGATTTGATTGATTCCGGTGCGGATGTCGTCTTGGTCAGCCAGGCGCTGGAACAGATTATGCGGCCGCTAGCACGCCATCTTGGGGTGAAGCACATCGTCGCGAACCGCCTCGAATTTCGAGATGGGGTGGCGACTGGCCGGTTGCTGGAGCCCGTGATCCGCCCTCGAGGAGCCTTCGCGAGGTTCCGCGAAAATATGCCCGATGGCCGACGGGCTCCGAAGACCCTGGCACGGCATCTGGACATTTCTCTCGATGCGCTGCGTTCGGCGGTTATGCCGTCGGCGCGGCCGACGATCTCCCAGGAACGCCCCGTCGTTCAATTTGAAGGTCAAGCGCAACCGCAGGGATTTTCGGTGCGCAGAGCTTTCGCGAACAAACACATCATGCTGATTGGCGTGACGGGATTCATCGGCAAGGTTTGGCTCGCGAACACATTGCTTGATTTGCCCGACGTGAACCGGATTTACCTGCTCATCCGCAGACAGAAATCAAATCCCGCGGCGAGCCGCTTCGAGAAGATGATTGAAGATTCTCCTGTCTTCGATCCGCTCTTCGAGCGATACGGAGATCGCCTCGGCGACTTTCTCCGCGAAAAAATCGAAGTGATTGAGGGAGATGTCACGCAGCCGGGGTTAGGCTTCGACGACGCGACTACACGGACACTGCAGCGAAATCTGGACGTGATCGTGAACAGCTCAGGACTGACCGATTTCAATCCTGATCTTCGGGACGCCCTCTCAGCGAACACCGATGCGCCGCTGAATATTCTGGAATTTGTTCGCAGTTCCGATCACGCCGGGCTGCTCCATCTTTCGACTTGCTACGTTGCCGGTGAGCAGGACGGACGCGTCAACGAGAAAGTAGTTCCTAACTACAATCCGCGCGCCGTGGCCGGATTCGATGCTGAGCAGGAATACAACTCGCTGCAGGAATTGGTGAAACAAGGCGAGATGAAGGCCGAAAGCGAAGAGGTCACGGCTACCCTGCGCGCGCAATCTCAAGCCAAAGAGCACGCGGCGAAAAATCTGCAGGGTTCGGCGCTTGAAAATCAAGTCCGGAAGAACCGGGTTCGCTGGCTGAAAACATACCTGACGGACGCTGGTTCGCGTCGCGCCAAGGAGCTTGGCTGGCCGAACACTTACACTCTCACCAAGAGCCTGGCCGAGTCGTTGATGGCGAAATACGGAGCAGGATTACCCGTCGCGATTGTTCGTCCCGCTATAGTCGAAACGTCCGTATCCAAGCCTTTTCTCGGTTGGAACGAGGGCATCAATACTTCGGCGTCACTTTCGTATTTGCTGGGCACATACTTCCGCCAACTGCCTTCGAATGAGAGCAAACGTCTGGATATCATTCCGGTCGACGCCGTCTGCAACGGGATGACTCTGATCGCCGCGGCAGTGATGGAACGACGGCACGATTCGATTTATCAGCTGGCGACGTCGGTGACAAACCCTTGTGATATGGGGCGCTCGATCGAACTTACGTCGCTGGCGCACCGAAAACATTACCGCGCGCAGGAAGGCCTCGAATCGTGGCTGCGGCTTCGTTTTGACGCGATTCCTGTTTCCAAGACGCGCTACAACCGTATGTCGGCGCCGGCTCAAAAGGCGATCGTGAAATCCATCCAACGCATTATGTCGCCGCTTCCGCTGAAGAAGGCCCCTCTGGTCAAGACCGAGCGTAGCCTCGAGCGTCTTGAGAAGCTGATCGAACTGTTTGAGCCGTTCATTTTGTTGAATGAGCACGATTTTGCTGCGGAAAATATCGAGAAGCTTATCGTATGCGCTGGTTCCCGAGGAAAGGGATCAATTTGGTTACGACACGCGCTCACTCGATTGGTGGGAATATTGGATCAACATTCATATCCCGGCGCTGCGGCGCTGGACGTATCCTCTGATTGAAGGGCGTCCACTGGAAGCTCGGCCGCCGCGCACATTTCAGATTGCGCCTACCAACGGAGACGCTTTGAAAACAGGAACCAACGGAGCAACGTGGCGATATTCCTGACCGGATCGACCGGATACATCGGCGCTCACGTCGCCGCCAATCTACTTGACGACCACGGCGCTTCACTCAACGTGCTGGTGCGCGCGCGCGATCAGCAAGAGGCGCAACTCCGGCTTTGGCGGGCGCTTCAGCTTCACCTCGAATTTCCGCGATTCTACGAGCATCTTCAGACTAAGATTCGAATCTTCTGTGGAGATCTGACTTCTCCCGGGTTTGGTCTGGGCCGCGACGAATACGACCGACTGGTTCACACAACGGATTCCGTTATCCACTGTGCTGCATCGCTCAACCGTAAATCCGAAAAAACCTGTCTTAATGTGAATCTGCGCGGAACGCTTGAAGTGCTGACGCTGGCGCGCCATGCCGAGCACTACCATGGCCTGCGCCGATTTAGTGAAGTCAGTACTGTGGCGGTCGCAGGGAAGCGAAGCAACGAAGTGGTGACGGAGGATCAGTCGATCGAATGGGATCGTTCCGATTACGATCCTTATGCGCGGACGAAGAAATTTTGTGAGCACATGACCCGAGTGTTGCTCCCGGACACGCCAAAGACGATTTTTCGGCCGAGCATTGTCCTCGGAGACAGTCGACGCGCGGAAACGACGCAATTCGACATGGTCAAAGCGTTTGTTTTTCTGGCCGGCCTGCCTGCGCTGCCGTTTCGTCCTAAGGATAAGATCGACATCGTCAACGTCGATTTTGTCGCCGATGCGATTGCGACACTGCACCAGAAGGATGAGCCGAAGCATCGACACTTACCATCTGTCGTCAGGCACATCGTCCCAAACATTTCGCGAGTTGACCACCGCGCTGGCACTGCGCAACAAAAGCGAAAGCCGGTCTTTGTTCCGTTTACCGAGAAGCCCTTTACTGGATCCGTGAATTTCCTTTCGAACCGCAAGGGAGGACTCGGTCATGGAGCAGCCCTTCTTAAAGTGTTCATGCCTTATCTGGTCTGGAACACAGTGTTCGATAACACGCGAGCAACGTCCGAGTTGGGTCGCAATCCAGTTCCGTTTTCGCAGTACAGCTTTCCCTTGCTGAAGTTCAGCCGCGAGAACAATTTCGAATACGTTTACAAGCCGTGGCCGGCGGCTCGCGGAGGTACGGCCGCATGATGGATCTTGTCCTTGAGGCGTGGGTCAGCAGCAACATCGAGCGGGCCAAAGCGAGATGGATGCTGGGCGGTAACAAACCCTGGCAGCCGGGAGAGAAACTCAAGCTCCTATTTGCCGGCTATAACGGAACCCGGAACATGGGATCCGACGTGCGCGTCGACGAAATGCTGCGGCAGATCCGCCATATTTTAGGCGCAGAAAAAGTCGACTTCAGCGTGATGAGCCAGAATTTCGACTTCTCGAAGGGATATTTCGACGGCACCACACAGGTGCATCTCCCGGATATTTTCCCGCCCTTTTTGTTCGACGAGGTTCCAAAACATCATGGGGTCGTTGCCTGCGAAGGCTCGATGTTCAAGAGCAAGTTTGCGAACGCTCTCACAACCATGATGATTGGCTCGCTCGGTATCGCGGCCGTTGAGAACAAGCTTTCCGTCGGATATGGCGCCGAGGCCGGACACATGGATCCGATGGTGGCTAAGATGTGCGCGCGTTACTGCAAGAATTCGTTCGTGATTACCCGTAACGAAGAGTCGCGAACCTTACTGCGTGAACTCGGTGTCCCGACCGAACTCGGCACTGATACAGCATGGACATTCGAGCCGAAACCGGCAGAATACGGCCAGAGCATCTTGCGTGCTGTCGGGTGGGATGGGAAAACGCCAGTCCTCGTCGTTTGCCCGATCAATCCTTTTGAATGGCCCGTAAAAGCCTCTGTCGCCAAGTATGCCCTGCGAACCTTAACTGGGGCCTACAAAGACAGTCACTATCGGACTGTGTATTTTCACAATTCTGGACCAGCCGCAGATCGAGCGTACCAACATTACCTGACCTCGATCGCGAATGCCGTCGATGCCTTCCGGAAACGCCGAAATGTATTTGTCATTATGGTCGCGACAGAGCGTTTGGATGCGCGTCCAGCGAACCGGATCTCCGAGAGACTCGGGGGCGTACCTGTTCTCACCTCCGACCAGTACAACATGTATGAATTGGTCAGCATTCTTCGGGCGTGTCACATGATGGCGTCGTCCCGATACCACGGGATCGTTACGTCGATGCCGGGTCTCGTGCCATCGGCCGGCATCACGATGGATGAGCGCATTCGCAACCTGATGCGCGAGCGTGGCCACCAGGAATTGTTGATGAACGTCGATGACCCTGATCTCGAATCCAAACTGTTGGCCGCGCTTGAGATCCTTGCAACGCAAGGAGAGCGGATCGCTGATGGCATCGCTCGCACAGTAGTGAAGAATCTCAAGGTTATGGCGCGCATGGGTGTCTTCTTTGAAGAAGAAGTGCAGCGCCGGTATCCTGAATTTTCAACGCGACGAGGAGAATGGAGCTGGGAAGATTATCTTCCGCCCATGAACGCTTCTTTGCACCAGCTCGTGTCGGCCTACGACTAGTCCAACCGGTTTCTCTAGCCCATGCCCTTTGTTGGAGATATTTTCGCGCAATTGAAAACCGGCTCGGCGACGACGGTCTTGCAGGAAATTCGTGACGGCAAGACGACTGGCGTGACCGGCTCAGAACTCCTAGCCTTGGTCAACAAGGCGCGTGCTTTTCTGGCATCGAAGAGTCTTCAAAAGGGTGATCGGATCGGCGTGCTCGCGGCCAACAGCATTCGTTGGGTCGCGCTGGATTTGGCCGCCATGGCTCAAGGCCTGATTGTTGTGCCGCTGTACTTCCGCCAAGCTCCCGTGGAACTGGTGGCAATGATGAAGGACAGCAGTCCCTCGCTCGTTTGTTGCGGCGACGCCGCGCTGCATGCGGGAATTCAGCAAGCCTGGCCGGAAGCGCCGCCTCATTTCATGTTCGATGAAATCTTTGCGGCAGTCGATGGATCGACGCTGGACCGTCCCCAGCTCCGCGAAGAGGATCCCGTCACCATCATCTACACATCCGGCACTTCGGGTGAAGCAAAGGGAGTCGTACTCACTGCCGCCAATGTGGGTTTCATGTTGGGATGTACGTCGGCTCGGTTGGATGCCTTGATGGGCGGCCGGAATGGACAGGATCGGATCTTTCACTACCTGCCTTTCAGTTTCTGTGCCTCGTGGATCGCTGTGCTTACATTTATTCTGCGTGGAAGCTTGGTCACGCTAAATACCGACCTGACCAAAATTCCGAATGATATGCCCGTGGTGGCGCCGCATTATTTCCTGAACGTTCCTCAACTTCTGGAGCGCATGCGGCGTGGCGTGGATGAGCAGATCGCGAAAACAGGCGGTGTGGGGCTGGCTATTTACTCGCATGCCAAAGCGGCTTGGTCGCGCAAGGGAAGAGCTCCGCGCGCCACCGATACTCTGTGGCTTTGGGCGGCGAACGCAGTAGTTTTTCCCACGATTAGAAAAAAGATGGTGGGCGGAAATTTGAAGGCCCTCATCTGCGGATCGGCGCCACTGACTCCGGAGACGCAGGACTATTTCAAGATGCTGGGCATCCCGGTGTTGCAGGTATACGGACTCACCGAGACGACCGGAATTTGCACGATGGATGATCCTCGAAACCCTGTCCCGTCGCGCGTCGGGCCCTCCATTCCCGGGATTGAAATGAAGCTCGGTGAAAACGATGAGATCGTGATTCGCGGGCCGAACGTTTTTCCCGGATACTGGAACCGTCCCCAGCAAACCGCGGAAGTTCTGCAGGCCGGATGGTTTCATACGGGCGATCAAGGGGAGATCGATGCCACGGGTACCTGGCGCATTGCCGGTCGCCTTAAGAATTTGATCGTTCTCGGGTCAGGCCATAAGCTGGCACCAGAAACAATCGAAGAAGAGATTGCCCGCCATTTGCCTGGTGCCCAGCAAGTCGTCGTCGTGGGAAATGGGCGCGGATACCTTTCCGCAATCATGACCGGCTCTGTTACGAGTGAACAGGCACAATTCGCACTCGATAAGGCGAATTCTCAGCTTCCTCACTACAAGCAGGTACGAGCATTTTTTCTGGCACCGGAGCCTTTCTCGATCGAGAACGGCATGCTCACTGCCAATGGCAAACTGAAGCGTGATTTGATTTCCTCGCGAATGAAAGCAGAAATTGAAAATATGTATCAGATCAAGCAGGCCGGATAGGCCTGACCATGACATCCTTTCAAGGCCAAACGCTGTCGTGGGATCTGAAGAACGGGATCATCGAACTGTCTCTTCACCGCGAGCCGCTGAATGAAATCAGTTCGCTCACCCTTGAGGAGTTGGAAAAATTCGTCTCTTCTCTCGATAGCCTTTCCCGAGAGGCACATGCTCTCATCATCCTCAGCGACTCTGAAGGCGGGTTTTGCGCCGGGGCGGATCTGCGCGAATTGTACGGGTGGATTCAGCAATTCGGACAGGATGAAGTGGTGAAACATGCTGCGCGAATATCTGGAGCGAATCCACGCCGTAATGAATGCGATTGATGCATCGCCTCTCACTACGATCGCGGCGGTCCACGGCGTGATCTTCGGCGGAGGTTTCGAACTGGCGTTAACCTGCGACCTCATCATCGCAGACAAATGAGCTCGTTTTTGCTTCCCCGAACTGAGACTGGGCCTCATTCCTGGGTTCGGTGGAATCCCGCGGCTGAAGCGGGATCTCGGAAACGCAGTCGTTCGCGATTTGTTGCTTACGGGGCGGAGCTTCAATGCCACGAAGGCGCAGCAAATCGGCTTGGTGAGTCAGGTGGTTGGCGAAGGTGAAGCGATGCGTGCTGCTCGCGCAACAGCCGCGCAGATGGCGAAATTCGATCGCGTTACGGCAGCGTCGGCGAAACAATTCATCAAGCCGATTCCGTTCGAGGAACTGAAGCAAGGAGATTGACATCTTTTGCGACCTTTTGCAGAGGCCGGCCGTCGCAGGCGGGCTTGAAGAGATTTGTGGAAAGCACCGACGCGCAGCCCTACTTGCCCTAGTCGAAACTGAATTAAAATAATCTCTTATGGAAACAGCTGAAAAAACCCTCGACGAGATACTCACTCTTGCCGCTGCTCACTTCAAGGTGCCGCGCGAAAAGCTATCTCCAGACGAAGACTTCTTCAAAACTCTCGGGATCGACAGTCTTCAGGCGCTCGATTTGCTCACCAAACTCGAGAACCACTTTCGAGTGGAGTTGCCGGACTACGAATTACAAGGCGTCAGCGACTTCCGAACGCTTGCGTCGAAAATTCAAGCGCGGCTCTAGAGCCACAACTCTTATTGTTGATTGCAAGGGAACATTGTGCGGACGCGCGCGTCTGACGGTCAATCAACAATCTACAATCAAAGAATCAGCAATCTCGCTATGCTCGATCTCCGTCAATACACCTGTCTAGGTGCCGCCTTGCGCGACGCACTTGACCGTTTTCCGACTGAAATCTGCCTGATCGAGGCGGAGCGAGATCGAGAAAAGCTTCGCCTCACATATTCCGATTTTAAAGAGATTGCCCTCCCGCTGGCTCGTGCTTTGGAAGACGCGGACTTCGATCCGAATGACCGGGCTGCCATCATCATGACGAATCAGTCGAAATGGCTGATCTCGGCGTACGCGGTTTTCTATTGCGGCGGCGTGTTGGTTCCTTTGGACTACAAGCTTTCAGCACCCGAACATCTGCAACTGCTGGCACACTCCAAGGCAAAAGTGCTGGTTGTGGAGTATCACCTGTGGCGCGCAATCACCCAGGAGGCTCGAGTTTCACTCGATCTCGACCAAGATTGTTCTCGTTACGGAGGCCCCTCTGGGGGCTGATTTGGCGGGCGCTTTTCGTTGGGAAGAATTCAAGCGCAAAGGCGCTCCCGACTTAATCATGCGGCAAAAAGACGATGTTGCCTGCATCGTTTATTCCTCCGGTACGGGAGGACGTCCGAAAGGATGCGTGCTGACGCATGAAAATTACCTCGAGCAGTGCCGCTCGCTGACATCGTGGTATCCCTTTTGGCCGGGTGTGCGTTATCTGAGCATTTTGCCGACGAATCACGCGATCGATTTCATGGTTGGCTTCATCGGGCCGTTCGTTTGCGGCGCCTGCGTCGTTCATCTGCGAACGCTGCGTCCTGAATTCGTGCGCGACGCGTTTGTGCGATACCGGATCACCTACGTGGCGCTGGTTCCGATGATTCTCAAGAATCTGGAACGCGGGCTGCGCGCCAAGTTTGACGAACTGCCCGGGCTGGAAGCGGACTTCTGCTGAATTCGCATGATCGCGTATAAATCGTACCCTGACCCGGCGGCGTCCGAATGTGAAGCTCAGCCGAATGCTGCTGTCGAACATTCATCGTGGCTTCGGCGGAGAGCTTCTGGCATTGATCACGGGTGGGGCATTCATGGAGCCCTCAACAATGCAGTTCTTCTACGATCTCGGCATTCCTGTGGTGAATGGGTATGGCCTTACCGAGGCGGGTACCGCACTAACGCTCAACGACTTGAAACCGTTTCGCGCGGACACCGTCGGCAAGCCGCTTCCGGGCGTCGAAGTCAGGATTCTCAGTCCCGATTCCGACGGGATTGGTGAAGTTGCTGTGCGCAGCAAGTCGGTGATGTCGCATTACCTGGACGATCCGGAGCTCACTCTCGAAACGATCGTCGATGGTTGGCTTCTCACGGGCGACCTCGGGCGCTTTGAGCGGCACGGGCATTTGCAGCTATTCGGCCGCAAGAAAAACATGATCGTGACCGAAGGTGGGAAGAACATTTATCCCGAGGACATCGAGACGGTCTTCGACGGCCTGCCGGTCAAGGAGTACGCTGTGTTCGCGTCGAACTTTATCTGGCCGAAAAAAGAATTGGGACGCGAGGCGCTAGTCATGATTCTGCGCATGGAGCAGAATCAGACTTTCGACAGCAAGCTGCTCGAAGAGATTTCGTCGCGCAATCGGCGCCTCCCGGATTTCAAACGCGTTGGTGGATACCTCGTGTGGGAGAAGGATTTCCCGCGCACCGCTTCCATGAAGATCAAGCGGCAAGGGTTGGCTGACGAAATAGGAAAATCGACAGATCAGACTGCGATTAGGGCTTTGTAACGGCGCGCATCGGACATTCTCTCTTTTTTCGGCGGTATCAAAATCTTGGGGCAAACTTATCTCGCAATCGTGAATCCTGCAGCTGGAGGGGGTCGGCGAGGCGACCTGCTTATGCCGGCACTAGAACGCCTGCGCGCCGGTGGTCTTGATATAGATGTGGCCCAGACTAATGCTCCCGGCCAGGCGACGAGCATCGCGCGAGACGCGTATAACCGTGGCATTCGCCACTTTATCGCGGTCGGGGGAGACGGAACGTCGTACGAAGTAGTAAACGGTCTGTTCCCACAAATTCCCGGTGCCGAACGGCCCGCCCTGGGATTCCTTCCGCTGGGCACGGGCAATTCGTTTCTGCGGGACTTCAGCGACCGCGGCGTCGAATACGCGATCGAATCGCTTCTGGCTCAACGTAGTCGCCCTTGCGACGTCTTGCGCTTGAGGCATCGAGACGGAGAACTTCACTTCATCAATCTATTGAGTATGGGGTTCTCGGCGGATGTGGCGGCGCTCCGGAAGCGGCGCTTCAGTTCTTGGGGAGAACCGGGATATCAGGCGTCCATTTTCCTGACGCTCGCCCGGTTCAACTTGCGTCCCTTTCCTACGCGTACCGAGCCGCAATCCGACTTCGATGACCGCCGATGTCTTTTCGTCACGTTCAATAACAGCAAGTTTACGGGCGGCACCATGATGATTGCGCCACAGGCGGAGATCAGCGATGGAATGATCGAATACGTTCGATGGGGGCCGATTGGCAGACTAGGCCTGGTTCGCAATCTTCCGGGTCTTTACGACGGCTCTCACATTAACCACCCGCTGGCGGAGAGACAGTCCGTGCCGCGCGTCGAATTCAATTTGACCAGCCCGGTGGATGTGATGGTCGACGGGGAAGTCTTGACGGTGCATTGCGAGGCACTGGATGTGCTCCCCGGCGCACTAGACGTGGTGGCGTGAGTGACGTGATATAAGAGTGGTCATGTCCCCGGACGCACAGCAATTGCGGAAAAGCGGCACTTCGAGTGAGGAGAAAAAGAAGAAGGTTCTTACTTATGCGGTAGCCATTCTTCTGCTGATCGGCGCCTTCATGGCAGGCCGGTATCGTAGAAATCACAAGTACGATTCGTTCGCCGAATGCCTGGCTGGTCATCAAGCCAAGATGTATGGCCTCTATTGGTGTCCCCATTGCGCGGATCAAAAGGCAATGTTTGGGGATGCATTCCGCAATGTGCCGTATGTTGAGTGCGCGATCAAAGGTTCGAAAGAGTTAGCTCCGGAATGCCAAGCTGCGGGAGTAAAGCTGTTTCCGAGTTGGCAATTTGGCAGCAATCCTCCGAAAGAAGGCGTGTTGTCATTGCAGGAACTTGGCGAAAAGACAGGCTGCAAGCTTCCGTGACGACACAACCCGCCAATCGGGCGCTTTTGGCCGCGATTGCAGTTCTTGCGCTCGCGGGCACTGTAGTTTCCGCTGTCTCCTTGCAACGGCACTACGCAAAATCCGCCACTCGGTATTGCGATTTCAATCAACAATTCAGTTGCGACATCGTGAATCGCAGTGAATACTCAACCGTCGCAGGAATTCCAGTTGCCGCGATCGGGGTGGCCGGGTATGCCGGTCTCTTTCTTCTTTCAACACTATGGAGATCTCGTACTGAGACACCAAACCGGTTGCTGCTGGCCTCCGTGGCGGGTTTGGCGTTCGCGCTTTATCTGACTTACGTCGAAGCTTATGAACTCTCTACCTGGTGTATTTTATGTCTAGCTTCTTTGGCCTTTATCACCTTGATTAGCGGATTTTCTGTACTGCTGCGAGTGAAAACCCCTAGAGCATAAAAGCTTCTTCCGTTGTATTCTGAGACTGCAATTTCCTGATGGAACTCGTCCAGAAAACTGAGAATCAGATGCAAATTCCAGAGGGAGTAATCCGCGTGGAGGCGGCGACCGGAGATCTACGCCTGCACGAGTTCCGCAGTCGTATTTTTCGCAACAAACGGTTCCTTCGCGTGTGGCTCCCCCCAGGCTACGACCATCCCGACAACGCGGGCCGACGATTTCCCGTGCTTTATCTCAACGATGGCCAAAACCTGTTCGAACCATCCACCTCTTTCAACGGGATCGAATGGCAGGTTGACGAGACTGCGGATCGACTCATTCGAGAAGGCGTCGTGCCGCCGATGATCATAGTCGGCATGGACAACGCGGCACGGGAACGCATCCGAGAATATATGCCGCACCGGTCGTTGCAGCCGATGATCGTGCGCGTGCAAGGCACGCGATACCCAGATTTCCTGACGCAGGACGTAATGCCGTTCGTGTCTCGCTACTATCGCGTTGCAACCGGCCCTGAGAATACGGGATTGGGTGGTTCCTCTCTGGGCGGTTTGATATCGCTTTACACTGCGGCAGCCCGGCCCGGACTGATCGGGCGCCTGCTCATCGAAAGCCCCTCGCTCTGGGCCTCGAATCGGCAGATGATCAAGCAATGCCGAAGTGTACGGTCTTGGCCGGATCGCATTTTTCTTGCGACCGGCACGGCAGAAGCCGGACGTCCAGAACGTGATCGCAGCATGGTCGACGATGTCCGGGAACTTGCGAGCATTTTCAGGCGCGCTGGGTTGGATGACAGGCGATTGAAACTCGTCATCGACGAAGGCGCCAATCATCACGAATCCCATTGGGCCCGCCGCTTTCCTGATGCACTCACGTTCCTGTTCGGCAATCGGCGATGATCCGTGAGCTTTTGCGTCCAAGTTCCGCCAACCTACGCCGTTTTAAGTTTCCGCATCTTCGGCAGAGACTGAAGATCCGCCCTTCAGTGCACAAGCGCGAAATCAGGAAGAGGAGAACGGCCATCGCGATAACGGATAGCTGAACGTGCGTCCATCGAGCGAGAGGTCCGATGAGTGGCAGAGCATAAACGAGATAGAGCAGCGAACCGGTCCAGCGAACAGCTTGCGGCGATTGATGTTGAAGCCAGTTCGTTATCAGAAGCAGCATCGGAGCCAGGATTACCAAGTCATAAACTGTCAAATGCGGCGCTACCAGTACTGTTGCCAGCAGCAGTGCGGAATAACGAAGGCCGAACGCTGCAGGCTTTCTCCAGACAACAATTGTTAGGGCGAGAGTCGCGATTGCGCTAACTGTATAGAGCACTATCGATACGCTTGTCCAGGGAACCAGCATCGTCCAGAACGTGCGCAGGCAGTGCGTCTGATACGGTTTCGGTTCGAGCAGCGACATCACATTGGCTACGTTCGACAATGCGCCGATCCACTGCCACAGAGGGTTGATACCGTAGTAAATGACTCCCGCGCATAGCTGAACAACAGCCGAAATCACAGCCCCTGCCACAATCTTCCAGGCTCCGATTCCAACGAAAACGACTGCAGCAGCTAATCCCAACTGCGGTTTAAAAATTAAGCAGCCGAGCGTAACTCCAGCAAGAAACTCTCGCCGGTCTCGTAGCAGGAAGAACATCAGCGTGAAGCACGCCAGCGCAAGAGCCGAAGTCTGTCCCCAAGCGATCAGATTAAAGAAGGCAGGAAATCCTAAAGCGAGAACCGCGACCGTCCCGCCCTTATTGTGCAGGTTAGGACATGCACGCCAGAGGAAATAACAGCAAAAGGCGTAGACAGTTGCATTGACGATCCACCACCATGCGAGCGCCCAGCCGTACGAGAGGCGGGCTAGAGGCGCGAACAGAATAGAAACCTGCGGCGGATAAAGTGGCAGATACCGAATGCCATTCGCCTCGCTGACCCGTTCAGCGGCTAGCGCTGACTGCGCGTCCATGCTGTAGAGATCCGCACCGCGATGGGCATTGGCCAACGATCCCAAAGTGTACAGGTGCAGGAAGTCGGTGCCTTTGAGATTGTTGTTCCTGTCGCGCAGGCCCGGAGTTGCCATCGTCCATAGGAAGACCGACCACAGAGCTAAGCCCAAAAGCAGCCCGTGGGCGGCCAAGCGCTTCCTCCTAAGCCAAACGCCGCTCGTCCCAGCACTCATGTGCGCTTCATCATACCGAAGCAGCCGAGCGTTGCGACCAATCAGCCATCACGGTGTGGCTTGTTCCCGCCTGACGAGGCTGAGGACGGCCACAACAAAAGGAAATGCAACCAGGGATGGCAGAAGTGGATATCGATTCATCGTGTCCATGGGCGCTGGGTGTACCAGCATGACCAACTCGATGATCCACGTTGACGCCACTAGCGAAGTGAAGGCTATTCTTGCGATGCGAGGTAACTTTGCCCAATCCTTCATCAAGAGCACGACCGGCATCAGCAGGAGCACCTGATTGTAAGGGGTCACCAAAGGTAACACCAACGCAGTCGTGATGAAAACCGCAGAGAGGCACTCAACAAACTCAGATGAACTCGGTAAAGCCTTTCGGTTGAGCCACGAGAATAGAAGCAACAAGAACACGATTAATATCGATACCGCTCCGCCGATCCAATTGCCAAGGATGAGTCTCAACGGAGAAATTGTAGGGAAGTATTGACGGTACGCCTCAAGACCGTCCATGAAATACCGAGGCCAGCCGGGTAGCAGCAGTTCTCCAATTCCGACGAGAAGAGCCAGCGCAAAACCCAATCCAGCGGCTAGCGGCCAGCGCTTTTTCCAGTCACCGAAACTCCACAGGAGAAACCAGATGACACAGACAACCACCATTTGAGGCTTGATCGTGGCAATGGCAAGCAGAACGCCGCCTGCGAAGTAGTGTTCCCGACTTACCAACCATGCGGCAAACGCCACAAAAAAGGCGACCAATAACCCAATCTGACGAAGGCGTAGTCCTTGATCAATTTGCGGGCTGCTGACGACCATCAGGAATGCGGCTGCGAGCACGAGCGGCGGCGGTCGCCACCGCACTACACCCATCCAAAGCCAGACACTGATTGCCGTGAGCACGCCGAACAACACTGGGGCCCAGGCTTGAAGTTGCGCGAAAATCTAAGTGAACCGTCGGCGCCAGCAACAGCACTACGTAGAGCGGATAAACGAACCTCTGCTCGTCTACGATTTCAGAGGCAGGCTTGTCATAGGTCTGATCAATCGGATGTCCATAAAACCCCATCTGAATTTCGGTGGTGACTTCCTTTCCGTAAGGATTTTTCCGATTCAGTAAGCAGTTCACGCGTCCCCACCCAGCGCGGATAAAGATCTCCCATCTCAGCCTTGAGCTTGCCCGGTTTCACATTGACGTGATTTTCCCATGGCAGCAGAACGCGTTGCATATACGACCATGCGGTGACGCTTGCGACGGCTGCCGCAAGAAGCACGAGCCACGATCTCATGGTTCGGGCCGTCAGTTTCGATCTCCGAAGGCAGCCATAAATAAAAAAGGCCTCCGCCCGCCCGAAAGCGAGGGAGGCCGAATCTGAAACTTACTTTCCAACCGCTTCCTTGACGCCAATCTCTTCGAACAGGCCGCTGGCGATCTGGATCATCTCGTCGTCCACAACCCGGTTCTTCGAGATCGCTTCTTTCAGCGTGATGGAAACGATCTTGTTAGAACGGAGGGCCGCCATGCAGCCGAACTCCGCGCGATGAACCATGTCGATCGCGCCCAGACCGTAGCGTGTTGCGAGAACGCGGTCGAACGCTGTCGGCGAACCGCCACGCTGAATGTGTCCCAGAACCACTGCGCGGGTCTCGAATCCGGTGCGGCTTTCGATTTCGCGAGCAAGGATGTTTGCGATTCCACCCAGCTTGGCGTGTCCGAACTCGTCTTTGCCCATGTCTTGGACAACGGGTGCGCCGGCTCCGGTGGCAAACTTTGCGCCTTCCGCGACTACGACGATCGAGAAGTAGCGTCCACGCTCGTGACGCTGGCGAATCGATTCGGCGACCTTGTCAACATCGAACGGGCGCTCGGGAATCAGAATCGCGTCGGCGCCGCCGGCGATTCCGCTGTACAGAGCGATCCAGCCCGCATCGCGACCCATGACTTCGACGACCATAACGCGGTTGTGCGCTTCTGCGGTCGTGTGAACACGGTCGATGGCTTCACACACGATATTGCACGCGGTGTCGAATCCGAAGGTGTAGTCGGTGCCGCCCAGGTCGTTGTCGATCGTCTTGGGCACGCCCACTACCTTGACCCCTTTTTCGTGCAACTTCTGTGCGACCGACAGCGTGTCGTCGCCGCCGATTGCTACCAGTGCGTCAATTTTGTGAGCATTAATCGTAGCGATGCAGCGGTCGAACCCGTCGGGCCTCTTGGAAGGATTTGTGCGGGATGTCCGCAGAATGGTGCCGCCTCTTGGAAGGATGCCACTCACGGCGTCGAGATCCAGAGGCATGCTTTGGTTCTCAATCAGGCCGCGCCATCCTTCCAGAAATCCGACAAACTCATCGTGGTAGTGAAAAACTCCCTTGCGAACAACGGCGCGAATTACCGCGTTCAATCCAGGACAGTCGCCCCCGCCAGTTAGTATGCCAATCTTCATCGTAAATGCTCCTCTTTCAATATGAGTTCAGGATGAATCCTCGGAATGCACCCCGGCACCTGGGGCGGGACGAAATGGCCCGTAAACACTGGGGTGACAATCGTTCGGAACAGATAGAGTATCACTAAACGAATACCCCTGAAATGGAAGAATGCGCCGAAGAAAATCGATCAGGCGCGTCTCTTCGTGTGTCACTTGTTGCACTTCGGTCTGTGGTCGTCCACAATGCTCGACTGAAATGAAAAGGCCACTTCGGGTTCTGTTGTGGGGAATGGTTGTCGTTATGGGTGCCGTCGCGGTCGGCGTGGTTGCCGTTCGCCGCGGAGAGCCCATTAACGCCTTGTGGCTGGTTGCGGCGGCGACTTGCTGTTACGCCCTCGGTTATCGCTTCTATAGTTCTTTCATCGCGGCAAAAATTCTGGCGATTGATCCTCGGCGCGCCACTCCGGCTGAGCGACTTGAGAATGGTCGCGACTTTCTCGTTACCAACAAGTGGGTGGTTTTTGGACATCACTTCGCGGCCATCGCGGGACCGGGACCGCTGGTCGGTCCCGTTCTCGCGGCGCAGTTCGGGTATCTTCCCGGAACACTCTGGATTCTGGCTGGAGCTGTTTTCGCCGGCTGCGTGCAGGATTTTGTAATCCTCCTTTTTTCTGTGCGCCGAGACGGAAAATCGCTCACAGAAATGGCCAAGGAGGAGACAGGACCTCTCGGCGGCGTTGTGGCCTATGCGGCAGTCATCGCGATTTTGATCATCCTGCTGGCGGTCGTTGCGCTGGTCGTCGTGAATGCCCTGAAAGATAGTCCGTGGGGCACATTCACGATCGCAATGACCATTCCAATTGCGTTGCTGATGGGCGTTTACCTGCGAAGGGTGCGCCCGGGCAAGGTGCTCGAGGCGTCCGTATTCGGATTCATACTGGTGCTCCTCGCAATTTGGGGAGGGCAGTGGGCGTCGCAAAATCCGGCAGTCGCGCACGTCTTTACGTTGACTGCCCCGACGCTTGCCATTCTGATCCTGATTTACGCGTTCGCAGCGTCGGCTCTGCCGGTCTGGCTGCTGCTCGCTCCCCGCGATTACCTCAGCACATTTGTGAAGCTGGGCACGATTGGATTGCTTGCCGTCGGGATCCTGGTTCTCCATCCGACGCTGCACATGCCCGCGCTGACTCGCTTCGTCGATGGTACCGGTCCGGTTTTTGCCGGGAAAGATTTTCCCGTTCGCCTTCATCACTATCGCTTGCGGCGCAATCAGCGGATTTCACTCGTTGATATCCAGCGGAACAACTCCGAAACTCATCGCGCGAGAGACGGAGATCCGAATGGTGGGTTACGGAGCCATGATGGCGGAGTCTGCGGTCGCCGTGATGGCCGTGATTGCGGCTTGCGTTCTTCAGCCCGGCGTTTACTTTGCGGTTAACAGTCCTGCAGGCATCGTGGGCCAAACTGCTACGGCCGCAACCGCAACCATCTCAAACTGGGGATTCCCCGTCTCTGCGGCCGAGATGATGGCCCTCGCCCGCTCTGTCGGCGAGCAGACGTTGTTCAACCGAACCGGCGGCGCGCCTGCGTTCGCGCTCGGCATGGCCCACATCTTTTCGCAAAGCCTCGGCGGCGCAACCGTGATGGCGATGTGGTATCACTTCGCCGTGATGTTCGAAGCGTTGTTTATCCTGACCATTCTCGATGCGGGCACGCGCGTGGCGCGATTCATGATTCAGGACGCCCTCGGCCACATTTATAAGCCGTTGGGTCGCACAAGCTGGTACCCGTCGATTCTGGCCACCAGCGCGTTTGATCGTCGCTGCGTGGGGAGTGTTTCTGTGGCAGGGAGTGAAGGATCCGCTCGGCGGGATTAATTCGCTATGGCCTCTGTTCGGCGTTGCAAACCAGTTGCTGGCGATCGTTGCTCTCTGCGTTTCGACCACCATCATTGTCAAGCTGCATCGCGCCCGCTACGCTGCCGTGACCTTGGTTCCGCTGGTCTGGCTGATCTCGGTCACGTTCACCGCCTCATGGTACAAAATTTTCGATGCCAATCCGCGCGTAGGATTTCTTGCCCAAGCTCGCGCTCTTGCTGCCGCTCCGCCCACGAGCGTCACCTCGCGTCTGATACTGAATAATCGTCTCGATGCCGCTGTCACCGCAATGCTGGTGGTGATGGTGACGCTAGTCCTGATCGAATCCACTCGACAGTGGATCGGCATCTTGCGCGGACAGCGCGATTCACAAGTAAGGGAAACGCCCTTCGTGATGACTCGGCTGGCGGAGGAGAGATCATGAGACGCCTGTACGCGGCAGCCCGAATATTGCTGGCAGTTCTCCGCGAGATTTTCGACGAATCGGCTTACTCGCGGTTCCTCGAACAATCGAAAATGACCTCGTCGACAGCCGCCTACTCCGCCTTCTGTCGAGAGCGCGAATCCGCCCAGCAGCGTCGTCCACGGTGCTGCTAGCGAACTTGTGGGGCTCGCCACGGAGCGGAAGAACCACGCTCAGGAGCCTCAATCCGCGATACACTTCATCTTGCATGCGAGTTTTGGGCATCGACTGCGGCGGCGAATATACGGGTTACGGAGTTGTCGAACTGCTAGAACTCTGGCAAGCTCTGTTGCATGACCTGTGGGGCGATCAAGCTCTCGCCGCGAGAGCCGTTACCCCGGCGGTTGTCGCGCATTTACGCTCATCTAGGGGCGATCATTTCGGAACACCAACCCGACGAGGTCGCGATCGAAGACGTCTTTTACGCCCTGAATGTGAAGTCCGCGCTTAAGTTGGGGCAGGTGCGAGGGGTCGCGATGCTAGCCGCTGCGTCCGCGGGACTCGAAGTGGCTGAATATTCGCCGCTGACGATAAAGTCTTCCGTAGTCGGGTACGGCCGCGCCGAAAAGCAGCAGGTTCAGCACATGGTGATCCGTTTGCTCGAACTGGCGGCTCCTCCCGAAACGATGGATGCTTCCGACGCGCTCGCGATTGCGATTTGTCACCTTCACACCGCTGGGACTTTGAGCCGTCAACGAGCCGTCGCCCGGTAACGCAAACGGGCCGCATTCTTTGTCATAATCGTTGAATTGCGGTTTTTGCGCGATCAAGAAAGAGACATGATCCAACTTGCCACCAGAGGTGCAGCACCGTCCGAGCGGGTACGAGGAACTTAGCTGTCGTCCCGGGGTTTCTGTTTCTCATCGGATGTATTGGTCCTGCTGGCCCGACCGTTGATGGCAGCGGACTCAGCTTCGGTCACCTTTTCGCTCGATTTTCCCCACTCCAATCCCGAGCATTACGTAATCTCAGTTCAATCTGACGGACGCGCTCACTACGAGTCGAATGGGATCATCAACGAGGGCTCCGACGATCGGGAAACTTATCAGACCGATTTCAAGTTCTCTGACGGGACGCGCGCCCGTGTCTTTGAACTGGCGTCGCAAGCCCATTTTTTCTCCGGCAAGATCGATTCCGGCAACAAGAAAATTGCTTTCACCGGAGCGAAGAAGCTGACCTATACGGATGGCCAGCATAGTTCTGGTGGCGAGTATAACTATTCCCCTGTGCCTGCCGTGCAGCAACTGACGGCGCTCTTTCAAAGCCTGGCGGGAACGCTCGAGTTCAGCCGGCGGCTGACGTACTTTCATCGCTATCAGAAACTCGCCCTCGACGATGAATTGAAGCGCATGGAGGACATGGCCAGACGCGCCGAGATCATCGAAATACAAGCCGTAAAGCCTGTCCTGCAAGAGATTTACGAGGACAGTTCGGTGATCAACGTCGTTCGCGCCCGCGCCCGCCGCCTGATGGAAATGGAGCCCGCGCGCGGTCACCTCGAAGTAGTCTCCAGCCGGCTTTCGATGACTCCGGAACGCCGCTACAGACGCAACTTTTACAACTTCACGCGCCGAACCGTGTTCTAATTGAGTTCACACGTTGGGGGTTGCCATGCTCAATCCTTCCGGTTCCAGATTCAGTCTGATTCTCCTAGCCGCATCTTGCACGATTCTTGCGGTCCCAGCGATGGCCGGTTCCCAAGCGCGCATCGTTCGTCTGAGCGATGTTCAGGGCGCAGTTCAAATCGATAAGAACACAGGTTTAGGATTCGAGGATGCCTTCCTCAATCTTCCCATCACGCAGGGAACTCAGGTCCGGACGCGCGATCGCGGGCGAGCCGAAATCGAATTCGAAGACGGTAGTTCCATGCGCCTCGGCCCCAATAGCTCAGGTGGAATTCACGACTTTGGGCCTAAGTGATGCCGGCAATCGCATCTCGCAGGTGAGTTTGTCCGAGGGATTGGCCTATGTGAATTGGCTCGGCAAGAGCTCTGACGAGTTCAGCCTTGCTTTCTCGCATGAGAGGATTTCTCTCGATCATGCTGCCCATTTCCGCGTAGATGCCTCGCCTCAGATCGCAAACCTCGCGGTGTTTAAGGGCGATCTCGCAGTGGATGGTCCGTCCGGCAAAGTCACGGTTGAAAAGAAGAAGACCGCCACATTCGATGCTTCGCAAGACGACAAATACACGGTCGCGAACAACGTGTACGGAATCCCCGCTAGATTCGTGGGATAAAGAGGCGTCTTCCTATCACGATCAATACGCCAAGAATAATTCTTCGCCCTACGGATACGGCGTCAGCGACATGAACTATTACGGCGCCTATTCCAATGTGCCCGGATTCGGCATGATGTGGCAGCCCTACTTCACCGGCGTAGGTTGGGATCCTTTCATGGATGGCGCGTGGGGATTTTATCCCGGCGTCGGGTACATGTTCGCTTCTGCTTATCCGTGGGGATGGTTGCCATATCGCTACGGTAGCTGGGCGTTCGCCCCGGGATTCGGTTGGGGCTGGCAGCCGGGAAACTGGAACAACTGGCTTACCGTTCCGCGCTATACCGCCGTCGGGACGCCGCACGTAACAGCTCTTGTCGCTCCCACGGCTGGGGGAACGAGAACCGTAGTAGTAGGCCACAGCGCCGTGGCTGCACCGTTTGCGCCGTCCCGCGTCGATATTGAAATCGGGTACTGCGGGAATGGGGATACCACGTGGATCGATCCAGAATCTGAACCATCTGAACCACCAGGTTGCCAAGAGCGGTTTCGCTGAAGTGCGTCCCGCGCCGCAGTTCGCGGCGACGTCGCCGAACAGGAGTTCGGGATTTGGCCCGCCGTCGTCTTCGTCGCGCTCGATACCCAGTTCATCGACGGCGGCATCTTCGCACGTCAAGAAGTTCGATGGGGCAAAGCGCTCCGGTTGGCCGTTCTTCAGGTGGCGGTTCGCATCACTAGCCACAGAGCGTCGACCCAGCAAAATCCATCGGGAGGCCGCAATTGGCCTCCCGATTCATTTTTGGTAGGGTGAAGGAAATGCCGTTCGCCCACCGGAACACCTCTAGCCGACAACGATGCCTGCGTAGCCGACGACCATCTGGCGGTCTCCCGACACATCGCCTGAGGTCGCATACTTCACCAGTTCGGCCGATGTTGCCCCCAGTGCCCGCGCCGCAGTGAGCATCGCTACTGCCGGTCCATACCCGCACATGCTTATGTCCTGCTGGGTTACGACGTCGAAAAGCCCGCGTGGATCGAGCGAAAGAATTCGTTCGATCGCGTATTGATCCTTCACACGGGTCACCGCGTCGGATTCGTAGTGATTCATGTCGCTCGACGCGACGATCAACGTGACGATCGTTTCTATCCTGATAACTGATGCCAAAGCGTGCCCCAGGCCTTCGAGCGCTGCGAGATTTCTCGTCCCGATTGCAATAGGAACGAAGCGCAACTCCGGCTGCCGTATTTGGAGGAACGGCAGCTCGACTTCAATTGCATGTTCTGCGCGATGCGCTGCTGGGTCCTCGCATAGAGAGGGGAATTTCTCTTTCAATGCAGACGCGATCGACCCATCAATCGACACGTTTCCGAGTGGGGTGGCCCAGACCCCTTCGCTCATGACGGCTAACGGTTGTCCCATACCCGTATGGTTCGGGCATATCACGATGCAGCATTCAGGAATTTCCAGATGAGCGAATACAGCTCCCGCCACGTGTCCCGAGTACATATAGCCGGCGTGCGGAACGATGCATCCGATGGCTCGAATAGTTTCTTGATTTTTCGTTTGTACTTGAGAAAGGTGTGCAACCGCTTCGGCTCGCAAATCGGACGGATCGCCCAGGATAAAATCGTCCGGCTACCGCGGGATGACGTAGGAGTTCACCGGCCATGGTCTCTCCTTACTTGGGCGCAGAAGCACTGCAACGCTACGACTGGGGTTGGCCGATCCGCAAAGCTCGAAAGATGGCCGCGTTTTCTTCGAGGGTCAGGGTCTCAGCGCGCACCGTGGGCTTCACCTTGGCTTCTGAGAGAGCTCGTTTCAACTCGGCTTCACCGTAGTTTTCCTTCAAGTTATTCCACAGCGTCTTGCGTTTTTGCCCGAATGAAAGGCGCAGGAAATTGACGAATCCGTCGCCCGCGACCCCTAACTTTTCCTGCTGAGGGTCGATCGTTAAGCGCAAAACCGCCGAATACACTTTCGGCGGCGGAGAAAAGGCCGTCGGAGGCAACGTGAATAGCTTCTCCACGCGCGCGTACAACTGTGCCGTTGCCGACAACATGCCATATTCACTGCCGCCGGGCTCAGCCGCGATCCGATCGGCGACCTCGCGCTGAACCATGATCACGAAGGTCTCGAAGCGGTTCGAAAATTCAAACAGCCGCAGCAAGATGTCCGACGTGATGTAGTAGGGAAGATTGCCAACCACTTTCACCTGTTCGGGCTTGATCTCGATTCCCGGCCGCCCCAGACCGGGTTTCGGTCCAAAGACCGAGTCGAAGTCGACGGCAAGAACGTCGGCTTCGATGATCTCCACGTTTCGCGACATTCCGAATTTCAGCCGAAGCTGAGCGGCCAGCACGCGGTCCAGTTCGACCGCAATCAGCCGCCTTGCCCGCCGCGCTAGCAAAGAAGTCAGAATCCCGCGACCCGGGACCAATTTCCAGAACAGTGCTCTGCGAAACATCGCCTAACGCGTCGACGATCCGTAGAGCGGCTTCTTCACTGTTTAGGAAATGCTGTCCCAGTTTGGGCTTCGTTCGCGGACGATTCGCGGAAGCGGCCTTTGGCACGTTGACCCTCACCCCCTCGGGAAGTAGACTTTCCTGTCGGTCCGCGCATCTTAAGCGGTCGGACCTTGCCCCTTGGTTTCATTCATCATATCGTGCGCGGCGGAATCACGCCCGCTGGAGGTTCCGCATTCATGAATATTTCGTTTGTCGCTTCCGAGGGTGTCCCATTTTCTAAGACCGGCGGCCTGGCCGATGTTGTCGGGGCTTTGCCACGCGCACTTGCTGCCCTCGGACATCAGGTTAGCGTTTACTTGCCGCGCTATCGTCAAACCAAGCTCTCGGATGCCACGACCGTCTTGAGCAGCGTGACCGTTCCGTTCGACGACGAATATCGCTTTGCATCGGTGGTTACTAGCGGCGGGCAAGGCAATATCAAATTTTATTTTGTGGAATATCCGCAATATTTTGATCGTGATGCGCTCTACGGCACACCAGCCGGCGACTATCCAGATAATGCGGAACGTTTTGCTCTGTTTTGCCGCACCGTGCTCGAAGCATCGAAGATTCTTGGCGTCCCGCAAGTATTTCACTGCCACGATTGGCAGACCGCGCTGGTTCCTATCCTGTTGCGGACGATTTACTCGGAAGATCCTGCCTTCAAGGATGTCGGTACCGTATTCACCATCCACAACATGGGCTACCAGGGATTGTTTCCGCCCGAAACTCTTCCGCTATCTGATGCTTCCATGGGATCTCTTCACGATCAGCAAGATGGAATTCTTCGGCCAGGTCAATTTCCTGAAAGGAGCGCTTACCTATTCTGACTTCGTCACGACGGTGAGCAAGAAATACAGCCAGGAAATTCAAACGGCTGAATACGGATTCGGATTGGAAGGTGTGCTGCGCGACCGTGCTGCAACCGTGACTGGCATTCTCAATGGCGTCGACTACGACGAGTGGAGTCCGCAGACCGACAAATTTGCAATCGCGAAGTTCTCGCCACAAGATCTTTCGGCGAAGGCCAAATGCAAGCAGGATTTGCTTGCGGCCTTCGGCATCAAGAACGCAGACACAAAGCTTCCCGTGATTGGAATCGTTTCGAGGTTTGCCGCACAAAAGGGATTCGACTTGATTTCTCAGGTCGCGGATCGCCTTGCGCGAGAAGAAATGATCATCGTCGCTCTCGGCGCGGGCGACAAAGCCTACGAAGAAATGTTCCAGCGCTTGAATAAGCAATTTCCCAACAAGATCGCTGTGAAGGTCGCCTATGACAATGCAATCGCCCACAAGATCGAAGCAGGCGCTGACATGTTTCTCATGCCCTCCCGCTATGAGCCGTGCGGTCTGAACCAGATCTATAGCCTGAAATACGGTACGGTTCCCATCGTGCGCGCGACGGGAGGTCTGGACGACACGATCGAGCCCTGGGACGCGCGCAGCGGGAAGGGAACGGGCTTCAAGTTCACCGAATATAACGGCGAATCGTTATTGCTTACGGTGAGAGCCGCGCTGCAAGCCTACCGTGATCAGACTTCATGGCAAGCCCTCATGCGCAACGGCATGAACAAAGACTTCTCCTGGAGTGCTTCGGCTCGCGAATACGGAAAAGTCTACGAAAAAGTGAGACAACTGCGTATAGCGGCCAACCTACCGGAAAAAGTTACGGTGTAGGGGCGTCTGCGGGACCGACGCCCGTCCGTTCCCGAGCAAAGCAAGCTTGCCCAACGCTGCTAGAATTTGGCTAGCATGGCAGCGCAGCACCAGCCCGTCTTTCCGCGCACCATTTTTCACGTTGACATGGATGCTTTCTTCGTCTCGGTGGAAGAACTCTACGATCCGACGCTCAAGGGAAAAGCAGTCGTTGTCGGCGGGCAGCGCGACGAGCGTGGAGTGGTGTCCGCCGCCTCGTATGAGGCTCGCAAGTTCGGTGTCCATTCGGCCATGCCGCTCCGCACGGCAGCGAAACAATGCCCTCACGCCATCTTCGTCGACGGACATCCCGAGCGTTACCGGGAATGCTCCGAGAAGGTTTACAAAGTCCTCAGCGCATTTACTCCGCAAGTTGAAATGGCCTCCATCGACGAAGCGTATCTGGACATGACGGGGACAGGACGACTACATGGGCCGCCTCTCAAGGCTGCCCATAGTCTGCATCGTCGCATGAAGGACGAAACTGGCTTGAATTGTTCGGTGGGGATCGGCAGTTCGCGCTTGATCGCCAAGGTTTCTTCCCAGCAGGCCAAGCCCAACGGTGTGTTGTGGATCGTTCCCGGACAGGAGGCGAAGTTTCTAGCTCCACTGGATGTACGGGAGATTCCGGGTGTCGGCAAAGTTATGGAAAGCCATCTTCACGCGCTCGGTATCAAGAAAGTTGGAGATCTCGCGCGACTGCAAGAGTCGGAACTCGACGACCGCTTTGGCAAATGGGGACTTGCTCTTGCCGGCAAAGCTCGCGGCGAAGACGCCGGAGGATGGTTTGATACTGAAGTCGGAGCTGATCTTGATGCAAAGTCGATCAGCCATGAGCACACTTACAACGAAGATACCGCCGACATCGCCCAGCTCGAATCCACCTTGATGCGCCTCTCCGAGATGGTTGGTCGACGACTGCGCGAAGCAAATTTCTACGCCCGAACAGTTCAGTTGAAACTCCGATACAAAGACTTCACGACGATTACTCGAGCCCATACTTTGCCGAGCCCAACCCAGCTGGACAATGAGATCTTCGGACAAATCCGCGCTCTGTTTCGAAAAAACTGGAAGAAGGGAATTCAGGTTCGGTTGCTTGGGGTGCACGCCTCATCGTTTACCACCCAGGCCGCCCAGATTGATTTGCTCGAAGGAAATCAGCAGCAACGGTGGAAAGACGTGTTGGCCGCGACAGACAAACTCCGGGATAGATTCGGCGAGTCAAAAGTCGGACTGGCTGCGGGACTTCGCGGAGGGTTCCGCGAGCGTACCCACGAAAACCCTGCAAGCCTACCCGGCAAGAGCAAAAAGAAGGAAGACTAAGAGGGACCAAGAACCTCGCGCAGGCGCTCTCGCCCGTGCAGGTTCCAGCGTTTCAGCCTACCGCCAGTAACCTCCCGATCTTTTGGCCCACGAAGCCTTTTGCGTGGTTTCTTGACCTAATCCATTCTGCACACTTAAGATGCCCCTTCTCTTTTTTTTCTACTCTCTGGAGCTCCTTGCATGCGCAGATATCTCTTCGTCTGTCTGGCCGTTCTTTTTGCCGCTACCTTCCTGGAAGCCTCACAATCCGACGTTCCCCTTCTATTGCGATTTCCGAGCGTCAGCAAGACCCAGATTGTTTTCAACTATGGCGGTGATCTCTGGACAGTCAGTCGCGACGGCGGCGATGCTCGACGTCTGACTTCTGGAGTCGGAACGGAGGCGCTCCCGTACTTTTCTCCTGACGGTTCGATGGTGGCCTTTACGGGTGAATACGAAGGCAATCTTGACGTTTACGTTGTGCCAGCCGCTGGTGGGATTCCGCGTCGTCTGACTTATCATCCTGCCGATGAGTACGTTGCCGGCTGGACTCCCGATGGAAAGAAGATACTTTTCAACTCATGGGCAAACAGCTTCATGCACTTTGAGGATCAGCTCTATACCGTGCCCGTCGAAGGCGGTTTTCCCGCGCCGCTGGCTCTTCCAATCGCGGAAGACGCTTCCTTCTCACCTGACGCGTCTCATTTGGCGTACGTTCCTCATCCCAAGTGGCAGCAGGCTTGGAAACGCTACCATGGCGGACAGACGACTCCGATCTGGATCGCTGATCTAAAAGACTCGAGCATCGTCAAAGTCCCTCGAGAAAATTCGAACGACCATCACCCGATGTGGATCGGCGATACGATTTACTTTCTGTCCGATAGAAATGGCCCCGTCAGCCTCTTTGCTTACGACACCAAGACGAAACAGGTGACGGAAGCTTTGCACAGCGATGGATTCGACTTCAAAACCGCTTCGGCCGGGCCGGACTCTATCGTGATCGAACAGTTCGGCTCGATCAAGCTGTACGATTTGCAAACACACCAGGCTAAGAACGTCACCATTCATGTGGAAGGCGACGTCGAAGCGGTTCGCCCACATTTCGCGAAGGTCGAGACAAAAAGAATTCAGAACTACGGAATTTCACCGACAGGGGCTCGTGCTTTATTTGAAGCGTGGGGAGAAATCTTCACCGTCCCGACCGATAAGGGAGATATCCGCAACCTCACGCATAGTCCCGCCGTAGCTGATCGTGATCCCAGCTGGTCTCCGGATGGTAAGTCCATCGCCTATTTCACGGACGAGTCTGGCGAATACCAACTGGCAATTCGCGATCAGAATGGCCTGGGCCCGGTACGCCATCTGAACCTTGGCAATCCTCCATCGTTTTTCTACACGCCAACCTGGTCGCCCGACAGTAAGAAAATCGCCTATACCGACAAGCGTCTTCAGTTGTGGTACATCGATCTCGACAACACGACGCCGAAACTTGTCGACTCGGACTATTTCGGAGGCTTCGGTCCAACGCAACTCGGCCAAACCTGGTCGCCGGACAGCAAATGGATTGCATACTCAAAGCAGTTGGCCAACGGGCAGCACACCGTTTTTGTCTATTCTCTGGATCAGGGAAAGGCGTTTCAAGTCACCGATGGTATGAGCGATGCGGTCAATCCGTCGTTCGACAAGAACGGTAAGTATCTGTACTTCGCCGCTTCAACCAACGTTGCCCTTTCCGCAGCCGGCCTCGACATGTCGAGCGACGAACATCGCATCACCCGCAGCGTCTATGTGACCGTTTTGAGCAAGGACGAAAAATCGCCCCTATCCCCCGAAAGTGACGAAGAGAAAGCCAAAGACGAGAAAAAATCTGATTCGGACAAAGACAAGGCGAAGGACAAGGGCAAAGCATCGGACGCCACCGAAAAGGACAAAGACGCGAAAGACAAAGAGAAGAAGGACGAATCCGTCGTCGTCAAGATCGATATCGATGGCATCGGCCAGCGCATTCTTTCCCTGCCAATTCCCGCGAAGAACTATCTCAATCTGCTCTCTGGCAAGTCCGGAATTCTGTTTCTCTCGGAAGGTCCCCTCGTCGTAACGGAAGACGACCAACCCAACGTCAGTCAGACGATCCAGAAGTTTGATCTGAGCAAGCGGAAAGTCGACAAGGTGCTGGAGGACGTGAATGACTTCACGGTGTCGTTCGACGGCGAGAAAATTCTCTATCGCAGAGGTGACTCATGGGCGACCGCTTCGGTCGACGATGGCCCCGGTGGAAGTGGTCCACCAAAGCCGGGCTTCGGCCCGCTCAAACTCGATGACTGGGAAGTCTACGTGGAGCCGCGTGCGGCGTGGAAGCAGATTTACAACGAGACATGGCGCATCGAACGCGACTTCTTCTACGATCCTCATTACCACGGTCTTGACCTTGAAAAGGCAAAGAAGAAGTACGCGCCCTATCTCGATGGAATCGCTTCACGCGACGAACTTACGTATCTTTTTCAGGAGTGTTTGGGCGAATTAACGGTCGGACACATGTTTGTCGGCGGCGGCGAACATCCTGAGACTAAGAAGGTTAAGGTCGGCCTTCTAGGCGCAGACTACAGCCTCGAGAACAATCGCTACCGCATCGCCAAAGTCTATAACGGAGAAAACTGGAATCCAGGGAGCGAAGCGCCACTAACGCAACCCGGCGTCAATGCCAAAGCAGGTGAATACCTTCTCGCTGTAAACGGCCGGGATCTTCATGCGAGCGAAAATATTTACTCTTTCTTCCAAGAGACCGCGGGAAAACAGGTCGTTCTCAAAATCGGACCGAACCCTGACGGCAAAGACTCGCGCGAGGTCACGGTTGTCCCCGTAGATAGCGAAGAGAACGTCCGCCATCTCGCATGGATCGAAAACAACCGCCGGCGCGTCGACGAGGCTACTGGGGGGCGGATCGCGTATGTCCACGTCCCCAACACCGCCGGTGGAGGCTACACCAGCTTCAATCGCTACTTCTTCTCTCAGGTAGGGAAGGATGGCGCGATTATCGACGAGCGCTTTAACGAAGGCGGGCAACTCGCTGACTACATCATCGACTACCTGCGCCGACCGATGATGAGCAAGGTCGTCACCCGCGAAGGCCATGACTGGACGAGCCCTTCGGAAGGGATTTACGGGCCAAAGGTGATGCTGATTAATGAAATGTCTGGTTCTGGCGGCGATGCGTTACCGTGGTATTTCCGCAAGGCTGGCATCGGGCCTCTGATCGGTAAAAAGACATGGGGAGGACTGGTCGGGATCGGCGGATATCCTGAGCTGATCGATGGTGGGCACGTGACCGCTCCGCGCGCAGCAATCTATGGATTAAACGGCGATTGGGAAGTCGAGAATCGCGGAATCGCGCCAGACGTCGAAGTCGATCTCGATCCTTCTGCATGGCGTTCGGGTCACGACGCGCAACTTGATAAGGCGATCGAAGTGGTCATGCAACAGTTGAAGGAACATCCGCAGCCGGAGATCAAGCGGCCACCTTACCCCAATTATCATGAGCACGACGATTTAGGGGCGAAGTAGAACTCACCGGAGTTTCCCGACAGGAGACTCACATGGTGCGGTCCATTTTGTTCATATTGCCTCTGATCCTGGGACTCGTAGTTTTGTCAGGCATGCAACCTCCTCGGCATCGCGCGGGGTTTTGTTCGTCGCTAACAAGGGCGATCAGTCACTGGGCATCATCGATCCGGAGTCGGGCAAGCAAGTCGCAACGGTTGCCGAAGGTGGGACGACCGGACACGAAGTTATTGCCTCTCCGGATGGCCGTTTGGCGTACGTTCCGATTTACGGCGACTCTGGGGTCGGAAAACCGGGCAGGGACGGATCCAACATGATCGTCGTCGATATTGCGTCGCGGAAGGTCGCAGGGAATTTGAGCTTCGGACGTGGAGTGCGTCCTCACTGTCCGATGTTTGGCCCCAAGGATGGCTTGCTCTATGTAAGTACCGAACTCGAAAACGCGATCACTGCGATTGATCCGCACGCGTTGAAGGTTGTCGGATCGATTCCGACCGGGAAACCCGAATCCCACATGTTTGCGATCACGCACGATGGGCATTACGCTTATACGACGAACGTGGGATCCGGCACCGTTTCTGTGCTCGACCTGGAGGCGCGGAAGACTCTCGACGTGATCGCTGTTTCTTCCAGTGTGCAGCGCATTTCTCTTTCCGTCGATGATCTCTTGGCATTTACTTCCGACCAATCGAAGCCGCAACTTGCCGTCATCGATACTCGCACGCGGAAAATTAAAGCGTGGATTCCGATCCCTGGAACCGGATATGGAACAGCTCCGACGCCCGATGGAAATTGGCTGGTCATCGCCATGCCGACCGTCAAGCAAGTGGGAGTGCTCAACTTGAGAACGATGAAAGTGGAACACACGATCGATGTTCCGGCGGCGCCGCAGGAAGTTCTAGTGCGCCCGGACGGCGCGGTGGCTTATGTGTCGTGTGACGCGAGCCACAAGGTTGCGGAGATTCGAACTTCTGATTGGACCGTTTCGCGACTGATCGATGCTGGGCCGGGAGCGGATGGTTTGGCTTGGGCTCGCCAACCGTAAATCAATCTTCCGTTACTCCGATCGAAGTGCCTGCACGGGATCGATTGTCGCAGCGCGGCGGGCTGGGATCAGGGCTGCAATAGCTGCAGCCATTGCCAGCATTGCGATGGAACCGATGCACACTATCGCGCTAACCCCCGTGATCTCGTACAGTTGAGCCTGCACGAATCGGACGCACAGCAGAGCAACGGGAATGCCGATTGCCAAGCCCAACAAGGTTTGAATCACCGCACCCCGCATCACCAAGGCAACGACGCCGCCACGTGCGGCGCCAAGAGCCATACGAACTCCGATCTCAGGTGTCCTGCGTTCGACTGTGAAGGCGGTAACGCCATAAAGCCCAAGGGTCGCGAGCAATAAGGCTAACACTCCAAACATCATCGTCAGGCGAGCAACGAGGCGATCATCGTTGAAGTTGTCGGCAATCTGCTGGTCAAACGTTTGGAACTTGACGATGCTCAAATTGGGATTGATGTCTGAAAGTGTCGCGCGAGCAAGTTGCTCCATATTACCGATCGGACGCTCGGTCTGGATTACCATGGCCCCCGCATAGAGGGACAAGTCAGACTCGATCGGCTGGTCTTGACTAGCCGGCCGTTGCATCATGGGTACAAAGAACATGCTGTGATCTTTCCAGCGAACGCTTTCATAAACGGTGTCTTCGACGACTCCGATGATTTCGAAATCTGCGGGCGATCGAGGCCCGGGGCTGCCAAAATGTTGCCCGATTGGGTTGCTCCCATCTTTGAAAAACGTTTTCACGAAGGACTTATTCACCACCGCGACAACAGGAGCTTTGGCAGTGTCCTGTACGCCGATTCCGCGTCCCATCACAACGTGGGTTCCGACGGAATCAAAGAATTCCGCGTTGACCTTCACAAAGGATGCTCCCTTTCCAAGTGACGGCTGACCAAGAACCTGAATGTCATCGCCCCAATTGTTGTCCTCCATCGGGGTGTATGTTCCGATACCGACTTTCACCACACCGGGGAGGGAATGAAACCGTTGTTCCATCGTCTGGTAGAGCGCCTCTACCTGGGTCTGCGGATAGCCCGCGGCTTGCGGATTGATGTGCACGATGTAACGGTTCGTGGAATCGAGTTTCATGTCGGTGTTTTGCAACTTGCTCAGACTTTGAGAAAACAGACCGGCACCGATCAGCAGGATGAGTGACAGTGCAGCCTGCAACACCACCAGCGGACGCTGGAGAAGCGCGAGCCCGGAGGGGGTCGTGCGTGCACCGCCGCGGAGGGCTTCCACTGGTTCGGCCTGGGCCGCGACGAATGCGGGCGCCACCCCGAACAGAATGCCAGTTACCAGCGACAACGCGCAGGCGAACGCAATGACCGGTATCGAAGGGCTCGTATTGATGGGGACGTCTTGCGCACCTGGGAACGCCAGCATCAGCAGCATTCGGGTTCCAACGTAAGCCACTACGAGTCCTACGATGCCGCCGATTCCAGCCAGCACGATGCACTCGGTCAACAGTTGTCGGATCAACCTGCGGCGCATGGCACCCAAAGCGGTTCGCAAAGACATTTCGGACCGCCGTCCAAGACCCCGCACAAGCAGTAAGTTCGCGATATTCGCGCAGGCAATAAGAAGCACTAGCCCGGCGATCCACATCAGCAGCCGAAGATTCGATCCGTACTGTTCCTGCATCGACTGAATTCCCGCGCCGCCAGGTACGAGTACGAGATGAGCCCTGGCGAGCAACTCCTTTCCGTGATCCCCCGAAAATCGCGGGCTGGAAGCAAAAATATTCCTCAGTTGTGCGCTCAACTTGTTTTCAAGTGAAGCGGTTGTGATCCCGGGCTTAACTCGCCCGATCATGTAGAGCCAGACTGTGGCGGGATCGTGGACGTATGGAGCATTCGCAAGCGCCGGCATCGCTTCGATCGGAAGATAGAAGTTCGGTGGCGTTGTGGAAATCCGATCGCCAAAAAAGCCCTCGGGCGCAATGCCGATCAATGTCGCGGGTTTTGTGTTGACCCAGAACGTGTGGCCAACAATCGATGGATCTGCGGCGTAGTCGCGCTTCCAGGTCTGGTAGCTCATGACGACTACTGGGAGAGCACCCTGTTTGTCATCGGAATCGACGAAGAGGCGCCCGGCGCGTGGCTGGAGTCCGAAGGCTCGGAAATAGTTTCCAGAAACAAACTCAGCCATCACCGATTGGGCAACTGATTCGGGCTGGTCCCGTCTGATAATCACCGGTCGGTAGCTGAAACCCGCCTGCATGGCGGCCAACTCTTCGAACTCTGGAGACGCTTTCTTGAGCTGCTGGTAGGTGTCAGTAGAGAACAAAGAATAGTTCCCATCCTCTTTAAGCCGGCCTCCCACGCAGCAATCGTTCTCGTTTCCCAGCCTGACGAGAGTCTTCGGATCGGCAACCGGCAAATTTCTAAGAAGAACTGAGTTGACGAGAGTGAAGATGGCGGCATTCGCCCCGATCCCCATCGCGAGAGTCAGGATGGCGGTCATCGTGAAACCCGGGGTTTTTCGCAATTGGCGTACGGCGTATCGCACGTCTTGCATCAGCGTGGTCATCGTTGCTGTCTTCCTTCTCGTTGTTTTGTGATGGAAACCTCCAAAGGGCACAGCATGCGATCGTCCAATTTCGCATTCGATGTTTCTCGACGGATCAATGACTTACGAAGAGAGGGAACTCAAAGAGTGTGCGCTGACGAACCCGGCTGTTCAAAACCGGACATTGAAAAGAAGAGATGGCCGGCCTCTCCGCGAGCAGGCCATCTTGGGCTATTGATTGACGATAAGTGTGACAGTTGCCGCCTGTTGAGGCAGCGATCCGGAAGATCCCGTCACCGTTACGGTGTAGGTGCCGGGAGGTGTCCCTTGCGCGACAGGCGGTTGCGCGTTTCCAGTCGATCCGATGCCAGCGGATCCACTGCAAGAAGGCAGCAGAAACATCAGCATCACCGTGCCGAGCAATGCCGCTGGTAAAAAGAGCTTGTTGCGTCCTGCTTTGCTGCTCGCGGCGACAAATGCCATAAGGGTGGGCAGTACCAGCCACAGGATGGCGAGTTTACCTATCGGGCGGCGCGATGCGGCAGAAGCCGAGGTTGTGGTGATGGTCATGACAACCGGGGCGGAGGTGCTACCCGGTGTTACGGGGTTGGTGTTGAAAGCGCACTGCGAATGAGCTGGTCCGCCAGAGCAAGTCAGGTTTACAGCATTCGGGAAAGATCCGTTCGTCGGGATAACGCTGAAGTTGTAAGTAGCAGACTGCCCCGAGGTGATCGTCTGAGTGGCCGGAGCAAAGGACCCCAAGTTGAAGCCAAGAGTCGGCGTACTCACCGTCAGTGGGATTGTCAGGGAGTGGCTGGAATTTCCATTGATGTCTGCAACTTCGACGCTGATGTTGTAAACGCCCGATAAAGCGTTCGCGGGAATTGCGACGGTTACGGTGACCGGCACCGTTGCACCGCTGCCGACCGCAATGGGGTTGGACGAAGTCAGCATACATTGCGCGCCCGTCAAAGCCGTGGCGTTACAAGTTGCGTTCACCTGGCCACTGTACGAATACAACGATTGAACCGAGAGATTTGCAGTCGCCTGACTCGAGGGAGCAGCAGCAAGGGAAGCCGGTCCCGTGAGCGAGAAGTCACCCACGTTGAACGCCACATTGAAGGAATGGGTAAGCGCGCCCGACGTTCCCTGCAGGGCGAGTTGGTACGTGCCAGCCGAGAAACTCGTCCCGTTCACTGTGAGGGTGCTGGTCGCCGGGAAAGTGCTGACTGACGTGGGACTAATGCTGCAACTGCTCGCTCCGAACGTCGTCGGACAACTCAAGTTGACCGTGCCAGAGAACCCGTCTTCCGAAGAGATCGTGATTGTGCCCGTTGTGCCTGCGGTTCCCACCGTCACTTCCGGGAACGGACTCTGTTCGCTAAGAGCGAAGTCGGGAGTGCCGCTGTTGCCCACTTGATTCTGGAGCAATATTGGCTCGACCCCGACCGTAATGGTCGCGCCACTCGTGATCGAGTGCGTCGTACCGCCAAGATCCAGATAGTTGATGTACGAACTCGGCGCGGTGTAACTGGTATTGCCGCCTGGATACCACACGGCCTGCGACGCATAACCGTTGGAGCCTGTGAAACCGCAGGTCCAGATTCCCGAACCATTCTCCGCGCATAGAGTACTCATCGTCCGACCGGTCATCCAACTTTCGACCTGCTGGTAGGCCGTGGCGACGGAATTGGGAACTCCGTTGTCGGACAACGTGCCGGTGTTCTCGTCGTCCCAGTTGTACCAATAGTGGCGCACAACACCGTTCGACCACAGCAACAGATAAAGTCTCGCAACAAATCCCGCTTGGTCGGAGGATCCGGGAAGATCGCTGTTGAGCCCCCAGGCGCCTTCGGTGGACCACAGTGGAAGTGAGCTCACTTTGTAGGTTGCCATTGTGCTCTGATAGCACTGCAGCACGGGAACGATGTCCTCGGGTACCGTAGTGTAATACGTGTGAAGCGCCATGATGTCGAGGTACTTGCCGAGCCCCGCCGCGAGATAGCCTCCCATCTTGTCGGGCATCGTGCAGTTTGATGAAGGGTACGGATAGTTGAGCTGGCCGTTTGCCGGAGCGATGATCTTGGCCCCCGGAATGTATTTCTTGATGTAGGTACTCGCGTCTTTGACCATGCGCACGAGCTGGGCGTTGGTTCCTGTCCACTGCGCAATGTCGTGAGGCGTATTCCACATCTCCCAGTACGTGATGCTGGGAGCGTGCTTCGCAATCGCGGTGACGAAGTTGATGAAGTGTTGATCTGTGCCCGTCCCATCGGTCTTCAGATCATTTGGCGGATCGCAGAATCCAGCACCGTAATCGCAACTGGCATCCGTGGGCTTGGAGCTTGCCCAAGTCGGCGTCATGCCGAATGTGAAAATCAATTGGTCATTGTGCCTCCCGGCTGCGGCGATCCAGCTATCGAGCAGGGTCCAGTCATAGACGCCACTCGCGGTGTTGATTTGCCCCCAGCCGGTCCCCGCATCCCAGAGACGCATTCCGTAGATAGGCATGGTCGGCCAAGGTGTTCCGAAGAGAACATCGCTGTGACTCGACATTCCGAAAAGTGAAGCGGGAATCGGGGTCGTTGTGACTGAACTGGATGGTGTGGGCGCCGGTGCGAGCGGTTTCTGTTGATCGAGTTGTGCGACGGTAAAAGGGACCGTCATGAGCCCAAAAAGGGCAATGCGCACAAAGCAACAGGAGAGACAGTTCTTCGCTGTCATCGTATCTCCAAAAGTTTTTGATTTTTTGACTAGGGCCTAGGGGGAGAAACCTGGGAACATTGGGACGCTGGGAATACTACACCGACCACAAGCGCTCGGGTGGGAAAATCCGAGTTTTTTCGCGACATAGACTCTCGGAGCGCTGATTTTTCAGCTTTGTTGCAAACCTCTGCATATCTCGCGAGGAACGTAGAACTTCTTTTGACTCGGCACGCAATTCGAACGTCTGGGGCACGCCAGAAATGCTTTCCATAATGAAGTGGATAACTCGGATCTGGCTTCCCGAGTCCGCGTGCTTCATACGGCATTCGTCACCTTCCCAGGGTCATTGTCGCGAGGCTGCGCTCACGTTGTGGAGTGAGTGAGGTCACAGTCCCCACGTTTTGCCGCTAATACATTTCACATAGTCCGAAACACGTCATTCCGTTTTCGCGGGAAGGCCGCAGCGCAGCTCCGCATGCGGACCATTAGCAACGGGAGCGGACGGCCTCGAGCTTCGTTCTTCGTCGCGGAGGTTGTGATGAATTCTTGCGCGCGCTCTGTTTTGCCTTTCGCATGGTTTCCAAACAAAGCAATCCATAACATCTGCAATCTCGGAATTGCGTTGACCGTAACTACACTGTTTCTCTACCCGCACGCCGGTGCGGAGATGGCTCTTATGCCTGTGCAAGCGGCAAGCGTTCTGACCGCGATTGCGATTACTCCGGCGAATCCTGCCGTGCCGGTGGGCAAGACGCAGCAGTTCAAAGCTACGGGCACGTTTACGGGAGGGAAAACGCGCGATGTGACCTCATCAGTTACCTGGAGTTCGTCTGCCACCACTGTGGCGACGATCAGCAATGCCGGGACCACGCATGGGTTGGCGAGCTCGCTGGCGGCCGGCACGACCATAGTCAAGGCAGCTCACGGAACGATCAAGGCTACAACCGCCTTGACGGTGAACGTGTCAGGTCCAGCACTGGTTTCGATCACGGTGACACCAGCGGCGTCCTCAATCGCGATGGGAACACAGCAGCAGTTCACTGCGACTGGCAATTACCAGGATGGCAGCACGCTGGACCTCACCGAGACAGCGACATGGAGTTCGTCGGCACCGAGTATCGCAACGATAAGCACGACGGGCCTCGCGAGTACGGTTGCTTCCGGACAGTCGACGATTGCGGCAGCAGTGGGAACGATCGGCGGCTCGACGAGCTTGACCATCAGCCAATTCACGCATGTGTATGTTGTTTTTCCCCCGGCGACTGGAGCCAACAATGCTCACTTCATGAGCACGGTGATGAACCAGAACGCCATAGAAGGGGTCACGGTTCCCGTGGAATGGGCCACGGTCGAAACGGGTGCGCCTGGACCGGGAACTTGCAGTCCGATTGGTACTGACATTTGCCAACAAGATAGCTTCGGATGGACGCATACTTACGACTGGACTGCGGCGGATGCGGTCAATGCGCAGTGGTTCGCGGCACAAGCAAGGACGAAGAAAGTGAACTTGATTCTGTTCGGTATGACTGGGGCTTCGAGCGTATGCTCAGCGTCGAACAGTTGCTTCAACCGCGGCACTCCTTACTACGTCACAACCTCTGCTTGGGCCGCTCATACCGCTTCGAACATGGAAGATGTTTTGAACGGCAATAAAGATGGCTGCAGCAATTACACGGGAGCGGCCACCGCGACGATGAGCCGCGATCTAAACGGATTGGTGACGGTTACGGAAACCGCCCATGGCTATCAGAATGGCGACATCATCTGGGTGGGCCGCAGTACTCCGAGTAGTTACAACATTGCCGAGGAAAAAATCACGGAAGTGCAGGTCAGTGGATCGATCCTCAAAATCACGGCGGCGAACAGCCTTCCCGTGGGCGTGGCAGTTACTTTCCATGGTCTGAGGAAGGCGACTTTCCTCAACGGAAAGACAGTGACAATCGCGTCATCTACAGCCAGTCAATTTACAGCCAGTCTTGCGCACGTGAACTACGGACCGGCCTCAGAGACAACCGGGACCGCAAGTCCTCTAGGGGTTGCGGTTGAGAACGTCACGGCAGACACTTTTCAGTACCAATCCGGAATTCTCACGGCAAATACGGCTTCCGTTCCGGGAACTGTAGTCAGCGCCCAACAGTCCTGGGCTGTCCCTTACGAATCGCCTTTTAAGACGGCTTGGGAAGCTTTCATTGCAGCCGCGATTGCGCACTTCAACGCTTCTCCGAGTCTGTCACAGATCTCCTACATGCGGATCGGACGATCCGTTGGAGGGGAGGCTTACCCTTACTGCACCGACAGTCTTAAATTGCTTCCTTCGCCGAACACGTATAGTAAGTCGGCATGGCTCGATTACTACGCAGAAATTGGAGACTTCATTCAATCTCAGAATCCGGCGATGCAAGTGATGGATCCGCTCAATGAAGCGGGCTCTCCCGTCGATCCATCGTACGGCACAGCCGAAGCGGACAGCGCGGTTGCGCACCACAACGCTCTTGGCCTTGTGAACGGTTTCGGTAGCCAGGGGCTTCGTGGGAGCGACATTACGAATTACGCTAAGAGTCCGCCAGTGTATTGTGCATCCGACTGGTGCGGGACGTTCGAGACTTACTACCAAAGCGATCCCTTTCTCGAACTGCAGCAGCGCGATCTCTCGGATCCCATCGGGCTTACCGGGAGCTTGACCGGAGATCTTCGCCCGCTCCTCCCATTTGCTGTCGAACGGCATGCGACAGTCATGGAAGTCTACGCGCTCGACGCTCTGCTGGCCTTTGATCCGAACTATTGTGTGCTCACTGTGCCGGACACAGGCGTGTGCACGGCGGGAAGTGTTTCGATTGCGCCGACCGATCAACCTCCGACAAATCTGCCAGCGCAGGATCAATATCCATTCTTTCAAGCTGTCGGGCTGCCAGGACAGCAGGGCGCAACCGGAGACGGATCGTATTCCTCCGCCATTACAGGCAATCAGGGAACGCACTAGTGGGAACAATCTCCGGGCTGCACGCTTGAAACAATGGCCCATAGGCCAACCTTGAGAACAATGACGAAGGCCGGGTATCCCGGAAGAGATTCCGGATCCCGGCCTGCGCCTTACTTCACCTTGGTACAGAAATCGTGTGTCGGTTGAAATCTTCGGAAGGCACGGCTGGTGAGCCGTACCCTCCGCAAGTTCTACGTGATTGTTAGTTGCCCGGGTTCGTGTTGGCTGCGGTTGTTGGAGCCGCCGGCGTTGTTACCGCTGTTGCACCGAAGCGAGCCAGACGCGGGAAGAAGGGCGTGACTTCGAACGGCATCTTGTCACGCGCTGAGGTGATGGCGACCGGAGCCGTCTTCACCATCTCCGCCTTGTCGTCCCAGGGATTGACCTTCACGCGGCCGCCCAACGGCAGAGCTGCGATCTGATCGAGCTTGTTGTTATCGAGTGCCGGTCCCATCGTGGACAAAGCGGCAAGACGGTTGATTTGGCCACCTTCCGCCAGCGGATTGCCCAGGTGCGTGGTCAGAAGTGCGGCGAGTTGCGGAGTGCGCTGCTGCAACGCTTTCAGGAACAGGCCCACGTTGTCCAACTTTTGTGCGTAGGGCGAATTCTTGAGCAGATCGATCGCTTTCTTGTCGGCAGATGCTTCTTCTTCCGGAATATGTTTGAAGCCCAGGTTCTGATAAGTGCCTTCATCGGAGAACAGCATGCGATCGTTGAACGCATACTTGGAACCCAGATTATGGCCGAGAACAATGTGCGCCAGTTCGTGTGACAGTACGGCAGCCAAGCTGGCTTCGTCAGGTAGCACGTCAACCAAACCACGGCTGATCACGATGGTGTTTCCTACGCTGAATGTTTCCAGAGGCGAAGTGAGCAACACGCGTGTGCGGACTGGACGCGGCAGATCGATGTTATTGGTGACTTCGAGGTTGTTGACGACCGTCTGAAGGATGCGGTCTACATCGCCCTCCGGCGCGAGCAACCCCGCGCTGGTCAGACGCTCGACAACATTGTCTTCCGCTTGCTGCTGCCAAACGCGCTCAGCCTGCAGAGGAGAAGCATCTTGCGCGGCCTGACTCTCGTCCGTGACGCTGTCGACACGGATCTGCGTCAACTCGTCGTCCTTGCCGCCTTTCTTTAAGTCGTATCCCCAGATGCGGGTCTGTGCTTTGAAAGCCACTTTATTCTTCACGCCCGCGCTGAAGTCGCCTTCTTCGCTGTAGATGAATGAAGGTACCCAGTATCCGGGGATCAGATTCAAACGCCAGCTATCCATGTGGAAGAAGTAGGAGTTGCGCGGTTGCGGATAGTACGTTCCGTTCAGGCGCACAATGTTGAATCCCTGGTCTTCAACCCACAGACGACCGAGAAAGCGCCCCTTGCCGGAACCTTTTTTCGGAGTTACGTCGAACACGAGACAGCGCACATCTCCGAGGAACTCGCGGCGGGCGTAGTGAAAGTCGTAGTGCTCGCGATCAAAGTCCGTGCGGTCGGCATAGACCATCCAGGAAAAGCCCATGGGCTGATATTGGACCTTATAGAGCTTCTGGAATCCGCCTAGCAGGCGAGCCTGCATGCCCTTCTCTTCTTCCTTCAAATAGTCCTTGCGGTCGACCGTTTCGCCCATGTCGAGGCGGCCGAGGAAGTAATGATCTTCGCTGGGCACGGGACCGAGTTGCGGATCGGAGACCAGATTCTGCAGATAGGTCTCGACGACCGGAGTGCGCGTCGAGAGCACTTTAATCAGGCCGTGCTCGCGCTCGATAAACAGGCTCACAACCTGATCCATCGTGGTCGGAGCAGGCTCGACGGCAGGCTGCGGAATGCCCGCCTGCTTCTCGGTCGGAACCGCCGGTTGCGATGTCTGCGTGGCGTCAGGTGCGGCAGGCTGAGCGGACGGTTTTGAATCCGCCGGTTGCTGTGCGGTCGCGCTTATAGACGTCAGCAGCGCCGCGGTGAGGATCCAATTCGATGTACGCATGACTCTGTTCTCCAAGTTCTCTTACCCGAGTTCGAATCTATCTACTGCTGTAAACAGCCAAACTTATGTCGTCAAACCTAGTAGGCCATCTGGAATAGCACGTGTACGACCGCCGTAGAATCCACTGGCTGACCCATGCGCAGTGCTGGCTTAAAACGGATCTTGTTTGCAGCCGCGATTGCAGCCTCATCCAAGCCGTGACCCAGCCCGCGAACAACGCGGTTCACATGCAAAGTTCCATTCGCCGAGAAACTCACTTCCAACAGGACTTCGCCTTCCAGCTTCAGAGCACGAGCTTCGTCGGTATAAACCGGGTTCGGCTTGAAGGTGATTTCCACTGGATTTGTCGCGGGTCCAGCTTCCAGTTGCGCAACCTTCGGCCCCTGATGAACAACCTGCTCAGAACCGAAACCGCCGGTCGAGACCTGACCGTTGCTGCGTCCATCGCCTTTGCCGGTGGTAGCAACACCGCTGCCGAAATCTGCGCTGGCGACTGTGCCCTTAATTCCTTTTGCGCCGCCCGATCCATTACCTTGGCCAGGACCAGTCGGCATATCAAACGAACCCATGGACGCGGCATACAGCTTCGCGCCTTGCTTTCCCGTACCCTTCAATCCATTCGGATCGCCGAAGCCGCCGGTTTGAACTTGCTGTACCGGAGCATTCACCGTCGGAGTCTGCGAGCTTCCACCGAAATCGCCCATGTGCACGAGTTGTGGGCGTGCTCCGCCCACCGCAATCTTCAGCTGGGGCGCGACAAATTGGTTCACTACGACCTTGGGCGCTTCGACCGGCTTTGGAGCTTCATGGCGTACTTCTTTGGGCATCACGAGCTTCGGCTGATCGAACACCGGCAATTTCACAGCAGGGAGCAGTTTCACTTTGAGCTGCGGTCGGGGCTTGATAGGCGCAGGTTCCGGACGCAGCGACGGCATCGGAATCAGTTCCGTAACATGGAACTGCGCGAGCTGTAGCTTTTGCGGAAGAATAAGCCCGAGGTTGATGACAAGAATCAAGAGCAACAGGACGATGCCATAAGCAGTCGCCATCGCCCGCTTATTGACTTTACGTTCGGGCAGCAGTCCGAGTTGAAATCCGCCGTAAGGTGTCGCCATTCAATTTCGCTCCATTGGAACCCGACTGGGGAGAGAGTCAGGACTTGGAGCTTCAAAAATACGGGAGATAGGACAGGGGGTAAACGTGTCCACGGCTCTTGACCTTAGGTAACCCTTATCTGGACCAATTGAGGAATGCCCCCAAAAGGAGCGCTGGGCGGGCGTTTTCGCAGATCGAGCCTAAGCTGCAGGGCAAAAACGGGAAGCAACACCGAAGTACTGGATAAAAGCGGAACAAATAGGCCGGAGCTCAGGAAGAAGCACGAAGTGAAGAAGACGCGCTGGAGAGCAAGAAATCCCAGCACCAGCGGCTTGACGAAGCCCACCGTGCTCGCCGGGTTGAGCATTTGGGGTAAGGGTCAGACTGTATTTTGCTTGCCTGTACCGGCTGCGAAGCTGGCGAGCCACCCAACCGAAAAAGTGATGCACGTCCCGATCACAACCCACCACGTCCATGGAACACGCGTACCCAACCACAAATAGAGCTCGATGCCGAATCCACAGGCCATGCCAACCATCGCGCCGACCTGGTTTGCGCGTCGCGTCAATGTGCCAAGTAAAAAGGCTCCGAGCAACGCACCATACGCGATAGATGCGATCTGCAATCCGACTTCGACCACGCGGCCGACTTTGTGCAGGGCGATGATCGCGAGGCCGAAGAGGACAATTGCCCAAGCGAGCGTGGCCAGACGCGAGAGCCGCATCTTGGTTTTCTCGTCAGACTTAGGTCGAAACTGCGCGTAAAAATCCATGATCGCGCTGGACGAAAGCGAATTCAATGCGGCGCTCAGATTCGACATCGCCGCTGCCAATATCGCGGCAATCAGCAGGCCGGAGACCCCATGCGGCATTTTCGTTACGATGAACGTCGGATAGATTCGGTCGGGCCTTCCAAAAGCCGAGGAGGGAACGTGGTAGTAACCCCAGAGCAACACGCCGACGATCAGGAAAAGGCCGAACTGGAAAAGGATCGCGATGCCGCTCGAAAGTAGAGCCGTTACGGATTGCTTTTGTCCACGCGCCGCAAGGAGTCGCTGCACGATCAACTGATCCGTGCCGTGGCTCGCAGTGGTCAGGAAAGTTCCGCCGATCAGGCCCGCCCAAAATGTGTAAGGGATCCAGAAGTTCCCGGAGAAATCGAAGACTTGGAGCTTGCCTGCAGCCAGCGCCGCCGCATGAAGCGCCGTCCAACCGCCCGGGACGAGCGACAAGATTGTCCACAGGCCCACCAGAGTGCCGCCAACGTAGATGGCGGTTTGCACGACATCGGTCCAGATAACTGCCGCGAGTCCTCCTTCAAAGGTGTAGATCAACGTCAGTGCTGTGATGATCGCAATCGACGCAACTTCTCCCGTACCCAAAGCAATCGAAACCACGATCGACACGGCATAAACGCGCACTCCTTCTGCTGCGGCGCGTGTGAGCAGGAACAATCCAGCCGTCAAGGAGCGCAGTCCGCGTCCGAATCTTCGTTCGATGAGCTCGTAAGCAGTGAACAGATCGCCACGGAAATAGTGCGGCAAAAGGACGAAGCTGATTACGAAACGCCCCACTACGTATCCCATGACAACTTGGAGGAATGTGAGATTCGTGTCGTAGGCCAGTCCCGGAATGCTGATGATCGTCAGGGTGCTGGTCTCAGCCGCCACGATCGAAAGGGCGATGGCCCACCACGGTATCTCGCGGCCGGCGAGAAAGTAATCGCGGAGAGTGCGCTGTTTTTTTCGGAACTGAAGGCCAAACAGCGTGATCCCCAGCAGATAGACCGAGATGATGCCGAAGTCAAGTTTGTTCAGGCCCATGTGTTAGTCAATTGGATCGTAGTCACAAACGGTATTGGATCCGACATGGCAGCGAGGCGAAGAGAGCGTCGTTCCGGTCAAATTACCTTCCGCGTCACGCTCTCCGCTGGGTCGTAGCTCTCCGAGGAAATCGCTGTCAGCCAAAGGTCGACGATCGCCATCATTGCGGACCGCATGAGATGCTCCCGGCGAGACCAGCACCAACACTGCAAGACCTCCGTCGAATTGCCGATGCTGCGCCGGTTGGTCCGCGCCTTCGTCCCAATGCAGCGACCACTTCGTCCCCGGAAGTACGACGATGGCCTCGCGCCGGCGAAGATGATAGTGATTGCCGCGCACGGCTCCGGGCCTGGTCGACGCCAGATGAACGTCTGACATCCGCCCAACGAATGCCAAGGCGTCCGCGGGAGCCGTGAAACTGAAGCCCCGCAAATCCCCGCTATTCTTGAGTTCGGTAATTTGGATCTTTGCAGCCATAAGAAATATTGCAAGCTTTCCAAAAAATGATTGTTATCGCGACCTTTATTATCGGGGCATCCGCGGCTTTTCGCGAGTGAGACTCTGTAGACGTAGTCAAGAAATCCACGACGGAAGACCGAAGGCCAACGGCTCTGTGTTAAAACTAACCCGTGTCCTACTATCTCGGCATCGATGGCGGAGGTACCAAAACGACTTGCGCTGTGGGCGATGAGGCGCGAACGCTTGCAACCGTTACCGCGGGGGCCAGCAACATCGTTCGTGTGGGAGAGTCGATAGCGCGTGCATCACTTCAAAAAGTTGTCCGAGACGCGTGCTCCGCCGCGGGTATCGAGCCTGCGCAAGTATCACGGACATGTGTAGGAGGTTCCGGAGCCGCGCGTCCCGAGCTAGCCGCGATGGTGCGCGAATTTCTGGCGGAAATCCTTCCGACTCCCGTGGACGTTGTTGGCGACATGCAGATTGCGCTGGAAGCCGCGTTTGGGAGCGGCCCGGGTGTGGTCGTCATTGCCGGCACCGGCTCGATTGCTTTTGGACGCGACCAAAACGGAAAAACCGTCCGGGCTGGTGGGTGGGGGTTTGCTATCGGCGACGAAGGCTCCGCGCATTGGATTGGACGAACAGCCGTGAGCGCTGTGCTGCGCGCCAGCGACCAGGGCGATGAGTTTCTTCCTTCCGCATTGGCTGAGGGCTTATTTCGGGCCTGGGGTGTGAGGTCTGTTCTGGACCTCGCCCGTGCGGCGAATTCTGTGCCCCCGCCAGACTTTGCCGCTCTATTTCGTCCAGTTGTAGCAAGCCGTGACGACGTCGCGTCGCAGATTCTAGCGAGCGCCGGAAGGGAACTGGCGCAGACCGTGCACGTGGTGATCACTCGCCTGTTCGCCCAGGACGAGGGGAGCGTCGTACCAGTTGCCATGACCGGGGGCGTCTTTCGTCACTCAGAACTCGTGCGCGAAAGTTTTTACAATGAAGTGCGAAAGTTGGATTCGCGCGCTCACGTGAGGGCGGATGTCGTCGATCCGGTAGCCGGCGCGCTACGCATGGCCCGCAAATCGTCGACTGGATCAAACTTGGCCTAGAGGGACCCTACGTGGCCCGTCGATTGGGAGTCCGTCGCCGCAACAAATCACGAATGACCCCACATCTCGAAGCTCAAAGTGACGGCGAATCCGCCCCCCAGAAATCTGTCGCGGGGCCGATCGCGGGTGACGCAGCCCTCAACGAAGATGGGGCTCTGGGCCGCTTGAAACAAGCCGACCTTTCCGACGACGAAATTGCGCGATTCGTTCGCGACGAAGCGTTGATGAAGTCGCGGAAGGTTCGGATCGCGGTCGCCTCCCATCCTCGAACTCCGCGACGGACCTCTCTGCGGCTGATTCGCGAATGTTTCACATTTGAGCTGGTGCGGTTTGCGATGACGCCGGCAATCGCTGCTGATTTGAGACGGGCAGCGGACGAAGTCTTACTTTCGCGACTTGCGTCCATTAGCCTTGGAGAGAGAATTTCGCTTGCGCGCCGCTCTTCACCCTTAGTTGTGAGCGGCCTCTTACTCGACAAGGAAAAAGCTGTATGGCAAGCGGCACTGGATAATCCGCGTCTCACCGAGGCTGCGGTGGTCAAGGCGATTCAGCGACACATCTGTGCTCCGGCGTTGGTTGGCGCGATCTGTAATCATGCGAAGTGGTCGGCGAGACTGGAAATCCGTGAAGCCCTGCTGCGCAGCGCTCACACACCATTCGCGCGGGCTATTGAATTTGCTCAACCCATACCGCCGAGTACACTCCGCGACATCTTGCATACTTCCCGCTTGCCGGAGAAGACGAAGGAATATCTCAGGAAGAATTTGGAGTCAAAAAGGAAGTAAGAGCGCACCGACGGCGCCGGCTCTTGAATCTTCTACCGGCCGCCGCCGATATTGAGAATTGCTCCGGTGGTATACGAGGCGGCGGGAGACAGCAGCCACAGAACACCCTCGGCAATCTCATAGGGAAGTCCTGCCCGGCTCATGGGAATTGTGCCCATCAGTCGCTGCAACCTTCCCGGCTCGCCATTGGCGGCGTGTAGTTCGGTGTCGGTGAGTCCCGGAGCGACAGCGTTGACACGAATTCCTTCGGTCGCAACCTCCCGAGCAAGGCCGACCGTAAAGCTATCAATGGCGCCTTTGGAGGCTGCGTAATGTACCCACTCACCAGAGCCGCCTGTTTGTGCTGCCCGGGATGAGATATTCACGATTGCGCCTCCCGTTCCTCCGCGCTTCGTGGACATCCGGCGAACGGCTTCGCGTGCGCACAGGAGTGCTCCCGTCACGTTCACCGCGAAGGTTTTCTGGATGACATCGGCGGAAACATCTTCAACGCGGGCAAATCCGCCAGTGATCCCGGCATTATTGACGAGTCCTCGAATCGGCCCCAACTCCTGTTCCGCAGTCCTGAACATTCGCAGGACATGCTCTTCGCTCGAGACGTCCGCCTGGATGGCCAGAGCCCGTCCATGATTACTTGCAATTTGCGCCACGACCTGAACAGCCTCCTTCTCACCGCTGCAGAAATTGACAGCAACAGAGTATCCTCGACTCGCCGCGAGGCGGGCGATCGCGGCACCAATGCCGCGGCTTGCACCAGTGACGATGAGCGTTCCTAAATCTGCTGCAGTTTCCGCCAGAAGCCCTCCATCGATCGAATGCCGGAGCGATTCCTATACTTTCACCGCGTCGCGTTTGCCATGCATGATTTGCACGACGGCCTCATACAAACGCTTGCGCGCCTCATGCCGTTCGTACGCGCGCGTGATATAGCGAACGTGAAGCTCAATGCCCGCAGAAGTCGGAATGACATTAATGCCAGGCGTCGCAGACAGCGTCTTTGCGCGGTACTTTGTCGTGGTTTGTTGCCACTCCGCTTCCGCTTTTCCGGCGTTCGCAGCCGTCTCGGCTTCCACCAGTTTCTGAATGCCGTCGATTACCGAGTACGGATCCTGGCTCGCGGGGATCAGGACTTGGAGCTCGTCCCACATCCATTGCCCTGAAGTTGTGAAGTTGAAGAAATGTCCTTCGATAGCAAAACTGTTCACGAACGACACACGACGGCCTGTGGGATGGCTCGAATCTGTCCAGTTGCCGGTTTCAAGCAAGACGGTCTTCAACAGTCCTATCTCGACAACTTCGCCGCCAACCCCGTTGATCTCAACCCAATCGCCCACGCGGATGCCGTTGCGCCCCATCAGCACGAACCACCCAAAGAATGCGACGATGAAATCTTTCATGGCAACGGTGAGGCCTGCACCTGCAAGGCCGAGCACGGTGGTAGTTTGTGTCGGCATACCCAGAACGATGAAGAGTATGACGAGGGCGCCGAGCGCCTGAACCGCGAATTTAACGACTGAGCGCAGGGTATCGATGCGCTTGTTCTCGGCCGACATACCGGTAAAGAGATTGTCGATGAGGCGGGCTGCCAGATATACAACGAACAACACGACCAGGATCCAGAGCAGCGCCTCAATCATATGGTGCAGGGCCGATCGCTCTCGGCCCTCGACCAAGGCGATCCAGTTCGCATAAATATCAGAGAGATCCTGCTCGTCTTGCAGGCGCCGTCCGCGGTCGGCAAGGTTTTTCTGGTCGGTCGTGTATTGCTTCAACGAGCCCAGAGCGGCTTTGGCTGCGGCTTTAGAGTCGTTACGATTGCTGGTTCCGGCCCCTTTGGAAAAGCCCTTCGCCTGGTCTTTCGCCGCTTCGCGGCTTTCCTTGTCTTTCTCAACCTGTGCTTCCAGCTGCCCATGTTTCTTGGTTAGATACGCTTCCTTTTCAGCAGTCTCTTGCTGAGCCTGCTGGAGCAGAGCTTTCTTCTCGCGCAAGGCTTGCCACGCGCGAAACACGCTCCACAGCGTGCGCGCTTGATAGTCCTGTTCGTGCGGATTCACAGCCGATCCTACGGTGGCATTCGGGCTGTGCTCGCCGGCTTCGTGTTCCGCTTGCAGCCGCTTGATCTTCGATTGTGGATCTCCGCCGGCCTGATCGAGATCCTCATTCGCATCATCGAGTTCGTCCTGATCCAAGTCGGCTTGCGCTTTGGCGACGTCGATCTGGTCCTGCAGATTATCCTTTTGCGAATCCGGTGCTGTCGCGAGCTTCTTCGTGAGCTGAGCGACAATTTCCTGATCGTCCTTGACTGTCTGTTCGGCTTTGATTTTGCGCGCCGATATGTCCTTGGCCTCGGCCGACAATGGCGGAGGATTTTGTTGCGCGCTCCGTAATGCATCGAAGAATGCAAGATCTACTTCGTGATCGCCAGCCTTTTCCGCCTCATGAGCAAGGGCCTGCTCCTCGGGAGTGGAGGCCATCGCGGCCATCTTTTGGGCCGTTTGCAGGGGGCGCTGATCCACGAGCGGATGCTGCGTTGCCGCAGCCTTTCGGCCCAAAAGCCTCTTGCTCGGTGTCGTCGTGCCTTCCTCGACATTCTCCGCGGGCAACTCCCGGGTCCAAAGCAATCCTCCGACGGTTGCGCCCATCAACAGCAACAACACAATGGCCGTGATCCAGTGTCGTAGTTTCATAGGATGTTCCAGTACTTATCACGCTGACCCAACTCGGTCTTCTCTTTGACAATCACACAGGCACGCAGCGATTCCCTCACTCTAACAAGAAACGACATGCCGGCGCGATGGTGAGGGTCGAGCAATCGCTCTCCAAGCAGGCATCAAGTGCCTTAAGGTAGAAGCACACGTTCGTAATCTGCCCTGCCGCTCGTAAGCCTCGTAACATCGTGCCATGATCATGCTGGAATATCTCCAATCGATATTCGATCGACCTTGGCAGCCGGTTTCTCGTCCGGCACTCGCGGCCTGGTTAGCGTTCTATCTAGGATTCATGGCTTACGCTTTCAACGCCCATGGGGGCTTTCTCTTCATCGATAGCGCGAATCTTGTTGTACACGAAGGCGGTCACAACCTCTTCGCCTGGTTCGGTCCCACGCTTTGCCTGTGGGGAGGCACGCTGCTGCAGTGGCTTGTCCCGTTCCTGCTGGCGACTTATTTCTTCACGGAGCGCCAGACCGCGGGATTCGTTTTTTGCCTGTTTTTCTTCTTCGAGAACTGGCTCTACACCGCGACCTATATGGCCGATGCTCGGGCGCAGGAACTTCCACTGGTGACCACGGGCGACCCGGATTTTGTGGAACACGACTTCTTCAAGATATTCTCCGTTCTTGGCGTGCTGAACTACGACGCGAGAATTGCGGCGGTGGTAAGACTATTGGGCTGGTGCGGCATGATATCCATCACTGTGTGGCTGGCAATGAGAGCGAGAGCGACGGCGACGGACGTAGCGCCAACCTTCCAGCCTTCATTCCCGAAACCAGCTATATCGCTGATCGATCGCTACCCCGGAAAAACGGTCGCGGCGACGCGCAATCAGGCACCCGAAGCCGCACTCGACAAGCCTACTGTGCCCAATCCCCGATAAAAACATTCGTCTCGTGCGGCGCCTTGGCGTTGCGGTTGGACGCCCACACCAACTTCTTCCCGTCGAGCGAGAACATGGGGAATCCATCGAAGCCGTCGCTATACGTGACGCGCTCCAGACCGCTTCCGTCGGGATTCATCATCCACAGCTCGAAATTTCCCTCGCCGCCGGTTGCATGCGTCTGCGGATCGTAATTCGAGGAAAAGATAACCCGTTTGCCATCGGCGGTGAACGCCGGGCCAAAGCTGGCTGCGCCGAGGTTCGTGATCTGTTTCTTGCCACTACCATCAGCCTTCATGATCCAGATTTCGAGCGACGTCGGGCGAATCAGATTGCGCGCAAGCAATTCCTTGTAGTCGTCGATCTCTTTTTGGGTTTGAGGATGGTATGCGCGATAGACGATCCACTTGCCATCCGGGGAGAATGTCGGGCCGCCGTCGTAGCCCAATTCGTCCGTTAATTGCTTGACGTGCTTGCCGTCAGCGTCCATGACGTAGATGTCGAGGTCGCCGTTGCGCATTGATGTAAAGGTAATCTTTTTGCCGTCGCGCGAAATTGTCGCCTCTGCGTCGTAACCCGGCGTCGTGGTCAACTGCTTCACGTCGGACCCATCCGGATTTGCCGTAAAGACGTCGTATCCGGCATATACACCCCACACGTATCCCTTCGAGTAGTCCGGCTTCGGAGGGCACTCGGGGCTGGCCAGATGCGTCGATGCATAAAGAATTCTCTTCCCATCGGGATAGAAAAAGCTGCAAGTGGTGCGTCCCTTGCCGGTCGAGACCATCTTCTGTTCGCTTCCATCGATATTCATGGTGAAGATCTGATCGCATTTCACGTCACCGTGTGACGACTGAAAGATCAGTTTCCTGTCGTCAGCCGAGAAGTACGCCTCGGCATTTTGGCCGCCAAATGTCAGTTGGTGGACATTGCGCAAGTGTCTCTCCTGTGCAGTTGCCATTTCAGAAGGAGCGGTGGTCTGCGCCGAAGCGGTGTCGTGGGAGAAAAATGCGGTTGTGCAAGCAAGAAGAAGACAAAGACGAGTGCATTTCATAGGCTGGCCGTTAGTGTAGCGCGGGAGCCAGAAACATCACAAAACCCCTCGTCTGCGCGAAAACTCAGATCAATACAGAGCCTTGCGCGCCGGCCTCTTGAATCGGGGAATAGTCCGACGCTACGCCCCGAATGGTCCCGTCGCAACGCGCGCCAGATTTTGGAGCTCCTTCAAGTAGATTGGCCGCAAAAGCAGGGTTGAAACCTTTCGCTCGATCGTGCCTGCAAAGCCTCCCTTCACCGACAATTCAGTGGAGATCGTGACCCGCGAATCTGCCGGTGCTGTACCCGGGTCCACGGTAAACGTCGTCACTGAATTATTTCCATCAAGATATCTCTCGACGAGTACACGACCGGGGACGGGTTCGGTAATTTCCGCCCGAAAATGCTGCTTCTTGCCCAACAGGCTCATTTGAAAACGAATGATAGTGCCAGCACCGATGCCGCCTTGTTCGACCATGAGATTGCTGAACTGTTTCGGCAAGATTCGTGGATGCCCATCGAGATAGTTCGCAATCAGTGAGTAGACTCGCTCCTGGCGCGCAGGGATGATCGCCGATGCAGTAATGACATGCTTTTTAGGCTTGCTGTTCATCGAACTCAGAGTTTTCCTGTCGTCGAATTCGTTTTACTTTTGGAAGTGGTTTCGAATCGCCTGGGCTTGACCGCGAGTGACGACTGCCGACAATGCAGCTGCGTCAGCTTGCTGGACTGCTCGCAGGCTGCCAAAGTGTTCGAGCAACCGGCGAGTCGTGCTCGCGCCCACTCCGGGGATTTCAAGCAGCTCCGTCGACCGGTCGCGCATCTGCCTGCGTTTTCGGTGAAAGGTTACGGCGAAGCGATGCGCCTCATCGCGGATCAATTGAATCAGATGCAGTACTGGCGAGTGATGGTCGAGCGCGATGGGATCTCGCTCTTGCCCATACACATACAGGATTTCCTCACGCTTGGCGATTGCAGCCAGTGGTTGATTGATGATTTCGAGTGACTCCAGTGCTGCCGCGGCAGCGTGCAATTGCCCAAGCCCGCCGTCGATCAGGACCAGGCTCGGCATCGCCTTCGTTTCATCCCGCAGACGCTTGTATCTTCGCGTTACCACCTCGCGCATCGATGCGAAGTCGTCAACACCCTGTACCGTTCGGATGATGAATTTGCGGTAGTCCGACTTCTTCATCTTACCGTCCTCCCAGACGACCATCGAGGCGACGGTTTCCGCACCTTGGATGTGCGAGATGTCAAAACACTCGATGCGCTTCGGCAATTCGGGCAAGCCGATGACTTCCTGCAATTCCTCTTGAATCTTCCTGGCATTGGGTTTCAGAACGCGGAAGCGCTGATCGTACGACTGTTTAGCATTGTTTCCTGCCAGATCGATGAGTGATCGTTTATCCCCGCGCTGCGGAACAAGGATGTGTACGCGCCCGCCACGGGCACCCTCCCCGGTGTTCTGTTCAGAGAGCAAGTCTTCCAGTTCGCTGCAGTCTTCGAATGCGACTGGAACATAGAGGTTGCGCGGTACATAGGGTTGACCGATGTAGAGTTGCTTCAAAAGAGCCGAAAAGAATTCTCCGGGATGAAACGAACTGGTCGCTTTCTGGCCCATTGATGGAGCGTCTTCAAGGACGACAGCCTCCTTCAATCGATTTTCGTCGGATGAAGGGGCAGTTCCTTCGGTTTGTTCCGGATGACAAACCGAGGAATCAGAAACCGTATGCGAGTCTTCAACCAACGCGAATTCTGGCAAGTCTTCCCAGAAGAATTCGCGGCGGTCGACCATCTTCCCACCGCGCATGTGGAACAGGTTCACCGCAAGCATGCCGTTTTCGTAGTGATAGCCAAATACGTCGGCATCATCCCCCTCAGCGGAGGCGATCCGTTGCCGCTCCTGCAGTTGTTCCACAGTCAAAATCAAGTCGCGGTAGCGAGCGGCTCGCTCGTACTCCTGGTCGGTCGCGGCTTGTTCCATCCTGGTGCGAAGCGAACGCGCCAAATCCGTAGGACGACCCTCGAGAAACATCTTCACGTCGCGAACGGCCTCTTGGTACAGGTCGGGCGTGGTCAGGTCCTGCACGCACGGCCCAAGACAGCGCTTGATGTAGTACTGCAGGCAGGGTCTCGGATGAGAGCGTGTGAGATCCACCTTGCACGACGGAATCAGAAAATTTCGGTGGATCAGATCGACGATTCGGTATGCGAGATTGGCAGGGAAGTAGGGGCCATAGTAATCGCTGCCATCTTTGCGGAGCCGCCGGGTTACATACACCCGGGGCCACCGCTCCCCCAGCGTCAGCTTCACGTAGGGATAAGTCTTATCATCGCGCAACAAGATGTTGAACCGCGGTTTGCGCTGTTTGATCAGATTGTTTTCGAGCGCCAGCGCCTCTTTGTTGTTGGCAACGACAATGTACTCGACGTCGACCGCCTCGCGCACGAGGGTTCCGGTCTTGGCGTCTTCCCATCGGCCTTCATGAAAATAGCTTGAAACTCGACTGCGCAAATTCCTGGCTTTGCCGACATAAATCACGTCGCCTTCGGCGTTCTTGTAGAGATACACGCCGGGTTCGGCCGGGATCGTTCGAATTTTTGCCTGCAAGTCCATGGGGCGGTGAAAACTCTATTCTATTGGATGGGAAATGCGGTCGTTGTGTTACAAAAAGGGCAGATGAGCCCCATAGCGTTCCGTTCTGCGATTCAGCCCAGAAATTATCTCGGTTCCGTCGTCCGCAACCCGTTTTCGAGTTCCGTCGTGATCTTTGTAATGCTGCTCGCTTCCGCTCCTGCACAGAGCATCACGCCAGCGCCGAGCCAGTCTCAGCCACAGATCACGAAGTCTCCAGAAGGGAAGCAGGATGAGGCGGCACGCGCAGCGTCGCATGCGAAAGCCCATCACTTCGACCGGGTCATCATCATCGTTCTCGAAAATGTGGATTATGAACGCGCGGTTCAAGATCCGAATCTCGCCGCCCTTGCCGCTCGCGGCGCAAGCTTTACTAACTTCCACGGACTGTTTCATCCTTCCTATCCCAATTATCTGGCCATGATCGCGGGAACCGACTTCAACGTTCATCGAGGAGGCAGTTATCTCGGAGACAAGCAGGTCGACTTTCCCAACGACGCCGAGCACAAGACGATTGCCGACCGTCTGATTGCCTCTGGTTTGGATTTCAAGCAGTATGCAGAGGAACTTCCCGACACCCCTTGTCCGTGGCAAATATCCGGCCAGCACGTGGCCGACAAGCGAGGCAACTATGTGCGCCGCCACGTGCCCTTCCTCAGCTTCCGCGAAGTGCAGGAGAAATTCTGCGATCGCGTAATCCGCGTCGACTCAGCAAAGTCTGACAACTTCTTCGTGCAGGACGCGCGCAAGGGATTGGTGGCGTACTCGTTTTACACGCCGAACATGAATCACGACGGTCACGACACCAATGCGCAGGTTGCCGGAGCGTGGGCCAGGAAATTTCTTGACGAAACCTTTCCCGAGAAACTACGCCCGGGAACACTGGTCGTTCTAACTTTCGACGAATCCGGAGGCAACGAGGATAACCGTATCTACACCGTCTTGCTCGGCGACATGGTGAAGGACGCCAGCCAGCTGGATGCGTCTGTTCTGGGACGCCGATATACGCATTACAGTGTGCTCCGTACGATCGAGGAGAATTTTGGCCTTGCGCCGTTGACCTCGAATGATCGGGAGGCCGAACCAATTACCGGTATTTGGCGATGAGAACAAGGCTCGCGCCGATGTTGCAAAATAATGCCGCATAGGGGTCTAAGTCCCTTGCTCTGAGCGTTACCGTATAAAATTTCCATTCTGGATGTGGGGTTTGCGTTAACTTCGGCTACTCGATGTCATCCATCCGGCGGGAAGTATCCCGCAAACTATTGAAAACGTTTATACTTCTATCGCGCCGAACAGGCGGTGCGAACTGGCAACTCTCGTGCAAAACCAAGGGCGGGACTTGTACAGGAATCGATTATTCCCAGGATAAATTTTTGCAGTTTCGGCGCACGGGGCGACCCGCAGCGCACCCGATAAAGAAGGACTCAAGGAGCCTCACCCTATGAACCGCACTTCGTTAGCAATTTGCCTGGCAGCCAGCATGGTGGCTACCGTCGGTTGCTCCAGCAAGAACTACGTGAAGCAACAGACGACTCCGCTGATCAACAAGACGAATGAGCTTGATGATCTGACCGCAAAAAATTCGAAGGACATTAAGGACGTCGACGCTCGCGCGCAGGCTGGCATTCAGGCCGTGAATGCCAAGACCGCTGAAGTCGAGCAGAAGACTCAGACCGCAAGTCAGAATGCAGCGCAGGCGCAACAGGTGGCAGATGCCGCCAACTCCCGCGTCGGCGTGTTGACCAATACGGTTGCGAACCTCGACAACTATCACGCCGTGGCTGAGACCTCGGTAAAGTTCGGCTTTAACCGGGACAACCTGAGCTCGAAAGCGCAGGAGGCACTGGACCAGCTCGCCGCCAGCATCGCAACGACCAAGGGCTACATTATCGCCCTCGAAGGCGGAACGGATTCGGTCGGCCCGGCTGACTACAACTACGATCTCAGCCAACGTCGCGCGAATTCCGTCATTCAGTATCTCGCGTCGAAGTATAACGTTCCGGCGCACAAGATTTATGTGATCGGACTGGGCAAGGACAAGCCGGTGGAAACCAACAAGACTTCCGCAGGCCGCGCCGACAACCGTCGCGTCGATGTCCGTCTGATGACCAACACCGTGGGTGGAGACAACCAACCAGCAGCACCTGCGGCTGGTGGAAGCAATCCGTCCTCGATGTAGTTAAGGGTTTACCCTCCTCCCCGGAGGACTTCGCCAACCAGGCCGCTCATTGCCTCCCCCCGAGCGGCCTGTTTTTTTGCCATTCCACAAGTAACATTTCGGTAAGACGAAAGTCCCGCTTGCCAAGCGGAAGGGCGAAACCTTGGAGTAATATTTCCGCATGCCTCCTCTGACACGCCGGTCATTTGTTGCCGCGTCCGCAGTATTGCCGTGGGCACTTGGCGGAATCGCTTCCGGATCTGCCACTTCGGTTCCTGTTGGTCTCGAGTTGTACTCAGTGCGCGAAGCCCTCAAGAAAGATCCTGAAGGCGCGGTTCGAGGGGTCGCGCAAATGGGATACAAAGTGGTCGAGTTCTACGCGCCCTATTTTGAGTGGACCGACGCTCAGGCCAAGCAGATGCGGAAGTTGATGGACGATCTGGGCATCTCTTGCCATTCCACCCACAATGGCTCTGACAATTTTGGGACGGACAAGATCGAGCGGGCGCGCGATTTGAACCTCACACTAGGCAGCAAGTATTTGGTGCTTGCCTGGAATGATCCGAAGACCGACATGGATGGATGGAAGGCGGTCGCTGACCGGCTGAACTCGGCTGCGGAAAAACTTGAGCCAGCCGGTCTCAGGGCGGGATATCACAATCATCAGGCGGAGTTCACACCGGTGAACGGACAGCGTCCCATCGAAATCCTCGCCAAGAACACTAAGCCAACTGTCATGCTCCAACTGGACGTCGGTACATGTATCGAGGCTGGATCCGATCCCGTGGCATGGATTCAAGCCAACCCGGGACGCATTCGGTCCATCCATTGTAAAGACTGGTCTCCGGACCCCAATAAGGGTTACAAAGTGCTTTTCGGAGAAGGGAAGGCGGATTGGAAGAACATCTTCAAGGCCGCTGAGAATGGCGGCGGAGTTGAATACTATTTAATCGAGCAGGAAGGCAGCCGGTATTCGGAAATGGAAACCGCAAAACGATGCCTCGATGCATATCGCTCGATCCGCACATGACGATAAAATAGCCTATGCAGAGTTTGTTTTTGGCTTTGTTGCTCGGCAGTTTTGTGAGCGTCGCGACCGCACAGTCGACGAATCCCCCTTCGGCTCCTCCGGCGAGTTCGCAGGCGCCCGATTCCTCCGCATCAAGGCCGGCACGCACACCAAATCTGGAGCCTCCGCATTCCGACCGCGTCAACGCCGACTCTCTCCCCGAGGAAGCGGGAGAAAGTTCGAGTAAAGACACGCAGATCGATCTCAGCCCTCCTCCGGACGATGCCAAGGCGCATCCTAAGAGTTCCGAGGCGTTGCGGGATGTCGAGACGGCACCCGGTAACGACGTAGGCGAGTTCCATCCATGGGATCCTCACAAAGCAGCCAAGGATGTTGAGGTTGGCGACTTCTATTTCAAGCGCAAGAATTATCACGCAGCGGAAGACCGGTATCGCGAAGCGCTTTACTACAAAGACAACGACGCGATCGCCACGTTCCGCCTAGCGGTCTGTTTGGAAAAGATGGACCGTTTGGATGAAGCTCGAACGCAATACGAGAATTATCTCAAGATTCTGCCGCACGGTCCGCAGGCAGACCAGGCTCAGAGGGCCATTGAGCACATCAAGGCAGCGGACGCGCGTGCAAACGTGGCGAAATAGATTCTGTTCAGTGCTTACCCACCAACCTTGTTTTCTTCTTTTCTGGCCCAGCGTCGCCATTTCCCAAACTGCTCTGCTCGCCTTCTCCAAGAATCAGATTTGAAGGCCACTTGGGCCCGGACTCGGGCAGCTTTTTCTTCTGCGCCGAGAAACGGATGAGGTTCTCTACCGTGTCGACGCAGGCATGAATGGCCTGCGCGCGTAAGGCTCCTTCAAACTCCCCGCGGATGATCAACATCGCGGTTCCGTGCATTAGCGACCAGATTGCCAGCATCAGGCGATTGTGCTGGCGAGGACTTCCGTTGAGCCTCTCGGCAAGGCGGCTGCGCATGAGGTTGAACGAGGGCCAAGGCTCGTGCAGAGAGGGAGGACGCCCGACTCCGTCGAACAGAACTTCATAGGAGTGAGAATTCTCCAGCGCAAACTTCAAGTAACTCTGAACCGCATCGCTCAGGGAGTGCGTATGCGTCAAGGCTGCGAAAAGTTCCTGCCGCGTCTTAAGACGAAGCGCACGGAGTATGTCATTTCGGTCGCGGTATCTCTCATAGACAGTTGGGGTCGTGGTTGCGGCAGCTTTCGCGACCGCCCGCATGGTCAGGGACTTTTCGCCTCCGCGCGCCCAAAGCCGCGATGCCGCTCCAAGGATTCGTTGTTCCAGATCTGGATCAGGATGCCGGGGCACTTCACCTCCACGCGCCATCACAATAACGATTCTTTACTTGCACTGCGTATTATTAACGTTGTATACTAAATTCAAGGTTTTGACCTTGCAGTACGGATTCTAGCGGGCCTGCGTAAGTGGCAGTCCTCCCAATGCGGCTCGCTGGATCCACCTGCCTCATCCCCAAAACTTACAAGGAGTGGCAAATGCAGTCTGGAGGAAACAAGCATGTCGATGTGGTGCGCCTGAAGGCCGATCTCTCCGCAGCGAGCGTAGAAATGCTCAGTGCGCACTGCGCCGCCGACCGTATTCGCCTGCAATATTCGCCGCAAGAGATCGTAACTTTCGGTGAGAGAACCGCTCTGAAGCGGGCAATCGCGTCCGCGCAAGCGCTATACAACTTCTTCTCCCAGATCGATGCCCATCTCAGCGCCAGGGAAGACTCCAGAAGTTAGAGCGAGTATTTACGAAGTGTTTCCAGAGTCTTCATGCTGAGATCTCAAGCGCGACCTGGCAAAGCTATTTTTCCACGCGAATGAATTCGCCCGTGGATGCATTGATCGATACTGTAAGTTTCGCGCCCTCGCGACTTGGGCCGTAGATCACATGCCACACGAGTTCGTTCGTGTTGTGGTTCCAGTCGCAGACAAACGTGACTGGTGTGTCAGGAGCCTTCTCCAGAACCTTGTCGCCCCCATGTTTCTGCGCGGTCTCTTCTGCTTGATCCGAGTCGATCTTCAGAAACGCCATGTCGAATACTTGCGTCGATGCGTTTGAAGCGCTGTAACTGTCCTCAGTTCCGGGATTGATGCCGCGCGCCGGAGCGCCATCGGCGGCGCTGCCCGACCATGTGTAACCCTTTTCCGACCGAGCCGTCGCCGAGGCAAAGTTTCCCCGCCACACCGACCATTTGCCGTCGTGTCCGTTGCCATCTTTGGTCGCGACGCTCTCGATGCGGTACGGCTTGGCATCAAGATTCCAGCCTCGTGCTGCGACATAGAGCTTCTGGAAGGCGGATCGCGCCGTGATCAGTTCCGGTCCCTTTGGTTCGGTCTTTACGGGTTCAGCCGGCTTATTGGGTTCTGAAGAACAAGCGGTGAGGATCGCTAGAAACAGCATGGCGAGTGAAGTCGAGAAAACTTTAGAGCGCGTTCCAAAACGCGATGTTGCCGTCGACCGGGTGCGGATGAGGCTAGCCGTTTCCATGGCGTCCTTCCTGATATAAATGAAACAGGATTTATTGTCGCCGCAACATTCTATCTGAAAGCTCGAAAAAGGTACGTATCGGTGGATCGTCGCCTCGCCAGACTGCAGCGTGAGCTCTCGTCAGCCATTGCAGAATTCTCTGCTGCCCAGCTTGTCTGGCATGAACCAGAAAAATGGTGCGCAGCAGAAATTCTGGAACACTTGTATCTGACTTATACAGGCACGGCAAAAGGATTCAGTCGAGTTCTCGAAGCCGATAAGCCCCTTGCTTCCGCGCTCACATTGAAGAATCGTGGACAGTCTTTTGTGGTGCTGAGACTTGGCTATATGCCAACCGGCAGAAAGTCTCCCGACAGAGCAAAACCCAGAGGGTTGCCTGCCGGCGAGGTCTTATCAAAGATAGGGCCTGCGATGACGGATCTCGATGAAGTGATGTTGCGGTGCGCGGCAAGGTTTGGAGGGCGTACGAAGCTGCTAGACCATCCCAACCTCGGGCCGTTGTCCGTAAACCAGTGGCGCAAGTTTCACCTTGTGCACGGGCTGCATCACGTGAAACAGCTTCACCGCCTGCGCGCAATGTTGGCCACACAGAATTCGACTACGCTGTCGAGAAAAAAGGAAAGCGCCGGGCGCTAGCCCGGCGCTCAACACTTCACGCCGAAATTACTGTTCGCGGACGGAGGATGGAACGCCGGCCTTGCGGGCTTCTTCCTGTAGGTCGTCCAGGTTCTGCTTGGCGTCGTCGAGCGCTTTCTGCTTGTCGGCGATTTGCTGTTTGTACTGGGCGTCCTGCTTATCCCATTCGGCGGAGTTCCGCAGTCGGTTGCCCACGTCGGCATACATGGCGGCAGCCCGCACCTGGTATTCGCGCTGCAGTACATCGAGTTCGCGAGTCGTCAGATCAATCTGATTTTTCTGTGCCGAGATCTTGTCGCCCCACTGCTTCGAGGCGGCGTCCTTGGAGGCTTGATCGCCTGCTTGACCGGAAGGAGTCGCAGATTTCTTGTCGTCTGCTGGCTTCGTACCGGCCTCGGTTTTGCCTTCTCCTTCCGCGGGCGCTGCCGCTGGAGCCTGTTCCTGCTTCGCATCGGCTGTGGGGGCGCCTGCGGCCGGCGCTGACCCTACGATCGAGAGCTTGTCGTCGGTGGGCAGATTGTCGTTGTCGAAGACTTTCTTTTTCCCGGGCGTCGCGGAATCCTTGCGGATCTGTCGCGCGTAAGTTCCCAGGGAGCCGTCGGCTGAGCCCTGCGGCGCCGACGGAGCCTGATTCTGGGCAACGGATGTAAGGCTGGCCGCGATCATTACCAGCGTAAGTCTCATTCCATTTTGAGCGATTCGATTCATAGCTTCCCCTTTTTCAGAATCTATATTGCGGCCCGACTTCCCGCTCCGGTCCGCTTCTTGTCAATTCATCGAGCCGCGCCGACCCCGGCAGTTGTCTTTTGCGGCTGCTTCGCCAACAAAAATCCGCCTAGATTGCGATCCAATTGAGAGGCTTCTTGCGCGATGTCGATTGCAATCTGCTGTGCGAGGTCCGGATCGCGATTGCTCGCCAGTTGCTGCGCATACCCCGCGATGGTCGCCAGTGAAACGCGCAACTGCAATGCCATCTCTACCGAGAGTTCGCCGTGCAGATCCTGTTGCCTGCGGATCATCTCGATCTCGCTGAGATCGTTGATCAGGCACGCTACGCCCAGCAGGCCCCCATCGCTTGATGGGACCTGAGAAATCGTCATCGAGAGAAAGCGCTTCTCCCGCGCCGGTGTCTCGTATTCGGCCTGAACCTGGCGTCGCTTGCTTCCCTCGCGCAACACTGCGTGCACTTCGTCCGCGAGATCGATCGCCTCTGCGTTCTCATCATCCCGTCCGCTTTGAACTAGGGCGCCGCGAAAGATATTGCTGGCGCTCATTCCATTGACCGATGCGAATCCAAGAATTGCTTTAGCCGAAGGGTTTGCAGTTTTCACTAATCCGTTGGCCCCAAAAACCAAGACACCGCTCGAAAGGTTAGACAGCACAGCCTGGCTAAAGTTGTCGCTTATACGAGCGCGGTGTTGTTCGGCCTGCGACTGGACCTGCAACTCGTGTTTCTGTTGCTTGAGTTGCTGAATCACAGTGTTGTAGAGGTTGAGAGGCAACGTCTCCAGTGATCGACTGGGTGCCGTCGACAAATTCTGTTCCTCGGAAATGTTTTTCCGCAGCAGACGGACAAAGATCATTCCCAGCAGGAATGCGACGCCCGAGCATAGAAGCACGGCGAACGCTCGCCAGAAAATCGGATTGGTCAGTAGTCTCACCAGAGGCTCCCATACCAGTGCAGCAACCGGTCCCCGAAGAAACACGAGAGCAGAGCCATCGTTCCGAGGAAAACACCAAACGGCATCTGGTAGTTCCGGTAAACGATCTGCGCGGACTGCCATCCACGTCGTCGCGCCGCCCGCGTATTCGCAAGGCGCTTCATGAAGCGGTGCGTTCGTTTCATCCATACCACCAGGACTGTGCCTACGCCAAACAATGATCCTGCGAAAGATCCCGCGAAAATCGTCAGGACAGTCAGCTTCATGCCAAGAAACGCACCCACCATTGCCATCAGCTTTACGTCGCCGAAGCCCATGCCTTCGTTCCCGCGCCAACGCAGATAAATCGCTGCTGCTCCGTAAATAAACGAGGCACCGAGCCCGGCACCCAGTAGGGAATCGACAAGCGACCACAACCGATCGGTGATGTCGCCGCTGAATGGAAGATTGACGGCGCCGGGCAGAAATTGCGTCGCGAGATCATTCACCGGAACGACTAGGCTCAGAACCAGTCCCAATGCCAATCCGGTCAGCGTCAATTTGTCAGGCAGAAGCTTGGTTTCAGCATCTGTGAAAATCAGGCCAAGCAACAAAAACGAAAAGGCGCAGTACTTCAAGGTTGAGAGAGTCCAGCCGAAATACCAGTAGCAGGCTAGAAAAAGAAGTCCTGTCAACAATTCGATGATCAGATAGCGAGGAGAGATTGCTGCTTTGCAATTCCGACAGCGGCCGCGCAGGATCAGCCAGCTCAACACCGGGAGGTTGTCGTACAGCGCAATGGGCTTTTTGCACTTCGGACACCCCGAACGGGGTGAAACAACAGAAAGGTCCAGCGGTAGACGGTAGATACACACGTTCAGAAAGCTGCCGAAGGCCAGCCCGAGGAAGAAGATCGCCGATGCGAAAAGAGGATCCACGTGTTGAAGAACCGCAACCCGGGCAAATGTCTCCCGTAGAACGAATGAGGTTGTGGCTCTTGATTGGATTATAAGGCGATGAAATGGGGGAGGACTAAGGTACCGAAGTCACTGGCCGCTAGGCCAGGGGCCGGTAAGCCGTTGGCCTGCCGAGGGTTACTTCAGAAAATCGACAGGGCACTGGGAATCTGCGCGGCCACGGGTTGCAAATTAGTTAGTTCGAAGTTGCGCAAGAGGCTTGGACCGCTATCGGCCCGACTCGTCGTGATTCGTTGCAAGCGAGAATCCACGGTAGGCCGCCCAGGGATCACTATATGGGCGGTCTACCGGGAGAATGCCTCGCCACGTTCGGTACTCATTTTCCTTGTAAGCCTTCAACGTAGTTGACCAGGTTTGTGATTCTCTGCTGGACTTGGCCTTCGTGTCCGTGGCTGAGGCTTGAGAACAGTGATCCCCAGATCGGCATGTCCGCGTTTCCGTGAGACGGATTGGTGGCTTGTCCTCGTAAAACAGCGGCGACGTGAGCGGCTGGATACTTACCGCCATTGTTTTGCGCTAAAGCAGTCAAATCGGTCGGTGCGGTCTTCATCGCCGAAGCCGCTGGCCCGTTGCCTTTCCCGTCGGTACCATGGCAGACCGCACAATAGCTCTTGAACATCTCTTTCCCGGATTCCGAGGGCGTATTCGTGATCGGTACGTGCTTGACAGTTGTCGATCCTTCGGCCGGAGTTTGCTGACCCGCAGCGAAAGCGGAGATCATCATCACAATCGCGGCGGCACTGATGAATTTCATTACACGCATAAGTCATCCTCCAAACGTCTAAGAAAGCGAAAATTCACAACAGGAAAGTCTAGGCGCGCTTTGGCAAACAGGAATGTGATGGAAATCACCTCCGCATGTGACCGGATAGTCAGGGAAAGATGTGCGGCTCAAGAGCAATGGCGAACTCAAGGAATCGCGAAGCGCAGCAAATCTCCGTCGAGTGGCAGCGAGGAAGGATCTTTGGACGGAAAATGTCCCTGCCAGTGGCTCCAGACGGCAGGAACCAATCGCATGTGCGCGGTAGGCGTTTGGATCCAGCCTTCGGAAGTCTCCTCGCGAAGGCGAAAAGAAAATCCTGGAGCCTTCGGAACACCGGAGTTGGATTTCCATTCAAAGAGGCTGGCGGACAACCCCTCTGTAATGGATTCGCGCGGATCCAGACACAAAATCCATGTTCCATCCAAACGTCCCAAGTACTCTTCGAGCGAAATACCTTCTTTTGCGCGGATCACTCGAGCGCCGTATTCACTCGCAATGCGGAGTGTCGCGTCGTTCGATCCGTGATCGACGATCAGTATTTCATCGCATGGATGCAATGTCTCGAGGGAACGTCCAAGACGCAGACCGTCATTGTGTGTGTGCAGAACTGCGGTGATCAACGTCATGGGTCGAGTGACGGACCGACTTTCCTTCGATGGTAATCGTTTATTCTTGCCCACGCTACCGACTACTGTGAATCGCCCAACTTCTGCCGGTTGCCGTCCGCACTTGGGGCTTGCACCACGGTTATCGGCGCCTGCAGCGTGAAGTTCAGGACAGTCTCCGACGCGAGTTTGATTTGCTGGCTCTTCGTCGCAGCCTGAACGCCACCTCCAACTCCCGCGCCGGCCGCCGCGCCGATGGCCGCGCCTTTGCCGCCTCCGGCCAGCGCGCCAATGATGCTGCCGATCACCGCGCCCCCGCCTACTTTCTCCGCCGTATTTTTGCCGCGTGAACTGCCGTTCTTTTTGTACTGGTCGGTCTGCAGGCTGTAGGTTTTTCCGCCCGACGATAGACTATCGAGTTGCAAGATCACTTCTGACTGTCCGGCAAATTTCCCAGCGCTCTTTACCGAAACGAGATGGCCAGTGAGTTCGACGCCCGCAGGCACCGCTTCTTCTCCGTCCGATGCCAAAGGCGCATTGAGTGTGGCGTGAAATGTGTCGCCACTCTGATTTTTTTCGCTGTCAATCGGATCGATGAGTCGCACGGTCATCTGCGTTCCCTGATCAATGATCAATTTCTTCGGGGCCGGCGGCGGAGGAGGTGGCGGAGTCGCCGCGGTAGTGTCCTGCGCTGGGGCGGGCGCCGTACTGTCTGCAGTTTGATCGTTTGAGGTCGCTGCCTGGTCGTTTGCTGGTGGCGGCGTTGAATTCTTCGCCATCCGGGAATCTCCACGGTGATGTTTCTTTTCGGGTTTCTTGGCTACGCTGGGTTCCTTCTTCGCCGGAGGCGAATCTTTGGCAACTGGCGCTGTCTCAGCCTGCGCTGGAGGAGTCTGCGGCGCAGCGTCCGGCGTTGGTTTCGCGGTATCTGCCAGCGCCGGGGCCTCGCCGATCTGCAAGTTGTTGACGACGGTTTTTACGCCAGAAACGGACGCAGCCTGCCTACCGGCAGCATCCCGCTGTGCCTCGTTTTCGACGAAGCCTGACAGCGTCACAACGCCGTTGTTCGCCTGAACCGTGAGCTGCTTGTTCGACAAGCCTGAGTCTTGGCTGAACTTGGTCTGGATATCGCTCGACATCTTCCCGTCATCGAGCCTTCTCGCGCAGCCTACGCCCATCAGCATTGCGACCAGAACCAGGGAAGAGATAAACAGGGATTTTTTTCTCATACTCGACTCCTGACACCGTTCGAGGATCACTATGTCCTCGTTCGTGACAGTTTAGATGCTGAGGAGGTTTCTTGCAGATGTAAATGTGGAGGTCGGTAAATGCGGGATTCGCATCGCGAGGCCGAGAGGCTGTTCGAGTGCGTTGAAACGCGAGTAGCTAGTGCCCGCTAGTGGATGAACTTGTAGTCGACGATGGAGGCAGCCAGCCCCGAAAACTCTTCTTCAGTCTCAGCGTCTTTGGCGCGCATGACCCGGCCCTGACAAACAACATTGCTGTTCTTTTGGCCGGAAATCTCTTCTGGCATTTCGAATACCATTTCCACCAGCGCGTTGACCGGCAGAGGATGCGGGCCGTTGAACAAAACCCCACTCTGGCTGATATTTTCGATAATCCCCTCAAACCATGTGCTGGTCTTATTCACTCGGTAGCGCAGAGGGATGTCCAGCTTCAGTCGCCGCGCGCGCGGTACCCACGATGGTCGCTTTTCGCGGGTGTGGCTGCGCCGGATTCCGGTCTCAGCCTTACGCTCCACGCGCTCTGTCCGGCGCATCGTGGTCCAGTCGTACTTGTACTCTGCGGCGCACAGCAGACACACTTGGTAGTAGTCACCGTCGGACCCGCGCCTCGGCCAGGAGAACTCGTGGGAGCAGCGCCCAAGCATAAGTACATCCATGATTTTTTGCGGCATGATCTGGTCAGCGAACCTCGGGACGCAACGTCATCATCGCCCGAAACCGGGACAGATGGAAGGTTACTTTGGTGCTGCATGGAAAACTGTAATGTCCATAAGTATCATTGTTTGCCACAGCTTACCCTGTGGAAGTCGGGGTAGGAGGTCGTTCTCCGCACCGGCTCAGATGTGGTTTTATTCCGATGTCATCCGGAACTGGCGTTCGACCGCTCCCGCATCGTGCAGGCGCAAATCGCTTCGCAGGGCCAAGGTCAACTTTTACCCATGTATCATCGCGCCATGTCCGCCGATTCTGGTTTCTCCGCCTTCATCTTGGCCGGAGGCAAAAGCTCGAGGATGGGGGCAGACAAAGCCTTCGTCTGTCTGGACGGTCGAACACTCTTGCAGCGAGCGCTCGATACTACGCGAGCGGTGACCTCCAACGTCCGTATCGTTGGCGCGGCAGAGAAGTTTGCGCAGCTTTGCACCCGTGGTCGAGGATATTTTTCCAGGATGCGGTCCCCTGGCAGGAATTCACGTTGCCCTGCGGGTGTCGGAGACTGACCTCAACTTCATACTCGCGGTGGATCTTCCATTTGTGCCGCCAGCTTTGATCCGTTTCCTGATCAGCAAGGCTCGCGGGTCCGCCTGTACCGCGACCATTCCACGCACGGGGGAGCGATTGCAGCCACTCTGTGCGGTCTACAACCGAACGTTCGGTGATCTTGCCCAACGGTCTTTGGAAGCTTCCAGCTATCGAATTGATAGCCTGTTCGCGGAGACCCCAATACGATTCGTTGAAGAGGACGAACTCCAATCGGCCGGATTTACTGCGCAGATGTTCCGCAATCTAAATACTCCAGAGCAATTGGGCAAAGCCAGCAAGTAGCACGGTGGAACGGTGCGCGGTTCCGATGCGATCGAGACCCACTCTTGGCACAAGAAAACGGCCCAGCGTTTTTCGCCGGGCCGATTTCAAGCATCCGCGTTCGTTTTGGCTACTGCATGTTGTGAGCAGACATCCCGCCCTGTGTGTGCGACGCGAAGAACAGGAAGAAGTTCGACGGAGCCTGCACCGCTCTTCCGGCCGAGATCGCGGACTGAATGGCGGAGTAGGACGTCAGACCCGTGGTGCCCTGCTTGTTGGGCCAGTCACTCTCTTGCAAAACGAGTACCGGCACTACCTGCCACCACACAGCCGGGAAATTCAGGTCCTGATTGATGAGGACGTGGCTGTGATTCGGCGAGGGGACGAACGTGTTTGCGACGGGAGGCTTCAGGTATCCAAGCGCAACCAACGCCGGTCCTAGGTCGAGGCGCGAGGTGTGCATGGTGCAAGTTCCGGGAGCGGTACCGGCGTCCGGACATTGCGTGAAGACGCTGGGCTTGGCTTTGAATGCCTCAGGAAGCGCGCCAAACAGAGAGATCAGAGTGCTTCCGAGCGTGGGCCCGCAAATCGTTCCGGAGACCACGCCGTTGCACGAGATAGCATCATTCGGGTTCTGGTCATTGTCGCTGGAGAACATCGGTACCAGCACATAGACCGGTTCAGTGGTCACAGCCGGATTGCCAACTTTGCCTGGAGGGTTGATCGTGGGCTGGGTTCCAACCTGGCAGATCGGAATCTGCATTTCGGCGGGATCCTTCTGAGCGGCGACGCCGTTGAAGTTCAGGTCGGTCGCGGGTTGATCGACGCAATCGAAATTCTGAGTGTAAGTGAAGGTCAGCAGCTTGCCATTACCGTAGCCTTGAGTTTGGTTGGGCTTGCCTTGCGCAGATGCGAACGTGCCGAGTGCGGCAACAACGGCCAGGGTTAAAAACGGCCGATCAAGTTTGATTCTCATGCAAATACTCCTTTTTTAACTTTTGAGTCTGAGACTTTCCTCAGAGCAGGGTCACTGATTTGTGCGAACCGAGCAGGATTCGCAGGCGAAGGTACGGTGATCTTTGCTCAACTCTTACGGATTTCAATCAACATCAGCGGTACGAGCGGGGTCGAAAATCGGATTGCAAATAGAGGGAGTTTTTTCGAGAAGGAAGTTCTGGCGAGGCGCGCTTCGAAAGTGGGGTTTATCGCTGCGCAAAATCGAGGCCGTAGTCAACAGGAGGGAAGACCAGAGCGCCGATGTGCGCCCGACATGCGTCGGGCAGGATGAGAGATGCTATTTCGGTTTGTACGTTGGAGCCGGTGCCGTGTCGACCTTTACGGCCGCAGGGTTGTCCGATTTTCCGGTATCGACCCATACTTGCCCCATCCGTCCATCCGACGTGGGCGCAAGGATCGTGTGAGACTCGTCGGCTGCCCCGCCGCCTGGGCGCACGATATCAATGGATTCTCGCGTGACCTGCAACCCGCCGTTTTCTTCTCCCGGAGCCGGTTGTTCCACCTGCCGGGTTGTGGTACGAGCGCCCGACGTCGTCGCGCGATGGAGCGCCGTTTCGCGTTGCACAAGGTGCAGGCTGCCATCGCCCGCTACGCCCGGAACGTTCGTGGAATAGGTCTCGGTTGTGTCGCGCTTGTCGCCGGAACTGCCCTGACCCTCTTTGTTGACCGTCCGCTCGACTAAGGTTAGTTTCCCTTCGCCATCCGGCCGGGAAACTCTTTCTTCTTTGGTCACGGCCTGTCCGTCTTGTCGCATGGATCCTTCTCGAACTTCGCTGAGCTTCCAGCCTCCGGCGCCGTCAGAAAGGAGTGTGGATTTCTTGAACTCGATCGTTCCGTCATTGGCCTTTGTCTCGCGCCGCTCGGTCTGAACGGATGGAGAGAAGCCGCCGTTGCCGTCCGGAGTCATGACAGTTGTGCTTGTCGTGCGAACTCCGGGACTGACCTGCTTGGTATCTTCGGTTTCGCGCTGTACAACTTGCAATCCGCCATTAGCATCGGGGTTCGAGATTGTGCGCGTGACCTTTGCTTCACCGCCTGCTAGCGTGCGTGATTCTTCCTGCCTCTCCTGAATCAAGACGCGTCGTCCGTCGGCATCCCTGCCAAAAGTTCGCTCTATGGTGCGAACTGTGCTGTCATTGATGCGGCGCGATTCCTTCTCGGTATCCGAATAGGGAACATAGCGTCCGTCCGGACCTAAAGTTTGCACGGATGTATTGTCGACGACTCTGGCCGTTGGATTCCGTGTGGCTCTGGTCGGTGTGCGTGGGATTGATCGCTCCGCCAGGACTTCCTTGTTGGCTGCTCGAGTTCCAGGTCTGATTCGCGGAACTGTCTTGAGCGCTACAGCTCTGGAAAGCCGCTAGGAATAGGGCCCACACAATGGCAGCGGAGGTTAGTTTCGAAAGTCTGAATGTCATTCGAGAATCCCCACGTTTCTCTGAACTATATACCTCTGTGGGCTTTCGGAAGAACGTCGACGTAAATTCGATCTTCGATAGGTGTCCGCGCAACGACGCATTCGAAATTTGATAAGGTACAAGACTGGCGGCAAGACTAGGCTGCCACAAACGGCCAGATGCCCGACGATTCCAAACCCGCGCCCTATATCGAATTCCGCGATGTGTCGAAGGCATTCGGCGACAACGCCGTGCTTGACCATGTGAACTTTGATGTTCTTCCGGCGGAAACGGTTTGCATCCTCGGACGCAGCGGCGTCGGGAAGTCGGTGTCGCTGCACCACATCATGGGGTTCTTGAAGCCTGATTCGGGACGCGTCATCGTCGCGGGTCAGGACATCACCGATTATACCGATGAGCAACTCGAGCAGATCCGGAAGAAAGTAACGATGGTATTTCAGAACGGAGCGCTCTTCGACTCGCTCACCGTCGGGGAAAACGTGGCGTTTCCTTTGCGCGAAACGCGCGAACTGAGCGAGGAACAGATTTATCAGATCGTCGATGGCCTTCTGGAGATGGTAGGCGTGCAGGAGATGCGGGACTTATTGCCGTCTGATCTTTCCACCGGCATGAAGCGATCCGTCGCCATCGCGCGGGCGCTGGCTGCGCGTCCGGAGTGCGTTCTTTACGATGAGCCCACCACGATGGTCGATCCTCTGATGGCACAATTGCTTGGCGATCTCATCAAACGCCTAAAGATCCAGCTTAACTTGACGAGCATCGTCGTGACCCACGACATGCGTTTGGCCAAGAAACTCGCGGAGAGGGTTGTGTTCCTGCATGAAGGCCGCGCCATTTTTTTCGGGACCTATGCAGCTATGGAAAAATCTGCCGAACCGATCATTCAGGAATTCCTGGAACTGGACGAGTTGAAGCTGGAAGCCTAGGAAGCAGTCGACCATGAAGAGTTGCTAGTCGTAGGACTACGCGCTAGTCGCTTCGCTTCCATACTCCATGCCTGCCAAGACCAATGCCGCTCGCCTGCTCGATCAGCTCGGTATGTCCTACGAACTGTTGGAATACGAAGTCGATCCCAACGACCTCGCAGCGGAGACAGTTGCCGCGAAAATTGGACTTCCACCTGGGCAGGTATTCAAGACACTAGTCGCTCGTGGAGATCGTAATGGCGCAGTGATGGCTGTGATTCCGGGCGATCAAGAAGTCGACCTGAAGGCTCTGGCCTCGGCTGCAGGCGAAAGAAAAATTCAGCTCGTTGCAGTGAAAGAACTGCAGGCATTGACGGGATACATTCGCGGAGGAGTAACGGCTCTCGCTGCCAAGCGCGAGTTTCCTGTCTATGCCGACGAGACGATTGAATCGTTCGAGGTCATCTCCGTGTCGGCGGGAATGCGCGGGTTACAAATCGTGATTGCTCCCGCTGATTTTCTCCGCGCCACGAAAGCCACGGTAGCCGCCCTGAGCCAACCGAAAAAGTCAGCCTGACACGCTCCATCCTGCTGGTCATCCCAGAGGAACTCAGGTCAGGCGAAGGAGGGCTGTTTGCTGGCACATCAATTCAGGATATCGACCGCGAATATTACAGTCCAACAGAATACTCCCAACAGCTGGGCCTGGCACCTAGAACCCTTGCTGGATAAGATCCTCAAATCGTGAGGGAACTCTGGATCGCGTCACCCTGCATCATCTTCTCCACATATTTCGCGATGAGGTCGGCTTCCAGGTTGACCGGGTCCCCTGGCTTCAGCGAGTGGAGGTTCGTCATTTCGACCGTATGCGGAATGATGGCGACCGAGCAACGGTTCTGTTCCAATTTCGCCACCGTGAGGCTGATTCCCTCGATACAAATGGACCCTTTGTAGACGGTGTACTTTTCAACCTCTCGCAGGCATTTCGATGTGCAGCCACCAATTCTCGGAGTCGGCAATCTGCTCGAAGGCCGTCAACTTGCCGACACCGTCCACGTGTCCCTGAACGATGTGGCCTCCGAAGCGGCCATCGGACTTCATCGGCAATTCAAGATTCACGAGCGCGCCTTCGTGAATACGCGAGAAGGAAGTCCGAACCCAGGTCTCCGGAGCGAGGTCGGCGCAGAATGATCCGGACTTGATGTCAAGCGCAGTGAGACACACGCCGCTGACGGCAACACTCTCTCCAGTCCGTAGCTCTTTAGGAGCACGCTCGGCGCTGATCGTGATACGCCGATTTTCTCCATGCTGCTCAATCCGTGCAATGCGCCCGACTTCTTCGACGATGCCAGTAAACATGATGCCTCCGGGGAAACTAATAGTTTAGATCAGACGCAAGAGGGGACCAGAAGCAGGACTGAATGGTGAACGTGAGGGGCGCTGTGGAACGCCGATTCGTGTTTTGCCTCTCACTAGCCACTACCAACCAAATCACTATTCGCGTGACCTCACTCTCCATACGGATCTCGGAGATATCCTTCGACCGCGAAATCTTCTCCGAATTGATGCAGCCGGATATTCTTCACTTGCGCAGCCTGGCTCATGTGACGGAAGCCGGCGCCCGACGCGAAGGGAATCGACCCGGTTCCTGCCAAGATTTTCGGCGCGTAGTAGAGAAAAACTTTGTCGACCGCATTCGCCGCGAGCGCGGCCCAGTTGACGGTCGAGCCGCCCTCAATCATCAGGCTGGTAATTTCCAGTTGTGCCAAGCGCCGCAGGATTGCCGGGAGATCGGGTCGTCCATCCGTTTCGAAGGCTGCAGTTTTCTCGACCCGGATCCCACATCGCTCGAGCTCTGCCTGTTTCCTTTCATCCGCGACGGTGCAGAAGACGAGTACATCAAGTTTGCGCTGGGCTGCCGCATCCTGTACGAGCCTTGAGTCGACTGGTAGTCGCAATCGCGAATCCAGAATCACGCGCAGCAATGGGCGTCTACGGGCCCTTCCGCTGCGATCTGTAAGCAGGGGATTGTCAGATAGGATTGTTCCAGCTCCAACCAGCAACGCGTCGTGCCGATGCCGCAATTCCTGCACGTGCCGCCGGGCCACATCGCTTGTGATCCAACCTCCTGCCGGCATGCTTGCATCGCTCGTCAAAGTTTCTGTTGGGGGCGGAGCGATCTTGCCATCCAGGGTCATGGCGGCCTTCAGGGTGATCATAGGAATCTGATTGCGGATGTAGCGAGCGAATGCTTCATTGAGTTCGCGAGCTTCTTCTTCGAGTCGCCCGACCTCGACTTGAATTCCCGCGGCGCGTAGTTGTTCGAATCCACGGCCACTCACTTTTGGGTTCGGATCGGCCATTGAAGCGACAACTCGACGAACTCCCGCATTGATCAGCGCATCGGTACATGGAGGCGTGCGTCCTTGATGGGCGTGCGGCTCGAGATTGATGTAAAGCGCGCCTCCCCGAGCCTTCTCGCCCGCTGCTTCGAGCGCAAGAATTTCGGCATGTTTCTTGCCGCCGTACGTGTAGGTCGCGGTTCCGACGATACTCCCGCAAGGATCCGCGATGACTGCGCCGACGTACGGATTCGGTGATGCGAGCCCGATGCCAGCTCGGGCCAGTTCTAGCGCCTGGCGCACAAGTTCTTCGTCGCGGGACTGATCGGTCATTCTGGGAAAAGAATCTTACGCGGATGCCTTTTCATCCTTAGCGAGCTCCGGCTCTACAGATCTTCGCCGCGATCAGGATGACAAACGAATAGAAATAAATGCTCTATTCAAACAGCGAATCCACAAACTCTTTCGGATCGAACGGGAGTAAATCTCCGGCTTTTTCGCCGACGCCGACGTATCGCACCGGCAGGCCCAACTCGCGGCAGATTGCGACGACTACTCCGCCTTTTGCCGTGCCATCCAACTTGGTGAGCACAATTCCAGTGACGCCCGCAGACTCAGTGAACATCCTGGCCTGCTGCAATCCGTTTTGCCCGGTGGTGGCATCCATCACCAGCAAAGTTTCATGCGGAGCGCCGGGAATAATACGCTGCGCCGTCCGCCGCATCTTGTCGAGTTCGGCCATCAGGCTCGCCTTGGTATGCAAGCGCCCAGCCGTATCGACGACGACGTAGTCACTCTTGCGAGCCACGGCGGCTTGCAGCGCGTCAAACAGCACCGCTGCCGGATCGCCTCCGGCCTTGGTCTTGATCACTTCGGTTCCGGTGCGCTGCCCCCAAATCTCGAGTTGATCGATCGCCGCAGCGCGGAACGTGTCGGCGGCGCACAGCAAGACGTTTTTTCCCTGAGAGCGGAACACCTGTGAAAGTTTGCCTATGGTCGTCGTCTTGCCTGTGCCATTTACACCAACAACGAGGATGACTTCGGGGGACCCTTCGACTCTGCTGACGGGTCGAGAATTCGCTGAGGTGAGAATGGTGAGCAATTCTTCTTTCAACAGCCGCTTCAACTCAGCGACATCCTTAATCTGCTTGCGGTCGGCCTTATCGCGGAGCTTACCTAATACCTCTTGAGTAGTTGTCGATCCGAGATCCGCCCCAATCAGCGTAGCTTCGAGATCGTCCAGCGTGTTGCGGTCGATTTCTTTGCCGAAAGAAACAACTTCTTCAATACGCTCGGCGAGATTTTCCCGCGTGCGCGTGACCGCCTGCTTCATGCGGTCTAAAAAGCCGGTTTTCTTCTCTTCCTCAAGACTGCCAAATAAAGTTTGAATCATAAAATGCCCAAGAATTGATTATACGGGCACATTTCACCATTGCGATCCGAGGCCAGTTGTAGTGAAGGGATTGCCCGGAAATCAGGCTCGCATCACCGCAATGTTTCCGCGGTCGGAGTCGGAGTCACGCCCGGCTGACGACTTCTTACGGGCAGCCCGAAGCCGTTTTGAAGATTTCGCCGGTGCTCCAGGATTTGATGCATTTCCGCCGGCGTTCCGCGAACGGGAGGAATGTTTGCGATAGCGTCGTCCAGCATCGCCCAACTCACCTCAGAAGCAACGACGGCGTCGCGTGCTTCGGGAAACCCGAGGTTTCGTCCGGCCAGAATTGATCGCCCAAAAATGTCGACCATGACGTCGAGCTTCTTGTCGTTGAAAGCAGCAGTTTTCTGCAAGGTGTTGTGTACGCCGTACAGTTCGACTGTCGCCTCCGTAAAGTTGTGATGCATGCGGGCGACGCCCTTCGTGCCGATCACGTCGACGTAGCAATTGTGCGGCTGCTCTTTAGCGAGATGCCCGTAAATGAATCCCTGCGTGATGTCGAACACGACGCCGTTCACGAATGTGCCATGCACCTGTACCCACCACGGGTCTTTGTAGCCCCACATGCGCATGCCTTGAGCATGCCAATTTTGATATTCACTCCCGGCGTACCATCGCGCGACATCAACATAGTGCAGGCCGCAGTCGTGAAAGGGTGGCCCTTCCGGATCATGTCCTTCGAGCGGCATGTGCCCCGGCGTCATGTGGCAGATGCGGAGGACAGCGACGTCGCCGATCTCGCCTTCGGCGATAAATCGTCGAATGTCCTTGTGGTACCAGGCATTGCGATTGAACAGATTCACCGCTACCAGCCGGTCGCAAGCCTCGATCTCGCGGACAATTCGCCATTCAGTGGCGACATCGGCACCAATCGGCTTTTCGGCCAGAACATGTTTTCCGTGGGCGAGAGCGCGGCGAATTTGCTCAGGGCGCGCATCCGCAAGAGTGAATAGTCCTAGCGCATCGATCGAAGGATCATCGAAAATTCGGTCAGGGGTGTCATACACGGTGGCGCCGGTCACTTGCTCTCGCGCCAAGTCGCGGGCTCCGCCGCAGATGTCGTAGACGGCAGCCACTTCCCAGATTTCGCTGGCCTGGAGCGCCGCCACAAAACCCCGGCCCATTCGTCCGTATCCGAGAATTCCCGCCCTGAGCTTTGTTGGCATTATCTACCGGAAGGATAGGCGGAAATCCGGTGGTAGGCCGTGATTCTCATCACACAGAGAGAAGTCGGATCGAGTCACGATTCCATCGAAATCACAGGACTGTGGTCTTTAGGTGGTTGAACGGAAAAACAGGGGTCGCGGAATGTTTTGAACCTTACGCAACCAAGTCCGCGGAGATCGGAATGGTGACAACAACTTTTGTTCCCTGGCTGTCAGAATCAATCGTGAGCGTGCCCTTGAATTGGCGGACTCGTTCTTGCATTCCGCGCACTCCAACGCCGACACGCGCGGCGATCAAGTCCTGTTGTCCTTCTACAGGAATGCCTTTGCCGCGATCGCTAATTTCGAGCTCCAGGATCTCATTCGCGCAAGTCAGGCAAATCTTCGCCGAGGAACTACCGGAATGGCGATGAATGTTCGTAAGGCTCTCTTGTACGACTCGAAACACGACGAGTTCCAGTTCCCTTGGCAGCCTACCCATGGGCTTGGGCAGAACCAACTCTACGTCAATCTTGCTGCGCTCGGAGAATCCAGCGACGTACCAGCTAAGAGCGGAGGCGAGGCCGGCTTCATCGAGCAGCGGCGGATGAAGCAGGTAGGAAAGAGTGCGGATCTCCTTCGATAAATCATTCGAAAGCTGCTGGCTCTCGGCTGCCATCGCAGAAACTTCAGGGACTCGCTCGCCGACGGCTTCCTGTAGGGCAGCTAGATTCAAAGACAATGCTGCGAGCGTTTGTCCGGCGTGGTCGTGAAGCTCGCGGGCCATATGGCGTCGTTCTTCATCCTGAGTTCGCAACAGGCGGCCCGTCAGCTGCCGCAGGCTTGTTTCTGCTCTCTCCCGCTCCAGAATCTCTGCTTCGAGCTTGCTGGTGCGCTCGACAACCTTCTTCTCGAGTTCGTCGTTGGCTTTTCGCAGAGCGTCTTCTGCGGCCCTCAAGGGGGTCAAATCCGTCACAAATGCGGCAACCTCGGTATGGCTTGCGGTTCTGTCCAGTGTGGAAGCACCGATCAGGATGGGAATTCGCTGCTCATCTTTGGTGACAAAAGCTTTTTCGTATACATCACAACGACCTGAGTTTTTCAGCTGCTCGATAGCACGAGCATCCGCTTGAGCAAACTCAGGGGGAGTTAGGTTGTCCCAGCGAACCCTTCCGGCTGCGACGTCGTTCTCGGAATAACCTAACGCCTTCAGAAAGCTGGGATTTACGTATGTGATAGCACCGTGCAGATCTCCGATGATAGTGCCGAATGGATTCGCTTCCGTCAGGCGGCGAAACCTTTCGCCTGCGCGCGAGCGCTCGGCCCAATGAAGTTCTTCCTGTAACAGAGCGCTGACGCGATTACCGATGAGTTGGAGAAACGTTTCGTACCGATTATCAAATGGTAATCGAGGGCTGATGCCGAAAAGGAGAACGGCCTGCACTGGGGACGCAGCGAGTTGCAGCGGAAGCAAATACACGCCTCTCAGGGCCTCATGCCACGGTGGACAGAGAAATTCCGCTGCTTGAGGCGGCAGTGCTTGAAAGAGCAGAGGACTTCGAGAATTGGCAACTTCGGAAACCGGCCATGCCTGAGGGTTCGCAACGGCTTGCGCGGCAGATGTATGTGCCGCCGAAGCAATTCCTTGTTCATCCACTAGAAAAAGAACGGCGAAAGGAATGTCGGCGGGATTTGCATCGAGCTTCGTGATGACCGGCCGCATCACTCCGGCGATCGGACTCAAACCCTGTAGGGCACCCCGATGGGGCGAGTCAGACGTAATCGCGAGCAGAGTTCGTAAACGACGTTCACTCAAAACCTGTTCGGTCGTCTCCGTGCACACCACCAAGGTCCCGCAGACTGTACCATTTTTGTCCCGGACCGGACTGTAGCCGTAGGTCCAGAAAACCTCTTCCAGCTTTCCGTCTCGATAGATCGGGACCAGTTGATTGGTATTCCAGGAGGAATCACCACGGGTCATCACGGCTTCGATTTGTGGACCTATGATTGGCCAAATTTCTGGCCAGCATTCGATGCCGCGTTGGCCAACCGCTTTTGGATGTTTGTCATCGCGGATGCTGGGCCTATAACCGTCGTTATAGAACTGGATGAGATCGGGACCCCACCACAAAAACATCGGATGCCGCGATGCAAGCAGCAGATTAACCGTGGTCACCAAGGTGTCGGACCAGGTTTCTATCGGACCAAGGACCGTGGTCTTCCAATCGAAGCTCCGGATGAGATCGGCCATCTCCCCAGCACCGATAATCCGTGAACGACTAGTGCGTGCGTCAGGGGGCGCGTCCGGATCTTCGTGGACTGGAATTTCAGAGGCTGCCATTGATTTTCGAAGCTATTCCGAGCCCCGACGACGGTAACGTCGAGCTCGTGTGCGGTGACAGCATTTTATCATCGCGCAAGCTGTGCCGATAACCGAGTGGCCACTGAAGTCGATGCCGGAGGATTTGCGAGTCGTTTCGCATCCCGAAGAATCAACTATGCGAGCCCGAAAGGACAGTGCAACGCCGTTCGGCATGTTTTCTGTGGAAACTCGTTGTCAACGCGCACTCATGCGAAGATAGACAGCTGACGCCAAATCCGATTCGAGCACATGCAAAATTCGACCCTGCGCAGAGTTTTCAAAGCATTTCAATACCGCGATTTTCGCCTGATGTGGATCGGCGCTTGCACCTCGAGCATTGGCACATGGATGCAGATTGTTGCTCAGGGATGGCTCATCTACCGGTTGAGCCATTCGGCATTCCTCTTGGCGCTGGATCAGTTTCTCGCCGGTATCCCTATTTTCCTGTTTTCGTTGATCGGTGGGGTGGTCGCTGATCGCAGCGAGCGCCGCAGGATACTGCTGGTCTCGCAATACATACAGATGGCGAGCGCGGCGGCGTTGACTATCCTCGTCGCAACCGACCTCGTTCATGTGTGGATGATCTTGTGTTTGTCCTTTGTCTCGGGACTCGCGCAAGCGTTCGGCGGTCCCGCCTATCAAGCATTGATCCCTACGCTGGTGGACCGCGAAGACATGCCGAACGCGATCGCCCTGAATTCGATCCAGTTCAACCTGGCGGTGACGGTGGGTCCCGCGCTCGCCGGAGTCACTCTGGCGAGGTTCGGGGAAAAGTGGTGTTTCGGCCTCAATGCGCTCTCGTTTCTGGCTCCGATTGTTTCGCTGTTGATGATTACGGCGCGCTATATGCCGCAGAAGTCGTCGGATTCCATGTTCGGTAGTTTGAAGCAGGGAATCCAGTTCGTTCGCAAGCAAGGGTCGATGGAAGCATTGATTGTCCTTGCCTTTTCGATGACCGCGTTGAGCATGCCGATGAGGACGTACATCCCAGTATTCGTGAAAGACATCTTTCACCGGGGACCTGAGACATACGGGAATCTGCTTTCGCTGATGGGGGTGGGATCGATTTGCGGATCCCTGGGTGTGGCCGGACTTGGCAACATCACGAAAAAGGGTCGCTTCGCTCTAACGATGTTGGTCTGTCTTGGCGCGGGGATCGCAGGGTTCTCTTTGTCAAAGCTTTTGCCGCTGTCGTACGCGATGCTGATCGTGGTGGGCGCTTCGATGATGGCTGTTTTCGCTACGGTGACATCGCTCGTGCAGTTGATTACAACCAATGAAATGCGCGGACGCGTAATGAGCGTGTACAACTGCGCTTTCCGCGGTGGGATGCCGATGGGAAATCTGGTTTCGGGATGGCTTGTTCCCGCTTTCACGGCTCCCGTCGTACTAGGTGTGAACGGATTCCTGCTGGTTCTGGTAGCGCTCTATTTCCTCATCGTACAGAGGCGCGTGGCTGCGCTCTAACATGGCCAGCATTCCGATCTCGAACCCGTAAATACCGCCCGTCGGCCCCGAAGGGCTAGAATCTCGAGAGTACTTCCACTGGGAGCATGACATGCGTTCGCAGGCTCGTCACGGTGGCGGCATTGCGTTTTTCTTTATTCTGTTCGGGGTTCTCCTCTTTCCTGCGCTGAGCCGGGCGCAGGATTCCACACTCAACTTGAGCGGCTTGTCGAACTGCAGCCTTGCCGATCTCGACTCCAACATCGAGTTCGAGAACGAACCGGACGACTACTCGGCCATCGTCTTGCACTCACGAAATATTTCCAACCACTCCTGCACCGTCGATCAAAGAAATGGGCTGAGTTTCCTTCCCGATCGCGTAGACGGTCACGAGCCGTTCACCGTCTGCTACGACTGCGGCGGTCCCTCACCGGATCAAAGTCCCATGTTGCGGCCCGTTGTTCTCGAAACTGGAGCATCGGTGAGCCAGAAGTTCCGTTGGAAAACGAAGCAATCCAGCGAGTCGGTTCCGTGTCTCGAACCAAAATGGATGAGCGACCCTGTCCTGCTGATCGCGCCCTCGCTTCTGAAGAAAGTGTGTTCCAACATTGAAGCAGGCCACGTCGCTGCGGATCCACCTGAGAAGGTTGATGTAGAAGCTTCCAACGATCCGGGCCTTCATGCATTGGAACTGGCCTCTGAAACGGGAAGGTACTACGCCGGCCAAAAGGTTTCTTTGCGTCTGTCGAGTCCGGATAATGGTCAGATTCCTTCCGATCACAACGCGACTTGTCCCACCTTGTATCTCCGACAACGATCCCCGGACGGTGCGACTCGGATCGACGAAATTGAACCTCTCGCATTCAAGGGGTGCCCAAGGCTGGTGCTTGGGCACGAGCCGGGAGACTGGAGGTCCGGCTTCGAGATCGACTCGGGTGCGAACACCCGGTGGACGGGGGTTGGAACTCACGAAATGCAGGTTTTTCAACTTGTCGGGTCGGCCGACGAGCCGCGTCCACGCTTCATTTCGTCGAATCCTCTGCGAATCCAAATCGATGATCCGGCCGCGATCCCGCGCAAGTGGGGAACTCGAGTCAAAGGCATCGCAGCCGACATTACTCTCGACAAAGATACTTTCCGGCTTGGCGAGGACGTGCCGTTGCACCTGGCCATCGAGGATTTTGACGCGAACCTGCCACTTTACAGTTGGGATCCAGTTTGGGATCCGTGCATGACGGTCGGGATCCAAGTTCTCGGTCTGGACGGTCATCCCCTGGCACGCGGGGCGCGCTACCCAGACATCTCGCTTTGCAGTGGTCACGGATTCGGGCCGAGGCCGTTTGCCCAGGGCAAGATCGTTCCGATCGAACGGACGCTGGCGAATGAGGGGTGGCTGCCGAACCATCTCGGAACCTACAAGATCGTCGTTAGTTGGGCCGCGTGTTCCGGCTCAAAAGATCAGGCTCAGGTACCGGACTTGAACCGGAAACTGAAGCTCTATGCGGTAGCTCGCGCCGAAGCGACGATTCATATTGTTGCTGGAAGCGGTCCCTCCTCGTCGAGCCGAGCCAGCAACTAAATTGGGACCATGGCGACCGGAGAAATACAAAATCAAGCAGCTAATGCGATTGCCAGTCGAGAGAGTACACGTCTTGCGTTCCGGTGTCGTGAAGCAGGAGCGGTTGGTCATCGGGCGTCAGCGCGAGAGCCACGCCGTATCGTCCGGTCGAAGAGAAATCCTTGAGGTCGACTACTTGTTGGACGGCTTTGTCGCTGATCCGTATGCGAACGACAGCATTCTTCCCGCGGAAATCCAGGACATACACGTACTGGCTGTCATGAGACCAGTTGAGCCAGCTCAGCGAACCGGTGGCTAGTTCTCTCCACTGCTGGGTCTGAAAGTTGAAAAGCAGTAGCGTTTTTGAATCAGACGAGAAGGCAGATGCATAACGCCCATCCGGAGACCAGCGCGGAGAATAGAGCCCATCGGACGCTGGCAGGTTCGATACCTTGCCCGTGGACAAATCGAGTACGCGAATTGCTGAGGACGGATCGTTGGACTCGCCGGCGAAGATGATTTTACTTCCATCCGGCGACCAGTTGGGATCGAGTTGTTGCGTGCGATCGTCAGGTAATAGTTGATGGGGGCTGCCGCCCTCGGCGGAAATCTCGTACATGCGCGCCGGCTTGTTGGCGCCCAATGCAAACTCGAAGAACAGAATTTGCTTTCCGTCGGGAGACCAGCGCGGAAGCAGCGGGTACATTGGCGGATAGGTCAACTGCAGGCGATCGGTGCCGTCGAGCTTACTGCGCCACATCGCGCCATCGGGATAGGAAACGTACGCGACCCACTGGCCGTCTTTCGAGAAACCAACGAATTCGCCGGAGATGCCCGCGAGGAACGGCGTAAACCTGGAAGACTCCGATTCGTAGCGCATCAATTCGCCTCGATATGCACGGCCGATCACATAGAGCTTTTTTCCGTCCTTGCTGGGGAGAGGCGAGGAGAGCGTGAGCGGACTGGATGTAAGCGCGATTGGCTGTGGGTCTTTGAAAAAGCTGCCCTTCACGGGAAGAGCCCAGATCTGTCCTCGGGACTGAAAGACGAAATATTTTCCGTCGGGAGTCCATTTGCCGCAACATTCGTCCGGTGGATTGTTCCAGCCAGCCAGAAGCTGGTGCAGTCCGTTTCCATCTACGTCGACTTCGCGTTCCACTCGTTGGCCGACAGTCCCGGCAGTTTCCGAGGAGTCGAAAACTAAGCGGCGATCATCAGGAGACCATGTGACATTCAAAATGTCCCCTTTCACGCTCAGCAGTTTGCGCGAGTCACTGCCATCCGCCTTTGCGATAAAAAGATCCCCAAGGTTGCTGTAAGCCAGCATCTTGCCATCCGGAGACCATGCCCCTGTTTCTGCCGTGAACTCTCCGACGGATCGAGGTGAACCGCCGAGAATCGGAATGCTGCGCAGGGGGCCGCGCGGAGGCGCACCCTGTCCGTCAACAACCAGAAGTTGTGAACCATCGGCGGACAGATTGACAGGGATCATGTTCGAGTCCGGCAGCGGCATTTTCTTCAGCTCCCCACCAGCGGTCGACATTTCGGCGACACCATGGGAGGAGAAGCTTCCGGTTCGAACATCGCCGAGGCTGAGGTAAAGGCGCGCTCCGTCGGTTCCAATCAAGAGCTTCTGTTGTCCGTCGTGTGTCAGTTGGACGTAGTTAGCGACTGTCGGAATCGCCGGCGGCTGAAGTAGGAAGTAAACGAGTGTGAGGAGTGCGACGAAGACGGCAATGCCCGCAGCGGCCCACTTTTTCCACAGCTGCGTTGGCCTGTCTCTGAGAACTTCGGAACTGCGAGAAGGACTCGAAGTCAATGTGGGGTCTAGCAAAGATTCGAGCGCAAATGCAAGGTCGGAAGCCGACTGAAAGCGGTTCGCAGGGTCTTTTTCCAGACATCGGCGTATGACTCGCTCGAGCGCAGCCGGATTCGTGGGCGAGAGCTGCGAGATCGAGGGAAGATCTTCGTTCAAAATCGCGCTCATGGTATCGGCCGAAGTGGGGCGCTGGAAAGACTGCTGGCCTGTCACCAATTCGTAGAGAACGGCCCCGAGTGCGAATATGTCGGATCTCTGGTCGACATTCAGCCCGCGCACCTGCTCGGGCGCCATATACCCGACGGTTCCCAGCGCCATTCCCGGCAGGGTAATCGTGGCAGCGATGTTCCCCATGTACTGTTTCGGCTGAATCAGTTTCGCCAAGCCGAAGTCGAGGATCTTGATGCGTCCATCTTTGGTAACAAACAGGTTGTCGGGCTTGAGATCGCGGTGAATGATGTTTTTTTCGTGCGCCGCCGCCAAGCCGCGTGCGATCTGAATTCCATAGTCGATCGCCTTGCGCAACGGCAACGGGCCTCGACGGGTTGCTTCGGTGAGAGTCTTGCCTTCGAGAAGTTCTGAGACCAGATAAGGCATGCCAAGGTAAGTCCCCATCTGGTAAACCGCGAGGATGTTGGGATGATTCAGCGCTGCGGCGGCTTTGGCTTCCTGCTCAAAACGGAGAAGCCGGTCGCGATCAAGAGCGACGGCCTCGGGAAGGACTTTGATGGCGACGTCGCGATCAAGCCTGGAATCACGCGCGCAATAGACCTCGCCCATGCTGCCTGATCCCAATGGCGAGAGTATTTCGTACTGACCAAGCTTTGTTCCGGCGGCCAGACCCATGCGTCGGAATTATAGACCGCCCAGCAAAGACTGCCGGTTAGGCTGCGCACCAGGGCTCATGCCAGTGTTTGGGGGATGGGTGCTAGTTCTTTAAATTCGCGATCGCTCCAGAGGTGCCGTCTCGGAGGAGGTGGCGCCGGCGGTCGCAGTAGGAGCCGTTGCGGCTGGACTTGCCGCCGCCGCGGCTGCTGCAACAACAGTTGCCGCCGCGGCGTTGGCGGATGGCGGCGCTATTGGGCGCTTGATGGTGAAACGTTGAATCTTGATTTCGCCACGTTCACACACGGCGAGCAGAGCGGCAACACATTCCGGATCGAGACGCTTGCCGGCAAGATTCTTGATGATCTGCAACGCTTGTTCTGGCGTATGCGCCTGTTGATACGGGCGATTCGTGGTCAAAGCGTCAAACGTGTCGGCGACAGCGATCACCCGCGCCAGCAAGGGAATCTGGTCACCCTGCAAGCCGTACGGATATCCACGCCCGTCGAGAGCTTCATGATGGAGTTCTATACCCGGCAACATCTCTGCGAGTTGCGGCACTGGACGAAGGATGTTGGCGCCCTTGGTCGTGTGGGTTTTCATCACTTCGAATTCTTCTTCGGTGAGAGCACCCGGTTTTTTCAATATATGGTCTTCGATCCCGATCTTACCAACGTCGTGAAGTTGAGCCGAGACCTGTAAGGTCTCCATGAATGTCGAGTCGAGCTTTAGTTCCTTCGCGATCAGCAAGGAATAGCGAGTGACTCGGTCGGAGTGGCCGCGTGTGTATGGATCCTTTTCGTCGACGGCTCCGGCAAGCATTTGAATCGATCCCATGAACAGGGCGCGATTTTCTTCGGCGGCGCGCTTCAAGTCCTCGACAAAGCGTTCGAGTTCTTCCGACATCGTATTGAACGTTTGGGCGAGTTCACCGATCTCGGTGCGGCTCCAAAGGTTGACGCGCTGCGAGAAGTCGCCATGGGCCAGCGCCCGGCTGGACTGTGTCAGCACGTGAAGCGGGTTCGTGATGCGGCGTGCAGCGAATATGCTGACGCCGACGCTCAGGAATACGGCGAGTATCGCCAGCAGCCGCTCCGTGCGCTGCATTTCGTAAACTCCGCGATAGGCCTCGCGGCGTGGCTTTTGTACCACGACCGCCCAATCGAGAGATGTGACGGGGCTGTAGGTCCCCAACATTTCTATGCGCTCGGAGCCGGACTCGACAACGAATTCCTTCGTCTCGTCGACCTGCGCTTTATTGCCGCCCTCCACGAAGGTGCGCACGATTTCCAGATTCTTCATCTGCTGACCGGTCGCGAATTCGGGAGTCGCAGCCGCTACCAGACGCCCCTGGGAATCGACTACGTAAGGCGTCAATCCGCCGCCGCTGATTTCGCGCAAACGCTTGATCAAAAATTGCAGGTCGACGACAGACGCGAGCATGCCCAGAAAACGCGGGCCGTACTGCACCGGAGCACTGACCAGGAAAACGGTGCGGGACGATTTTCCTTCACCAACGACTAGAGCCTGCCCGTTGTAGACGCGGCCATCACGTGCTGCCGAGTAGGCTCGTTCGAGCTCGCGTTGCAGGAAGGCGTCAGGGGCGATGCGTCCGGCGGAAATACCCTTACCATCTGCATTGAGGAGTGTCGCGTACGCGATCTCGTCAGAGGAGGAAACGAAGTTTTCGAGGAGTGCCCGGAGCTCCGGAGACTCGATGTTTTTCGAGCCAAAATCGCCGCCGCTTGCCACTTGAATCGCGGAAGACAGATTCGCAAGCGAGACACGCAGGGAACGCTCCTGTTGCGAGAGGTCGTCTGCCAGAGAGCGCGTCACGGTATTCTGCAACAGCATTTCGTTGGTCTTTAGGCGGTCCCGGTTGATGGACTCGACCTGCGCCGAGTAGAAATACATCGGGACAATGCTGATCACCAAAAGCACACCGAGAATGACGTACAAAATCGGGATGCGTGCGTGGTTAGAAGCGCTGGCGGACAAGTCTCTCCATTCACTTGTCGCGGACGCCGGAGGACGAAGTAGCGGGCGGCGGCTTCAAGGGTATCCTTTAAATTTTATCGAGGAACCAGGCGGGAACAAGGAAATCGGGAGCTGATCGGCGTTACGAAAGTACTTTGCAGAAGGTACTGCCGGTCCTGCGTTGGCAACAACAGACTTAAGCGGTCTCGCTTAACCTTGATTTCAGGCGTTGGCCGTCAGCCGACGAGCCTTTTAAGGTCCTTCCATTGAATGAGAATGACGTGATTGTCTTCGAGGAGTTTCTTGAACTCAGGACTGGTTATGACGTTGTAATCGCGTTGCCGCCACGCTGCACCATAATCGGGATGGTCCACACTCACCGCCTGGAATTCGGCATCGTCGTGGGCAAGGTGCACGATGAGTTCGGTAAGCCCAGGCTTGAGCCCGTTGATGGTGTCGGCATAGAACTTCATCCAGTCACCGGGAGCGATGCTTGGGTTCGCGATTGCGATCGCGTCCAGAACGATATCTTTGTCGGAAAGTGCTTCGAGCAGAGCCGGTGGCGCATTTGTTGATCGCACCGCCAAGAATGGGAGTTTGTAGTCGTGGGCAATCTTGACGTAGACGCCAAAGAGATCAGGCCGTCCGAAGAGCACTCCCATATGGCTATCGAGATGTGTCGGGTGGATTCCCATCGCGATGGCATGCTCGACCTGGGCGCGGAGCTCGCGTTCGGCGTCTTCAGGCTTGATGTTCTTGGCGGCTGGGCCGGTTTCAGGCCAAAGATATCCAGCCGGGTCAATCAGACTTGGAACCTTGTCTTTCGATTCGACGGGTCCCCATCGATATGTTTCCCATTCGCTCGTAAGGGTGAGGTGCAATCCGAGATCGGCGTCGGGATGTGCTTTGGCGTAGTCGGCAACCTCGGTTAGCCAAGGGCAGGGAATCATGATGCTTGCGGAAGTGGCTGCGTGTTTGTCGAGAGCATCGAAGCTGGCAGCGTTTTCGGAGTGAGCAACGGCAAGATCATCAGCATGGATAATCAACAGCTTCGAATTTGCGGGATACCCGAGCCGCTCGGCGATCGATTTCGACTGTGCTTGCGACCGAGGCAGGCATGAAAGGACAAGCATTAGAGCGACCGTCAGATTTATTCCACGCATCGTTGAGCTCCCGTGAAATGCTGAAAACGTAACAGGGTACCGCCAAAGCTTTTAGCCGGGCGAGCGGGCGAACAAATCAAATAAATGGGTATAAAAAACCTGACCCATCGCCGCTGATCGCCTCAGACTCTAGTCCTAAGACACTTCGCTCTTTCCTGTGCGCGCCATCAGTTGTTGAATGGCTTCGCGCGGTGGCTTTCCTTCGTGCAAGATCGCGTGCATCTGTTCCGTGATGGGCATTTCGACGCCTCGCGCCCTCGCAAGTCCGACGGCCGCGGTGGTGGTGAAGACACCCTCAGCCACCATCCCGTGCATGCCGCTGATGATTTCTGGAAGCTTCATGCCCCGGCCCAATTCGACGCCGACGCTGCGGTTGCGCGACAGGCCGCCGGTACAAGTGAGAACAAGATCTCCGAGACCTGCGAGCCCGGCCATGGTTTCGGCGCGGCCGCCGCAAGCGACTACCAACCGCGTCATCTCGGCGAGGCCACGCGTGATGAGGGCCGCGGCGGAATTGTGGCCGAACCCAAGACCGTCTGCGATTCCGGCGGCAATCGCGATAATGTTCTTGAGCGCCCCGCCCAACTCGACTCCGATGACGTCGTTGTTGGTGTAGACGCGGAAACTGGCATCGCTAAATTCTTGCTGAATGGTGCGAAGCAGAGTCGTGTCGCGGGAGGCGATTGTGATCGCCGTAGGATCGCCCCGAGCGACCTCCTGCGCGAAGGATGGTCCGCTGAGCGCTCCGATAGCATGGGACGTCTCGCCATCAGGCTTGAGCACGTCTGCGATCACCTCAGTCATTCGCTGCAGGGAGCTTTCTTCCAGCCCTTTCGTTGCACTCACGATCGTGGCATGCGGTTCGATCAGTGGCCGCATTCGCTCGAATAGGCTGCGGCAGTGCTGCGAGGGCATGACGCTGACAACGATTTGCGCGCCCCTGAGGACAGAAGGCAAGTCATTGCTGGCCGTCACGGATTCGGGAATCTGACGACCGGGAAGAAATTTTTCGTTGATCCGCTTACGGGCAATCGATTCACAAACGTCGATTTCGTGTGCCCACAGTCGCACCCCGTGTGTGCCCTTGCGACCGAGGACAACAGCCAGGCCGGTGCCCCACGCCCCTCCTCCGATGACAGCGATCTCGCTCACTTACGCCTCAACGCGAACCGAGGTTCATCCCCAGAGATCAATCGGCGAATATTCTGTCGGTGGGCCAGGATCACCAGCGCAGATGCGACGGAAATCAACGAAAGAGCTCCGAGATCGCGGGACAGATTCAGTGTCCAGACAATTGCGGGAAAAACGGCGGCGGTTACGATCGATCCAAGCGAGATGCGACGTGACAGGAAGGCGACCACGAGAAAGATGATAAACGCTGTGAGGACTGCGAGGGGGGCGAAGCGGAGAAATCCGCCGAGAGCGGTGGCGACACCCTTCCCACCGCGAAATCTAAGCCATACCGGAAACATATGTCCGATGATCGCGAACAGAGCCGACGCTGCCATGATTCGGTGAAGGTGTAGATCATCGTTCCACAGCATGGAAAATTTGAGCGCAAACTCAGCGGCGAGCCACCCCTTGGCTGCGTCAAGCGTGAGTGTGAGAACACCCAAGGCCGGCGATTTGCGCGAAACATTGGTGGCGCCAATGTTGCCGCTGCCGCTGCGTCGGACATCTTCTCCGCGGAATATTCGAACCAGCAGATAGCCGAACGGGATTGATCCTAGCAGATAGCTAACAGCCGCGATCAGAAGGAGTCTGGTCATTGTGCTGATCTACCGGCGCTGCTTCGAAGCATTCGCCATGCGCCGGAGTTTACCGTAATGCGAAACCCGCCAGCTTTGTGTAGGTAGATCCTTTCGGCGAGAGATGGCTTTGATAAAGAAAGAACTCGCGGGGGGTCATGGTACCAAACTCCAGATTGGACAGTCCCGAAAGTCTTTCTTGTAGCCGTTGAAAGGTGATGTTCGAGGAGTCGTTTTTGCCGCGATGCGGGCTGCCGGAACTTCCAGCACTCCGCGCGAGAGTGATGTGTGGGCTGAAAACGTGCTTTTCCTTCTCGATTCCGAGTGAAGATACTTTCTCGTCGATGTCGGCTACTAGTTCTGAAAGTTGCGGCCCAGTATCAAGGCCTATCCAAAAGACGCGGGCGTATTTTGCGCTCGGAAAAAATCCGTAGCCTTGGAACCGGATCTCTACCGCTCCGGGTTTAATCGCGCCGAGTGCGCTCTTGATGGGATCGAGCGCCCCTTCCGGCTGTTCGCCAATGAACTTGAGTGTGACGTGCAGGGATTCCGGGTTCACCCACCTGGCACTGGGTGCGAAGTTACGCACTCCGTCAACGAAACGCGCGAGTCGCTCGCGAATGGAGTTGTCGATATCGAGAGCAATGAACAGGCGCATCCAGCAATCCCGAGAACATGAGCTCTAAACAACCGACGTCGAATTACATCAGCCGTTTTCTGAGCATATCCAAGGCCATCGTCGAGGCAAACCGGCGGATGCGTTTGCGGTCGCCGGGAAAGTTGCGTTGCACAACCTCGGTTCCCGAGTCGCTTGCAATCGCGTGGAATACCAATCCAACAGGTTTGTCCGCGGTGCCCCCAGTGGGGCCGGCAACACCGGTGATACCAACTCCGAGTGTCGAGTCACAGCGGTAACGAATTCCTTCCGCCAGCGCTGCTGCGACTTCGCGGCTCACGGCCCCATGGCGGTGAATCATCTCCTCGGGTACGCCCGCGAGTTCTGTCTTCAACTTATTCGAATACACCACCGCTCCGCCTCGAAAGTATCTCGAACTGCCGCTCACTGAAGTGATGCGTTCTGACAGCAAGCCCCCTGTGCAGGATTCGGCTACCGCTAAACTGGCATTCCGCATTTGCAGCCAGTAGCTGACAATCTGCTCGAGAGATTCCCCGTTGCGCGAGTAAACGGCATCGTCTAATTCATCTTCCACAAGTTCGGCGACTTCGTCGGCACGTGCCTGAGCGGCATCGACCGTAGCGCCGCGTGTCCGGAAGTGCAGTTCGATCTCTCCAGCGCCCGCAAGAATCGTGGTCTCGACATCCGGATAGCGTTTGTAAATCGGCGAAACACGAGCGTCGACCGCGGACTCGCCTAGCATCGCGACCTTCAGCGTGCGGGTAAACAGATGTGCAACTGGAACTTTGGCGCGCAGGCGCTCGCGCACTTCCGCTTCGAACAGTCCTTTCAATTCGAAGGGCGGCCCCGGAAGCAGAATCAGGATATGCTCGCGGCCATCGAACTGTCCGGAAATCCACTGGCCGGGCGCGGTCCCGTTGACATTCGGCAGCACGATCGCGCCTTCGAGAACGTCGGCTTGCTTCATGTTATTCGGCGACATCTTCCATCCGCGTTCGGCGAATCGCTGCTCGAGTCGTGAAAGGATTTCAGGGTCACGCTTTAGCGTGACACCCAGAGCTTCCGCGACTGCTTCGCGAGTCAGATCGTCTTCAGTGGGACCAAGTCCCCCGCTGAAGATCAAAATGTCGGAGCGGTAGAGTCCATGCTCCGCGGCTGCGACGAGGTGGCGCAGATTGTCACCGACGATGGTTTTGAACGAAACGTCGACTCCGAGCGCGTTGAGTTGCTCGGTCAGATAGAGCGAATTCGTGTCCATTCGATAGGGTGTGAGGAGTTCCGAACCTATCGCGATGATTTCAGCGTTCACGAGGTAGAAGTTTAAATGAAAAGCAGGTCGAGAGAGTGAGGTGGATGGTCTCCTGCAAAAAGCCGATTCCCCACGTTCCTCAGAATGACAAAATCGGGCCGATCTATTCCGGAACTAAGCGAAGGCCCTGAATATTCCAAGAAAGATGGTGAACAGCTCCAGATGTGGCCAAGATCGCGGAGCGACCCGGCGCGAATGCCAAACCGACCAGTCCCTGTCCGGCGACGGCGAGGCTCGCCTTCGCGTCCGGAGTGATCTTTACGATGCCACGAGTGCCCGAAAGGGAAGCGGCCACGTAGAGATTGCCATCGGCGTCAAACGCCAAACCCTGCGGGCGTCCCAGCCCCTTGTAAAACGTTGTGACCGCGCCGCTAGGATCGATCTTGAATACACGGTCGTTCGGTCCCGTCACGAACAGGTCTCCTTGCGGGCCAAACGCGAGATGGTAAGCAGACACACTGATCTCAAGCGTGGCGAAGACGAAGGTCTGCTGGTCGCGTGAGATTTTGAAGATTGTTCCGTTTCTGTCGCCGACGTAAAGGCTCTGTTCGCGGTCGAAAGCGATGCCGGTGGCGACTCCGAGTCCCTCAGCGAACGTGGTTACGCTTCCATTCGGGGCGACGCGATAAACGGCACCGTCGTGCCGCGAAGAAACATACATTTGCCCCTGCGGATCAAACGCGATCGCTGTCGCATTCATCATTTCCTGAACAAATGGCTTCACGCCATAGTTGGTATCGATCTTGAAAATTGCGACAGGTACTTTTTGCCCTCGCGATCCTGAGAAAGTGACGTAAATATTGCCTTCCGCATCGACCGCAGGGTTGGTGACGGGGTGCAGGTTCTCAGTGATTGGGACTGCCACTTTTACTGAATACGCGTTGCTGACCTGACCATCCGTGGCGACGACGACAGGGCCGGAGGATGCGCCCTCGGGCACTCGCGTTACCACAAAGCCATCAGAACTGACGACGATTGGTCCCTCAAAATCGCCGAACTTCACCTTCGGACGGAGGAGCTCCTGCGGACGCAGGCCAGACCCCTTGATGCGGACTTCTCCGCCGGTCAGCGCGCACTCAGGCGCCACCGAGTCGATGTGAGGGCCGCCATTCACGTTTTTTCTGCCGAGGATACGATCGGAAAATCCCATTACGAATACCGGGTAACCGGATAACCTATCAAGACCCCGGTAGTTTTTTCCCCCATTTAATTAAACCAGAAAGCGGAGCAGAAGTTGCATGATTATCAGAGCGTAAATTCCTGCAGCGACGTCGTCGAGCACGATCCCGGTGCCCTCGGGAAGCCTCTCCAGTTGCCGGACTGGCGTTGGCTTAAGGATGTCGAAGAACCTGAAAAGTATAAAGCCCGCGAGAAAAGTCTTCCACGCAAGCGGGACTGCGATCAGAGCAATGAGCTGTCCTGCGACTTCGTCGATAACGACAAATTGTGGATCTTTGCTCCCTGATGCGCGCGCCACTTGGGTTGCTGCAGGAATACCGATGAGTGTGACAACAATCGCAAGGACTACAACAACGGGTGTGCGCAAGCCTGCTGGCAGTCGGTACGCGATCGCAGTCCACAGCAGAACCGCCGCCGCCGATCCCCAGGTTCCCGGGCCGGGGCGCAAACGTCCGGCACCGAAAAAAGTTGCCACCAGGATTGCCCAAACGGGTCCCTGTGGGCTCGCTTTCGCTTCTGCAGTAGTCATCAGTCGTCCCGGTCGCGGTCTTCTGGGTTATCGCTGCGAATCAGATCTTCGGCGTCGGTGACTGGAGACGATACGACGTACGCCCCGCTGGCCCACTTCCCGAGGTCGATCAATCGGCAACGATCGCTGCAGAAAGGGAAATCGGGACCGGTGCTTGCCGCTTCTTTCTTGCAGATCGGACAACGCGATTTCAGGATTTTCTTGCGCGGCATACGGCTCAGCTAAACAATTTTGGCAACAAGATCGTAGTCGTGGGCTTCGGTAATCTGGCAGCGGTAGAAACGGCCGGGTTGCGGCTCCACGTCCTCGGGAAAGTCGTTGACGAAGACTTTGCCGTCGATCTCCGGGGCATGCATCGCAGTGCGCCCCTCGAGAAGTAATTCGGTTTCCTCGGATTCTCCTTCAAGTAGCAAGTCGAACTCCCGTCCGACCAACTCTTTCTTTTTCTTCTTGCTGATCAGGCGCTGAATTGACATCAAGCGTTTGCGGCGTCGCTCGATCTCACGGGTTGAGAGTTTGTCCTCGAGACCGTATGCCCGGGCACCATCCTGGTCGGAGTAAGAGAAAGCGCCCATCCAGTCGAACTTGGCTTCGCGAACGAAGTCGCAAAGCTCGTCGAATTCTCTCTCGGTTTCGCCGGGGAACCCGACGATGAACGAAGTTCGAAGGGTCAGATCAGGGATAGCGCGGCGCATCTTCTCGATCGATCGCAAGAATACGTCCGACCCGCCACCGCGTTTCATGCGTTTCAAGACAGAAGCTGAAGCGTGTTGTAACGGCACATCCATGTAAGAGCAGATCTTTTCGTTCACCGCGATGGTTTCCAACAGCTTTCCGGTGATTTTGTTCGGATACGCGTAAAGGAATCGCACCCAGCGCAGATCTTCGATTGCCGCGAGCTTCTCGAGCAGAAGTGCGAGACCATCTTTCAACCCAAAGTCTTCGCCGTAGCAGGTGGTGTCCTGTCCGATCAGTGTAATTTCGCGCACGCCGGAACGGGCCAGGCGCTCAGCTTCTGCAATCACTGATTCGAACCGGCGCGAGCGAAACTGGCCGCGCAACTGCGGGATGATGCAAAACGTACAGGGATGATCGCAACCTTCAGCGATCTTGATGTACGCCATGTGGCCGGGCGTTGCGAGGATGCGCGGAGTGGCGTCGTCATAAAGATAGTTCGGAAGATCGCCAACCACCCCAGCCCATTTCTCGGTTCCCGACGATTCTCCAGCCCAGGATTCACGAGAGAAACGCCCTTGTGCCACTCGCGCGCCGGCTTCGGGGCGCGATGGCAAAACCACGAATGGTGAATTGTTTGCCGGAGAGGGCGCCACGCCAGTGGCGGACAGAATCTTTTCCAACTCGCCCGTTCCAACAACTGCATCTACATCGGGAATGTCTCTGCGAATTTGATCGCGGAAGCGTTCCACCAAACATCCGGCGACCACCAGTTTCTTCGCTTTGCCTCCGGTCTTGTGCGCGGCCATCTCCAGGATGGTGTTGACCGATTCCTGCTGCGCACTGTCGATAAACGAGCAGGTATTGACGACGATAACGTCGGCATCTTCAGCGCGTCGCGTGAGTTCGGCTCCGGCGCGTGCAAGAAGGCCCATCATCACTTCGCTGTCAACAAGGTTTTTCGGACATCCGAGGCTGACGAACCCAACTTTTTGCGGGCGCTTGGATTGCGGATTCTCCGTTGAATTGCCCTGGCCAAGTTCAGAGGAGCCGCTGACAGTGAGGTCTTTTACAGGCATGCAATCTTTCTATTCTAGCATTCTGCCTTCGACTCCTTACCGGCCCGAACCTTCAAGATCTCGACTAGAGTGCGGCAAATTGAAGGTTCCAGCGACTCGGCGAGTCGCAGTATCGGTTCAATTCACGGACCACGAAAGGTAGCATTTAGGAGGATTTGAACAGCTCCTATCGTGCTAGGCTAAGGCTTACCGCCGTAACAATTTGGGAACGACCTCGCACGGGAGGGGAAATGTCTGCCAAAGGGCTTTGCGTCGCGATCCTGACGGTAGTGATTATTCTGTCTGCCTCAGCGATTGCTCAGGACGAGAAGAATGAAATCGGCGGCATTCTCGGGCGTACCTTCATCAGCGACCAGGGAATCAAAGGCGGGAATTTCTTCGACCCAATCATCCACTCGGGGAAAGGGCTCACGGTAGAAGGCGAGTACGGCCGACGACTCATCGTGACGCCCGATCTGGTCCATTTCGGGCGAAGCATTGATGGCCTACAACCCCGACGAGGATTTGAACGCCGGGGAGTACGGCCATGCTGTGGTGCCTACCGATTACAAACAGCTTTTCATCGCTCCCGCAGCGCGCGTAAACCTGTTTCCGACCACTGCCGTTTCACCGTGGCTTAGCGCTGGCGCTGGCTTCGCACACTTCAGCGAAGGCAAGATGCTGGACTACAGCGGAACGAACCCCGGGAAATCCACTACCTCCGCGTTGATCGAATTCGGTCTCGGATTGGATGTGAAGGTGTGGAAAAAGATGAGCATCCGCGGAGAATTCCGGGATTTCTGGTCGGGAGAGCCGGACTTCCCGCTGGCCCCGACGGGCAAGACGCGCCAGCACAATTTCTTCGTGGGCGGAGGAGCGTTTTGGAGATTCTAGTGTCTCTGCTGCGGAAACGGGAGCTTCAACCCCGCGACAGTGTCGCCAGCCTCTAGCGGCCCTTCGCCGCTGTTTGCACTTCCTCGTATAACTCAGGCAGGCGTTGGGCGTCCTCGGTGGAATTTCCGAAGCGCGCCGATTCGTAGACCTCGGTGAAGCGCGAAACTGGTTCGCGCAGGCGGGTGTCTTCAATCTTTTTCACAAATTCCTGCGGCGTTTGCGTGGGCGACCGGCGGATCCCTCGCCGCGCCACCAACCGGGCCATGCGGTCGTACCACATCGCTGCTGCCAGTTCCGGGGCACGTTCCGGATGCGAACGCAACGATTTTTCATGCAGCCATCGCACGATGCGGCCGACGTTGCCTAACAATAGAAGAAGCAAGGCGACTACCGCGCTGGTGAGTACCCATCGCGCGGGCGAGCGCTCAATTCGATCCTGACTGCGGCTCGCCCAATTGAGCATCGCAAGGTATTTATCGCGTGCCCACTTGCGAGAACTTTCCCACAGTCCGCGAGTTCCGCTGACTGCGGCCTGTCCAAGGACGTATTGGTGTGTCGTGTCGTAGCTGACGATCCAATCGCGCCAGAACGACGCCATGGCGTCGACGTAAAGCGCGAGGCGACCCCATCCCTGTGGAGTTCCACCCCCTCCCGAAGGAGTCGGATCGAAGGTCTGCCAGCCGTATCCCGGGAAGTAAGCCTCGACCCAAGAGTGCGCATCTTTGGCACGGACTACGTAGTTGCCGGTGATGTCGTTAAATTCGTCGCTGCGGAATCCGTTGACGACGCGCGACGGTATGCCAAGTGTTCGGAGCATAACGGCCATCGAGGAGGAGAAATATTCACAGTGTCCTTGCTTGCGCTCAAACAGAAAATTCGCGACCGGATCTTTCACCTGCGTGCGCGGAAGTTGCAGCGTGTATCCGAAATGAGTCTTCAAGTAGCTCTCGATGGCCGCTGCCTTGTCAAAATCGCTGGAGGTGCTCCGGGTGATTTGTGCCGCAAGGCTCGCGACTCGCGGATCCATGTACGGAAGGCGGAGATACGTTTCCGAGATGTGCGGAGGATAATTGCGGTCCGCAGACCGCAACTCTGCGGGCGCAGGAGTAGAAATGTCGGAGGTGGCTTCATACCGAGTGATGGGCCGTGAGCTGTCGGCGTCGTAAACAGCGCCGCCCGTATCGATCGAGAGCAGTTGATAGTCTCCCTTAACACTGCGAGCCCAAGGCGCGAGGAAGAAGACATTTGCCCCGATCGGCTCCATCAGCACTCGGTAGTGGATCAGGTTTTCACGCGCTCCGGTTTCCGTAACGTAAGACTTTAAGAGTGCATTCCGGCGCGGAACCGAGAACGTGTTGTCGATATCATGATGCAACATCGACTGGTAGTGCGGATTTGACCAGGTATGCCCATCGAACTCTGACAGCGATATGCCGCGCCAGTGCAGGTCATAACGTCCGATTGTGTCTCCATCGACCTGGACATGCATAACCACGGAATTCGATTGCTGAATCTGTCCGATCTGGCCCAGTTGGACATGATCACTGAATCCCGTGGAAAGATCCTTGCCAAAGGAGTATTCGCCCAGGTATCCGGCTGACATGCGCGGCATGATGAAGAAGAGCGCACCGCCGCCGATCAGAATCAGCATCATCAGAACTGGAGCAACTTTCACGAGAGCGAAGGCAAAATGCCGGTGCTCGTGCGGGTCGCTCGAGTGACGTGCCTGAATATTGGTGGCCTGCACAGACCGACGCATCTCCATCAGGATGAAGGTAGCGACCGCCATGAGCATGAAGGCGGCGAATGAGAAGAGAAACGCGCTATCCACGGTGAGTACGGCGGACGAGAGCACCATCAGGAAGGCGAGGATCGCCAGCATGACGTGATCACGCTCTTTGCGAAGCGAGAACATCCGCACGACGACGCCAAACAAGGCCAAGTGAACTACGACCGGCAGAAAGGCGCGAGAAAATGCAAAGTAGTCGATGCCAAAAAACACGAAGTAAGCGATCGAAAGCGGCGTGGTCCAGCGCTCGGAAATCGCAAACTTGCGGCGCTTTGCCAGTAAGTATCCGCGTATTGCTAATGCGATGCCGACAAGCACAGTCGAAGGGAGATCGAGGCCGCCGGTTGCGGCGAGTGTTCCAAACCCCGTTAAAACAAGCAGATACAGCGCAAGGCCAAAGTAATGGTCAATCGCTTTGGGAAGTGGGGTTACGACGATTTGAGAGGGTGGGCGCGCCATGCAAGCTTAACTGCCGGGTCGAACGGGTTCCGGTGTACGCAGTAACTCAAATTTTCTGTTTCGACAATTATTGTTCGACAATGCCGGCGATAAAGGAAGGGGGCGGAGCGGAATTCTTGCACCGAAAGTCACATGGCCTTCCGGATTGAAATTGATGGCGGAAGTCAGATCCAGTTGCGGCAATCGCAGAATATTCGGGAGATTGCAGCGGAAATCCCCATTTCAAGTGGGATCGAGAGCTCGAAGGAAAGGTTGAGAAGGTCGAAATGCTAGAATGTTTTTCGTCAGGCATCGGTCTTACGCGACGTACTCTCGCCAACCCCGCCAGGTCCGGAAGGAAGCAACGGTAACGGGCTCTTGCGTGTGCAGTGAGTCCCCGGTGTCTGACTAATTCTTTCTCCTGCCAGCCCATTTCACCCTGCACTGCTCATTACCTGGATTTACATCCTCTTTACGTCTTCTTTGCGCAAGAAACGCTTCTTCGAGCATCAAGTGTAAGTAGGGCCGGTCCCGAGAGGATCGGTCTCGAAGGAGAACCATGAGCTCTCGCGGCACCAGCCCCCAAGCTTCGCCCCACATCACGATCCGCGTTTCTGGAAAGCTTTTTCGCGGTCATTTGGATTATTTAGATCAGCTGGTGCAATCGGCAGCCGAGTGCCGGCTTTGGCCTCTGCTGAGCCTCTTGAACTTAGAAGAAGTCGATCGCGATGCGCTCGTGTACCTGATGGAGGGCGAGAACCGCGACTTCGGAATCATTTCGTGCCCTGAATTCGTCCGAGATTGGATGGGCCACGAAAGAGGCCGCACCGCAGCATGAAATAGTTGATCACGGACGGTACATTGTCCGTCGCGAGACTGGGATAGACGCTCATGAGTTGCGAGCGGATAGGGCTCCGGTGCCGAGTCTTCACTTCTGTAGCAGGGAAGAAAATCCGAGGAGATACTTCGGCGCGCAGGATTGGTGGTCGTAGTTTTCTGGTTGGTTTGCGCGATAGCGGGAAGTGCTTCGGCAGAGAAACAGCAGTTAAAGAATTGCTCGAGCAATTGAGCTCCAACGAACGTGGCACATTCCCTCATGGAAGGGCCGAAACGATCCGGACGGCCGGGCGATGATCGTTGAACATGTTCGTGCACACGGCACATCATCGGGCGCAGTGCGAGGTCTATATGCGGGCGAAGGGGATCAAGCCGCCGGATTACACGTTCTGAACCTGAGAATTGGTCGAGGCGTTCGTAAATATCCCTGGGCTTCGCCTGACAGGAAGGCCGAAGGCGCCGTTGCCACGTCGGGTCGCCGTCCGAGCGCCTTTTGGTTAGACATTCTGCTTCCAATCCTTGAGAATATTCGGTTTCCTAGTTTCAGGAGCCCTCTTGACGACACGTCTTCGCGCGAAAATCAGCGCGTTGGGTACGTACTTGCCCCCGCGCGTTCTTACCAACGCCGATCTGGAAAAAATGGTCGACACAACCAACGACTGGATCATGGAGCGAGTTGGAATTCGCGAACGCCACATCGTCGATAAAGGTGTGGCGGCCAGCGATTTAGCCGTCGCGGCCGTAAAGAATCTGGTCGAGAATCACCCCATGGATCTGCAGGAAGTCGATCTGATCATTGTCGGAACGGTGACCCCCGACATGATGTATCCGTCGACGGCCTGCCTGGTACAGCACAAACTGGGAATTGAGCGGACTTGGGGTTTCGACGTTTCTGCCGGATGTTCCGGCTTTCTTTATGCCTTGAACACGGGCGTCAAGTTTGTAGAGTCAGGACAGTACAAAAAAGTCCTGGTCATCGGCGCCGACGTGAACTCTTCGATGACGGACTACACCGATCGAGCCGTGTGCATCATCTTCGGCGACGGCGCCGGAGCGGTCCTGCTGGAGCCTTCGGAAGATGACGCTGGCGTGATCGACCATGTCGCCCAAATCGAGGGGATGGGCGGGCAATATCTTTTCATGCCCGGCGGCGGAAGTCTGAATCCAGCGAGTCACGAAACTGTAGACCAGAAGATGCATTACATCCATCAGGATGGGAAGAACGTCTTCAAGTATGCCGTGAAGAAAATGGCCGAGATGACGGAGCGCATCCTGGAAAAGAACGGGCTCTCTGGCAATGATGTCGATTGCTTTATTGCACACCAGGCGAATCGTCGAATCATCGCGGCTACGGCGGAGCGGTTGGGAATGCCGATGGAAAAAGTGGTCGTCAATATCGATCGCTATGGAAATACGACGGCCGGAACCATTCCAATCGCCATGCAGAGCGCGATGGAAGAGGGAAAACTAAAGAAGGACGATCTGCTATTGATTGCTGCGGTCGGTGCGGGATTCACCTCCGGAGCATCACTGATTCGTTGGGCGTTTTAATCGCACCGGGCTGGCGAGGTCAAGAATCTGGGCGGTGCAAAATCTGAGTGCCGAATCCAGAATTCTGACTCCCTGCGCCTGCCTACAGTTCTCTGTACGCTGTTAGACATTCGTTCGGCAATCCTTCACAATATCTTGCAATCAAATCCAGGGGTTCTCATTGACTAAACCGATTCGCGCCAAAATCAGCGCCCTGGGCACGTACGTGCCTCCTCGCCTTCTCACTAACGCGGATCTCGAGCGAATGGTCGATACCAATGACGAATGGATCATGGCTCGGGTTGGAATTCGCGAACGTCATATCGTCGAGAAAGGTGTTCCGACCAGCGATCTGGCGGTGGAAGCTTCGAGAAAAGCCTTGGCGCTGCGAGGAATGAGTCCGACTGAGATTCAAGCTATCATCGTCGGAACCGTAACTCCCGACATGTTTTTCCCGTCGACCGCGTGCGTTGTGCAGGAAAAGCTTGGGGCGAAGGGAGCGTGGGGATTCGATCTTTCGGCCGCGTGCTCGGCGTTCTTGTATTCCATCCAGGTGGGCGCGCAATTCATCGCAAGTGGAGCGCACCAACGCGTGCTGGCGATCGGATCCGACGTCATGTCATCGATCATCGACTATACCGACCGCGCCACCTGCGTCATTTTTGGGGACGGCGCCGGAGCTGCGATTCTCGAACCGGCTGAAGATGATTCGGTAGGCCTCATCGATTTCGTTCATGAGGTTGACGGGTCGGGCGGTCAGTTCCTTTACATGCCCGGAGGTGGCAGCTTGCATCCGTCGAGCAAGGACACGATCGACAAGCGCATGCACTTCGTCCATCAAGACGGGCAACAAGTGTTCAAGTTCGCCGTCCGCAAGCAGACCGAGTTGTGCCTGAAGTTGCTCGAACGCAACGGTTTGACGGGTAAGGATATCGATGTGTTCATCCCGCATCAGGCCAACTTGCGGATCATCAACGCGACCGCCGAGCGCCTGGGCCTGAAGCCAGAGAGCGTGGTGATCAACATTGATCGCTACGGGAATACGACGGCGGGCACGATTCCGCTCGCGATGAATACGGCTATGGAAGAGGGAAAGCTCAAGAAGGGAAGTCTCGTGCTGCTGGCTTCGGTCGGCGCTGGATTCACGATCGGCGCAACGCTGTTACGGTGGGCATTCTAAAAATCCGGCGTCGGACGTTAGGCGCCTGACTTCCGTCCCCTGCCGAGAAGGAATCCCGAATCACACTCTCATCCGTGACGTTCGTAACACTCTCTTGTGCAATTCGATAGATACGGTCGAGACACCGCTGATACTGTCGATGCATGCTCGTCCCAGAGTCCAGAGTGGGCGAGCGTGTACGCCCATGATTCGCAATCTCGGTTGTTCTATTCTCTTGGTTCTCAGCTCGCTCGGATTCGCCCAACAGGCGGATCCTCGCGAGAGCAAACTGCTCGTCCTTGAGCGGTTGTGGAATGAAGCGCAGGTCAACCGCGATTCCGCCGCGCTTGATGCTTTAGTTTCGAGCCGGTTTGTGAATACCGAGTGGGATGGCGAAATCAGCAACAAGCAGCGTTTCCTGGCCGACATCAAAGATCCTCGGTTCAGGCCCACGTTGGCGAATATTCAAGAAGTGAAGATGAATTTCTTCGGTGACATGGCAGTCGTCACTGGGGTCTATCACACCGCAGGCACGTATCAAGGCAAACAGTACGACCACGTGGGACGCTTCACGGATACATGGGTTCTCGACCTCGGCAAGTGGCAGTGCGTCGCGAGCCATACCAGCCTTCTGAAGAAGTAGGTTTCGCCGGCGGTCTACTCAAAATTCAAGTCTGCAACCTTCCAGCTCTGACCTCATAAATCTTTTTATGATTGCATTCCGCGTCTTCTGCGGAATGCGGTGATCTAATGAACCGCGGGCATGTGATCCATGGTCCCGCGCCGACGATATGGAACTCGAACCGCGCCCCAGCACCGTGAAGGTACTGCTGGCCTTCGCCATCATCTATTTCGTGTGGGGATCTACATTTCTCGCCATCCGCGTTGGGGTGCGCGAGGTTCCCCCACTTCTGCTGGCAGGGATGCGTTTCTTCGTCGCCGGAATTGTTCTTTACACCTGGATGCGCATGAGGGGGACGCCTTCCCCGACAGCCCGAGAATGGCGTGGCGCAACCCTTCTAGCATCTCTGATATTCGTTTGCGACTACGGGCTGCTTTTCTGGGCAGAGCGTCGTGTGCCGTCAGGCATCGCGGCCGTAGTGCTGGCGACTATCCCGGTGTTCATGACGCTTTCCGAAATCCTGATCATAAAAACGCAGAAGCTCACTGTGCGGCTCGCAATGGCGTTGCTGGTCGGGACAAGTGGTGTTGCGGTCCTGGTCAGCCACTCGGCCAGTTTCAGCGACGCCCCCATCGATACGCTCGGCGCCTGTGCGTTGATTTTCGCGGCGATCACTTGGTCCATAGCGACCGCACTGACTCGAAAAGTGCCATTGCCGGCCGCAAAGATTATGAGTTCGGGTGCCCAGATGCTAGCGGGTGGAGTCTTGCTCCTCCTCGCGGCCGGTGTTTTCGGAGAGTTCCGGGGATTTCATTTCGCGGCTGTCTCTGGTCGAGCGTGGATATCTCTCGCGTATTTGATCGTGGCGGGGTCGATTATCGGCTTCACGGCTTATGTCTGGCTGATCCATCACGAATCGCCTACCAAGGTTGGGACGTATGCCTACGTGAACCCAGTGGTCGCAGTCCTCGTCGGTTATTTTTTGGGCGGGGAAGGTCTGGGCGCTCGCACGATTGTGGGGACGTCGCTGGTGCTCGTGAGTGTCGTGGTCATTACGACTACTCCGAAAGCAAAAGGATAAACTCCTGTTTCGGCGACTACCACGGATTCCGAAGTAGCGGTGTGAGCGCCCAAAGCTACGGGCGCGTCATTCTTTCTGGCTTGACTTGCTGATCGAATTCTTCTCCAGTCAGGTACCCCAGCTTTAGAGCTGCTTCGCGCAAGCTGGAATGGTCGAGGTGAGCCGTGTGGGCGATCTGAGCGGCTCTGTCGTATCCAACTTTTGGCGCCAGGGCCGTTACCAGCATGAGCGAGTTCTTCACATACCAATCCACCTGTGCTCGATCGACTTCGATGCCCTTGATCATGTAATCGACGTAGCCGTGGCAGGCGTCGGTAATGAGCGTCACCGAGTGCAAAAAGTTGTAAATGATGACCGGTTTGAAGACGTTCAGCTCGAAGTTGCCTTGCGATCCGGCAAAGCCGACAGCCGCAGTCGCTCCGTGAACCTGCGCGCAGACCATCGTCATGGCTTCGCACTGGGTGGGATTCACCTTGCCCGGCATGATCGAAGAACCAGGCTCATTTTCGGGGATGATCAGTTCCCCTAGGCCGCAGCGTGGCCCTGAGGCCAGCCAGCGGATGTCGTTAGAAATCTTCATGAACGATGCACCCAGCGTTTCCATCGCGCCCTGGGCGAATACGATTTCGTCATGTGCGGAGAGGGCGGCGAACTTGTTCCCATGCGAGCGGAACGGGAGTTCCGTCAATTCCGCGATCTTCTTTGCGGCGCGCTCTGCGAACTCGGGATGCGCATTCAGCCCAGTGCCGACGGCAGTCCCGCCGATCGCTAAATCATAGAGACCTTCGAGAGCCTGTTCGAGGCGCTTGATGTCTCGCTCGAGCAGGCTGGCCCAACCTCCGAATTCCTGACCGAACGTTAGAGGTACAGCATCCTGCAGGTGCGTGCGCCCGATCTTGACGACGTTTTCAAATTCCTTTGCTTTCTCTGCGATCGCATCGCGCACCGTCTTGATCGCGGGAATGAGGGCATTCTTCACGCGATCAGCGGCCGCGATGTGCATGGCGGCGGGGAATGTATCGTTGGAGGACTGGGACATATTCACGTGATCGTTGGGGTGAATCGGCTTCTTCGACCCCATTTCACCGCCGGCGATTTCGATCGCCCGGTTCGAGATGACTTCGTTCACGTTCATGTTGGTCTGCGTGCCGCTGCCGGTCTGCCAAATGCGAAGAGGGAACTGATCATTCAGCTTGCCGGAGATGACCTCATCGGCCGCCCGGACGATTAATTTCGCTTTGTCGGCGGGCAGCTTACCCAAATCTTCGTTCACCAATGCACAGGCCTTTTTCAGCGTGCCGAACGCGCGGATAAGCTCGGGCGGCATGGTGTCTCGTCCGATATCAAAATGCAGGAGCGATCGCTGCGTTTGGGCTCCCCAGTAGACGTTCGCAGGAACCTCGATTTGGCCCATGCTGTCAGATTCAACGCGGGTCTGGGTTGTCGATCCTGAGCGAGAAGGCATGAAGAACTCCTGAATAGAATGAAGAGATCAAGGCAACCGCAAATTATATCCGCAGCAGCGGCGCGCTGGCCGCAAGCAACGCTTACCCCATGCTAAAATCATCGGTTTCCGGGTGTGCTCGACCCTCGTTGCCTCGGGTAACTCCTGCCGCATTTCATGCCTGAATTCCTCGCAGCTATGGATATCGAGACTCTGCCGAAGGTGAAGGCGGAGCCTCGTCCCGAGATGGAGACTGACGTTCTCGTAATCGGAGCCGGTCCGACTGGACTTGCATGTGCGATTGAAGCGCAGAAGGCCGGGTTGAAAGTCATCGTCGTTGACAAGGGATGCCTGGTCAACTCTCTGTTTCACTATCCGGCGAACATGACATTTTTTACGACGCCGGAGTTGCTGGAGATTGGCGACATTCCATTCACTACTTCGCTGCAGAAGCCCACGCGCGAGGAAGCCCTTGAGTACTACCGCAAGGTTGCAGAGCACTACGACGTGGATATCCGCCAGTACGAGTGGGTGAAGACCGTCATGGGCGAAGACGGAAAATTCAGCATCACCGCGACAGATCGTGCAGGGCGACCTCATGACTACCGGACGAAGAAGGTCATCGTTTCGACCGGCTATTACGATCTGGCCAATCAGCTGTGTATTCCGGGAGAAGATCTACCCAAGGTGTCGCACTATTACGGAGAGCCCCATCCCTATTTCGACACGGACGTACTCGTCATCGGCGGCAAGAACTCCGCGGCGATTGCCTCGTTAGATCTTTGGAGGCACGGAGCTCGTGTCACCCTCGTTTACCGCGGGTCGCAGCTTCACCATCACGTGAAATATTGGATCAAGCCCGATATCGAAAATCGTATCAAAGCGGGCGAGATTACGGCTCATTTCAACAGCACTGTGCAGGAGATCGGTATCGACCACGTCGTAGTGGTTACTCCGCGCGGGCCGATGCGGTTGAAGAACGACTTCGTCCTGGCCCTAATTGGATACCATCCCGACTACGATTTCTTGCGAAGCATGGGAATTGAGCTTTCTGAACAGCAGCACCGGCCGGTATGCGATCCGGTATCGCTCGAAAGCAATGTCCGAGGGATCTATGTGGCAGGCGTCATCGTCGCGGGCTCGCGCACCAACGAGATTTTTATAGAAAATGGCCGCTTCCACGGGAAGCAGATCGCGGCCGATCTCAAGGCGAAGCTCAAGCCTTAGCGCCAGCGGATGACTCAAGACGATTCGCCCCTGACGACAGACGGGCGGCGACGGCGCTACTTCAGCAGATACTCCTTCACGAACTCCACGGTCGCGTAGAACTGGTAGTCGCGATTCTTTTTCTTGGCGAAGCCATGGCCTTCATCTTTGCCGAGCAGCCACCACACGGGAGTTCCATTCTTCCTCACCATTTCGACCATTTGCGCGGACTCGCTCGCCGGAACCCGCGGATCGTTTTGTCCGGCAATCACGAATAAGGGCTTTGTGATGTTCTTTGCCTTATTGGCGGGAGCAATCTGCTCCAGGAATTCGCGGGTTTTTGGATCGCGCTCGTCGCCATACTCGACACGACGCAGATCCTTGCGATATCCGGAGGTGTGTTCGAGAAAGGTGACGAGATTCGACGGCCCGACGACGTCGACCGAGCAGCAGATGCGATCGTTGTAGTTAGTAGCGATTGCAAGCGTCATAAAACCGCCGTAGCTGCCGCCGGTGATCATGACCTTGGAGGAGTCGAGATCGGGCTGTGTTTGAATCCAGTCAAGCAGGGCATTGATGTCTTTGTACGATCCCTCCCGCAGAAGCCCGTTGTCGAGCTTCTGGAATGTCTTGCCATATCCGGTTGACCCACGCACATTCGGATAAATAATCGCGATACCGAGTTCGTTGATGTAATAGTTGTCGTGCCCAAGGAAATCGGGACGGACCTGACCTTCCGGACCGCCATGAATGTCGATGATGACGGGGTGTTTTCCCGCGAACTTGGCTGGCGGTTTATAGAGGAATGCCGAGATCGGACGCTGATCCCACGATTTCCAGTGAATGAGCTGAGGCTCAGAGAATTTTGAGGTGTTGAGGCCCCCGGTTTCGCTAAAGGTCCACCGTTCGACTTTGCCGGTGTCGACATCCGCGGAATATACATCGTAGGGCTGGCTGGCCATGCTGAGGCTGAAGGCAAGTTCACGGCTGTGATTGCGCCACTCGATTCCGCCCAGTACGCCAACCGGTAATTTCGGAGCTGGGATTTCCTTTACGGTCTTGGAATCGAGAATGTGTAGCTTGCTGATGCCGTCTTCGTTGGCTTCAAAGGCGATCCATCGGCCGTCTTTCGAGAGATCGAATTCGTCGACATCCCATTGGAGGGAAGCGGTAAGGATCGTTGTCTTGTGGGTTGCTAGATCGAGATAAACCAAGCGCTGAAACTCGGAATCAGCATCGCTGGTCATGTAGACTCCGTTGCCGTCCTTGGCAAATCGGGCATTACTGTAAGCAACGGTGTCGCCACTGGATTTTGGCGTGAGAAGTTCGTTGTGTCCTGTAGCGATGTCAAGCATCCAGACGTAAGTCTCGGCAGCCGAGATTCCGTTGAGCAGAAGGAGTCGTTTTCCGTCCGGCGACCAGTCGGCGACTTCCCAGCCACCGCCTTCCATCTGTCCTACCATACGTGCGCTGGCAGGATCGTTAGCGCCGACCGTCCAGATATCGATGTCAGAGCCGGTGCGCTTGGTGGACCCGTAGGCGATCCGGTCGCCTTGATAGGACCAGCGGGGGCTGGTGTTGCGCGACTTCCCGTCTGTCAGCAGAGTGACGTCGCCGGAGGCAACGTCGTACCGGTAGATCTGGAAAAATTCTCCGCCGCCGATGTCTTTCACGAAAAAAAATGACTCGCCCTTGGTCGGTTCGTACGCCGCTCCGGCGACACGGTCCGGAAAGAATGTGAGTTGGGTCCGAGCGCCACCAGGAAACTTCACCATATGAACCTGCGAGGTGTCGGCGAAGCGAGTCTCAACCAGCATTTCGCGCTTAGCGGGATTCCAACTTGAGAATCCGGCGGATCGAAATTCTCCGTACCTGGAAGCCGACTCTGCGAGTGCCGCTGGAATCTTCGGAATGCCTTCGGCGGTCAAATTCTCGTTGGGCGCAATTTCATCCCCTTGTGCGAACGCCGCGACACTGAGAAGCAGAACCGAGATGACATGGCAAAGACGCCTCATGATTTTCTCCTGGCTGTTTCGGACGATGGCAAGACGGATTGGTTAGCAGCAATGCGCCAACCAGAGCGTGCATGGTAGGGCACTGGGAGAACAGGAGTCAACGGGTTGGTCGAGCGGCATCTGCAATGCATCTTTGCCCAAGGATCATTTGCCAATTACCCTTACCTCTCCATGGCGGCGGAACAAACCACGATCTCACTTGGCTCGTACGCGCGGCTGGTTCGCGGCAATCGTAATTTCCGCCGGCTCTGGCTGGCACAGATCGTCAGCGAAATCGGCGATTGGCTCTATACCCTTTCCATATACACGTTGTTGCTTCAGTTGACTGGACACGCGGGTTCGGTGGCACTGGCGTTGGTTGTGCAGGTATTGCCGCAAACCTTTGCGGGACCGACCGCCGGAGTTGTGAACGATCGCCTGAAGCGCAAGCACGTAATGATCGCGGCCGACCTGGTGCGTTTCTTCGTCGTCCTGACGATGTTGTTTGTGCGATCGCGCTCCACGGTATGGCTGGTGTATCCGTTGCTACTGGCGGAGACGGTGATGGTGTCGTTTTTCGAGCCCGCCCGGACGGCGGTAATTCCCAACGTAACAGAGGAAGCAGATGTCCTCGTAGCCAACACTCTGTCTTCAGCCACCTGGTCGGTCAATCTGATGATCGGAGCGGCAATCGGAGGAGTCGTGGCTGCATTCCTCGGGCGCGATACCGCGTTTATTCTGAACGCTGTCTCGTTCCTGGTATCGGCGGTGTTGATCGGCGGAATGCACTTTCACGAACCGCACGCCGCGGCGGCTCCCCCGCTTCGCCCTAAAGACCTGGTTGACTTCTCGCCGGTTGTGGAAGGAATCTCCTACATTCGCAGCCACCCAACGCTCCTTCCGGCGGTTTTCGCGAAGGCTGGGGAACTGATGATAGGTCCAAGCTGGGTCATTTTTACGGTCATGGGCGCGCGTGATTTTGCCGTGCACCGGCCCGGCCTCGACGCAGCAAGCGGAGCCATGCTGGGTATGAGCATTCTCCTTGGGGGGCGCGGGATCGGAGCGTTGATCGGGCCGCTCGCATCCGCGCGATGGGCTGGACAAAATGATCGCCGCCTGCGGCTTGGAATCCTTCTTGGCTATGTCACGATAGCCTGCGGATATACCCTGCTCGGTTTCAGCCGCAGTGTCTGGATGGCAGCTGCCTGTGCGATGGTGGCGCATGCCGGCGGTTCGACGGTCTGGGTTTTCTCGACCACGCTGCTGCAGTTGAATGCAGAAGACCGTTTCCGCGGAAGAGTGTTCGCTGCCGATCTCGGACTGGGAAGCCTGACGTTTGCCACAACGGCGTACCTGGCTGGGCGGGTGTTGGACGCCGGATTCTCTGTGCGGGCAGTTGCGACGACAACCGGACTTTTCATGCTGGTTCCTGCTTCTCTGCTGGCGATAGCTCTTCGTTCCCCGCGATTCAAAGCTCCGCTTGCGCCCTGAGTTGATCGAGATAGCTTTTTCTCTTACACTCCGTCCAACCGAACAGCGACCCTGAAACCGAAATCATCCTCGCGGTCCGCCCTCGATGCAATCGTTTGATTTTCAAGTCGTGCTGGACTGTCCCCTCGAAACCGTTTTCGCCATCTATATCGACATCGATCGCTGGCAGAACCGGAATGTCTTTGGAGCCATACGCTGGGTTCACGGGAAGCCTTGGGCTGAAGGAAGCCGGCTGCAGATCGAGACGCGTATTCCGCTCCGAACCACCGTGGATCAAGTGGTGCAGCACTTCACTCCGAATGAGAGCGTGAGTTACCTGAGCCACGTTATGGGAATCACGTGCGAGACGCGCGTTTTTTTCGCAAGGGTTCCTCACGAAAAGACTGCAATCAATGTCGGTATGCACCTTGTAGGTTCGGTTTCGCGTTCTCTTGGATTCGCAATCGAGCCGGTGATTACGCGGGCGACAAAAGGATTTTTCGAGGAATTGCGGAAGGAATGCGAAGCTGCAGCGAAAACTGGCAAAGCGAAAATAGACGAGCCAGCCGATCCGCAGACAGGCTAGACGTTGTCTAGCCTGTCTATTTTCGCAGCCATGATGAAATCGCTTTCTGTCAGACCGTCAATCTTGTGCGTCCACAGTGTGATCTGGGCTTTACCCCAGGCGAGCATAATGTCCGGATGGTGCCCCTGCTCTTCGGCGATCGTCCCGACGCGGTTGACAAAATCCAACGCCTGCTTGAAGTCTGCGAAACGGAATTCGCGATGGAGGAAATGTTCATCCGTCACGGTCCAGTCGGGCACATTCTGGTGAAGATCTTGCAATTCCTTCCCTTTGAGCGGCGCAACCCCGCCACGGCAGGGAACGCATTTCTTGTCGGCAAGTTGTTCGGTCATCGGTTGTACCCCACAGCCACGTCTGATGCGAAGCTTCGCATAGGATTTGTCAATCTTAGCAGCCAGAGGCCCGAGGGGAATAACGACTGCGCGCGAACGCGATTTCGTCTCAAGCCTCTGTGTACAATGTGATACTCCCCTCCATTCTCGGGATTAGCGGATCCGACACACGTTGGAAAGGAATCGAAAGTGAACGTTTTAGTGATTGGCGGTGCGGGGTACATTGGCAGTCATGCAGCACGTGCCCTGAGAAGTGCCGGCCACAAGGTCACGATTTTCGACAACCTCAGTACTGGCTACGAATCGCTGGCGAAGGGATTTGAACTGTTGAAGGGCGATGTTTTGGATGCCAAAGCTTTGGCCAAGGTGTTGTCGGGCGTCGAGGCGATCATGCATTTCGCAGCTCATGCTTACGTCGGCGAATCGGTTACAAATCCGCGAAAATATTTTCACAACAACGTCGAGGGTGGCCTGTCGTTGCTGAATGCAGCGGTGGAGAGTGGAGTGAAGAAGATTATCTTTTCGTCAACCTGCGCGGTCTATGGCGAAGTGGCGAAGGTTCCCATCGACGAAAACATTCCACGTGAGCCGGTGAATCCGTATGGAGTGACGAAATTGTTCTTCGAGCAGGCCCTCGAGGCTTACGACCGAGCCTACGGTGTGCGATTTGCAAGCCTGCGATACTTCAATGCTGCGGGCGCCGACGACAGCGGAGAAATCGGGGAACTGCACGATCCGGAAACACACTTGATCCCGCTGGCGATGCGTGCGGCGGAAGGGCTAGGGCCGGAATTGCAGATTTTTGGATCGGACTATCCAACGGCCGATGGAACATGCGTGCGCGACTATATCCACGTGAATGATCTGGCAAGCGCACACGTGAAGGCCCTTGAATATTTGGCTGGCGGAAACGGAAGCATTGCCGTCAACCTCGGAACTGGCACGGGAGCGTCTGTACAGGAAGTCGTTACGGCCGTTGAGAAAGTAAGCGGCAAGCGCGTGCCAAAGAAGATTGTGCCGCGGCGTCCGGGAGATCCACCCGCGTTGGTCGCGAATCCGAAAAAGGCGCAAGCCCTGCTCCAGTGGAAAGCAGTTCGGGGCTTAGACAATATCGTAAAGACCGCGTGGAATTGGATGGAGCGCCAACGCGAAGCTGTATCACGCTGAAGTTTTGCGCGGGTTGGTCGAAAACTCGTACACAATTCCCGCGACATTTTGTTTCGTTAGTCAGTTTTGTTTCTGAGGAAATTCATGGGAAATGATTTGGCGGGGAAGAAGGTAGCGTTTCTGGGTGCGGGAAAGATGGGCGGCATCATTCTTCAGGCGCTATTGAAGAGTGGAATGCTGTCGACGAAATCGACATGCGCTACAGTCGCGCATGCGGAACGAGCTAAGGCACTGGCCAGCAAATTGAAGGTTAAGGTTGGCACCAATAATGTCGACGCCGCGAAGGGCGCCGACATCATTGTGATCGGCGTAAAACCTCAGGTCGTCGAAGACGTCATCCGCGAGATCAGCGGGCATATGACTTCGAAACAGGTCATTGTCTCAGTCGCTGCATCCGTTCCCACGTCGATGATCGAAAAGAATCTTCCGCCCAATGTGCCCGTCATTCGTGCGATGCCGAACACTCCATGCATCATGGGAGCCGGCATGACGGCGATTTGTAAGGGCAAGCATGCCAGCGCGGAAGATGTTGCGATGACCTGCAGGATGTTCGATGTGGTTGGACGAACAGTGGTCGTTGATGAGAAACACATGGACGCCGTGACAGCGCTTTCTGCCAGCGGACCGGCCTACATTTACATCATCCTGGAGTCCTTGGCAGAGGCGGGCGTGAAAGTAGGCTTGCCTCGTGACATCGCGACGCTTCTCGCCGCACAGACCACTTTAGGCGCCGCGAAAGTGGTTCTTGAAACTGGCGATCATCCGGCACTGCTGAAAGACGCGGTGACCACTCCCGCGGGATGCACGATCGACGCCATCATGGAACTGGAGGAAGGCAAACTAAGAGTCACGCTGATCAAGGCCGTCGTGAAAGCCGCGCAACGCGCCAAAGAACTCGCGTACGGTTAGACCGATCTATGATTCGCATTGCACCTTTGGTTAGAAATGCCTTCTTGCGTTGCCCTGTTGCGCATCAGGCGCGATCCACTATGCGCTGACTTGGCTTGACCGTGATGGAACCTCGTCTCATCCTCATTCACCTGCTGTTGAAATTAGGCGTGGCGACCGCTGTATCCAGTCCTCTCGTTCGCTCTAAGGAATTCAAAAACCTTCTGTTTCGCGAAGAGAGAACTCCGCGGCAAAAAGCTTATCTCGTGCTGTGGATCGCGCTCCCCATCATGCTCGGAGTGTGGATCCGCCTCTCAGTAAAAAGCTTTTTGTCAGGCGACTTGAGCTTTGAGACCGCACTTCTTCTCGGGGTGATCGGCGGGCGTTGGACGGGTTCTGTCGGCGGCGCGCTCGTTGCGTTTCCGGCTCTTCTCTACGGCGAGTGGATGACCGTTCCGTTTTGCGCGCTGTGCGGGTTTATTGCGGGTCAGTTGCGCACGATGGCAATCGATAAAGACGACATCTGGTTCTTTTCCCCGTTTATCGATCTCAGCATTTACCGTCTTATCCGGCGAAATCTCCCACGGCCGCGGCTGTTCGACTGGCAGATCATGTTCTTCACCACGATCGTGGCACTGCGCTTTGTTCAGACTGAACTCTATCGTTATTTCCCGCGCTCGGTCTTCGCCCTGGAAAGTCCTGAGAATATTTGGGTAGAAGTTGCGATCTATGCGACGTCGATCATCGCGATCGGTATCGAACTCAAGATCTTCAACAGCGTACGGCTCCAAGTGAAGCTGGAAGAACAGGAAAGGCTCCTGTTGCACGCCCGGATGGAAGCGTTGCAGAACCAGATCAACCCTCATTTCCTGTTCAATACCCTCAATTCCATTTCTTCGCTGGTTCGTTTTGACCCCGACATGGCCCGCGAAGTGATTTTCAAACTGGCAACGATTTTGCGCCGTTTGCTTAACGCAACGGAAGCATTCACTCCTCTACGAGAAGAATTTGAATTCGTCGACAATTATCTCGATATAGAAGTCGTCCGGTTCGGGCACGACAAGCTGAAAGTGGTGAAAGAATTCGACCCCGCTTCGCTGGATGTGGTGGTGCCCAGCATGCTGTTGCAGCCGCTGATCGAAAATTCCATCAAGCACGGCCTGTCGCCCAAGGTGGAAGGTGGCAGCATCTATCTGCGAAGCCGCATGACCGATTCCCGATTAATTATTGAGGTCGAAGACGACGGTGTCGGGATGGGTGGCAATCAACTGGAAGAAAGCAGCAGTTGGGCGGGCATGGGCATCGGGATGGCAAACATCGGGGAGCGACTTCAGGTGCTCTACGGGGACACCGCGCGCATGACCATCGACAGCCACGAAGGTAAGGGAACACTGATCCGCATCCGGTTGCCTCTGGTCGAAAGCGCTAGCTGCGTTCCAGAAGGCTTTTATGCCGAGCGCTCGAGTACTCGCCGGTAAAAGTCCTCGTACTGCTTCACGATCTTGGTCGAACAGAATCTTTCCATGGCAACGGCACGGGCGCGTTTTCCCATCTCGCGCAATTGTTTTTCGTTGCTCAGCAATGCGATTGCATATCGAGACATGGTATCGACGTCTCCAACATCGGCGAGATATCCCGTGTTCCCGTGGTCGATCACTTCAGGAACTCCGCCGGCCCGCGTGGAGATCGGCACAACCTCGCAAGCCATCGCTTCAAGGGCAGCCAATCCGAACGACTCGAGTTCACTCGGCAACAGCATGATGTCGGCAATCGAAAGCTTTTCGTAAATCTGATCCTGCTTGCCAAGGAACAGCACGTCGTCGTGAATCCCTTTTTGCACGGCTAGCCACTCGGCGACAGAACGATCAGGACCATCCCCGATGAGCAACAATCTTGAAGGCATTTGTTTGTGGACGCGATCGAAGATCTCGATCACATCAGTAATGCGCTTCACGGGACGAAAATTCGATAAATGCACGAGCACCTTCTGTCCATTGGGCGCGTACTCGCGGCGCATCTCTTCGGCGATCTTGGTGTCTCGCATGTAGATGTCACAGTTAACAGAGTTATAAATCACCTCGATCGGGTTCTTCACATCAAAAATCCGTTGTGTCCGTTCGCGCAGGTAGTTGGAAATTGCAGTCACACCGTCGCTCTGCTCGATCGAATAGCGCGTGATCGGCAAGTAGGAGCGATCCAACCCGACGAGGGTAATATCGGTTCCGTGCAGGGTGGTCACGAATGGCAACTTCTGTGCGCGGGGACCGGCGGCGAGCATTTGGCGCGCCAGCATCGCGCTCACCGAGTGAGGGATCGCGTAGTGAACGTGCAGCAGGTCGAGATCGTAAAGCTGGGCGACTTCGGCCATGCGCGTAGCCAGCGCCAGGTCGTACGGCGGATAATCAAAGAGCGGATATCGCGAGACTTCGACTTCGTGATAGTGAATGTTTGGTTCGGCGCCGCGCAATCGAATCGGCTGCGCGTACGAGATAAAGTGAATTTCATGGCCGCGCTGCGCGAGTTCGAGGCCCAGTTCCGTGGCCACCACACCGCTGCCGCCGTAGGTTGGATAACACGTGATCCCAATCTTCATGTGCGAAGTTAGCCTTCTCGTCCTGTGATTCGATGGCTCGCACAGGGGATGGTTGCAGATTTTACACGAGAGGCTGCCACATGATGGGATGAGACGGGCGCTACTGGCTGCTTTTCGGGCCGAGGGCGACGCCGGGATCGATCTTGTCGAGATGCGCCTGGAATCGTTTCTTGCCTTCTTCGGGCATGCCCGTGAATTCAATACCCATGCCCACACCGGGATCTCGGGTGCGAACCACGGCGCTTGGGGAGATGCGCTCTTCGCCCAGCCAGAGGTCGACCCGAAGCGCGGTTCCTATCGGCAGGGGCATGACGGTCTCAACATAACAACCGTTGCCACTGATGTCAGTTGCATTCACCCGAAGCGGAGTGTTGACGCGCTCGTCACGCAATTCCAGAGGAAACGAAATTCTGTGACGAAAGAATTTCCGGCGATTGTCGTGGCGCGCCTGCGTCCGTTCTTCGACTGCCATTTCAGCCGGAAGAGCTGCCGTCCACGGACAATCCTGATCGGCGACGAGTTGAACTCCAACCTGCGTCTTTTTCAAAGCGCCCGCATCGACAACCCATATCACTTTGCAGCGCGCCTTCCGGCTTTCGTACTGAACGCCGATCACGTCGCCCACTTTGAGTTCGGGCACGATTCCGTAAATGCACGCCCCGGTGGAACTGATGTTTTGAGCAATCGCGTTCTGAAAGAAAGGCTGGTCATTTGCGCCCATGCCCCATACCCGGACCTTCAGGTCCAAAGACGCGCGTGGGGCTGATCCTTGGGCGGACATGAACGAATTACCTCCAAGCCTACGAGAAACGGTAGTTGCACACATCATACTACTCTCAATGAAATGAGTAGGTTACGGGAGTAACGGATATTACCCTCCGGGAGAGCCTGGAAAGTGGCCTGACCGCACGTCGGTATTGTAACCAGCGATCCTGGGCGATCACCGGAGTCCGCTTTCTTGATTCGGGTTAAAGATTCCGATACGAGATCAGCTGAATTCCTTCCAGCGACAGGACCTCTCGGGCCGCTGGAAGCGTTAGAACGTGGAGTTCGGTCTCCCGCGATGCTCGCAGCCGAGTAGTGGCGGCGCGCAGGTCCGCGTCGTTGTAACCGGGATGGCAAACGAATTCCCATGTGCCTTCCGGAATGTTCCGGGCAATGGCGTGGAACAATGTTTCGTCCAGAAATCCCGTGACTTCAATTCCCAAGGTCCCGTCTGGAGTCGAAAATCCTTCGCGCGTCACCGCATCGCGAAATTTCCCGGCAAACCGTCGGAGGACTTGAACCTCGGCGTAACGGGTCCACAGGTTTGGACGGGCCAGCAACTGGTCCGATCGAAGCGGGAAGCGCGGACCAAACGGATTGCGCACCGCGCGAACTCCGCAATCCGCAGCAGCTTTCAACACCGACCGAAGGACCGACGGAAAAACGTGCGTGTGCTTGTGCGCGTCGATATGGGATACAGCAATTCCCGCAGCTTGAATCTTTCGGATTTGTGCGGATGTTTCGGCGGTGATCTCCTCTGCGAGCATGCGCCCGGTTATGGCGCGCGCAGCAAAGGATTTCAGTCCGTCGCGAAAGCGCACCGAATCGGTGAGAGAAGGAAGTCTCTCGGGATCGAGAACAGGGTGGCCATCGATCAGCAGGACGTGGCATCCGACGCTCAGTCCTGGATTGGCTTTCGCGAGTGCGACCGCTTCGGCAAACGCCGGCCCGTTCGCCATTAACGTCGAAGAAGTTACCACCCCACGAACATGCGCTTCGACGATTGCCCGATTCACGCCGGAGGTGAACCCGAAATCGTCCGCATTCACGATCAGGCGTCGCACGCAGCCAGTCTAGCAGGGCCCAAGATGGTTTCGGTGGGGAGGTCGCGTTGGCGAAGGCGAGAGCCGTGCGTGAAGAGGTCGGTGAATGCGCTCCGGCAAGCGCGCGATGTTGCAGGTCCCTTACTCTGCATTTCGCGAACGTATATACTTCATTTAGAAGTGCTTCACGCAGGTTCACTCCATCGAACATGCCGAGTGCGTTTGCCTTGGCGGCGCGAATGCCTGAGGGGCGGTTAGCTCAGTTGGTTAGAGCGCCTCGCTTACACCGAGGAGGTCGCAGGTTCGAGTCCTGCACCGCCCACCATCCGCTTACATTTGAATGAGACCTTCGCGACATCATAGGTCCCACAGCCGACGGAAGCTGGTTCACTGTGGTCCTCAACGAACTCCCATTCACTGTGTCAAACGCCATGAATAGTGAGTGAAGACGAGGCGAGTCGGACGTTTGCCCAGGCTTGCGGGAAATTGAGACGAATGGCATTGAGAACACCAATCCTTAGCAAGGATGAACCGGAAGCCAATTTGATTCGTTTTTCTATTATCCCGTCGCCGGCAATGAGGCTGGCAATCCAGCGGACTCAAACCCGTGCGCCGTTACCGAAACGATGTCCGAAGAGGGAGGATCGACACTGGAATTGAGTTCGAGGAGCGTCCCTGAATCATTTTCCATCTGCTTCACCTGCTCCACGAATCCGACTTCCTGCAGGGCGCGCAGCAAAATTCCGTTGCGAGGTGTTTTGCGATAGACCGCCCGAATTTGTGGGTAACCGAGCCGGCAGGCAAGGCCATTCAGCCATTTGAACCAGGCATTCTCCAGTTTTTTCTGTGCCACTCGACAAGATAGGACGAAATCCCTCAACGAGACACCTGATTCAGAGGTTTCCAGCGAAGCGAAGCCAACGATGCCATAGTCGCCGAAACGATCGCGGCAGGACGTGCAGATGCAGATCACATCCTCTCGCTGGAGAAGTTGAGCGAACGCTTCCCGTGTGTAGCGATGCGTCGTCAGATTGAGCTGATTCGAGCGATTTAACAGCTCAAGGCAGCGCTCGATGTGCTCCGGCTCTTCTGGTTGAAACACGGTGGCTTCCATTTCACAGCTCTTCAAGAAGGCTTCGTACTGGTTGGGGTAGGCAACTGCCTGTTCTCTGCGTTGCAACTCTACCTGATAAAAAGACCGCCGCTGTTTGCTCTCTTCAGTGATCGGATTGTCAAATTCAGCACGGTCCAGAAGCGTTGGAATATCGGAATCGGAATAAGTTCGTATTTCCGGGCAGGCCTGGGCGACCTCCGCCAGTTCAAACCTGGAATCATCGATGAAGGCACAACTGTCCATGCCAATGTTTAACGCGCTAACGATCTCCTGCACATTCCGACTCTTAGGTTGCCAGTTAATTTGCGGGTAAAGGAACAAGTGTGCAAGCCCTTCGCGTTTAAGGACTCGCCAAGCATCGTCGTAATCGTTTTTGCTGGCGATGCTCTGAAGAATCCCTCTTTCATCAAGCGCCAACATTGTGCGACGCACGGCGGATTTTGGCGTGACGTTTTCCGCATCTTGTTCTCCCAGGACGCCGTCCCACACAGTTTGATCGAGGTCCCAAATGACACATTTCACTCGGGCCGGAACTCCGGTCGGACGCCCGCGGTTGTCGCCAGCGTCGGTCGCATTCCGCCGAACTCCCGGCCGGTAACGCACGAAGTCGAGCCACGAAAATATCAAATGGGCTTCGACGGAGTTCTCTGGATAAACCCGAATCATCCCGAACTTGCCGTATAGATCAATGTTCATTGAGCTAGCTGGAATTCGATGAACGTTCCGACCCGATTCCAAGAGGATAGAAGTGCGTAGTTTCAGTACCCTCTTGCCAACACTCAATCACCAACCGGACGGGCTTCGGATTCGAGATTCCATACTTCGATCAAAAACTCATCGAACGTGTCCGTACGCCCTCGAGTCATTCGTTGGAGTAGCTTTTCCCGGAAGACCGCATAAGCTCCGTTCAATCGGAGCGCCGGGCTCACTCCCCGAAAAAACCACGAAACGGGTCGGATGGCACGGAGCAGAGCGCGGTCGATGCTATCGAGATGGCGTGCACTAGAAACAGGAACTGAGCCGTATCCGAACGTTGTCTCAAGTTTTCCCCATCTTCGAAACTCGATCTCGGCCCCAAACCGGAATAGTCCCGGATACTTTGGGTTCGGGAATATTCCATTCTTGAATCGCGCGCATTTGCGGTCCAACCTGCGTACGTAGAGGGGGCACACGGCATAGCATTCGGGCACGGCGCACTCAACACAATGTTCGTTCCATGAGAGCAAGTACGTAGACGAGATCGACGAAGGCTCGACTGTCGAAACGTTCGTCGGCTCGTTGCCAGCTTGTTCTTGCGGTGTGTCTTGCCCAATCCGTCAGCCACATGTCCGAAACTTCCGCTATAGAGTGTTGTAACTGATGAGAGTCGTTTTGTAGGAGAGCTTCTGAGTCCAGTCGTTCTCTAGCAGAGTTGTTTCTCTATTTCGTTGCGAGGCGTCCGGGTGGGTCATCAATTCCGCGCTGTCCGACCTTGGCGGAACTCCGCTACACATCTGAACGAATGTTCCCAGGTCTGTGAAAAGTCGGGTAGTACGAAACCCGATTGTTCGAAGTGCCATGTTGAAAATTCGCTTCTTTTCAAGCAGCAGTCGGCCAGGGCGTTCTAAATCGTCGTACATATTTCTGCTGATTCTGACTTTATTTATTTTATATCGGCGACGTAGGGCTGCCATCACCGGCAACAATTGTGGGATCGTGTGAACGTGATGATGTGCGTCGAAGTGAGACGGATTGACTCCTAGTCTCATCAGGTTTTCGATCTGGCAGCACCATTCTCTAAAGATCGCGTTGAGCAACGAAACACCGATCCTGACCTCTCGAATCGAATTCCCATTGAAGCGGCCATTGTTATCGACGATGCTCGCCAATTCTTTGCGGCTTTCTGCGCGAAGAGGTTCGAACTCGGTAAGATTGAGATGGATTCCGAAAGAACAGTTGGGAAAGCTGAGCGATCCCCTTGTCGCACTTTTAAGGGCGACGCCATTCGCGAGCATGGTTGCTGATGTAATCTGACCGCGCCGCATTCCCTCGAAGATCGCCTCGTTTACCGACTCGCTCATCCCAAGATCGTCGGCGTTAACAATTATTCGCATAGTTCACTAGGAGTGCGGCAATGGAGCGGGCCTGTTGGGCGGCGCTTACCACTGCTCACTGCGCCTTTTGTCTCCGAAAAGAGTTTAGCCCAGAATTACTGGTGAACGCGACGAAGACCGTCTGGCTCGCGGTCGATTTTTTCGCTAGACGATTTTCGATATCTTCTAAGCGCTCCAGGCCTGTGATTGAGCAACTTGTAGGAAGTTTTGATTAAGACCCCGCAGGGATGGTTCCTTGCGTCCCTCGGCTCATAAGACAAGGTCCTTTGCGGAGATTAAACTCTGTGATAGAAGTGGCGAGTCGAATATTAGCGTTATGTTGCGATTGACCGAACTTCAAAATCCCTGGCTGAAGGTGCGCGCGACCGTGCTAGTCGTGTGCGCGGTTGCCATTTTGGTTGCGAATGTCGCTACCCGTTATTGTTCGTCCGGTGACCTGGGAATTTCGTCAACGACAAACGTGCAAGCCGGGACGCTAACGCCTCCGACACGACAGCGGCTCGCGAACAACGCCACCCCTTGGCTGCCGCCTGCACGAGCGGTTACCTTTCTCCTCCGCCCCGCTGGGTTTACCCTCACCCGATTGGAACGATCTTCCGTTCCGACCACACTTTTGGGTCAGATTGTTTCTAACCGTCCCCCTCCCCGTGCCGAAACCCGATCCTAAGCCGCACAGCAGATAGCGTAGAGACCGTTCCTCCCCTCACTGCCCTGAGTTTGTCCGGCAGGAAGCGCAGACAACGGAAGTCAATTCTCTCTCTACCGCAGCCGACGTTGCCGTATCCCGGGCTTCAGGCAGGTCCATCGGAGGACTATGAAGATCTCTCAGAAGGGGTTGTATGCGTTGCAGGCCGTTATGATGCTGGCACGCCATGATCATGACGGGCCGATCAAGGTCCGCGATATTGCTCAAGAGGAAGACCTGCCGGCAAAATTTCTGGAACTCATCCTGATCGAACTCAAGCACGCCCGCATCCTTGATAGCGAACGTGGAAGCAGCGGAGGCTATAAATTGCGGCGGGCGCCCAGCGACATCAAGATCAGCGAGGTCATTCGATTGCTGGACGGTCCGTTATCCCCGTTTGGAGATGCCGACCAGCTGAGAACATTGATTGCGCAAGACTCGCACAATCGCGCCCTTTATCAGGTATTTCTTGATGTGCGAGACTCCGCAGCGAACATTTTGGAAAATACGAGCATTGCCGATCTCATCGGCAAAAAACCGCATCCCGCTCGGCTTGCGTCGAAAAAGGCATCCCATGCCTTTGCGGGAAGATAATCTGCATTCGCAAAGCTTTTTCGAAGCGGAAAACTTGCGCGGGATCCTGAATGCACGGCAGTTCGCGCATTCCAAAGGCTGAGTTACCGATCGGGTAAATTTGAAACTGCATGCGCACGCGAGTAGTATCGGTCTCCCGTCCGGACAAACCGTGCCGGCGCAAGGATGATTCGATGAAAACGCTGCTTTCCCTGATTCCAGCTCTCATTGTTGCTGCACTTATTTCTGCAAATTCAAGCGCGCAGTCCAGCTACGATTTGCGTTCTCCCGATGGGCGAATCGAGGTTAGAGTCCGCACGGCCGGGCAGATCCGATACGACGTCGTCTTAAAGGGGCGAGCGGTGCTCGAAAACTCCACGATCTCGCTCGACGTCGATCACAAGAAACTAGGCGTCGATGCAAAAGTGCTCGATGCGAAAACGCGGTCGAACGATCAGGTCGTGGAACCGGTAGTTCGGCAGAAATTTGCGAAGATCCGCGATCACTACAACGAGCTGCGCTTAAACATGGATGGAGGATATGCGGTAATCTTCCGCGCGTACAACGAGGGTGCGGCGTATCGTTTTGAAACCTCATTTTCGCAGGCACAGGTAAAAGTCTTTGGAGAAGAGTCGACCTTCCGCTTCCCGTCAAACTTCGTCGTTTACTATCCGCAGGAGGACAGCTTTTATTCGCATAACGAACGCAAGTATCTTCCGCAGCATTTGAATGAGATTGCCCCGGCTTTTCTAGCGACACTTCCCGCAGTCGTGGATATCGGGGAGGGGGCAAAGCTCGCGATTGCCGAGTCGGGTCTTGAAGACTATCCCGGACTTTGGTTGCACGGAACGGGTGGGCCTGCGCTGGCAGCGACGTTTCCGCCGTATCCGCTTAAGGAGAACCTGACGAGCGATCGCGATTATCGCGTCGTCGAAACCGCCGACTACATCGCGTCTACTGCGGGAACTCGAACTTTCCCATGGCGGGTGATCGGCATTGCCGATAAAGACGGCGACTTGCTCACGAACCAAATCGTTTACTTGCTCGAAAAGCCGTCACTGGTGGAGGACACGTCGTGGATTAAGCCTGGCAAAGTGGCGTGGGATTGGTGGAATGCCAACAACGTCTACGGCGTCGATTTCAAAGCAGGCGTGAACACGGAAACGTACAAATACTACATCGACTTCGCCGCGAAATACGGGCTTCCCTACATCATCCTCGACGAAGGGTGGTACAAGCTCGGAAATGTGCTCGAAGTTGTACCCGAAATCAACATGGACGAGCTTGCCGCTTATGCCAAACAGAAGAATGTCGGGATCATTCTTTGGGTTGTCTGGAAGACATTGGACGACCAGTTGATACCCGCGCTCGATCAATTTCAAAAGTGGGGTGTGAAGGGCATTAAAGTAGATTTCATGCAACGTAGCGATCAGATATTGATCGACTATTTCTACAAAGTCAGCAAGGAATGCGCAAAACGAAAAATGCTTGTCGATTTCCATGGCGATCAGAAGCCTGCAAGCATGACGCGTACTTGGCCCAATCTAATCAGCACTGAGGGAGTGCGCGGGATGGAGTGGAGCAAGTGGAGCGCCGAGTCAGAACCGGAACACAATGTCACGCTCCCTTTCACCAGGATGTTCCTCGGCCCCATGGATTACACGCCGGGAGCTATGAGAAATGCGACGAAGGAGACGTTTGCCGCTATTCACGATCAGCCCATGGCTCTTGGAACGCGGTGCCATCAGTTGGCGATGTACGTAGTCTTCGAGAGCCCTCTACAGATGCTATCGGACAGCCCTTCGAACTATTTGCGCGAGCCCGAAGCGATGGAGTTTCTGGCGGCGGTTCCGACGGAGTGGGACGAAACCAAGGTGCTGGACGCTAAGATCGATGACTACGTGGCTGTCGCGAGGAGAAACGGGCGCGACTGGTATGTGGGAGCGATGTCGGATTGGACTCCACACGATCTAGAGATCGACTTGTCATTCTTGCCCGAAGGAAATTTCACAATGGAAGCCTACTCGGACGGAACGAATGCCGACCGCAATGCCAGTGACTACAAGAAAACGGTAGTACAGGTGAATAGGACGACGAAGGTGAAACTCCCACTGGCGAGCGGAGGCGGTTGGGCCGCGCGAATCCATCAGTAGACTCAAAGCCTAACGAGCTTTGGGCAAAGCGCGGACGGCTCCGGTCGAAATTCCGCCATCCACTAACAGAGTTTGGCCGGTGATGTAGCGGCTCGATTCTGCAGCAAGAAAGACTACGGCTGCGTCGAGATCAGGCGGCGCCCCCGGCCGTTTTACCGGAATGCGATCGGAGAGATATTCGACCCACTTCTTGGTCTTCGTAAAGAACCTTGTTCTGATCGGTTCGAAACCAGCCAGGTGCAAGGCAATTGACGGTAATCCCGTAATGCCCCCAATCGTCAGCGAGGCTCATGGTTAGCTGGCGAATGCCGCCGCGGCTGGCTCCATACGGCGCGAGACCGGCATAGCCGGCTACGCTCGTGACTGAACCGATATTGATGATCCTCCCGTATTTCCGCGCAACCATTCGCCGAGCAACAGCTTGTGCAACAAAAAAGCTTCCACGAAGGTTGGTGTCCAGGATCAGATTCCAGTCGTCCCATGTAACGTCCAAGGCTGGCTTGCGGACGTTGCACCCTGCATTGTTGACGAGAATGTCGAGATGGCCGAACGCATCGTCCGCCGCGGCCGCCATCCGCTCGATGCTTTTCTGGTCGCGGACATCGAGTTCCAGCGAGAGTGCTCGCCGGCCCAGAGCTTTCATTTCTGATTCGAATGCGGTGAGAGAACTTGGAGTGCGGCTGGTCAGCACCAAATCTGCGCCGGCTCTGGCGAGCGCGCGAGCGAATTGTTGTCCGAGGCCGCGACTCGTTCCCGTGACGATCGCAACTCGCCCGCTGAGATCGAACAGATTTTGCGAGTCTTCGCTCAAGAGATTGCTCCCGGCGTAAGAACAACTTTCATTAGATTTGGTTCGCGAGCGTAGAGACGCTCAAACCAGTCCGGACCCTGCTCGAGAGGGGCAATGGCCGTGATCAGAGGCTTGACTCGAATTGCGCCTTCGGACACCAACTTCGATCGCTCTTGGATACTCACCCGACGATGCGCAGGATCCCTGCAGCCGAATCTGGCGAGTCACAACCTTTCTGCAGCGGCAGAGTGACTTCCGGCGCGATGTTTCCCACCAAAGCGACGCTTCCTCCCTTGCGGACAGCATCGATCGCGGCATTTACGGTTTCTGTTTTTCCCACAGCTTCGGCCGCGATATCGACTCCGACGCCGCCGGTGAGGCGTGAAATCTCTTGGGCAGCTTCATCAGCGGGGAAGACAGCGGTCGCGCCTAGCTCGCTGCTCAACTTGAGCCGCGTTGCGTCCACGTCGGTGACAAAAACGCGCGCACATCCCGCGACGAAAAGGGCCTGCTGCAAAAGCAGTCCGATAGTTCCTGCGCCAACGACGAGAGCAGTGTTTCCCGAAACAACGGGCATGAGCGAAACTGCGTGGAGTGCGACTGCGACGGCTTCAAGCATGGCGGCGTCGGCGAAAGGAAGATCGTCGGGGAGTCGATGGATGATGCGAGCCGGCACAACGACAAACTCAGCAAAGGCTCCAGCGCGCCGGTAGTCCCCGCATGACACACCAAGTACCTGCCGGCGATCGCAAAGATTGATGTCACCGCGCAAGCAATTAAGGCACTCGCCGCAATACACCGTGGAATCGACCGTAATTCGGTCACCCTCGGATAAGCCATTCACTGCTTCGCCTACTCCAGCGATAACTACCCGATGCCTCATGGCCCATGACGATCGGCGGAATACGGCGTCCCGAAGAACCGTCGTATCCATGAACGTCGCTGCCGCAGATGCCACAGGCAGCTACTTGGAGCAGGACCTCGTCCCGACCTGGCAGAGGCACATCGAGTTCAGAGAGTTCGAGTTTTCGATATTGCGAGAGCAGTAGGGCTTTCACTGGTTATTTCGCCTGCCATGAGAAGGCGAAACGATTCCCGCGCCCTCACGAATGGTGAGAATTTGATTCGGCTTCACTTGCGTAAAGCGCTCGATTTTCTGGGTGGTGGGCCATTTCACTTCGATCAAGTCGACACTAAGAGCTTTACCAAGCCCGAAATGCAGCCGGAGATCATTTTGCGACATGACGCTTGATCCACTACGGACTTCGTCCATTTGCGTGTGTTTTCCCACAATCGCTCGAACTCTTGCGCCGATGGCCGTGCGATTACAGGCAGTTCCAATCAATTTGATCTTGATCCAATTCTGCTTATTGCCGCCGTCATTGCGAAGCAGTGAAGGCAAGTCGCTCATGTTCAGCACCAACGCATCAATATCGCCGTCGTTATCGTAGTCGCCAAAGGCGGCGCCACGGCTTGAAAAGCGCTCATTAATGCCCGGACCCATTGTGGACGAGACATCCTTGAATTGTCCGTTTCCCAAATTCCTATAAACAAGCCGCGGATTCTTGAATGTCTGGCCTATCTCGTGTCCGCCGATTTCCGGATAAACATGTCCGTTCACCTGCATCAGATCGATCCACCCATCATTGTCGTAGTCGATGAAACCGCAACCCCACGCAACATACTGATTGTTGATGCCGATGCCGGAAGAGAAAGTCACATCGCCGAAAGTTCCGTCGCCATTGTTGTGATAGAGATTGCAAGTGTCATCGGCGAAATTTGTTTTGAAGATGTCGAACCATCCGTCGCAATCGTAGTCTCCGACGGCGACACCCATGCCCGCTTGTTCGTGACCGTTCTCGCTGTAAGCACATCCTGCCATCACCGCGACGTCCGTAAACGTTCCATCATGGTTGTTGCGAAACAGGATGCTCGGTTCGGAGTCCACTGCGACGTAGATGTCGGGCCAGCCATCATTGTCGAAATCGGATGCAACCGAGGTAATCGAATATCGCGGACCGGGCTTCAGGATGCCCGCTTTCTCGGAGACATCTGTGAACGTGCCGTTCCCGTTGTTGCGGTACAAGAACATTGGTGTCGCCCGTCAGGCCGCGGGGGCCGCACATGACGGGAATTCCCTTCCACTGGCACGATGCAGGATCTTCCGCAGAGGGAGTCTTCGCCGGATCGAGCTTGATGTAGTTGCAGACGAAAAGATCAAGATGTCCGTCACGATCGTAGTCAACGAACGTGCATCCCGCTCCCCACCGCACTCGTTCGTCGTATACGCCGGCTTTTTTCGTCACATCAGTGAATGTGCCGTCGCCATTGTTGTGAAACAGGATGTTGTGACCCCAGAAGCAACAGAACAAGATCGTCCCAGCCATCGTTGTCGTAGTCGCCGACGCAGACTCCGGTTTGCCATCCGGTGCGAGCCAGTCCCGATTTCGCGCTGACATCGGTAAAAGTTCCGTCGCGATTGTTTTTATAGAGATGCGACGTGGGGGCTTGGCCCGCCGGCCACGACTCGCCGAGACGCGTGCCATTCGTCAAATAAATATCAAGCCAGCCGTCGTGATCGTAATCAAAAAACGCGAGGCCACTCCCTTTGCCTCAATGATGTAGCGCTTATGATTCGGATCGCCCCACACGTTTGGAGAGTTGAGGCCAGCCTCGTGAGCGACGTCGACAAACTGCACGGGGGATACAGCGGAAGCAGCGGTGGCCTGAAGCGTGAGACGGCTATTCCACTTCCAGACCGGCGTTGCGAGGGCTTCGAGCAGGGTGCTGCCGAACATGAGAATGGAAGAGCCGAGAAAACGCCGCCGGGGAAAATTCATAGGAGCGATGTCGTTTCGAACCGGATCCAGGAGTGTCGCTGAAGTCGAATCACGAATTCACACTTTACCACTTCGCTGTCGATCACTTCGTCATCGGAATCTTGGGGAACAGGCGCGGCACAATGCCCGTTCCTTCCTTGACCGCAATGATCTGGTCGGGAGCAAGGTTGGACAATTTATCAATCTGTCCACTGGGCCACGTAATTTCCAAAGATTCGATTTTCGTTCTCTGACCTAGACCGAAATGAATTCGGGGATCGCTGGCTGACATATAGCTCATGCCACCCTTGGCTTGCTCGGACTCCACAAATCCCTCTGAACTCAGCTTGAGCGAAGCACCAATGCCGTCGCGGTTGGATTTTGTCCCAATCAACTGCACCGTGAGCCAGTGATTAGCGTTTCCACCATCGTTTCGCAGAAGCGACGGATAATCTCCGCGATTGTTGGTGACGATGTCGATATCGCCATCATTGTCGAAGTCAGCTGTTGCCAGACCGCGTCCTACGATCGGACGGATGAAATCCGATCCGAGCGACTCCGAAACCTTATCAAAGTGACCTTTGCCCGCATTTCGAAACATCAGCAGCGGTTCTTTGTAGGTTACTTCTTCGTGATAGAGCGCGACGTTATCGAGCATGGAACCGTTGAGTTGCAGGATGTCATTCCATCCGTCGTTGTCGTAATCCAGAAATTTCATCGACACCCCGCTCAACAACACTGCTTTGTTCCCGAGTCCAGAGCGGAATGTCTCGTCCGTAAACGTGCCGTCATGGCTGTTGCGATACAACCGGTTCAATTCGAAGTCAAGATGTGTGATGTAAACGTCCTGCCAACCATCGCCGTCTACGTCCGCAGCGTCAATACCCATGCCCGCTTCGTATCGCCCGTCTTCACTCGCAGCCATTCCGGATACCAGCGACACGTCTTCAAACGTCCCGTTGTGTTTGTTGATGAACAGAAAATTTGGCCACGAGTCATTGGCAATTGCGATGTCAGGCCAGCCGTCGTTGTTGAAGTCGGCGAGGACGACCCCCATGCCCTTCGCTTCGGGTTTCCCGACGCCGGATGCATCGCTCACATCCGTAAATGTCCCGTCGTGGTTGTTGTGATAAAGCTTGATGTGTTGACCTTTGTAGTTGCCGGGATGGCAATACGAGCGATAACCAGGCCGCCGCTCGCCGCACCAGATATTATTTTTCGGGCTCCAGTCGATGTAGTTGGTGACGACCAGATCCAGCCATCCGTCCTTGTCATAGTCAAACCATCCAGCACTCGTTGACCATCCACCTTCATCCGTGACTCTTAGCCTTTGCGGTGACGTCGGTGAATGTTCCATTCCCGTTGTTGTGATAGAGAATTGCGCTGCCGTAGCCGGTGACATAAAGATCGGGATAGCCATCATTGTCAAAATCACCGACGGCCACTCCTTGACCGTAGTGGCCTTCGCCGCCAACTCCGGCTTTCTCCGTGACGTCTGTAAAGGTTCCGTCGCCGTTGTTGTGATAGAGAGCGCAGCGGAGCGGGTGAGCTGGCTTGTAAATATCGGTGGCAGCCGACTGAACGAAAAATAAGTCCATCAGTCCATCCTGGTCGTAGTCGATCCAGGCGACGCCCGTCCCCATCGTCTCCAAATAATATTTCTCGTCCGTTTGAGTGGAGTCCTGCTGGAACGTGATCTTGGCCTGCTCGCGGACGTCCGTGTAGCGGACAGCGACCGTCGATTGAACCTTTGCAGGCGCTTGAGCCGCGAATATGGAATATTCTCCGCAGAGCCACACCAGTGCGACCGCTGCAAGGACGCATGAGAAGGCCGTTGCGAACCGGACTTGCGGCTCGCGATATGTGGGTTCGCTTTCAAATCGTCGGGGGCTCTGCTGACAAAAGTTTACCTGACACTACAAACTACGATCCGCGATCAGGAGCGCCAGTTGAAGCACTTGTTGACGGGCGACCATCGGGATTGGTTGGCCCGCTTCTGAAGAACTCGCGGGAGCTCTTGAAAGCGCCTCCTCGATTTTGCCCACATCGAGCCCTCCGGCGGTGCTGCCCTTGAAACGATCCAGCACTTCCTTCGCCTTCGCAATTTCGCCGATCTGATAGTAGAAAACGCCGAGCGTGGAATAGCTCCCCGCCCATTCAGGCAGCAGATCGACCGCGCGCTCCAAGAGTTCGGACGCTTTATCGGCATTGCCTTGTAGAACGGAGATAAGTCCGAGCCCCCATACGATCTTCCCTGAACCGGGAATCCGAGTGAGCCCCTTTTGCAGAGTCTGTTCTGCGCCGCTGAGATCGTTGTCACGAATCTGGACCAGGCTAAGCGACAGGTAGTACTGATCGTTGTCGGGATTGCGTGCGATCGCATCCCGGAAGATTTCGCGCGCCTTTGCAGCGTCGCCAAGGTGGCCCTCGATATCCCCGAGCAAAGCCAGGGAGGCGTCATCTTGTTGACCTGCAGGCGAAATTGCTTGGGACGCCGCAAGGGCGTCTGCGTATCGTCCCTTGCGGAAAAAGGCGCTGGCTAAATCGAACTTCACATCATCCGAGTCCGGATTTGCACGCAGAGCAGATTGAAAGTGGTTTATGGCGTCGTCGTACAGGCGATAGCGCGCAAATAAAACGCCCATCCCCGTTTGCGTTCGGTAGTCGTCGGCACTCAATTGATCGAGTTGCGCGGTTGCTTCCCTCGCATGGGGGAGATCGCCGAGCTTTAGATACGCTTCCGCCAGCAAGTACAAATCCTGCGGCTGGCCTGGATGCTTTTGCGTCTGGTCGATGAGTTCGGTTACATCCAAATGCGTGCGTTCCTGCGCAGAAAGTGTGGAACGGTTGTCGAGATAGTCGAAGAGATGCTGATAGGGATAGGGCCCAGTCGCCGAATTCTTCGACAGCGTTTGAAACACCGCCAGATCTCGCTGTGCCGCGGCAGTTTGATGTAGGCTGCGTTCGGCCATCGCCAGTTTGTAGTAACCGTCGGCGGGATTGCGGCTGACCTTCACGAATCTGCGGAGCAGTTCCGCAGCCTCAGCAAATTTCTTATCCTTGCTGCGGAGGTTTGCTAACTCGAGGAGTGCGTCGGCAAAGTCGGGATTCGAGCGTAGCACCCGCTGGAACAAGTTCCTCCGCGCGAGCATAGTTCCCCTGTCGTTCCTGAATGTATCCGACATTGAACAGGCACGAAGCGTTATGAGGGTCGAGTTTCAGTCCCTTTTCGAAATATTTCTGCGCCTCCTCAAAGCGGCCGAGATGTCGGTACGACAATCCCATGAAAGCATAGGAACGTGCGGTTGGATCCAACTCTATGAGTTTTTTGAATTCCTCTATAGCGCTCTCGGTCTTGCCCGCCATGAAATAGCTTTCGCCCAGGGCGGCATGAAGATCGGGGCGCTGAGGCGCAATTTTCAACCCCGACTCAAGCAAGGGAATCGCATCCTCAAAATAATTTTGCGTCATACTGAGTCGAGCCAACAGGTAGATCACGTCGGTGTTCTGCGGCGCCAGTTTGTGCGCGCGCACCAGCAACTCCAAGGCATCGACCGGCCGTGATTGTTCGGAATGGACTTCGGCTAACAGGTACAAAGCTTCGGCGGAGTCCGGCTTCAACTTGAGCGAGCGATTGAGATCGAGTTCTGCCTTTGAGTATTCACGTTCCTTCAAGATACGCCTGTCCGAGGTTGTAGAGGATCTCGAACGTTTCGGGCTGCAACGCATTTGCTTGCTCGAGTTCAAGCAGCGCGGGTTTGTATTGTTTGGCGCTAGCTAGCAGAACTCCAAGAGTGACATGCAGTTGCACATTCTGCTTGTGGGCAGCCGAGAGTTGGCGCGCTGCCTGAAGGGCATTCGAAGTTTGTCCCGCCGCGAGGTAGGCGCGAACAAGGTTGAATCTGCTCTCAATGGTTGCAGGGCGCGTCCGCTGAAACTGTTGAATGGCCAGAACCGGCGCGCCTTTCGCCATCAAAAGCAGACCCATGTTGTAGTGCGCGTCGCGGTTTGTAGGATCGAGTTTCAAGACTGCGTTGAATTCATTCTCCGCCAAATCAAGCTTCCGTTGAGCTACGTAAAAATTTCCCAGATTATTGTGGGTCTTTGTCGAGGAAGGGGAAAGGCGAAGGGCATGTTGAAACGCCAAACCAGCGCGCTCGTATTCATGTTCATTTGTGTAAGCAATCCCGAGCAGGTTGTAGCCTTCGACGCTCGAGGGATTCAGTTTGATCTGCCTCTCAAGAAGTTCCGACGCCTGAGTGAATTGACCTTTTTCGATAAGGCCTTCGGCGTCCGCAAACGGCGAGGCCGAAGCAGCAGACTCGGCCGGATGTCGAAGGTTCTTGTGGAAGGGCAAGAGCGAACTGTGAGTTAGCAAACCCGGCAGCGGCGAGGACGAAAAGCAACGCTGCAATCGGATTGGACTTATGTACTCGTATGGAGGCGCATCCCCACATCTGCAAGTGCCCCGTCGAACGCCTCAATATAGCATCTGCAGCATCTGCTGAGCCATTTTGTGCTGGGGTTGTCTCTGCAGCAGAGCCTGCAGTGTGGATCGTGCTTTTTCTTTTTCATTGGAGATCAAATACAGGCGGGCAAGATTCAGGTACGCCTGATCAAAATCCGGCGCTTTTCGAATGCACTCCTCGAACTTCGCCTCTGCCTCTGCGTACCTTTCGGTTTGCACGAACAGAACTCCGAGATTGTTGAGCGCGTCGGCGATAGTCTGGGAGCAAGCTAATCGCATTCTGCAAATATTGTTCCGCTCGATCCGTTTGATTGCGGCGGGCATAAAGCATGCCTAGGTTGTAGCTGACCTCAGCGTTCTTCGGTTCGCTCGCGAGTGCGTTTGCCAAATACTTCTCGGCCTCTTCCAGATTCCCCTGTCGCCGGTAAAGATTCCCAAGATTTAGAAGAGCGGTCGCATAATTCGGACGGGAGCTTAGTGATCGCTCGAAGGCCGTCATTGCTTCTTCATCATGGCCTTGCTGAGCGGCGATCATCCCCAGATTGTTCCAGGCTTCGGGATAGTCGGGGCGTAGTTCGAGTGCCTTCTCGAGGTATTGTTTCGCTTTACCGAAGGAGTTGCGCCTCAGGCATAGCGTCCCGAGGTTGTAGTATGCGTCCGGATCATCGGGCTTCGCCGCGATGACTTGCTGGAACGAGCGATCCGCCTCATCTAGAAATCCGTGTTGAAAAAATGCCACCCCATATGTGAACAGATTTCGTCGAAATGCGTCCTGAAACAAGACGCCCGGGAAGGGAAGAGCTTGATGCAAGCGCTCCTCGTCGGTGCGTGGAATGGTTGTGGCGTCGATGGTGACCAGTTCGGGCGTCAGATTCCCCTGATATACCTTGACGATATTTCCGGTCGCGTCGAGCAGAAATGAAGTCAAAAGCGGGAGATCGCTGTGACGGTCGAACAGGTATCGATAAACGATGTTGTAAACGCTCGCAATTTCCCGAGTGGAAAGCAAAATAGGAAATGTCAGCAGACTCTCGTTTCGCCAGCGCTTTGATCGCGCCAATGTCTAATGGATCGTCGATATTGATTCCCACGACCGTCAACCCGTTTGTGTGCGCAGATCGCAAGAGGCGCAATTGCTCGGTGCAGGAGTTGGCCCTGGAGTCGAAGAAGTTCAGCAGAACGACGCCGCCGCGAAAAGATTCCAGTGTTCGCAGATCGCCTGCCAAGTCAGGCAACGAAAACTCGGGGGCCTTGATAGGCTCGATGAGCCAAGTGCCCACCGAGGCCGGCAGAGATTCTCCCGAGGAATGATGATTGCCCTGTGCCCAAGCCGACGCAGGGTGAGCAAAAGACTTAGAACGAAAGTCTGGCGAGCCTTCTTCGAGTTCGACACAGTGGTTGAAGGGGATCTTCTCGAAAGCCTGGATGGCGCCACTCGGCCAACGCACCGTGACGTTGACGGGATCGGTATTTTTCGCAAGGCCGAACGAGAGTTCCTTCGTGTGCTGCGATAAGAATCCAGAACCAGCTTGCAGATACTTTGTCTGCCGAACCGATCCTGATTGCACCGTTACACGAGCTCCGATTGCATCGCGATTGCTCTTGTGCCCGCGCAATCGAACGGTGATCGAATTGCCCACCTGTTCCATCGCAAGGCGCAACAGTCGCACCTGCGGGGCATTTCGGTTTTTCAGGATAATTTCGAGTTTGCCGTCTCCATCGAGATCGGCGAAGGCGAAAGCCCGGCTGTCATCGCGAAGGTCCAGATCGACGACTCCCGACACGTCAGAGAACGTGCCGTCTCGATTATTCACGAAGAACACATTGCGCTCATGGCCATTCCATGTAGAGTCGGACCGAATCAATTCGTTCATAGCCCCCCACCCGCGCTCGTATTCGGATGACGGAATGGAGTTCGCAGGGGACTTCGCGACGACCTGCCGCCAGAAGAAGCTCGACACATCGCGCTGTTCGAGGCCGGAAATGTATCCGTTAGCGACGTAGATGTCGGGATATCCATCGTGATCGAAATCCCACGAATCGGTGGACCACGACCACCGGCCCATTTCAACACCAGCCTTGTTGCCTACGTTTTGAAACTTTCCGTCTCCCTGATTTCGGTACAGAGAATTTCCGCTCATGTGCCGGCGGTAGAGGTCGCGAACCTCGGTCGGTTCTCCACCGTGAAAATGCGAGTCACCGAAAACGCGCATCCCTGCCGCGACCCACATTCCAGCGGCATAAATGTCTTGATTTCCATCGTTGTCAAAGTCGAGCCAGCATGCGCTCATGCCCGCACCCGCCTCGTCCACGTGTGCCTCACTCGATACTGCTGCGAAAGTGCCGTCCCCGTTATTGCGGTAGAGATTGTTGCGCCCGAAATCGTTGACTACATACAGATCGGGCCAGCCATCGCCATTCGCGTCTCCCCAAGAGCAGGCAAAACTGTAGCGGTCGTTTTCGGCGTTCAATCCTGCGGCATCCGTGTGATCGCGAAAATTCCCATCGCCTTCGTTGTGGAAGAGATAATTCGGCGGCCCATTCCTGGCGTCGAAATACGGCACAGGATACCGGTATTGATCGAGTCCTTGGTAATAGTTGTAGAGACAAAAATAGACATCCAGCCGCCCGTCTCGGTCGTAGTCTGCAATCGCTGCATGAGTGAATGCACCTTGAGGGGGGCGTGCGAACTTGAAGGCATCACGCTTTAGAGAGAACTTGCCCCTTCCATCGTTGCGGAAGAGCAGTGGCCCGGTCGCGCACACGACGAGCAAATCCTGAAACCCGCGGTTCTCGAAGTCGGCGAAGAGTGCGCAGGCCGTGAAATCGAGAACGCCAACACCACATTTGTCGGTTACATCTTCGAAGGTGCCGTCACCACGATTTTGATAAAGGCGGTTCGGCAGGCCTGCGGGCTGGCAAACGTATATGTCGTCCCGGCCATCATTGTCAAAGTCACCAACTGCTAGACCATTGTTCCCGTAGACGTCGGCACCAATGGCACCATCCAACATGGTTCGCCAGTAGTCGGCCCCGAAGAGCAGTTGCGTACGATAAGAGTCGATTTGCCCGAATGCGGAGTCCGAGATGTCAACGAATATCGGCCCGGTCGCGCGGGATGCGACCTCTTCCGAAGCGCACCACTGCACCGCTCGCCACACGCCAGTCTCATCGCGAGACCATCGCATCCGCCACGTGCCGATTCGCTGCTCTCGAGCACGGTTGTCGAGAGTTCCCACGACCTCGTAACGGATGTCTGTTTCCAAGGTGAGCGGCGTGCCCTGCGTTTGAGCGCAATTGTAGATTTCGAAATCTGCTGTCTCAATCTGCTTGAACGAGGCGAGGAAGGCCCGAACATTTTGGAGGAGGTGCTCACGTCCGCGAAGCAAGTCGTGCGCGAATTCTTTTCGGAAAACTTCGATGGGATCTCCAGAACGCAAAGGAGATTCCCGCGCCGCCGTGAGCGAAGAGAACGTGATTTCTAAGCTCGCAAAGGTTGGAAGTGCCTGGGCGGGTCGCGTCGTTTTCAAATCGCGACTCCATCGATCGAGCAGTGCCGCGATCTGGGAGGCATACCCTTCGAGAACGTATTCGTCCGATCCGGGAATCGCAAAGCGAAGAACATCATCGAGGGGAGAGTTCGCTGGATAATGCGGAGTGAATCGGATATCCGCCGTGCGCGTGTATCGAAGGGGTGGCTCCAAGAAGCTGCGACAGACCCGGCCGCAGCCGAGAACCCGCGATGGGCGCGGGAAGGAACAATAGCGGCGCCCACGACATCTGCTGCAGAAAAAGTCTTCGGGAAATCGATGGGTCGTTTCGAACTGGCATGTCGGCGGGCCGGTAACTCCCCAGCCAGTCTACCAATCAGAATCAACACCTCAAGCGGGTGCTGGTCCGGAGGAACCTCCCAATACAAGTTCAGCATTGATTTGATACTCACGGCCCTGCGGATTCTCGGAACTGGACAATTCATGCAGTGCATCTGCCGCCATTTGTCCGAGGGTTTCGCGGTGGACATCCACCGTGGTGATCGAGGGGTTGCTATACTCGGCCAGTCGCGTCTTGTCGAAGCCGGTGACTGAAATATCTTGTGGCACACGGCATCCCGAGTTAAGAAGTCCTTTGACAATGCCGACGGCCGTAAGGTCATTGACGGCCACGACCGCAGTAGGACGGCAAGACAGTTTGGCGATGCTGAGTCCCGCTGAAAGCCCGCCTTCAAAGCGCAAGTCTCCCGTGAGAACAGGGCCGGGTTCCAATCCCAGGTCACGCATGCAACGCTCGTAGGCGTCTTGCCGAACCGCGTTTGATTTGAGACTTGACCGGCCTGCGACAAAAGCGATGCGGCGATGGCCGTGCGTGTGTAAGTGTTCCACGATCTGCTTTACCCCGGAAAAATAATCAATGCGCAGATTGCTCATGAACTTCCGCACTGGAGCCAGATCGAGAAACGTGACGGCAATTCTTCTGCGCGCGAGTTGATGAATCAGGCGAACGTTGATCTCAGAGGTCATGATCGCGACGCCTCGAACTTTGTGTTCCATCATGCGTTCGGCGGCTTCGCGCGTTCTCCGCGGATCGTAGTTCGTGTCGCTCAGAATGACGTCATAGCCCAGGTGCCGGGCGCGAATTTCGAAGCTCTTCACCACCTCGGGGAAGAACGGGTTCTCGATATCCGAAACAATGATCCCCAAGGTTCGTCGCTGATGGGATGCAAGGTGACGCGCATGGACATCGGGTATGTAGCCCATGCGTTTCACTGCCCGCTGAACCAGGCGGCGAGTATCGGCGCCCACTTTCCCGGTGTTATTCAGAACATTCGAGACGGTCGCAGTGGATACACCGGTCGCGTTTGCCACATCACGAATGGTTACAGTCATGGTTCGCCGAATCCGTAGAACAAACCGTAGAAAAGATTTCTTCCGCGCCGCTTGAAGCAAGAGATGCCAAGCATCGCGGAGTGTAACCGAAGAAAAAAATCTTGACAATGCGCCGGACAGCGTGATATTCCCACCCCACTAGTATTTTTAGGTTAAGCGGTTAATTGAAGGCTCTGGGGTCAAGCGTACGCAGGATGTCCAGTAAGAAACCTGCGTCTACAGTTTTGGGGTTGTTCCATTTGTGAAAGTCGCTGTTGTCATGACGCGAGACTTGCCGCGATGCAAGCCACGAGGCTCGAAGGAGAGCTCATGAACCGATACGCATCTGCCTGGATACTGCGCAGCTTGTTAGCACTCGCATTCCTAACCGTTTGCGGCGTTCGCCCGCTTTATGCGCAGGTCGACACAGGGTCGATCACGGGCATCGTCACAGATCCCTCGGGCGCGGTAGTCGGCGGCGCTAAGGTGACCCTCACGAACGAAGGCACCGGTACGATTCTGGCGACTACGACTGGAGCCGATGGCGTTTACGTTTTCAGCCCGGTCCGAATTGGCACGTACAAGCTGGATGTCTCCGCATCGGGCTTCAAGACTGCGGTGCAGGTCCACGTCGTCGTCGATGTCAGCGCACGCGTGCTCGAAGACTTCAAACTGCAGACCGGCGCTGTCAGCGAGACGGTCGAGGTCACGACCACGGCTCCTGTTCTGCAAAGCCAGGATGCGTCGGTCGGACAGGTTGTAGATGAACGCAGCATCAACAATCTCCCCCTCAATGGCAGAAACTTCACGTTTTTGGCGCAGCTTGCAGCCGGAGTTAATAGCCCCCAAGCCGATACTCGCGGAAATGCAGCCAGTGGCGCTTTCACCGCAAACGGCAATCGGCCGGCGCAGAACAATTACATGCTTGATGGCATCGACAACAATTCCGACACCGTGGACTTCCTCAATGGTACGAATTTTGTCGTGTTGCCTCCCGTCGATGCTATTCAGGAGTTCAAGGTAGAAACCTCCGGTTTCAGTGCGGAATATGGACGATCAGGTGCTGCCGTTCTGAACGCCACCATCAAGTCCGGGACGAACCAGTTCCACGGAGCCGGATGGGAATTTTTCCGCAATGACAAACTGGACGCCGCGGATTATTTCGAAGATGCGAACGGCATCAAGAAGGGAGAACTCCGCCAGAATCAATTTGGCGGCATGATCGGCGGCCCGGTGATCAAGAACAAAGTTTTCTTTTTCGCCGACTATGAAGGCTTACGCAGAATCCAGGGGACAGTCCTGCAAGGTTCTGTGCCCACCGTTGCGGAACGGGCGAGCGGCTATACCGACATGACGGATCTCATCAATTTGCAGACGAAATCCGGCACGATGACTGACGCTTTGGGGCGCACCATGCCGTACGGAACAATTCTCGATCCATCTACGACGCGGCCGATCACTGCAGGCGTGCTGGATCCAGTTTCAGGATTGACTCCCTCCGTGTCTGGCTTTGCGCGAGATCCGTTTGGAACCTGCGCGGCCACGACAACTGCCTTTACGCTCGCGGGATGCGGCTTGAATCAACTGCCTGCAGGCAGGCTCGATCCCAATGCGATTGCTCTGTTGAACCTGTACCCCTCACCCACGAACGCATCGCTTTTTTCCAATTACGCGAATTCGCCCAAACTCGACGAGCACAGCAATTCCTTCGACACGCGGCTTGACATCAATTTCAACGACAACAACCAGCTGTTTTACCGCTTCAGCTACAAGGACGACCCGCAATTTATTCCGGGCATTTTTGGCGGCATTGCCGATGGCGGCGCCTTCCAGCAGGGAAATCAAACCGCCCTCGCGCAGCAGAGCGCGCTGGCTTACACTCATGTGTTTTCTCCTAGCCTCGTCAACGTGGCCCGCGCCGGCTTGAACTACCTGCACACCACGCGCGTGTCCCCCGAGGCCCTCGATTCTTCCGACATACCCTCGACATTCGGCATCCCCGGAATCCCGCAAGGTCACGAAAATGGCGGGCTCCCGGCATTCGGGATCAACGGGTTGTCTACTCTCGGCAGCAATGCCTTCTTGCCATCGGATGAAGTCAGTTCAACATTCCAGCTCACCGACGACTTGACCAAGATCTACAGCAAGCACACGTTCAAGATGGGCTTTGAGTGGCAGCATGTGAAATTCTCCACCTTGCAACCACCGTGGTCCCGCGGAGAATTCGACTACAACGGTAATTTCACGGAAATTCCAACTGGAGTGCCCAGTGGCGATCAGGGAAATACCGGTAGGGCAGCGTTCCTGTTGACGCCTGTTACGGCTCAAAACGGTGGGACAGTCGACTTCGTAGGAGGCTCGACGAACATCTATGCCTCGAACATCTCCCTTACCGACAACGGGAAAAATTACTACGGGGCGTATTTCAACGACGATTGGAAGGTGACTCCGAAATTAACCGTTAACCTCGGCTTGCGTTGGGATTTCTTCGGTCTCGTCTTCGAACATCACGGGGCACAGGCGAACTTTGTGCCTGGTGGCGCACCTACCGGCAGCCCATTGTACCTGCTTCCGGGCGGATCGAATCCTGCAAACCTGTCGACCAGCTTCCTCAATCTGCTATCCGCGGACGGCATTGGGCTCGACATAACGAACAAGTACGGCAAAGGACTAGGCCATTCGCAAAAGTCTAACTTTGCCCCCAGAGTCGGCTTTGCATACCAGGCAACTTCGAAGTTGGTGGTGCGCGGCGGCTTTGGATTGTTCTTTAACGGATTTGAAAACCGCGGGTTTTCACCCAACCTCGGCGAGAACTATCCGTTCCAATACAACTTCAATTACACGCCGCCCAATGACGGTACTCCCCACCAATTTGCAGGGTGTGCTGCAGCAGCACCGTATGGCTTCACTGCGACCTTCGAGTCGGGATTCGCTTGCACACCTCTTGACCCCACGGCGGTCAATGCCAATGGTCTAGGGCTGAGAGGAATTCAGTTTAACTATCAAACTCCATACACGATGAGCGGTAATTTCACGATGCAATACCAGCTCACGCCAACCCTCACCGTGCAGGCCGGCTACGTAACTTCGCTGGCTCGGCACCTCGAGGTGTTCCCGAACTCCAACAACCCGACGGAGATATTGCCCACCGGAACACCACTGACGAATGGATCTGGTCCAAACGGGACGTCTGCGTGTCCGGCCGGAAGTGCTTATCCAGATCCCGGTTGCGGTTTTCCAGCAGCACTGGGTGGACTCCCGTTTGCAGACTTCGGGCAAGGCAGCAGTTACGCAATCACATCGGGCAACAGTTTCTACCACGGTCTACAGACCAAGGCTGAAAAGCGGTTTGCTCGCGGACTGAATTTCCTCGCCACGTATACATGGTCGAAGACGCGTACCGATGCCGTCGATCTTCTGAACGGCGGCAGCAATCAGGGGTACCGTGCCCCTGACGTCGTGGGAGCAGGCATTCACTACGACTACGGTTTGGCTGACTTCGACATTCGTAACGTCTTCCATCTCGGCGGCGGATACGAACTTCCGTTCGGCAAGGGAAAACCTTATTTGGCGAATGGAGGATTTGGAAGCAAGATTCTCGGTGGGTGGAGTGTTAACGCTTCGGCAGTCCTGCAGGGCGGCCAACCCATTACATTTACTTGTCCGTCTAACACGAGTTCTGGCAGCAATTGCTTCGACCTCTTGGTCCCTGGACAATCATTGAAACGGGGAATGCACATCGATTCCAACGGCAAACTCAGTTTCCTTGGCAATCCTGCTGCTTTCACGCAGCCGACACCGTGCACAGCGTTGCCATGCTCGTTATCTGCGCTGGGCGGCGCGCCCGATCAGCTTGCCGGGCCGCCATTCAAGCGGATGGACTTTTCGTTGTTCAAGCAGATACCTGTGACTGAAAGATTCCGGATGGAGTTCCGTGCTGAATTCTTCAACATCTTCAACCATCCAAACTTTAACGCTCCAAACTTTGGAGGAAACGGTGTTGTTGCGGTGTCAGGATCGGGCAATTACACCAGCACTAGCTTTGGTGAAATAGGCTCGACACGTGATGCGCCGTATGATCCGCGGCAGATTCAGTTTGCTCTGAAGTTGTACTTCTAGTTTGCGAGAGCTTGCGGGGGGATTGCTGGCAGCGTCTTCCCCGCAAGTATTTTCTTCACACTCCGTCTTGCTCCGCGCGGTGATAGCATTCGAAAAGCGTGAGCTTGAAACATTGGTCCATCTCCATCCCTCTTGCGATCCTGGCATGTGCTCCGGCCCTGTCAGCCGGTCCGCAGCAAACTTCTGCCCTCGATCACGCATTTCAGGAAGCTGTCGCTCAATACAATGCCGGGAAGCTGCCGGAAGCTGCCGCCGCTCTGGAGAGACTTGTGCGTGACGTTCCCAATAGCTTCGAAGTCCATGAGCTTATGGGAATGGTCTACGCGGGGCAGTCGAATGATGTACTGGCAAACCAGCACCTCGAAAGAGCGGTACGCCTACGGCCAAATTCCGCAGCTGCCCGTACAAATCTCGCAACCAATCTTGTCCGCATGGGCAAGCCTGTCGAAGCGCAAGAGCAGCTGAAGAGAGCGGTAGCGCTCGATCGGGGAAGCTTTGACGCGAATCACAACCTCGGAGAACTCTACATAAGCGGCGGACAGCTTACGCGGGCAGTCCCGTTCCTCAAGGCTGCGCAGAAAATCGACGCTTCGTCCTATGACAATGGATACGATCTCTCCCTGGCCTACCTATTGACTGGACATCCGGAATCGGCCCGGCCCATCGTGCAAACTCTGTTGCAAAAGAAAAACACCGCAGAGCTGCACAATCTTCTCGGTGAGATAGAGGAAAAGGATGGGAAGTTCGTGGCTGCCGCGAACGAGTTTGAAACCGCCGCGCACCAGGAGCCGAGTGAGAGCAATCTGTTCGACTGGGCTAGCGAGCTCCTAATGCATCGCACCCTCGAGCCGGCAATCGAAGTGTTCCGTCAGTCGGCCGAGCGATATCCGAACTCGCCTCGCATGGCGATTGGCCTCGGCATCGCACTTTATTCGCGTGGCAACTATGACGATGCAATTAAGTCCCTGATTCGCGCGTCGGACTTGAGCCCTTCGGATCCTCGAACCTATTTCTTTCTTTCGAAGGCATACGACAGCTCTCCCACTCAGGCTGATCAAGTGATCGAGCGATTTAGACGATTCTCCGAGCAGCAACCGAACAATGCCAACGCACATTTTTACTACGCGATGAGCTTATGGAAAGGGAAGAGAGCCCAGGATCCGACACTTGATTTTCATCAAATCGCGGCATTGCTGCAGAAGGCCGTGAAGCTTGATCCCAAACTGACTGACGCGCACTTGCAGTTGGGTAATCTGTATTCCGATCAGGCGCAGTATGCCGAAGCCATTCCCGAGTACCTGAAGGCGGTGGAGATCAAATCGGATATCGCCGATGCCCATTATCGTCTCGGCCAGGCATACGTTCACACCGGGCAAAAGGAAAAAGCTCAGGAGCAGTTCCAGGTCTACCAGCAATTGAGAGCGCAACATCTTGCCGATCTCGACAAGCAAATTGCGGACATACGGCAGTTCGTCTATTCAGAGAAAGATCAGACGCCTGCGAAGCCTTGATCGGCGATTAGCGTTATCGAAAGTAAACGTACATAAACAATGATTGACTTACCGCAAAATCGGGCAGCCAAGGTGGCGACTGCGGCCGATCTGTTGCGGCTCGGTCCAATCGTTGCCCGTACCCGCCGTGAGTTTCTACGCGCTGCCGCCGGAGTGACGCTCGGAAGCACCTTGCTGCGTTCGCCTTGGGTGCGCGCCGCTGCCACTCCTCCAAAACGAAAAGTCGTGGTGGTAACGTTTGGTGGCGGCGCCCGCGATCAGGAAACGTTTGCGCTTGAGGGACAGGAAAATATCCCTCACATGATGCGCGAACTCATCCCGCAGTCCACATTCTTCACGCAAGTAGTCAACCGCGGAATTCTTGGCCACTACGTGGCGACGGCGAGCCTTGCGACGGGCGTCTACGAAACAATCAACAACTTTGCTTCTCTGCCCCCGCAGTCTCCGACGGTATTCGAGTATTTCCGGAAAGAGCTGAGGCGGCCATCTTCTGACGCATGGGTTGTGGCCCCCAGCAACGGTTTCAACCGCATCGGCGAAAGTAGCCACCGATCTTATGGCTCGGGACTCGGGGCTCGGGTGATTCTGCCGAAGCATTTGTTAAGCGCTGCTACATCCGGGCGTACGGCCGACTATCAGCATTTGCTGCGCGACAACTACGAAACACCCTACTACGCTCCTGAACTATCTGGCAGCGAGTTCGAATTATTGCAGCTCGAAGAAATTCTCAAGCTCTCGGTGGACGACTTCAAGACTCACGCACAGACTTTGTCGAGCCCTGATGAACTGTCTTTCTACATTGTTCGGCAGCTCATGCGACACGTAGCGCCAAGTTTGCTGTGGATCACGTTGCACGACATCGATATCGCCCACGCGGGCGCATATTCGTTATATGTCGAGGGAATCCGGCGCACCGACCGGCTCTGTTCGGAATTATGGAAAGCGATCCAGGATGAGCCCGAGTATGCGGGCAGGACGACACTTTTTGTCTTGCCTGATTTTGGCCGCGATTCCGACGAAGACGCAGGCGGGAATGGCTTTCAACATCATCGCACCGGGGACGCATTGTCTCGCACAACGTGGATGCTGGTAGCTGGGCCGGGAATTCGCCAAGGCGTTGTGTATGACCGCGCAACCGACTCTACGGATTTGGTTCCTACAATAGGGTCGATGCTTGGTTTCTCTGCTGCGCTTGCGCAGGGCAAGCCGATTACTGAACTACTGTAGCTTTTATGCTTCCAGGTGACCTCAAACCGGAGCACTTTGCAGGCTATCCGCCTGAGGCGCGAAAGTTCGCTGTGAATTTCTTGGGAACTTTACAGCAATTGCCGTTGAGTTTTCTGCCGGCCCTGCTGCGCGAAGTCATCGACTACGATTTCAAATTTCCCGCTGAGCGCAACGCCCGCGAAAGGGAACTGGCGAAATTGAGCTCCCTCTCCAAGGCGGACCTCAAAGAATGGTTCCACTCGTTTGCAGATATCGCTGTATCTCCTCAACTCGAGGCGTTCGACTGGGTTCGCTCGCCGGCGCAGTTCGTGGAGCAACTATCGGCTCACTTGTGGACGACGCATCAGCTCGATGCCTTTCGCAAAGCCTCTAACGAATATGCGGACCGCCTCAATGCGGCGGTCCCGCCCGAGCCTCCTCCCATGCGACGTCTCGGAATTTCTGTGATCGGGCAGGGAGTTGCCTCATACAACGAACCGCTCTTTCGGAAGCTGCGCTCCCATGGCGCCACGTTCACAAAAGTGAAGTCAGAAAATGGGTTCGCCACCCTGCTGGAAGCGGTTTCAGCGCGTGCCAGGGAGCATCCCGCTCCCTTCAGCCATTGGTATATCGATGGCGGGGACGCTGCCAATTGTCCTGACAGCATAACCAGCGTTTCTTACAAGGGTCTCGAACCGGCTCGCGCAGTGCTGTTACGTAAGATCCAAACCGAACTCGACCGGCCCGGGATGGGTCCAGAATCCCTGCGCACGTTCCTGGCGCAGTTGCTGCCAGCCGACCTTGGTCTAGCTACGCGAAGTAATCCGAAACCGGTCGACGAAGTGCTCGCTCGGTTTGAGATACGCCTCTTGACTGAAGGGTCGGGAACTCAAATTTTCAGCACTGTCTTTGCGCAGTGGGCTGCTCGGGAGGCTTTGCGCCGCGCTCAACCATTGACATTGCTTGTCCGATTTTCTCCTCGTCAACGCCAAAAGCCGATGAATGAGTTGCTTACTACGGTCTCGAACAGTGCAGATCTTGACTTGCCCGGTTCTCTTGTCGACGCCGACATGGGAGCCTATTACAACTGGCTCAATCAGCAGCGATTGCCGGGAGCAGAGCAGTCATCGTTCTTAGTTTGGTTTGAGGGACACGATCAGGCACTGGCGATTGGGCCTTCGCTGCCCCGCGGCACCGAGTCATCATCTCCGGCCGACCTCGCGCAGTTGTTGGCATGGGCCGCCTGAGCAATCGGGTTTTAACGTGCACCAAGAAATTGTCAGGGATCGAATTCAGGGAGAAAGACACCATATGGATCGACGCGGATTCTTAAAGCAAACGGGAACGATCATTGCTGGAGCTGCTCTGGCGCCCTATGCCCTTTCAGAGGCTGGCGCGCAATCTGGTAGTTCAACTTCTGCGGGACGCATGATCTTACCGATGAACCGGAAGTGGCGATATAGCCGTAGCGTTGTGCCTGGCGGACATGAAAAAGACTTCAACGATGGCGGATTCGACAAGGTCGTCATTCCGCACACTAACGTTAAGCTTCCGTGGCACGGTTTCGACGAGAAAACGTACGAGTTCGTATCTCTTTACCGACGCCGCTTCCGGCTTCCCGCTGAGGCTCGAGGGAAGCATGTTTTCGTCGACTTCGAAGGCGTTATGACAGCTTCGACGGTCTGGATCAATGGAACACGACTCGGTGAATACAAAGGTGGCTATACACCTTTCACCTTCGAACTGACCCCGCATCTCGACTTCGATGGCGAGAATGTTCTCGCCGTGGATGTTGATTCAACCGAGCGCGCGGACATCCCTCCATTTGGCTATGAAATCGACTACCTAACGTTCGGAGGAATTTACCGGGAAGTGGCTCTGCGCATCGTTCCTGCGACCTACATCGAGAACATTTTTGTCCGTCCGAAAGACGTGATGTCGTCTTCACCTGGCGTCGATGTCGACTGCTTTGTCCAACATCTGGAAGCTTCTCACGATGCGATGGAGATTGAAGTCGAATTGCTTGACGGCGTCCGCTCCATAGCAAAAGGCTCGCAAAAAGTGGAAGGAAAAGGCGCCCCCGCTGATGCCGTGGTTCACAGTGTTCATCTGGAACACCTCTCTGGAATCAAGCTGTGGGACATGGAACAGCGGAATCTTTACGCTGTTCGAGTGCGCTTGAACCGAGGAGCTCAGGTTATTGACGAAGACTCGCGCCGCTTCGGATTCCGCGACGCGAAGTTCACCGATCATGGATTCGAACTCAATGGAAAAGTGATCAAGTTACGCGGTCTCGATCGTCATCAAACGTTTCCATTTGTGGGACAGGCAATGCCCGCGCGTCCTCAACGTCGAGACGCACAGATTCTTCGGAACCAGCTCAAGTGCAATATCGTGAGAACGTCGCACTACCCGCAGTCCAGGCATTTTCTCGATGCTTGCGACGAAATCGGCCTACTTGTGCTCGAAGAGATTCCCGGCTGGCAGCACATCGGGGATGAACCCTGGAAGCTGATCTCGATCGACAACGTCCGCCGCATGGTCCGCCGCGACTGGAATCATCCCTCGATCATCCTTTGGGGCGTGCGCATCAACGAGTCGAAAGATGATCACGATTTCTACACCCGCACCAACGCGCTTGCGCACCAGCTTGACCCTACCCGGCAGACGGGAGGAATTCGCTACTTTCAGGAGTCGGAGTTCCTTGAAGATGTCTTCACCATGAACGATTTTGGATTCCCTCTGAAGCCGCCAAATCATCCGCGATATCTAAACACCGAGTTTGTTGGGCATACCTATCCAACCAAGACGATTGACCAAGTCGAGCGTCTTACCGAGCACACGATCCGCCACGCTCGAGTCCATGACCAACTTGCTTCCAATCCTCAATATGCTGGCGGCATCGGCTGGTGTGCTTTCGACTACAACACTCACGGCAACTTCGGTTCGGGGGATCGCATTTGTTACCACGGCGTGACCGATATCTTCCGCGAGCCAAAGCCCGCCGCGGGCTTCTACAAATCGCAATGCGATCCGGCCGAGGAAATTGTCCTCGAACCGGCATTTCATTGGGCTCGAGGCGATGCTTCCATTGGTTTTTCAAAAGCCATGGTTTGCTCTAACTGTGACCATCTTAAGTTCTACATTGATGACCAACTGGTAGCAGACGTCGATCCCGATCGCAAACAGTTCGCTTATCTTCGTTACGCTCCCTTCATCGTTGAATTGGGCGAGCTCTTCCACAAGTGGGGAGACATGCGGATCGAAGGCTACATCCAGGGCAAGCTGGTAACAACGAAGAAGCTTTCAGGCAAGGGTGTCGATACCAAGTTCTTGTTGCTCCCCGATGACACCGAGGTATTCGCGGATGGCGCCGATTCAACCCGCATCGTTATGCGCGTCACCGACGAGTTCGGGAACGTCTGCCCCTTTGCGAATGATTCAATCAAATTTGAACTTGAAGGGCCCGCCGAGATTCTCGGAGACAATCCATTTTCCTTGATCGGAGGCACGGGCGCGATTTGGATTCGGGCCCAAGAGCGGCCGGGCATGGTCAGGCTACGAGCAATCCATCCAAGCCTGGGATCGCAGCAAGTCGAGATTCGCATCGCTCCCGCCACCGACGAACTGGTTTAAAGCACCAATTCGGCTGTGAGCTTATGTTTAGCTAGCCGTTGCGATCGCGGGGGATAGCGTCCTCTGGGATTGCCGGGAGCCGTCATTACCGTCTCTCGTCAGCGGAGCCACGCATACTTCGAAGATCGACTCAAGCTTACTCGCACGCAGAATTTCTCGAATGGCGTGCGTCGGATTCCACAATTGAAGGTAGACCCCCGCCGCCTGCAATGAAATCAAACCTCGCAGGCCGGCAGCATCAATCGAGCGAACTTTGCTGAGTTCAAGGATGACCTTGCGGCCTTGTTGGCGAATCGCGGAGCACAGAATGGCGGCTTCATGACCTCGAACAATCTTTCCTACGCAATGCAAGATGACGCTTTCTCCTGAGCGTTCAGTTGTCACATGTAACACGATAAATCCTCCTCTACGAAAGTAGCGTAAAATGCGCTCCCGAAATTCAAGTTGAGGGTGAGCTCGTTAAGCCTTAGGCTCAGCTGCGGTTGTTCCAAAATGACCACATCGGCCGCGCATCGCGGTGCTGAACTTCTCCCGCTCTTCGGGAGTCATTCGTTCCCAACGCCCCGCCATTCTCATTTTCCAGTGTTTGCGCCCATGGGGTCCGCCGCGAAATCCGCCAAAAAGAATCTTGCTCATCACCAGCAATCCAAGTGCCTGCCAGAATGTGATCAGGCGCCAGCCGAAGAGGGCCGGCATCAGCCAGTTCCACAGGTGCATGATCACAAAACTGACGACCGCCACCATCAATAACGCGAACAAAGCAAATTTTATTCCCCGCAGAAACCAGTGTTTTCTCATAAGTAAGTCCTACCGTTTCGTAAAATCGTCGTAGATCGCTTGCAACCGCTCGCGCAGGTGTACGACAGCATAATGTTTGCGAGATAGCAACGTGTTGACGCTGACTCCTGTCCTTTCGGAAAGCTCCTTAAAGCTATATCCCATTAGCTCATGGGAGACGAACACTTCCCGCTGCTCTGACGGCAATTCTTCAAGCGCCTCGTCCAGCTCTTCGAGGAGCACTCCTCGAGCATAAGCAGCTTCCGGCCCCGCATCAGGGGAGGGAAGCAGTTCCTCAAGAAGCAGCTGTTCCCCATCTTCCGCGATTGCGGCGGGCTCGTTGCGGAGCGCTTCCCGATCTTTTCTTCGAAACAAGTCCGTGATCCGATTCCGGGCGACGCGAAAAAGCCAGGCTGTTACCTGTTCGACCGGCTTCATCATCCTGTAGGCTTCGACCAGTTCGTAGAACACGTCCTGCAGAATGTCCTCGGCGTCGCCTGGGTCAGCGACACGCCTACGAATAAAGTTTCTGAGGCGCGCCCGGTCCCGAGACACCACTTCGGATATCTGCTTGTCTTGCTCCATTGGCCACTGTTTCAGTACCCCGTCCATTCATATATCTAGACGATTGAACTCGGAAAATATTGTATGGCAATCAGGAATACGTTCGTCCGCGCCGCACTGGCATGTCTCGGCGATTTCTGTATAGCATCACGTCCATCCTGATGCCGACAAGCCTGTACCAACCTGAATTCGCTCTGCTACAATCAATGACGGAGCAGGGACAGCTGTTCCAGTTGTGTTTGCATGCCGTCGGGACTCTCTCTGCAACCCCGCAGGAAGTCCGACAGGCAATTTGGCGAGTGGGGACGTAGTTCAGTTGGTTAGAACGCTGCCCTGTCACGGCAGAGGCCGCGGGTTCGAGTCCCGTCGTCCCCGCCATTCTTTTCAATGCACTTACAAGACCCTAAACTCCAGCAGATCAGGGGATGTTAGGGTACGATAAGCGCTGGCACGCGAATGCGTCCCCATCCGAAAACGCTCATCGAACTCGCGTTCATTGGATCAGGTTTGTGCTTCGGCAACAATACCCGTGGGCAAAATGGCATCGACCAATTTTCCTTGTGCCAAACGTTTGGTCTTTGACGTCGCCTGCAGATACTTGTTCGTCACGTGCAGGTTGCTGTGCCGCAAGTAGTCGCGGATGGTGAGTTGGTGTTCGCCCATCTCTGCCAGCATGGTTCCCACCGTGTGCCGAAAAGTGTGCCAGCCCACGCCCATGATGCCGATCTTCTTGAAGGCCGGTTGGATCTTCTTCTTCAGCACCGAAGCCAGGTCGAGCGGCTTCTTGCCCTTCAGTCTTTCCGAAGGAAAGACGAAATCGCTCCGGCTGGTTGTAGAGACTCTGAGATCTCCACTCCAGCAAGGCCATGCTTCAGACTCGGATGCATCGGCAACAGCTTTGCCGACGCTTCCGTTTTTGTGCTCTTCAGGTGCCCACCCCGACGCCAGTAGTAGGAATGTTGCACACTGAAGTTCATATTTTGAAATCGCAGTCCAGCCAGCGCAGTGCCCCGAGCTCCCCTTGACGTATTCCTAAGGCACCGTCCAGAAACACGAGAATCTGATCGCGAAATTCCAGCTTGTGCCAGACCCAGTATGACCTGTTCTGCGTGAAAGGACCAAGCGGAGAATTCTGACGCTTGGCACTGACGCGCACGCCCGTGCTCGGACCTCGCTTGCCCCCCGCTTCCAACAGGTATTCCCGATGAGATGGGATTGTGGCCACAGAACTCCCACCGAACGGCATGCGAGAACAAAGCCGACATAACGCACTTGATCTTGGCTTGGTCCCATCCGCAACTTCTGTCGCTCGCAACCAGCGTTCTACCTCGACGGTCTTGACTTGTTCAAATGGCAGATTGCCCCACCGTGGGACAATCCAGTTTTTGGCATACATGATGTATGCATCTTGCGTGGATAGAGCTTTGAGAGGCAGCTCCTCTCGAGAGTAGTGCTCCCAAAGCGTATTGATCGTTGTTCGCTGCAGGTTCCGATGTTCGCACCATTGTTGATTGTCAGTCGAAGAGCGTCGGCTGCTGCATGTACTGAAGATTCCTTTGGGTATTTCTTGACATCCCCGACCCGGATTTTGCGATGCAACGACTTTCCGTTGATGTCGTCTTCCCACCATCGGTAGACCCAGACTGCCGGACCCTTCTTCCGCTCTTCTCGTTCTATGCTCCCTTGCTGGTAACGCATCCGTCTAAACAAAGATCCTCCTCTGTTTAAACGGTGTCGGCGGACACCGCCAGAATAGATCGCTTATCAGTTTCGGTCGAGATAATTTTGTCCTACCTTGTTATTGTTCAACTCGCGATTTTTCCCAGCCAACGATTCAGCGTTGAAGCCCGAAAACGCCAGCGCCTGCCGACCTGGACCCCCGGTATCGAGCCGATTCGCGCTTTCGTTCTAAGGGTTCTGGGGTGCATTCTCAAGAGCCTCGCAGCTTCATCCGTGTCTAGCAGAGGTTCAAAGCTTTTATCATTCTCGACTCCTTTTCGTTCGTTGTCGCCGGGAGCAGCAGCATATACGCGATTTGCATCCTCTAGCATCCGCATACCCTCACCCGAGAAGTTCTTCCACCAGCACTCACGAAGTTGTCGGCGGTGGTGCTGACATGTCCCTAACGACAGGGCAGCGAGGTTCGAAGTCTCGCCACGGTCGGCTGGGCAAGTCCGTGAGGGACCGGCGATGGTAACCAATGTGATTCATTCCCGCAGCGGTGTCTAATTACTTTTCGGATCATATTCTTTCCCTCAGGTTATTAAAGATTGTGAGCTAGGTTGATTCATCGCATCCGCTTCTGGCGATCAATGAAGTCCGCGGATCAAGAACCGATTGAAGACGCAAGTCTCAGAGGAGGGGAATCATTCAGTAAAAACAACTCTTGATTCTCAGCCCGCGACAGGAACCGGCATCCCGCAGTGTTATCCGGAACAACCGGAGCTTGGCCCCGGAACAGGCGGTAGCAGCAGATGCGCCAGTCTTGATGGGTATGTCGATTCGTGGCTGCCGCGAGGGAGCCTTTTACAAGCCAACCTCGCCAAACTCCGGTTAGAATCGACTCCGCCTCCCCGACTCACAACCGCCAGGAATGAATTCCGTTCGACAAATTATTGGACACCATGATTCGGTGCATTTAGCGTTGCGCCAAAAGCAGACGATTTGAGCTTCTGCTGGAGGTGCATATGCTACGTCGCCCCGACGTTCATCGGATGCGCACAACCCATCCGCTTCTTCTGTCGAAGTGCGGGCGTTCAAGCGCTGCACTAGTTGCTCTTTTTCTTCTGATGCCAGCGGTCGCACTGGCCCAAGGCTCACCATTCGATACCGGCTTTAACGCGATCCAAAGCCTTTTTACCGGAACCATCGCGAAGGTCGCAAGTTTGGTTGCAATTGTCATAGGGGGCTATGGTTTCGCCCACGGCGAACCCGGCGCGAAAAAAGCGCTCGCGGGCGTTGCTGCTGGAACGGGGATTGCCGTTATGGCAGTGAATGTCTTGAGTTGGCTCTGGGGCGTATAGCCTCCTTCCCAACTACCCTGAGAACCGCGCGGAAACGAGGAAGATATGCCAGACAAACCCCAGCAGCGGCGTCGCACGAACCGAGTTTTTAAGAGCATGCACAAGCCACTCACCTACTTGGGCGTGGAACGCACACTCTTCTACTTCGTCTGCGTCGGAGCCGTGGGCTCCTTCAACCTCTTCAACTCCATCCTTGCCGGTGTCGCCGTCTTCATTGGTGGCTTCGCATTCGGTCATTGGGTCAGCAACAGTGACCCGGCGTTTCTCAGAATTCTGGCGAAGTCCGAGCGCTACAAACTCCGGTATGACGCAGCGAAGCAGGAAATCCCTCGCGTGGAGGTAGTGTGATGTTGCGGCTCGACCGGGTCATCAAGCCATGGAAGGAGAGCGCGGCTTTGAATGCGCACATCAACCTCTATGGCTTTTGGAATTACACGACGTTCCTCACCAAAAGCGGCGATGTCGGCATGATTCTCCGCATTACCGGCGTGGACTACGAAAGTCTTGACCGCTCAGAACAGGAATACGCAGTAAAGCGGCTGGAATCCGCACTCAAAGCGTTTGGGCCAGGCTTTCATGTTTACCAGTATTTGTTTAAATCGAATCGCCCCGACATACCCTTCGCCAAATATGACGATCCGGTCGTAGACGCAGCGATCGATCAACGCCGGAAGTTCTTCGAAGCCAAACGTGACCACCTTTATGAGATCGAAATCTTCTATTGCATCTTGCTCGAAGGTCCTCGATCGAAGACAGGTGTAGGCGCGGCACTCGCTCGACTCTTCCATGACCCGTCCGGCGGAGTTGGAGAGTTGAAAGCGCAGTTCACGAACGACAGCATGAAGACGCTACTGCGTACCCAGATCGAACAAGCTGTTCGGCGAGCTTGACCAGCAGGTACTGGCTTTCTGTCGGCAGCTAGCAGACCTCATGCAGATCGAAGTTCTGAATCAGGAGAAGCAGTTTACGATCTTTCGCCGATTACTGAACTACGACGGCTGGCGTATCGCCGGCCGTCCGCAGTCAACGCAGTTTCTCGACTATCAGGTTGTCAATTCCGATATTGAGGCCGAACGCGACCACCTGCGTATAGGCGATCACATCGTCCGTGTCCTTACGATGAAAGAAGCCATTACGGAAACCAGACCCTTAGTTCTTGACGCCTTGTTGAAAATTCCCGGCAACTTCCAGGTCATCACAGAGTGGACGCCGATTCCCGCCGATAGGGCGCGCAAAGAAGTGAACAAACGCCGCCGGCATTTCAATGTGTCGAAGACGGGCTTTGTCTCACAGATGGGCAACGACGCGACCAAGACAAACCCGCGCGATGTGCTGGTGGATGAATCGAAGCAAGCCGATATCGAGAATCTCGGGGATTGCCTTCGCGTTCTCGGTGAGGGTCAGTCGCTTGGCGATTTCTCATTGACCATCGTCCTCTATGGCCATTCCAAAACCGACCTCGAACGACTGGTGGGCGAGTTCACCGGTGTCTTCACCAACGCGGACGGGAATCTGTTTGCCGAAACGTACAACCAACTGAACGCCTATTTTGCCATCGTCCCGGGCAACTATGCTCTGAACCTTCGCCAGTTGTATCTGCTGAACACCAACTACGCGGACCTGTCCTTCCTGTTCACGATCCTCGCTGGCGAAAAGACGAACGCGTTTCTTGGCACGGAATGTCTGGCAGTGGTCGAAACCGACAACGACACGCCCTACTTTCTGAACCTGCATGTCGGCGATGTTGCCCACACGCTCATTCTTGGGATGACCGGGAGCGGTAAATCCTATCTATGTAATTTCCTTCTGCAGAATGCACAGAAGTACAAGCCTTTGACGTTCATTTTTGATATCGGCGGAAGTTTCGAATCGCTAACGACTATCTTCGAAGGCTCCTACCTGAACGTGGGCCAAGAGGCACGGGATTTCACGATCAACCCGTTCTCACTCCCTCCGACCAAAGAGAATCTGCAGTTTCTCTTCAGCTTTTTCCGAGTGCTCATCGAAGGTAACAATCAACGTTACCGGCTCGATTTCAAAGAGGAACGCCGGCTATGGGACGCGATCGAGCGCATGTATGTACTGGAACCCGGCCAGCGCACCGTGTCTAACTTCGCCAACATCATTGGCGAACTCAAAGAACGCTTGCATCGTTGGACCCGTGGCGGGCAATTCGGATTCCTTTTCGACAACTCTGACGACACGCTCTCGTTCTCCAGCTTCCAGACCTTCAATTTCCACGGTTGGAGCGACGCACCAGACGTTCTGGAACCGCTGCTGTTTTATGTTCTTCATCGCGCCTCGAACGAGATTGCCGATCCGGAGAAACTCGGCAAATTCAAAATGTTCCTGCTCGATGAGGCTTGGCTCTTTATCAAGAATGAAACCATTCGTAACTATGTGGTGCAGGCACAGAAGACATGGCGCAAGCACAAAGCGGCAATGATCCTTGCGACTCAGTCGATCAAAGAACTTGAAGAGTCCGGGATGCTGGCCATTGTGGCCGAAAGCTGTTCAACGAAAATCTTCTTGGCTAATCCAGAGATGAATCGGGACGTATACCGAGAGGCGTTCCATCTGAACGATACCGAGCTTGATCTGATTGGCGGTCTCGTGCCGCCGGGGCAAATGCTGATTCGGAAGGCGCAGAGCTCCAAGAAGATACACCTCAACGTAGATTCGATCTCGCATTGGATGGCAACGAACAACCCTCGTGACAACCTCAAGAAGCGGGACTATTTCAAAGTTCACGGCTTTGCCGAAGGACTTCGCCGACTCGCAGAAGAGTATCCATTCCAGCCGCGTGGGCTGGCGGTATCAACCCCCAGCCCGAGTTGCTAAGGAGAGACGGCAATGCGATATCTGAACTTCATCGTCGAAACTGTTTTGGTGGCTTCTGCTATTGGCCTGCTTGCGCAGGACTCTGCGCGAACCGTCCAGTATCACTCCCAGGACATTATTCCGATCCGCGCCAAGCTGAAATACACCACTCTGATCGAGCTGCCTACGACTGAGAAGATCATGCAGGCTGCCACAGGCGATAAGGAATTCTGGATCGTCGACATAGTTGGCAATTTCTGCTTTGTGCATCCCGCGAAACAGGGTATCAGCTCCAACTTGAATCTCATCACGGATAAGGGAAACATCTACAGTTTCACTCTCCAGGACGTTTCGTCCTCATCCGACAAACCCAGATTTGAAGGTGATCGTCGAACCGGCCGACCGCTCGGCCATTGTCGCTGCCAATGGGCCGCCGCAGTTCGTTCCAGCCGCTCAACTAGAGCAGTCGCGTCAGCAACTCGCAGCTCTCCAATCGCACATTGAGCAGGCAGTAGACGAGTTCAAAAGCGCCTATCCAACCCAACTCAAATTTGACTACGAGTACAAAGCCAATCAACCGCCCTTCGACATCCAGTCGATTTATCACGACGACAAATTCACCTACATCAAAACCAACGCACCGGAAAAATTCAGTGTGTATGAAATGAAGGACGGCAAACCCAATCTAGTCACATATGACCTGCGGGAGGGGACGTACATCATTCCCAAAGTCATGAACGAAGGCTACGTGGAACTTGGGAAAAAGCGAATGGAGTTCACTCGCAAGGGATAGCGATCATGGCCGACACTTTCACTCCCACCAATCAAGCGGAAACCGTGCAGGCGGAGCCGACATTGCGACACTACCTCGACTTGCCAAAGGGCGTCTTGCAAAAGAACCTCAAGACCTTCGTGTATTTGGGTGCCGTGTTTCTGGTAATTGTAGCTGCGCTCTTCAGTTCCTCCGGGAAGAAATCGCCCGCACAGCAGGCTGCTGCGAAGGGGCAACCACCGCAGCCCACGCTCCAGGACAATACCGACAACAATGTGCAGGAGTTGAAGAATCAGCTTCAAGCTGAACGTCAGAAGGAACAGCAATCAACACTAGCAGCTACAACTGCAGATCCCGCGCTTGCATCCGCGACAGCCGCGCAGCAAGCCGCCGCCGCGACCTATGGGCCGACCGGCCTGACAGTCCCCTGTGTTCCGGGTCGCCCGTGCCCGCAAATGCAACAGGCCAACACGCAAATGCAGCTAAGCCCTGAGCAGCAACAAGCACAGATGATTGCTGCAAAGGAGCGAGAACGAGTCGACAACTCTCGCTTCGCTTCTAATCTTGTGTTTTCGCCTTCACAACAAGCCCAGCAACAAAGTCAGGCGAGCTCTTCGCAGTATGACCCTTCGGACCGACCAGCAAACAGTAACCTCCTCAAATCGCCAACTGGAGAACGACAGCAACCGCCAGAAACAGAACCCGGCGGCTACAAGCGCCCGCTAGAGGCGAACATCGATTCTGCCATCGGGCAGCCGTACCTCATTTACGAGGGCTCAGTTCTCGACACCGTGCTAATGAATCGCCTCGATGGCGATGCCGTTGGGCCCGTCAAAGTTCTTGTTTCAAATCCCTTGTATTCGCATGACCATCAGCACGTCATCATCCCAGAAGGAACCGTCGTCCTAGGCGAAGCCAAGAAGATCGGGGCTGCGGGCTTTGGCCAACAGCGCCGGATGGCTGTGGTCTTTCATCGCTCTGATCATGCCGGACGGTTATTCCGTCGATCTCGATCAATTCCGCGGACTCGACCAGATCGGAGAGGAGGGACTAAAGGACAAGGTCAACAATCACTATCTTCAGATTTTCGGCACCTCGATCGCTTTGGGTGTGGTTGCTGGAGCCGCTCAAATCACCCAGGGTGGCGGCACAATTACCACCAGCGGTTCCCAGGCATTCACGACTGGCGGCGCGGGGAGTGTTTCTCAGTCGGCCACCACGATCCTTGATCGGTTTATCCAGATACCGCCCACAATCACAATTCGCGAGGGCCACCGTGTCAAAGTCTATTTCACTCAGGACTTGCTTCTTCCGGCCTACTCCAACCACACTATTCCACAGACGTTTTAAGGAGGCCTTCCATGCGATCCGTTGCCCTCTCCCTCTTGCTTCTGTGGACTCTGACCATTGTCGGCTGCGAAAGCAAAACCGCGAAAGTGAAGAAATTGCAGGATCAGTACAACGCTGAATACCCGGCATATGCCAAAGAATGCCTGGAGGAAGACAATTCTGGGGCCACAAGGTTGCTGACAGGTCAAACGTTGACGAAGGAACAGATGGCAGACCTTGAAGCCAAGAAAAAGGAACGCGACGCACGGTGTAAGCCGAAGGCTGACCATCTTGCGGAGATTCAAAGAGAAATTATTGCCGCACAGCAGTAAAGCCGTGCCGCTGTGAACAACGCAAACCCAACGGCGATGAAAAGGCTTGACAATGAAAAATCCAATTCTCGCCGTGGTCCTTCTCGGATTTGCGACGCTGATGCAACCAGCCGCGAACGCGCAGTTCGGCTCTGGAATCGTCTTCGACCCTACGCAGTCAGGCCATGCCATCACGCAGATCGAACACGAGGAGCGCTCGATCGCCAATCAAGCCCAACAGATCGAGCAGGGCCAACAGATATTCACCAACACAGTCAAAATCGCCACAACTGCTCTACAAACCTACAACACAGTGATGCAGCAATATCAGCTATCACGCCAGATGATCCTGGCGCCGAGGATGCTGTACGCCCGTTTTCTATCGCCCACTTCAGACTTGCTGTTGCTACGGCAAGTGTCGAACACCTACGGTAATTCGATGGGCTGGCTAAACTCCGCGAACACCGGAAACGGAGCAACCGCGGCGTACCAGCAAGTGAGCGTTCCAAACACAAGCAACACAATCCCTGGGTACAGCACCGCTAGCATGGCCGGCCAACTGCAGATAGCAGCACAGGCGGCCACGGTTGACCTTGGCGATTCGGTGATGAGCAACAACCTCCAGGCACTCGGGACGATCCGCGCCAACCAGGCCGCAAGACAAGCGGACATCACGAATCTCGAGGCCGCGACTCAAACCCAAGATCCATCCCAGCAGACCATCATGGCCGAGCTGCAGCGCATCAACCAAGCACTGCTCCTACAACTGCGCACATTGCAGGACGCAAACCAAATCAACGCCAATCTGGCCCTGCAACAGATCATTTCCCAAAAGCAACAGCAGGACGCCATGAAATCGGCATTCCGGGACTCAGCAGGTTACGAGACCTACTACAACAGCAACATCACAACAACCAGTAGCGGCGCTACGAATCTGCTCACGCAGGCATATTGATCTAGACGACGAAACAGGAGGGCACGGAAAGTGGGCACAGGTTTGTTTGACTATCTCGCACAAGCTTGCCGTTCATTGGCAGCCACAGCCGCACCCTCCGTTACGGCGATGGGGATCCACATCGTCATAGCCCTCGCGACTATTGTGTTGGTTTGGTTTGGTGTCCAAGAAGCCCTCACATCAGCACACGGCGGCGGATTCAGCATGGGGAGGTTCCTAAACCTCTTCATGCTCCTCACCTTCGCGTATGCGATGGTGAACTACTACGACACTTCCATCCCCGGCCTAGGCTTCTCTGTTAAGGGCCTTATTGATGGAGGCACACTCAATCTCGTCAATCTCATTGGTGCGGATGGCTCCGCAACGATGCTTAACGATATACACATGGCATCCTCCAAGACAGGACCGTCAATCCTCAATAGTCTGATGTCGCCGTACTACGCAATCGTCTACTTTGTAGTTCAGTTCCTCTTGGCCTTGCTGGCAGGTGTGATTTCAGCGATCTTGGCTTACGGAGCAATTGCGGCCACGATCATCGGCTTGCTCGGGCCAATTTTCATCCCATTTCTTGCAGTGGACAAACTCGATTGGTTGTTCTGGGGTTGGCTGAAGGCCTATCTCGGCTTTAGCTTCTACAAAGTGGTCGCTGCGGCCACAATGAACGTCCTTTCCCACGTTCTGACCAACTACTACATCCAGCTCGGCCAGAGCATGTCCGATCCTTCATTGATGGTCCAGACGTTACCCCTTCTTGTTCTGCTGGTACTGGTAAATATCTACATACTTTTCAAGATTCCGACCATGACTCATAGCTTGTTCACCGGCAGCGTGGGCGGTCACGGTGGGGGACTAGGAACGGCAATGTTAGCGCTACGAGCGGCGATGTAAGCGAAATCGAAATGAGGCGAGTACAGTGAGCACCGTCACGACAACGAATTCAGCAATCACCCGCGCAGCGGAGCGCTACCTGGAGCAGTACGGCGATCCGCTCGTAATGAACACCTATTTGAAGGTGACAGTCCTAGTGCTAGCCGGTGTCTGCTTTGCACTCGCTGCCCTCGTATTCAAGAGCCAGAGTGCTCTTGCCAACATGCACCCGTTGATCGTTCGTATCAACGATGTAGGCCACGCCGAAGCCATTGACTATCGGAACTTTCAGTACCGACCCCAGGAAGCCGAGAACAAGTACTACCTGACCCGCTGGGCGGAGCTGTATTTCAGCCGGAATCGCTTCACGATCGAGCGAGACCAAACCGCATCTCTGTATTTCTTGAACAGCGACGTGCAACGGGCAGTGATCGACCAGGAACGCAAAGACAACAGCATTCAGAATTACGTCAAAGACAGCTCACTGCCTTATGTGGATGTCGAGGTCAAGAACGTGATCCTCGACGACCTGCGACAGTCGCCCTATTCGGCCCGCATTGAGTTCGAAAAGGTGTACTCGAATCCTGCTGATCATACGGAACTCAAACGGGAACGATGGACAGCCACTGTCACGTATGTCTTTCGTGAGAACGTGAAGAACAATGAGCTTGCCGTGAATCCCCTCGGTCTGACCATCGTGCGCTTCCGGGCTGACCAGGCATTCAGCTGAGGAGAGACCCGAACTTCCAGAGGCTTAACGATGTCCATTTCTGCTGCCAATTCGGCTGGCCTGCCTAACGTGTCCCTGTGCCCCTGGGCGTGGGCGAACCAGAGCTTTATCAGCCGCAACGTTGGCAACCATTGCCGTCGTTCTTTTCGCGGAGATGCCAGTTCAAGTCGTACTGCCATTTGGTTGGACTTCCGTGAGCCGAGCGCAGATAAGAACTTTGCTCTGAAGCGTGTCTGCCGTTTTGTATCCCGTCTTATGCTCGGTCACCGCTTCGGGGCTATTCCGGCGCCCGGCGGCACTCGGTCTTCTGCTTCGCATTGCGCGCCCCTTCGGGGTCACGGTTCCTCCCAAAACAAGTTTGCAAAGTACAGCAAAGAACGCCCTGCAAACTTCTTTCGGGCCCCTCCCAGAAAGCAGACCTTCGGCACTTGGGAGCCGGGCCCACTCGCTAGCTTCGCCCCACGTGACCCGAGCAACAACGGGCGAATTCAAAAAACGGAGACACTCTCATGTATCAGAACAAAGTAACGCTCATCGGCTTCCTCGGCAGCAACCCAGAAGCTCGCACCAACAACCCAGACGTCAGCGTCACGACTCTCTCGCTGGCAACCAAGTCCTCCTACAAAAAGAACGGCGAGTACGTCTCGCACACGGAATGGCACCGTTGCGTCGTATTCGGCAAGCTTTCCGAGTTCGCCAAGACGCTCACGAAGGGCGCACATGTCCAGGTCGAAGGCGAGCTGCGCAGCCGCGAATACGAGAGCAAGAAAACGAACTCGAAGCAGCGCGTCTGGGAAATCCGGGTCTCTTCGATCCTCAAGCTGGATCGTGCCGAGAAATCCGCTCCGGAAGATCAGGATCACGATGAAGTGACCCAGGAAGAAGCGGCCGCATGAGGCTCGCACTTGTCACTCTCGGAAGCCCGGTCAATGACTGGGCTTCCATCATCGTGAGGGTCCCGCTATGAGTTTCGAATTGATCCTGCCATTTCTTCGACCGATCGAGTCGCTTTTGCTGGACGAAAGCGTCAGCGAAATCATGGGCAATCCCGATGCCTCATGGTTTTACGAGCGCGATGGAAGATTGTGCCGAGAAGCGGGCATCTCGTTCGACGCCGACAAGCTGCGCACCGGCCTTGAAGTCATTGCCAACCAGCTCGGCAAAAGGCTGGACGAGGACAACCCACGACTACAGGCACAGCTTCCAGATGGAAGCCGACTGGCGGCATGGATTCCACCGATCGTGAGCCCCGCACCGGCAATCGCAATACGGAAATTTACGAGCCGCCATTACACGGTTGATGATCTGATTGCTCGGGGCACACTGACGCAGCCAATTGCGGACCTCTTGGCAGACCAGATTCGTAGCGGGAAGACGCTGCTCATTAGCGGAGGAACGGGGACTGGAAAGACCACGCTTTTGCGGATACTTGCAAACTCAATTCCCGAACATGAACGCATCCTCGTAATCGAAGACACACCGGAACTTCACATCCGGAAGCCAAACATAGTCGCAGCCCAATCCCAAACAGATACCTTCAAGAACACCGTAACTTTTGACGAACTATTAAAGGACACTCTTCGCTTCAGACCCGACAGGATCATTCTCGGCGAAGTGCGCGGAATCGAGGCGCGAACGCTGCTCGATTCCCTGAACACGGGCCATGCAGGATCGCTAGCGACGATCCACGCCAATTCCGCCGAAAAGGCCCTTCGCCGTTTCGCCAATCTCGTCATGCGCAGTCACGCCCAAAGTACCTTTTCCGACACGGAAGCCGAGATCGGAGAAGCCGTTGATTTCGTCGTTCATGTCGAACGACAACCAGGCCGGCGAATCCTGCGTGAGGTCTTGGCTATCCGGGGATACGACCGTGACGCAAAGCGCTTCCTGATCGAACCTGTCTTCGAGACCCAACATCCGGAGTCCGGCAATACCGGAGACTCAGACTCAATCCAAACGAAGGAGAACAAATATGCCATTGCTTGAAATCAACCAGATCCGCCACATTTGCGCCTCCGTTCGTCTCGACGAGGCGACCGCTGCCCAGGTGGATCAATACGCCGCCTTTATCCAGGCATCCGCTGACGACGTTGTGGACAAAGCGCTGAACTATGTCTTCTCGAAAGACCGTGATTTTCAGGAGTTCCTGAAGACTCCGCAGGCGAAGCAGGTTGCTTCGACTTTGCGTGTTCGGAAAGCCGTAACCAATGGTGCGTCCGAGCAGCCTGGGAAGAAGGTTGTTGCTGGGGTGGAATCCACGCCTTCTGTGCGGGCGGTGAAGGCGTGATCGAGCGTCCAATTTTGTGGCAATGCAAGAACGGTGCTTCGCACCGGAAGAATTTTGACACTCCACCCCTTCGAGGGTCGTGTGAGTGCACCACGGTGCACTTCCAGCGATTTCAAAGACATGACAATTTTCGGTGCACTTGGGTGCACCTGTGAAATGGATGGCCAAGATGGCAATTTTGAAAACAATGCCAGACGAGAGTTCTCATGGCGACCGCACTCTAAATCGCGTCTTCCCCGTGACCGTGAAGCTAACAAAAGAGGAACTGGGGAGGGTGACTGAGTTTGCCAGGTCGCAGGGACTTGCACGGGGGGAATGGATACGCGATGTGATTCTCCGAGAAGTGGGGGAAGGGCCAACGAGCGATCCATCGCTGGCGGAGATTCTTGGGGTTCGCTTGCTCTTGGTAAACGTGTTGCGGCCTGTGGCCGCTGGCCAACTCCTCGCCCCCGAAGCATTCGACAAACTCCTGGATGAAATCAGCGAGGCGAAGTACCAACTCGCGGCGAAGTTGGCTGCTTCCGCAGGAAGGAGATAGCCATGGCAATGACCAAGTGGGGGCGCAAGGAAACAATCATCTGGCCGCCGCACAGCCCGATTTACACCTATGGCGCGGTATTCATGGCGGTCGTTCTAACCGGATTTTTTCATTTACTGCCGGTTCACTTCGGCAACGACCCTCTACAGCGTTTCTATATGCCGATCTACATCCGATCGAGCGTTGCAGGCGCTATCGGAGCGAGCCGTAGGGACAACTATCGGATGCTCATGCTGGGCGCTCGTGGAGTTCCACCGCGTCTGGCGACGAACGCCGACGTGACAGAGGGCACCACACCCGAACCGGGCGGCAAGCCCATCCCACTTGCGCTCTCGCGATCCGCCTTGCAGAGCGGCTAGGTTCTTCTTTACCTGGGACCGGAGCAGAACTATAACGACGCGTCCTTGAGTGCTTACCTCAAGACTGCGATTTACGGTGGCGACAGCCTTTTCGACATCTACAAGCTCCCACTCTTTTTCGGTCTGGTATCACTCATCATCCAGCTCCCATTTTCCATCGCCAAGGACGTGCGACGGCGGCGACAACTGAGATACGGACGACGCCTGAAAGGCCCCGAGATGATGACGCCGAGAGAGTTCAACAGCAGGGTCGGTGGAAATGGCATAGGCATCAAGACTGACGGAATGAAGGCGATGATTCGCATACCGTGAGCGAGCCGAAGCACAGCACATGCAGATCATCGGAGATACCGGCGCGGGCAAAACAGCCATCATGCTGCAGATCCTTCGACAGATAAAAACTCGTGGCGATTCCGCGATCGTTTACGACCCCGCACGAGAGTTCGTCCAGCGCTTTTACGACCCGAAAAACGGCGACGTGATCCTGAATCCGCTCGACACGCGATGTCCTTATTGGGGTCCCGCGGAAGAGCTGCGCCGCCGGTCCGAGGCAAAGGCTCTGGCGGTGTCGCTGTTCCAGCCGCCCCAGGACAAGAAGGGTGAATTTTTCATCGAGTCGCCACAGAAGATCTTTGCATTTCTGATGGCCTATGGCCCAACACCCGAGGAATTGGTGAAGTGGATGTCAGACCCGCAGGAGATCGACCGAAGGCTGAAAGGGACGGAGCATGCCCACCTCATCGATCCGAAGGCGGAGCATCAGCGTGCCGGTGTCCTGGGCTCGCTTGGATTGGTCGCTGACAGCCTCCGTCTGCTTCCAAAAAAGGGCCAAGGAAACGGCGAGTGGTCGGCCACCGAATGGGCCGAGACACGGCAGGGATGGATCTTTATTACTTCGCTGCCTGCGGAACGCGAAGCCCTTCGTCCGCTTCAGAGTCTCTGGATCGATTTGCTCGTCTTGCGTCTTCTAAACGAGCCGAAGGACGGACAAAAGCGGGCATGGTTTGTGATCGACGAGTTGGCAAGTCTGCAGAAGCTCCCCCAACTCCATACCGCCATTACCGAAAATCGGAAGAGCAAGAACCCGGTGATTCTGGGTTTCCAGGGTAAGGCGCAGCTGGAATACCTGTACGGTCACCTCGCTGAGGTCATGCTGTCCCAGCCGGCAACCAGCATTTGGCTTAAGACAAAGGAGCCGAGTGCTGGCGAGTGGGTCAGCAAGTTCATCGGAAAAGTCGAGATCGAACGGCTTCGCGAGACCCACTTCGACGGCTCCCGCGCTGGACGAAACTTCGCCTTGGACCGTCAGATTGAACCGCTGGTGATGGAGTCCGAAATCTCCGGCCTTCCGGACCTCCACGCCTACATGAAGTATGAGAACTATGTGACGCGCTTCTCATTTCCGTACTTTGATCTGCCGGTTGTCGCCACTGATTTCGATCTCCGGAGTACGCCCGAGGACAAGCTCCCATACGATCCCAAAAACATCGGAGCAACTAAGCCGCAAGTGCGTCCGCTCGAATTGAAGCCGGACGCAAATGTGTCCAATCCGCCGCAGCGAAAATCGCCGACGGACAGCGACGGAGATACCGCAGGACACGAATCTTGAGACGAGGCGTCAACGCTCAACAAAGCCTCAATCTTCGGGGATAGTTACCTGCAATGCTGACCATTTCGAAGCCGCTCTCCGCTGGCCAGGCACAGACCTACCACCAGAAGGAGTTCACCGCAAAGGAGCAGAACTATTGGTCGCAACGCGGCGTCATCGCGGGTGAGTGGCAAGGGCGGCTGGCCAGTGAGTTCGGACTTTCCGGGATGGTCTCTTCCGAGGACTTCGCGAAACTCAGCCAGGGCCAGCATCCACAGACGGGCGAGCAGTTGGTGCGCCAACGATCGTCATATGAATATCAGGATGCTGAAGGCAAGACCATCAAAACGATGGAGCACCGGGCCGGATGGGATGCTACCTTTTCCGCTCCGAAATCTGTCTCCCTCACCGCGCTTGTCGGCGGCGACGAGCGCGTCCGCGAAGCGCATCGGGAGAGCGTTCGCGTTGCCCTTGACCAGCTCGAACGCTACACACAAGCCCGCATCGGCGGCAATCATCCGCCCGAAACTACGGGCAAGTTTGTCGCCGCCAAGTTTGAGCACGATACCGCCCGCCCGGTCGATGGCTATGTCGCGCCACAACTGCACACGCACGCGGTGGTTTTCAACGTCACCGAGCGCGACAACGGCCAGCCACGCGCGATTCAGCCGCACAGCCTCTTCGCCTCGCAGCAGTTTGCCACGGCCGTCTATCAATCCGAACTGACCTACCGAGTGCGCCAACTCGGTTACGAGATCACAGCAGGGCGAAGCGGTGCTCCGGAGATCAAGGGCTATACCCAGGAATACCTCGACGCATCCAGTCCCCGCAGCCAACAGATTCGTGAATACCTCGAACGCACAGGCCGCTCCGGCAAGGAAGCCGCCGAGATCGCAGCGCACTCGACTCGCGACCGCAAGGAGATCCATTCACCGGCAGAGGTGATGGCCGCACACCGGAAACTGGCAGCCGACTTTGGGAACCAAGCGGACGCTGTTGTACGTGCAGCTCGGGAGCGGTCGCAACATCAGGAGAAGCCCGTCAACTCGTTGGACCGGGTTCGAGAATCTCTTACCTTTTCTCGCGACAAGAACTTCGAACGCGAGGCGGTTGTGGATGAACGGGCGCTCATCCGCGACGGGCTCCGTCGCGGGATGGGCGAGATTACTTACACCCAGGTTCGCGCCAATCTTGACGCTCGCTTGGCCTCCGGGGAATTTCAAATCGTTGAACGACCTCAGAGCGTTCCCGGCCGCCAGTTCACGACCGCGAAAACCATCGAAGCAGAACATGAGATTCTCCGCCGGATGCGTGAGGGTCTAGACCATTTGGAGCCAGTTCTTTCGCGTCCGCAGGCCATTGCGGTTGCCGATCAATACTCGCAGCTCAACCGGGCACAAAGGACCGTGATCGAGGATGTGCTGAGCTCTCGGGATCGGATTCAAGGAATCCAAGGCTTCGCGGGCTCAGGCAAGACGAGCACGCTCGCCGCCATCCGCAGCGCTGCGGAAGAGTCAGGGCTATCTGGTCGAGGGCTTCGCTCCGACCTCCCGCGCTGCGCGCCAGTTGAAAGAGGCGGGAATCGAGGCTGGAACTCTGCAAGCCTTCCTCGCCCGAACGACAAATCCAGAAGCAGAAGACGGAAAGCACTTGTACCTCGTCGACGAATCGAGCCTCGCCAGCACCAACCAGATTCGCGAGTTCCTCTCGCGACTTGGCGCCGATGACCGCGTGCTTCTAATCGGTGATATCCGCCAGCATCAGGGCGTCGAAGCGGGCCGCCCCTTTGAGCAGCTGCAGGAGGCCGGAATGCGCACAGCTAGACTCGATGAGATCGTTCGCCAGCAGGACCCTGCTCTGAAATCCACCGTCGAATTGCTGGCCACGGGCCACGTCTCCGCTGCACTCGAAGCACTCCAACAGCAGGGACGCGTCAAGGAGATTCCAAGCGCAGAAGATCGCGTTCGCGCAATCGCCAAGGCTTACGTTGAATCGCCCGAGAACACTCTGATCGTTTCGCCGGACAATGCCTCCCGTCGCGAGCTGAACGTCGCCGTTCGCCAGGAGTTGAAGCTCATTGGAACGCTTTCCCCGGAAGACCATACTTTGCGTGTCCTGGTCCAGCGGCAGGACATGACTGGGGCCGAACGCTCTTGGGCGAACCACTATGAGGTCAACGATGTAATTCGGTACACACGTGGCAGCAAAGCCATTGGAATCGGGGCTGGCGCGTATGCGTCGGTGGTCGCAATCGACCCGTCCGCGAACCTGCTCACAGTTGAGAAAGCGAACCATGAGCTTGCGACCTACGATCCCCGTCGTCTGACCGGCGTGAGTGTCTACCAAGAGGTCGACCGCGAGTTCTCCGTAGGCGAGCGCATCCAGTTCACCGCACCCGACAAATCGCTCGGCGTTGCGAATCGCGACCTTGCCGTCATCGAATCGATCCATCCCGATGGCCGGGTGATCGCGAGCCTGAGCGATAATCGCCGGATTGAATTCAATGCCCGCGAGCATCCTCATTTCGACCACGGCTATGCCGTCACCAGCCACAGCTCTCAGGGGCTTACCGCCGAGCGCGTCCTCGTTCACGCCGACACCAGCGTTCACCCGGACTTGCTCAACTCGCGATTTGCCTACGTTTCCGTATCGCGTGCCAGCCACGATGCCGTGGTGTTCACGGACGACGTGGCGAAACTCGGCCCCCAACTAGGAGCCGATGTCTCGAAGACATCCGCTCTGGAAATCAATCAGGCGTCATCCATCGCACAGGGAATTGGGCTAGGACTATGACGGTGTCGACTCGTAGGCTGGCGAGAGTGTCGTATATGGCCGCAATGACGTCGGATATTGTATGCATGTAAGCTATTGATAATAGTGTATTTGAATCACATATTGTGCATGAAATATTAATAAAATATTTGACATTAATCACTCCGGAGCAGTAGCATAGACATGGAGAATCAGGAAGATGCGGACAAGCACACTAGACCATTTGAAGCGACGCCTTCGCCCCGGACGGGTCTACCGCAGAGAGGATCTCCTGCCTTGGTCTCATAGTGTTGATCGGCACCTCAAAGAACTTACCGGCGACGGAACCCTCCGGAAACTGCGTAACGGCTTGTACTACAGCCCTCGAAAATTTGAATTTGGAGAGGCTCCCGCAGACGAGCATGAGCTGGTGAAAGCGTTCTTGAAGACAGACCGTTTTGTCGTGACCTCCCCGAATGCCTACAACCAGTTGGGACTTGGGACAACCCAGCTCTACAACAAACGGGTTGTCTACAACCAGAAACGGCACGGAACATTTCCACTTGGCAATCGCATGGTCACCTTCGAGCGCCGCATGAATGTTCCTAGGCAACTGTCTCCCGAGTTTCTGCTCGTTGATCTTGTTAATGAGCTCGGCGACCTTGCGGAGGACCGGGACGCCGTTCTTTCTCGCGTTCGCGAAAAAGCCAAAGAGATGGACCCGAAAAAGCTTTCACGGGCGGTTTCGCTCTACGGCAAATACTCCACGCAGAAAAAGTTTCAGGAGATGCTGCAATATGCTGCCTGATCGCTTTTTGCACGAGAGAGGCGATTTCAAGCCACAACGCCACCTCCGAGGATGCCGATAGGAAAGACGGCCAGCCCCGGCTTTACGGGTTCCGGGCTGTCTATGTGTTCGACATCACGCAGACCGAAGGTAAGGAACTCGCCACCCTCACCGAAGTCAGCGGCGACGTGAGCGGATACCGCGAACGGCTGTTCAAGTTCGTGGAAGCGCAAAACGTCGAGTTGAGTTTCTCCGAGCGCATTGCACCCGCCAAGGGTCTTTCGCACGGCGGCAAGATCACGCTGCTGTCCGGGATGCAGCCCGCCGAGGAATTCTCCACGCTGGTCCATGAGACCGCTCACGAGATGCTGCATCGGGGCGAACGCCGGACCCTCACCACCAAGCAGGTCCGCGAAACCGAAGCGGAAGCCGTAGCCTTCGTCGTGTGCCAGTCGATTGGCCTGCGCAACGGAACCGCGTCCCAGGACTACATCCAGCTTTGGCACGGAGACGCCAATCTCCTGCGCGAGAGTTTGGAAGCCGTTCAGCAAACCGCTGCCGTGATCCTCGGGGGCATCGCCCAGGGCATCGCCCCCGAGTCCACGGCTGTCCCCGCAGCCGCCTGACCGTCACTTCCCACAGTCGCGCCAGAATCGGCGCAGTCCATCACGAACCGACAACCCACGAAATCAAAGGAGAAAAGAAAATGCCGAATACGCAAAGTGCAGTCAACCACCACGAATATCGCAGCGTACCCGTAGCGGCGCTGATTGAGTCGGCGAGCAATCCCCGGAAGCGATTTGACGACAAGAGTCTTGAGGAACTCGCCGCCAGTTTCAAAACGCAGGGAGTCCTTGCGCCTCTTTTGGTACGGGAATTGGAGCCGAGCAAGTACGAGGTCGTGGCCGGAGCACGCCGTCTCCGGGCCGCAAGAATTGCGGAACTCGATTCCATCCCTGTTCGCGTTGTCAAACTGACCGACGCGGAAGCCATCGAAGCCCAAGTCGTTGAGTTATCTATAGTTGGCAAGAGTTTTCTTTGTTCGGGCGCAGCACGGCACGTCGTTTACATATAAACGACGTGTGTTCTTTTGTCGCATTACAGCTCAGAAAGTTATTGTGGAGTCGAGACCGAGCAATACGTACTGATTTGCCTCATCACCCTCGCTCCGAAACGCCAGATGGATGCCGGGTAGGAATGAAGTAAAAAGCAGCCAGCAGAAAATAAATAAGGACGCTAACCTTGGGATATCGCAACGCGACGAGCGTTGCCGCGCAATAGATTAGCGGGCCGGTCAGGTTTCTCCAGATCTTGCGGCGCGCCTCGGCCTCGTCTCTTAGAGAGGAAGTAAGTCGCCTTCGCACGATATGCAACCACAGCGCAGAATATGCGATGCCCAAAAGCGTTAGCACCGCGCCGTACAAAAACGCGCTTGCGGGCAGCGCGCCGTACCGGCTCAGCACCGCAGTGGGATAGGGGATGAAGGCAAGAACCAACAAGAGCAGCAGGTTCAAGGTCAACGTTGTATGCTCGACCCGTTCGACTCCGTGGAACATAGCGTGATGGTTCAGCCATATAATGCCGATCGTGGCAAAGCTAGTGACATACGGCACAAGCTGAGGTAGGCATCGGAGCAAAGCTTTTCGCAATTCCTCATTGCTGCCGGTCTTGATTTCGAGGACCTGGATGCCCAGCACCAGAAGGGTGATGGCGAATGCAAATACTCCGTCGCTAAAAGACTCCGTTCATGCTTTATCCATAACAACTCATCGCGACCGCAGCACGGAGACAAGTTCGGCCGTATTGATCGTAATTATTTCGGAGGTTTCATCCAGTGTTGCGAGTGATCGCTCCTTCTTTTGCGCAGTCTTAGAGCCGCAGGCGTCTGCAACCACTACAGGCACGTAATTCAGGTCCAAGCCATGTCTCACTGTTGGTTCAATGCCTACTTCAAGCGCAATCCCCGCGATGATAAAAGAGTCAAGATGCGCATCTCGCATCGCTATGTTCAGAAAGGTGCCTTCGAAAGCGGACATGGTGATTTTGTCGACAATTACTTCTCCCTCACTCGGCGCGAGTTCCGGAACAATTTCCCAACGCGCCGAGCCCTGCGTAATGAAAGGCGTAGTATCCGCGGGATCGGCCTTGCGCTGCCACGCCATCGCTCGACGCAATTGGCCAGTCCCGGCCGCCTGGTTAGGCAGGTAGAAATGGCGGGTGAAAAAGACGCGAAATCCGCCGCGACGCGCAGCCTCGAGAAGTTGCTGGCAGCGAATGAGAATTTCTTGGCCTTCATCAACCTGAGGCACAACACCAAGCTGCATATCGTAGATGAGAAGCGCGCAAGAGGCAGGAGTGCAAATCTCCGCGAGTGTCTCTGGGACAGAGATCCCGAAGGCTTGCTTCATTGGGGTGGCTCCGTCCTCGTAGGCGTGAGAGTTCGGTCGTACGGCGGATTTAGATCGACGCCCTGACGGAACAGCGTCTCAATAGGCAATGGAATTTGAAGTGCGATGAAATTCCATTCCAGCAGTCCGGCCTTGCTGAGGGGGAAATCGTCCGTGTAGATTTTCGCCGTCTTCACGTCGGGAACTTCAAAAATAATGACAACTCCCGGCTCGTCGGCACGGGCATAATTTTCTCGCACGATGCCTGCCTTCCAGAGTCGCCAGACGTTGGCAACTTCTTCCGACAAGTAGGGCGTGATCTGCTCCATCGTTACCCCCGGATGAAACCGATCATAGGCAATAATCCGCATTGCGCCTCCACAGCCTCCTTGAAGACGGCTTGCAGGAAAGATTAGCTCATTTGCTTTGCTTAAAGCAACTATGTATAAAGTGACTAGTGAATAAGATCGTAATTGAACCTGCATTACGAACTGTGCAAAAGCTGGATCACATCGACCAAGTGGTCGCGAAATGGAAGCGCGAGCGGCCGGACTATGAATTGGCGCCCGTGGAGATCATCGGACGCGCGGGGCGAATCATGGAGTACGTGGATCGCAGCCTCGAAGCCAAGTTTGAGGAATTTGGTCTTTCCCGGGCATCCTTCGACGTGCTCGCAACTCTTCGCCGCAATGGGCCACCCTACAAGATGACGCAGCGGGACTTAATGCGAAGCCTACTGCGGACCTCCGGCAGCATGAGCCTAAGGATTGACGCCTTGGAGCGCCAGGGTCTGGTTGGGCGTACGGAAGATGAGAACGATCGACGATCGGTGTTTGTGACCTTGACAGCTGGAGGCTCCGATCTGCTGGAGCGCGTCATTCCGGAGCATTTGGCCAACGAATGGACGCTGCTGTCGGGCCTCACCACGGCAGAACGCACAGAACTTGCATCGCTACTGCGAAAGTGGCTGTCATGTCTCGAAGAAAATGCGGAAGGGCCTCCCCTCTATCTCGGCATGACCCTTCTTCACCCCCGAACCTCGTTGATGAAGCGGAGGGCCGTAGGTCTACCGGATGTGCCAGGGCTTCTTGTCCATTCCGTCGAAACTGGAAGCCCGGCAGACGAAGCTGGATTTCAGAAGGGCGATCTGATTTGCGCGATAGAAGATGAGCCGGTTGGCTCGGTTATGGCGCTTCGCAAGATGCTAAATCGGTCGAAGCCCCGCGCGAAGCGGTTTCGTGTCACCCGAGGGACCGAGTCGGTCGTGCTACGGCTCCACAGCGTTCAAGATTAGCGAAATACGCTTGTGCTCTCCCTCGCCCGGAGCCAAGGCTGATGCTTGAGTCGTCAAGAAAATGCGCCACGAGAGATTTATCAAGCTAGAGGAATATTGAAATGAGCCTGAATTCTCCGACGCCTGATCAGGTGCTGAGTTCCATTGTCGCGCGTGCGCGCCATCTCGAAGAGAGCGCTGCTCAACAATCCTTGGACTCAGATCGGCACGCTGATTCTCAAACTTCCGATTCTCAATCCGAAAAGTTTGCCATGATCAGCCGTCGCCTGAAAGCGACAGTGATTCGTCCACTGAGCGTGGCTCTCGCGGAAATACGACCGGCGCACAATTCAGCAACGACAGATGAGTCCGATCCGAAGGCGACCAACGCAAGGCCGACTCCAGCGATTGAGGAGATCGTCGAGGACCTATGGGCGCTGGCAAAGGACGCGACAACGATTCAGGTTAACGCCGCCGTGCCAGTGCAAACCAAGGAAGCTGCAGCAGGTTTGCAATATCTCGCTAGCGAACGTGTGGCTATCACCGATAACACGAATGACGCCAATCAGATGACCACCGCGTCACGCTTGGAAGAACTCAAGGCCATGCAGTCTGAGTTGTCGCCAGGGATCCTTGCCGTGACTAACGGACCATATCTGGTGACCAATGGAGAAAGCCTGCTTAATTGGTTGGGTGAACGCATTCCTCTGCGTCCACTAACAGCACTGTGCCGATGTGGTCAATCGACGACAAAGCCGTTCTGCGATGGAAGCCATGCGCAGACGAACTTCACGGACCAAAAGGATCCGAAGCGTGTGCCCGACCATCGCGACACCTATTTCGGGCAGCAAATTACCGTCCTAGACAACCGGGGCACGTGTGCACATTCCGGCTTTTGCACCGACAAGCTCCCTTCTGTATTCCGCGTCGGCAAGGAGCCTTTTGTAGCGCCAAGCGGTGGGAGGCTGGACGAAATCATTCGCGCGGTCAGAGCCTGCCCCTCGGGAGCGCTTAGTCTCGCGATCAAAGCTCACCAACCAGAGGGACGTGAAGCTCGCGATCAGGTCGATCAGGATCGGTCACCCGTCATCGAGGTGTCTAAGGACGGACCCTATCGGATTACCGGTGGTATCCCGCTCACGGATAGCCACGGTGACGCTGTGCAAGTCAACGATGGCGGTTCGCGCGAACACTACAGTCTGTGCCGCTGCGGTCATTCGCAAAATAAGCCCTTCTGCAGCGGCATGCATTGGTATGTCAAGTTCAGCGATCCGGCCCCGGCTAAAGATGATGATCACGAACCCTCGCTCTTTGAATGGGCCGGCGGCCTTCCCGCATTGCTGCGCATGACGGAAATCTTCTATTCCAAATACGTGCCAGAGGATCCCCTCATCGGACCTCTCTTTGCAAATATGTCGCCGGATCATCCGGAACGAGTCGCGGCGTGGCTCGGTGAAGTGTTCGGAGGTCCGAAGAATTATAGCGATAGATACGGCGGATATACGCGGATGGTCTCCCAGCACTTGAACAAGGGACTTACAGAAGCGCAGAGGGCGCGCTGGGTCAGCTTGATCTGTCGATCGGCGGACGAAGCCGGTCTGCCGGCCGATCCCGAGTTTCGCGCCGCGTTTACGGCCTACATCGAGTGGGGTTCGCGATTGGCGCTGGAGAATTCACAACCTGGCGCAAAACCGCCAATGAAAATGCCTGTGCCACGCTGGTGGTGGGCCTGCGACGCCAAGCCCAGATCGAGGGTCTCGGCCCTGGCTCCGGCTGCGGAAATCGAGCAATCGGTAGCAATGCCTGGTCCAAACGAACCCGTGAATTTCGCGCAACACATTAAGCCGCTATTCCGACAAATGGATCGCGATTCGATGAGTTTTGTGTTTGATTTGTGGGCGCACGCTGACGTTCGCACGCATGCACCAGAAATTCTCAAGCGTCTGGAGAATGGCACAATGCCCTGCGACGGCGCCTGGTCAAAAGATAAAGTCGATCTCTTTCGTAGGTGGACTGAGTCAGGAATGGGCTGAGAAACAGTGCGCATTGTTCAATGTCGCGGGCTGAAAGCGAGAGGAGATTGCCAGTGAGTGGAACTATAGACATTCTAGATCCGGAAAAGCCTAAGCGAGTCGCCATCATCGCTTCCAATGCCACGGTCTCAAAACAAACAGGATGGCCGATTGGATTTTGGTGGTCCGAACTGACCCATCCTTATTGGGAATTCGCAGAGCACGGGTATCAAGTGGACATCTACAGCCCCGACGGCGGGAAGCTGGTTGCGGATAGTTGGAGTGATCCGCGAGACGAAAGCAGATACTCATCCAGCGACTTAATCAGTCTGGGCTTTATTGGCTCACCGGAGCATAGCAAGCTTGTTGAGAACACGAAACCAATCAGCCAGCTAAAACCCGGCGAGTACGATGCCGTTCTCCTAGTTGGGGGACAGGGTCCGATGTACACGTTCTATGAGGACGAGCGCGTGCATGAACTTGCGAGTTCCTTCTACAAAACGGGCAAAATCACGGCGGTGCTCTGCCATGCCACCTGCATCCTGTTGAAGACGAAAATGAACGGCAAGCCTTTGGTGGAAGGAAAGACCTGGACTGGCTTCGCGAACTCGGAAGAAGCCTTTGCAGATGCCTATGTCGGCAAACGTATCCAACCGTTCTGGATTCAAGATGAAGCGAAGAAAATGCCAAGCACCAATTTCATTGTCTCCGGTCGTTTCAAAGCGCATGCCGTCCGCGACGGGAACTTGATTACCGGCCAACAGCAGTTTTCTGGCGCAGAGGTGGCTCGGCTGGTAATAGATGCTCTCGGGATTTAGCCTTGGACTCTTGGAGACCCATGGCGCCAAGAGTACAGTAGACCGTTCAATCGAATTGTTTACGCTGCGGGAGACGCTGAAATTAAAAATGATTTTCAAGAAAAGTGTAGGAAGGGTGCAAAATTCGCCGCACATACGGCATTTTGGGCTATACTCGGCGAGATAAGTTGTTTATTTTCCGTGGCGTTGGAGTTTTTCACCCACTTTCCGATCCGTCGTTGTACTTCAGTACATGTGTGATCCTGAGAGCCGGCATGTGGGCCGCAATGTACACCAAACCGACGGATGAGTCCGTACCCGCTTCGGTGATTACGGCTCCCCCATAACTGTGAGCGACAAGAATGCAGGGCCCGTCCTGCAGGGCAAGGGCGCGCTTCGTTGCGGCGACATCTTCTTGGAAGGTCGTCTCCGGCTCCTGCACGATGGTGACGTTGTAGCCGTCTTTGACGAGAACGTCGTAGACGCCTTTCCAGCCAGAGCCGTCCGCCCATGCGCCATGAACCAGCACGACGTTCTTCACGGGACTGTTCTGCGCCTGGATGGTTGTTACAGCAAGCGCTGCAAGCAATACCACGTACCCAAAACCGACTCTGAGTGTGTTGTGAGACATACGACTTCTCCTTTGGATTTGGATCACGGCCTTTGGCAAGGTCCTGTCGATGCAGTCAGGATGACTTACGAGCCAGGTGCGCCCACGAATGGAAAGCACAAACTTATTTTGCAACCGTCGCCAGTATCTTTTCGATCTTTGCGTCAAGATCTCGCGCCACTCTGAGAGCGTCGCCATTTTCATATGGAGCAAGATAAGAGGCCATCCTGTCGTAAGAGATGTGTATGCCATCTGCGCGCTCCTCAATCAGAATGGTTATTGGCGCATATGAGCCGGCGTCAGGAACATGCTTAACCATCTCCTTCATGATCAGCGGATTTCCAGCAACGATGCGGACAATTCTTGGCGTACTGTCTCCACTCTCTTTCCTGAGAACCTCCCCGAGGTCAAAGCGAGTAAATTCCATGATGCCGTTCGGTTTGGTCACCGGATCGACGACCTTTTCCATTTCAGCTCCATTCTGCGCGGCTGAAAAAGCCTTGCGGAACGCAGCCAGGTCGGGATGACCGATCTGCGCGTCAATGCGGGCGATGACCGTGTCAAAAGGCTGCGTGGAAACCAGAGTGACTCGTTGGACCTGAACTTCTCGAATGCTCATATATTTTGCTTCTCCTTCTCAGATGATGTTGCATCGCCGCATCGTGCCTCGCAGGGAAGGTTGCTGCATCAGCGAGTGTTATCAAGGAAGATGTTCACGTGCGATACAAAAAGCGCGTGGTACTGGAAGAGAGACCCGTGACCGGAGTCAGGATAAAGAATGAGTTGGGCCGTAGGGATACGCTGGTAGAGGACATAGGAGTTGACGGTGGGCGCTATCAGGTCGTCATTGCCGTTGACTACAAGAACAGGCTGTTTAACGGCCGCCAATTGTGCGTCATTAGCGGGTGCCAATCCCCAGGCAATCCAAGCTTTCGCCTGGGCCTGTGTCGTCTCTTGAGACGCCACCGGCTCCGGATCCACCTTATGGTTGTTAATTCTCTTCACAAATTCCAGCCCTGATTGGCGGCCTTCCGGCGTGGCTGTGAAGAACAGCAGCGCCTTCAAGGGTACATTCGTCTCCGCACTTGTTTTCATATTGCCGGAAATGATGTTGGGCAGGTCTTTGAAGCCTTCAGCTCCCTGCGGTCCAGTGCCAACAAGGATGGCCTTACGAACTAGCTCAGGGCGATCCGTCAGAACCTGTTGGGCCACAGCACCGCCCAGGGAGAAACCCAGGATATCGACTCTATTTAAGTGGAGTGCGTCCAAGAAGCCCTCCGCGTACCGAGCCATATCCGCTACAGAATCAGGCGCTTTGCCTTCCGATGCTCCGATACCGGCATTTTCAAAGATCACAACGGTCCGGCTCTTGGCAAGTCCTTCAATCATGCTTTGATCCCAATCATCCATGGTCCCGGTGAAGTGTTGGAAAAGCACAAGTGGAGGGGCATCGGATCGGTGTCCGAGCGTCCGATAGGCCAATGTAGTACCTTCCACCGTCACGTATTGGTTGGGCGTTCTGCTGTAATCTCCCACGCCCGTAGCAGTCTGAGACACGGTTGAATCCGAAACGACGGCTGTGGTTGCAAGACTGTTTCTGATTCCCTTCATGATGCTCTCCTTGGTGCGCCTGTAGCGCGAATACCTGTGCAATACATACTTTCCGGCATGTTGCGATAAGCAGGGCCAACCTTCCGAAGTTCCTACGCCCTCGGGTGTTCAACGGCGGGCCGATGATGGCGTTGAACGCCAGCAGAGCGGCCCGTGTTGCGTTTCGAGTCTGGTTCAGTCCGTGCCGGAATCGTGGGCTGCCCGCTGGATGAAGCCCGCGACTTCGGCGGGATGCGAGAGCATAACGACGTGGCTGGAGGAAACGGTGATCGATTTCGCCTTCATTTCTTGTGCCTCAGCTTCCTCAAGCTTCGGTGATATGACGCGATCCTCGCTGGCAATCACAAACCAGGTGGGCTTGTGCTTCCATGCGGGCGTGCTTATCGCCGCGCCGAAAGCTGCACCCGCCGCCGGACCTTGCGTCGCGATCAAAATCTTCTGCTCCGCTTCACGCAGATCCGGAGCGAAGTCTTCGACAATTCCCTTGGCAGACAATTTGAAAAAGCCCGAAGCATCGGGGCGGAGTTCCATGCCCACAGGAGTAGGGTTCGCCTTGATTTGATCGAGCGTCGATTCCCCTTCGTCGGGTGCGAAAGCAGCCACGTAAACCAGGCCCGCGACCTTAGGATCATTTCCGGCTTCGGTAATAACGGAGCCGCCGTAGGAATGACCCACCAGCAGGAAGGGACCATCTTCCAGCGCGAAGGCTCGCTTGAGCGTCGCGACGTCATTGACGAGCGAAGTGAGAGGAAGTTGCACCGCGGTCACCTTCAAGCCCTTTGCTTCAAGCAGCGGGATTACTTTCGACCAACTCGACCCGTCCGCCCAGGCGCCGTGTACGAGAAGAACGTTGCTGACGCCGTGGGATTCGCTGCTTTGCGCGAAGGCACGATTCCCTGAACAGAAGTACAATGCGGTCGCAAGAATTGCGCATGCAAGACCGCAGCGCTTGAAATAAACCGAAAGGCTGGATTTTCGTGTGGGTGGGTTGGGGCCCGGTGTAAATCCCCGATTTGTTGCTCCGATAACTGCTTTTCCTGGTTTCATCCGTTTCTCCTTATTTTTGTTTTTCTGAAATTTACAAAGGGCCGTCATCTTTCTCTTTCCTGTTCTCCATCCATCCATTCGCATATGTATGGCGAACAATGCCGGAGTTCTATTCCCGACGCCTCGCACGTTCTCAGGAAGTTGACCGCGTCCACGTCCACGAGCGTGATTTCATCCAGGTCAAGCGCGACTACGGGAGTGCTGTCTTCAATCAGCGTCTTCAGCTCCCCAAGATGTTCCGCGCACATTCGGCCAATGAGTCGAATGGTGGTGTGCTTTCCGTCAAGAACCCTTTCGATCCTTAGAGTCATTCTTCACTTCTGGTCATCCGCGTCCGGACCATCAATCGCAAACACCCGGACCATGCGCACGCTGTGCGAATGCCCATGCGCCTGTCACATTTGCTATTGCAAGACTTGCGCCATCTCAAATCCTGGAATCTTCATCAGATTTCGCCCAATTTCTGAGTGATTGCACCGGCGGCTATGCCGGAGCTACAGAAATTGCTGACGTTTCAGCATGGCAACGAGGGCGTGGGAGCGATGCTTGCGCTAAATGATCTCGGGAGAGATCAGCCGCTAACACTTGCAAACGACAAAGAGGTCGAGACTAGCGAGAGCAAGCCGGTCGCTACGTCAATCGCATAAATATGTTCGACAAAACCTGGCGGTAGGTGATGGGATGACCGGATTTCGAGTACTGCAAATTCTGAACGGACAGGTTAATCACGAGTTTGTGGATATCTGATTGCTCTCACCCAGCTAGTTTCTAGTGCAGCGAATATCTCGACTCCAAAAGGATGAACCCATGATTTTAGGCGTGACAACATCGACATTCACGATCGTGCACGTGTTGATAAGCTTTGCGGGGATTGGCTCTGGATTCGTAGTCGTATGCGGGCTACTTACCGGAAAACGATTTGACGCCTGGACCGCGATCTTCCTGGTGACCACGATCTTAACCAGCCTGACTGGATTCCTGTTTCCGGTCGAGCATCTCTTGCCGTCTCACATAATCGGTATCACATCGCTGGTGGTGTTGGGCGTTGCGGTACTGGCACGCTATGCTCGCCAAATGGAGCGCACGTGGCGCTGGATCTATGTAGTCTGCGCTGTGCTTGCTCTCTATCTGAATGTATTCGTCGCGGTGGTGCAGTCGTTTATGAAGATACCGACTGTCCACGCATTGGCTCCGACGCAAAAGGAGCCGCCCTTTCTGGTCGTGCAACTTGTGGTGATGGCGATTTTCGTGGTGATTGGTATTTTCGCGGTGAAGAAGTTCCACATCAAGCCAGCGTCTGCCCCGGCGGGCATGGGAGAGTGCTAAGGCGTCTTGAACCGGTGCTTGTTGATCTGCAGAGCTTTGATTCTTGAGTCGAGGGTTTGTCGCGGCATTCCAAGTCGCGCAGCTGCGCCGAACGGGCCCGAGACTCGGCCCTTGCATGCGGCCAACGCGGTTTCGATCATTTCTCGCTCACGCTCGGCAAGTGCCCGCTGGCTCTCGGCCAATATGCTCGGGGATGCGTCTGTCGGCTCGGAAGGCTGGGTCGAATCCGGCTTCAACCAGCTCTCGTCCACCGCGAACTCTTCTCCATCGCACAGGATCACCGCTCGCTCAATCACGTTCTGCAACTCTCGAATATTGCCGGGCCAATCGTAACGTTGGAAGAGTTCCAGGGTTTTCTTTTTGATATGTCTGATCTTTTTCCCAGTTTTCTTCGCGTAGCGTTCGATCAGGTATTCAACAAGCAGCGGGATGTCATCCACTCGGTCCCGAAGAGGTGGAATTTCTATGGGGAAGACATTCAAGTCGATAGAATAGATCCTGCGCGAAACGTTCCCGCTGATACGGCTGCTTTCAAGTCCCGGTGTGTGGCGGCCACCACGCGCACATCCACGGAGATTGGCTGGTTGCTCCCGATACGTTCAAATTCTCGCTCCTGTAGCACTCGCAACAGCGCCAGCTGAGTATCTCCAGGCAGGTCACCGATCTCGTCCAGGAATATCGTACCGCCGGCGGCAGCTTCAAACCTCCCCAAGCGCCGCTGCAAAGCGCCCGTGAAGGCGCCTTTTTCGTGCCCGAACAGTTCCGAAGCGATCAGCGAAGAAGGAATCGCCGCACAGTTCACCCGAATGAACGCACGGGAGGAGCGGTTGGATCCGCTTATGTACGGCACTAGCGATGAGTTCTTTGCCCGTTCCGGTTTCCCCCAATATGAGAACAGTGGAATCGGTTCGCGCCACTTTTGCTACCTGCGACAACACGCGGTGAAGTGACTCGGAAGACCCAACGATTTCGTCGGTCATCGACGAATCCGCGATTACCTCGCGCAACGCCAGATTCTCGTTCCGCATCTTTTCTTCGGCTTGCTTGCGGTCCTCAATATCGGTACCGGTCGCATACCAGCGAATGACATGGCCGTTATCATCTCGCAGAGGGTTGTATTGGATCAGGAACCAGCGATACTGTCCGTCGTTTCGCCGGGCCCGTTGTTCGATCTCGAAGGGTTCTCCGAGCGCGAGGGCCTTTTGGCGCTGGTTTCGTATCTGTTCCAGATCAAGCGGGTGGAATACCCGCTCGCGGAAGCCCTCCGCTTGGAGGTCTTCGAGCGTAAGGCCGGTGTATTCGAGCATAATTCGATTCGCATAGATCGGTGTGCCGTCTGGTCGCTGCACGACAATGGCTTGAGGAATGGCGTCCGTCATCCGTCGAAGTTCCAATTCGTCCTGCCGGAGCTTCTCTTGCGCCTGCTTTAGGTCCTCGATATCGGTTTCCGCTCCATACCAATGGATGACATTCCCAGATTCATCGAAGAACGGTTCGACACGTACCAAGAACCAGCGGTATTCGCCGTCGAAGCGGCGCAGCCGCGCAACAATTTCTGCCGCCTTTCTCGAAGGGAGGACCTGGAGCAGCCACTTGTCCATCGCCCGTTGCTTATCCTCGGGGTGGATGATGATTGTCCATCCCAATCCGTGCGACTCCTCTGGCGAAAGACCGGTGTATTGGTGCCATCGTTGGTTGAAATAATTGATGCTGCCATCCGGTTCGCCTCGCCACGCGACGGTGGGTATCGCATTGAGGAGTGTTTCCAGTTGGACTTCCGACTTCCTGATCTCGTCAAACGCATTTTTTAGCGCGGTTCGGGATCGTTCTGCTTCAGTTGCAATGAGAGCGACGTGGCCGGCCCCTTCGATCAATTGCAGATCGCTGGCGCTGGGAATTCTGGGCTCGGCATAGTACATGGCAAAGGTGCCGAGCAGTTCGTCGCTTTTCGAAATGATGGGCTGGGACCAAGTTGCTCGAACGCCGTTGCGCAAGGCAATCTCTCGGTACTCCTCGGCTGGACTTCCTGACCACAAAGGATCACTGGCAATGTCAGAATTGATTACCCGCTCCTTTCGGAATGCGGCTGTACCGCACGAGCCCATGCGCGGTCCGATTGGCAGCGGAGTGATCGCCGAGTTCCATTCCTTCGGGACCCGTTGACCCGCTGTCGGCCACAAGCGTTTCCCATCGGGGTCCATCAGCAACACCGACGACATCACGTCAGGAGACTGAGCGTCAATCGCATTGCACAAACTCTCAAGGACATCCGCAAGGCGCGCCCCGGCGGCAATCATCTCCAGCGTTCGTCTTTCCGCTGTCAGGAGAGATTCAGCCCGTCTCCAGTCGTCTAGATTTGTGGTCGTTTCCATGCCATTGAACGTTCATTCCGGCTTCACCAAGCAGCAACTGAGCCCTGAAGAGGAGCCAGTGACACTCTCCGTCAAAACGCCGAAGGCGCTGCTTTTGTCAATGATGATCCGAAGTCGGTCCTCCGAACTTTTGGGCATTTTACTACTGATTCTCGAGCGCCTTCGCGAATATCCCTCAAGTCGCATTTCGCGTCTGGTGCCGATTGCAGAATTACGGGTAATGCGGAAGCGACCGAATTACTAATGGGATGCCTCCTCCGTTCATCGTAACGGCGGCAGACCATCCCATTAGTAGTGCCCCTGGATTGGTCACGATAAACGCGCTAACAGTGACCGTTGCATTGGTGGCGAGAAGCCGACTTCCCGTTACCCATCTTTGTAGTCACAGTGCTGCAAATAGGACCAACGCGTCAACGAAGCCCTCGGATGGATGCTCGAAAGCCAACGGGAGTCTACCGACAACCTGAAACCCGAGGCTCTGCCACAGTTTCACCGCCCGCACGTTCGTACTGACGACGAAGTTGAACTGCATCGCGCGAAAGCCGGAGCGTTTTGCCTGTTCTTTGGAACGGAGGCACATCGCTCTGGCAATACCACGACCCGTGGCATGAGACGCCGTCATGTACCCACAGTTGCACACGTGTGAGCCACCACCGCGTTGATTGGCGCGAAGATAATAAGTGCCGAGGACCTCACCATTATCTTCGGTGACGAAGACTTGATTGCCAGCCGCAAACCAGTAGGCAAGCGCCTCATCGCGACTGATATCTCGAGGCAGCGTGTATGTCTTGCTAGCACGGAAAACCGGCTCCAGGATGCGCCAGATACGATCGGCATCAGATGGGTTTGCTGGGCGTATGTTGGACGTATCTGATTATCTCGCGGCGGGCACGCACAAGTTCCGATCAATCCCCGCAAACACCCTTTTCAACGGGGGCCTCAGCTGTCCGGTAGACGCGTATTCCAGTCGCCATGTCGACTTTCCCAGGACTAAACCGATGATGCCGAGTGCGCTAACTGCCGGCTTGCCGACCAACTGCCCGGAACGCAATTTTGCCCCATCTCTCCCCTGCGTGACAGCAGCCCTTTCGAGACCACCTCAACTATGTTTCTATCGGCGCCATGCCGGTGAAAGCGCTTCCCATAGGCCCATACTTCTGACCCACCGGCTTAGACACGTTCCGCAAACGCAAGGTGAGATTCCATCGCACTTCCGGTTTGCTGCAATGCGCGAACTCGTCCTGCCACTACGTCACGCTGGGCGCAACCCAGAAGAAGTGAACAATCGTGATCAGAGTAGTGTTCAAGCACCGACATGACGTAGACAAAGCGCTCGAATGCTTGGAGCAGGAGAACCGCTGCAAGTTCCGGCGGTTCTGCCGCCAGCGTCTTTTCGTTGCTGCCGAAGCTCGCCGGGGCTTGTTCCTCAATTGGCCGTGGGTGGATGACTCGGACGGCGCTCTGAATGATCGCTCGCCGCGCCCATGAGCGTGCCCATTCCTTGAAGACGGGATTACCCTTCACCGAATCCTCTAATCCGGAGACAAAGCACTGCTGAGCTTTCTCTTGATCTGCTGTCAGCAGAAACGACAAGCGATACAAGCTGCGTTTTTGTTCGTAGAAGATTCGGCAGAAATCACCGCCGGTTGTGTATTGACCGCAGGCATCTTGATGTGACTGACCTAGCGCATGTTCAACTCCGTGTGCCTCTTTCTGATTCTGGAAATCAAAAGTCATGATCCTGTCACCTGTCTCTAGTCTCCCTTTCGGCTTTTCCGCTATCTGCACCCTTCGAAATTCGCGTACGGAGCGGAGCCTCCGCACGAGCTTGCGGCCACAGTAGATAGTGATTCCGGCCAGCATCAGGAGGGCGAAACCCTTGCCCAAACCGGAGACGTAGGAAAACGCGCGATCCAGGTCTTTGCTGAACACATAGCCGAGTCCCGCATATGTGCCCGACCAGAGGGCGGCTCCCATCGCATCAAGACCCAGGAACTGGAATCTGCTCGTGCCCGACAAACCAGCGAGGGGAGGCGCTGCCGCGTCCAGCCCCACGACAAATTTGGCCAAGATGAGTGTCCGCGAGCCGTGCCGGTGGAAATTCCGTTTCGCCCCACGAACGGCAGCGTGAGGATCTGCCGCGAGGCCATAAAGGAAGTGCAAGACCCGGTTTCCCCAGCGTCGACCGACTTCGTACCACAGTAGGTCGGCCATCAAACAGGCAACCACGGCGAGGCTGAGGGAGATTCCCAAGCTCAATCGACCGGAGGCTCCAAGCACTCCGGCAGCCATCAGAAACAAAATCGCCGGTACTGGCAAACCCATTTGACAGGTAAACACGGAAGCGAATAAGGCTGAGTAGCCGTGTTTCATGAGAACTTGGATGAAGCTATTCATTAGCGACCTGTTCTTCCTTAGAAACTGATTTCTCCTTGCCTCTTACATTTAGGAATCCGCTGCGAGGTTGAATTCGCACGACTTTATTCATTTCGCTCCAACTCTCATCACCTGCGCAATGTTCGAGTTTCCGCCGGCTCGCGCGCCAACTGTTGAAGCACATGTCTGTTGAGGACTCCGCCGCAAACGAACTTCGCCCCGTCCCGCATCATGCGGAGCAAGACGCTATGTCCTTCTTGGCTGATCGTGGTTACGTTTCTCAAATCCACGATCAGCGTCATCTCCGACATAGAGTTGCGGGTGCCGTCCCACTCCCGCCTGAGTTCGTCCACCCACGGAGAAACTAGCTTTCCCTCCAGCACAAATCGGCATCGTTGGTCCGTTCTGAATTTCGTAATTTTCAACATGAGCGCCTCACAACCGTTGAGCGGAAAGGCTCCTGGAACAAACGGAGGGCAAGTCGGATTGTTTGCGGGAGTGCCCTCGCGCTTTCACCGTCATTGATCACGGTAAATATCTCTGATGCCTACAATTCGGTCCTAAAAGCGAAACACAATGCCGGCTGAGGGTTGAACAGCATGCGTCCAAGTGTTTGTGTCCAGGTTGGCTAGATTGAAGCTCGGTGTCTTGTAAACCAAACTACGAAGCTCGGTTCGCAGCGACCAATGGCTGGTGAAAACATAGTCGGCACCGCCCCCATATAGGACTGCTCCTCTAGTTTGCCGAGTGACGCCTGTGAACGTCCCCGCCTTCCCGGTTGGATCAAACACCAGAGCGCCGCCGCCTGCGAGTGCGTAGGGTTGGAGTCTCGGGAGCCGACGAAATCCTGACAGTTTTACAACCGCCGATCCTGTCATTTGATGAATTTTCGACTGCACACTCGCAAGTGTGCTACCTAAATAGGTCTGCGTATTCTGGTCGTAGCTGTAGTTCGCTTCGCCGGCGAGCCAGCGGTTAATGTTGTAACGATACCCAACTAAGAATCCGCCAGTCTCTTCGGCGTGATTTCGAACACCATTCCCTTGGCTGTTCTTCGTAAAGAATCCGGTGCCCTGGACGCTAATTTCCGATCGGATCTCCTGTGCGGCTGCAGCCATCGGCAGCAGTGCTACAACTATGGTTATCGCTGCACGTTTCAATGAGTGTTTTAGTTCCATGGAAAGCCTCCTATTTTTATTGCGCGATGATCTTTGCTCGAGTCTGACCTCCGTGAGCTTGGGCTCCAAGTTCATAGCGGCCAGGGTTAGAAGCCCTGCAGCGTGAAACCGAGAGTTGTGATCTTCCACATAAACGCCTCAGAGGTCCTTCGAGCGCGTCGCACACCTGTACAGCGGCAATGCACGGACCAAAATGAATGGACTTGTAAGTTGAGGAATCGAGAGGTGGTTGGGAAACGGGCCTAGCCCAGGGTGTCGGAATTCTGGGTGACAATCCGACAGAGTGTCGGACCCTATGACATTCTTCGAGAAGCGTTGGGCGAAGGCACTCAGCTAATAACAACCGCTATTAATCGTGTTTCGAACGGGCACTCACAGCACTTTTCGCGGATTTATCCCGAGTGTCTTCATGCGTGTTATCAATGTGGTTCGCTTCAGTCCCATTCGCTCGGCAGCACCATTTGCTCCACCCACGCGCCCCTTAGTCTCTTTAAGAATTTGCAAAATTCTTTCGCGCTCATCGAACTTCTCCATCGTTCCGGGTGCGGCGTTTAAAGCCCCGTCCGCCAGTTCAGGTATGGAGATTTCGAGTCTCTGGGTGTGACTCAGTACTACGGCGCGTTCCACCAGGTTCTCCAATTCGCGAACGTTCCCTGGCCAGTGCCAGCGTGGCAGCTTACGCAATGACGCCGTTGAGATGCCTTCAATTTTCTTCTGCATGCGGCGAGCGTACTTCTGCGTAAAGTATTTCACGAGCAATGGGATGTCTTCTGGGCGTTCGCGGAGTGGTGGGATTCGGATGGGAATAACATTCAAGCGGTAATAGAGGTCGCTGCGAAACTGCTTTTGCTCGACCATCCTATGTAGGTCTCGGTTCGTCGCGGCGACCAGGCGAATATCAACTTTCTTTGTCCGCGTGCTACCCAGTCGTTCAAATTCCCGTTCCTGAAAAGCACGCAGCAGTTTCGGCTGCAATTCGAGAGGGATGTCGCCTACTTCATCCAGGAACAGCGTGCCATGGTCGGCGAGTTCCAGTCGACCGATTTTCTGGGTTATCGCTCCGGTGAAAGCGCCTTTTTCATGCCCGAAGAGTTCGCTCTCCAGCAAACCGCTTGGAATCGCTGCGCAATTGAGCTTTACCAGGGTGCGATCTTTGCGACGGCTGCGATCGTGAAGAGCCTGCGCGATCAGTTCCTTTCCGGTGCCCGTTTCTCCCAGCACTAGCACGGTTGAATCACTCGGGGCCACGGTTTCAACCAGTTGGAGCACTTCGCGGAGCGCCGAGCTCTGACCAATAATGCCTTCGAAATCCGCCTCGCTGCGGATCTCTTCCTCCAAATAGAGCTTTTCCTGTGCGAGCTTGTCTTTCAACTGAGCGATTTCGCGATAGGCAAGCGAGTTGTCGACTGCGATGGCAATCTGATTCGCCACCAATTGTATGAAGCGCATATCACTGTCTTCGAACGGTCGCTCCTGATACATGCCTAATCCCAAAACTCCCAGGGTCCCATTGCGACTAGTAAGAGGCAGGAAAACAACGGTGTGAAGAGCAGCAGGAAGCGAGCCTCCTTGACGAATGACTTCCGCACCGTCCGGCTTAGCGATCCGAGGTATACCCGTCCGAAAAACCTCACCGGGCTCGGAGCTTTCGATAGGAAAAGCAATGTCAGGCGGTCGTTCGCCTTCCTGAACATCGAAAGCGTGGATCTTGAGATGTTTCCCATCCGCCTCCGGCAGGAACACTCCTACGCCGAAACATTGCAGCACACGCCGGATGCTTGCCGAGATCGCCCGCAGCAGATCTCGAAAATCGAGATTCGAGACGACTTCATTGGTGAGCTCAAGCAGCAGATTCAGTCGCTGTTCGGTGATCTGGTCCTCGCTTGAGGTTTGCACGGCTTGCTGGGACGAGCCTGTCGCGGAAAAGGAATCCATATTAAAGGGCCTCCACCCGCCAAGTGTCGGATAGGTCCGACACAAGTCTACGCCCCCGATCGAAATCTCCGACAGTTAGGGTTCCGACCGACACGGGTTCCAGGTCTTATCTGGTTTCCACAATACAACTTACGGCCAAGGGCGAGCGGCACCGGCCGCTTGGCAGGAGAGTTGCCCTTCCATAAGCGTTGAACGAGTGAACGTGACAGCAGAGATCGCAGGTTTGAAGGAGCAACAGATGGCAGCGAAATTTCAGTCGGTCTTCCGTAGAAAGAATCTCGGCCTTGCAGCGGCAGGGCTCATCCTGTCAGTGGCCACCGGATGCGGGAGAGGAAGCGTACAGGCCGCAGCCCCCGCAATGCCCGCACCGCTCGTCACCGTAGTAAAGGCGACCGTGCAGGACGTCCCACGGTATCTGGATGAGATTGGCAAGAATGCAGCGTTCGAATCCATTACGGTGACTCCACAAGTTGGCGGCCGGGTAGTCGAGCGTCACTTTCGCGATGGCGACCAGTTGCAGAAAGGACAGCTGCTGTTCGTAATCGATCCCCGTCCCTACCAGGCGGAGGTCGATTCGGCTCAAGCCTTGCTGGCCCAGACGAAAGCGGCGCTCGATTACGACAATATCCAGTTGACTCGTTATGGTGAGGTCGTCGGAACCAGGGCGGTCTCCAAATCGGATTACGACACGAAGAAGAACGCGGTCGACGTAGATCAGGCAAAGGTGGATGCCGCCAGGGCGAGTCTTACAACGGCGAAGCTGAACCTCGAATACTGCTACATTCACTCGCCGATTGAGGGCAGAGCGGGAGCGCGTCTTGTTGACGTTGGAAACGTGGTGCAGGCGAACTCAACATCCCTGCTTTCGATTCAGCGGATCGATCCCATCTACGCCACCTTCACGGTTACCGAGCGCGACTTGCCGGAGGTTCAGCAGGGTCTGTCGGCCGGCACGCTAAAGGCAGCGGTTCGACTTCCTTCCGATTCCGAAGACGCCGCAAGAAGTGGCCGCGTGGAATTCCTCGATAACAGCGTACAGAGCGGTAGCGGCACAGTTACGCTTCGCGCGGCGCTACGCAACGCTGACCATCATTTCTGGCCCGGGCAGTTCGTGAATGTGAAGCTGCTGTTAGCCACCGAAAAAGCAGCCGTATTGATACCCAATCAGGCCACGCAAATCAGCCAGCAAGGCCCCTTCGTTTACGTCCTGAAGTCGGACGACACTGCCGAGCCCCGTCCCGTGAAGCTGGGGCAAAGTCAGGGCGATCAGGTGGTCGTGATGGAAGGAGTTTCGGCCAACGAGCGCGTTGTGCTCACCGGTCAAATGTTGGTTCGACCGGGTAGTAAGGTGCGCCTCGATAACGGCCCTCCTCCTGCACCGGCTGTCGGTGCGAATAGCAACAGCAAAGCGCTCAAAGGAGAAGGACAATGAATTTATCCGAAATGTTCATTCGTCGTCCGGTAATGACCATTGCGCTGACCGTCTCAGTGATTCTGTTCGGAGTAGTGTCGTATTTCGGGCTGCCGGTAAGCGATCTGCCCTCCATCGACTATCCAGTCATCCAGGTGTCGGTGGATTATCCGGGCGCGACGCCGGAAACGATGGCCAACAATGTGGCCACTCCACTGGAACGCCAGTTTATGCAGATTCCCGGGCTGGAACTGGTGACCTCCAGCAACAGCCAGGGGCACTCCAGCTTCACGCTGCAATTCGATCTATCGAAGAGCCTGGATGGTGCCGCCACCGACGTCCAGGCCGCCATCACCCGCGCAAAAGGGCAACTCCCGACCGATCTGCCGAGCGATCCGACGTTCACTAAAACGAACCCCAACGATCAGCCCATCCTGTTTCTCGGAGTCACGAGTGATACGGCGACCGAAGGTCAGCTCTACGACTATGGGAATACGCAGATCGGCCAACGTATCAGCATTCTCCCCGGTGTCAGCCAGGTTGCGGTGTACGGCTCGAAATCGGCGATACGGATCAAAGCCGATCCTTCGGCAATGGCGGTTCGCAATCTCACACTCGAAGATCTGACGAAGGCTATCAAGAACGGCACCAGCTACACCGGCGCAGGGCAGTTTGACGGCTCGCATCGCACGTTGTTGTTGCAGCCCCAGGGACAACTCAGCACCGTCGAGCAGTACGACCAACTTATCGTCGCGCCAAACAACGTCGCGCCTGTGTATCTGAAGGACGTAGCCACGACGAGCCAAAGCGTTCAGAACGAACGTACCGCGGTCCACTTCTGGTCGCGCTCCTTCCCTCAGCCGGGAGCTTTTGTTGCGGTTGCAGTGTACCGGCGTGCCGGGGCCAACGCTGTCGAAGTGGCGGAGTCCGTGCGGAAATTGCTACCGGCCATCCAATCCCAGCTCCCCAGTTCCGTCGCCGTCTTCCCGGTCTACGATCGTTCGCGCACGATCGTGAGCAGCATCAGCGATGTGAAGGAGACGCTCTATCTGGCCTTTGTGCTGGTGGTCATGGTCGTCTTCGTGTTTCTTGGTCGAACGAAAGACACGATGATTCCCTCCATAGCTCTGCCTTTGTCCCTGTTGCTCACCTTCGTCGCCATGCACGTACTCGGCTACAGTCTCGACAACCTCTCTTTGATGGCGTTGACGCTGGCCATCGGCTTCCTTGTCGATGATGCAATCGTGTTTCTGGAAAACACAGTGCGGCTCATGGAAGAGGGGCGAAGCGCCCTCGATGCCTCGCTGGAATCGGCCAAGGAAATCAGTTTCACCATCGTCGCGATGACTGTGTCATTGGCAGCGGTCTTCATCCCCCTGGTGTTCATGAGCGGGCTGATGGGACGCATCTTCCGTGAGTTCTCCATCACGATCGTAATTTCCATTCTGGCGAGCGGACTGGTTTCGCTCACGCTGACGCCGTTGATGACCTCGCGAATGCTGGACAATCGCGGGGAGGGGAGCAAGAAGACCTGGATGGAGCGCGCCTTCGGTGCGGTGGAGAGCCGTGTCCTGAATGGATACGAGCGCTCGCTGTGGTTTTTCCTTCGCCACCGCTGGATATCGGCTACCGCCTGGGTACTGTGCCTGGCCGGAACCGGCTACCTTTTTTATGTCGTGCCGAAGTCGTTCCTGCCGATCGGCGACAGCTCGTTCATTCGCGGTGTAATGGTAACGCAGGAAGGCTCGTCGCCCGAGCAACTCAAGGCCTACCAGGCGCAAGCGGACCAAATCATCAGGGCGAATCCCGCTGTCAGCACGAGTTTCACGATCAGCGGCGAGAGTGGGGTGGGGACGTCGAACCAGGTGATGTTGTTCGCCTTCCTGAAAGACCCGGCGCAACGTGCCCCGATTACCGAAGTGAGCGCACAGCTCATGGGAGCCATCAGCGGCTCGATTCCCGGCGTGCTGACTTTTCTCCAACCCAATCCTGTCCTGGAGATCAGTACTGGCGCCACTTCCAAGACTACGGGCCGTTACGCGTATGCGCTGTCTGGAATCAATCCCAACGAGGTCTACGAGGCTGCCGCCAAGATGATGGGGAAGATGTACGAGTATCCCGGATTCCTGTTCGTCACCTCCGACCTCTATAACCACACTCCCAATCTGCAGATTGACATCCTGCGCGAGCAGGCAAAGTTGTACGGAGTTTCCGAAGCGCGGATCTTGACGCTGCTTCACGATGCTTATTCCGAGAACTTCAGCTACCTGATCAAACAGCCGCAAGACCAGTACCAGGTCATCCTGCAAGTGGCGGATGACCAGCGTGCCGCAGCAGAAGACTTAGGCTTGCTCTACATAAAAAGCGACGATGGCAGCAGGATGGTTCCTCTCAATGCAGTCACGAAGTCGCACATGACAATCGGCCCGCAGTCTGTCAACCACATCAATCAATTCACCAGCCTGACCATTAACTTCGACCTGAAACCTGGCTTCGCGATTGGCGGGGCAACTCAGTTCATCGAACAGACCGCCAAGCAGGTCCTACCGGCAGGGGTCGAAGGAGCTCTGCAGGGCGAAGCTCTGATTTTCCAGAAAACTGTTCGCGATCTTGTGATTCTGCTGGTGGTCGCCGTGTTCGTCATGTATGTGATCCTGGCGATTCTGTACGAGAGTTATCTGCACCCGATCACCGTTCTTTCGTCATTGCCAGTGGCGTTGCTGGGCGGCCTGCTGACACTCTGGCTCTTCAAAGCGGAGGCTTCGCTCTATGCCTATATCGGCATGTTCATGTTGATGGGAATCGTCAAAAAGAACGGAATTATGATCGTCGATTTTGCGGAGCAGCGCGTACGTCAGGGAATCGCGGATGATCAGGCGATTCACGACGCGAGCATGCAGCGCTTTCGCCCTATCATGATGACCACGATGGCGGCGCTACTGGGAGCTCTTCCGATCGCACTCGGGTTTGGTGCTGACGGAGCATCGCGCCAGCCGCTGGGCATGGTCGTAGTCGGCGGACTCATCGTTTCCCAACTTATCACTCTTTATGTGACACCTGCGATCTACCTCTATCTTGAAGAATTCCAAGAGAAGGTGCTGGATCGTGTGCCTTTTCTGCGCTCAAGCCGCGAACTCAAACCATCGCCGAGTTCAACCTTGTCGCCAGTGAATGGAGATTGATTCTATGACTCAGACTCGAAGTTCTTCTTTCATCGCTTTTCTGGTTTTAGTTGCCGGGCTGACCGGTTGCGCAGTCGGGCCGCATTACAAACGACCGAGCGTCGACGTTCCCAGCATGTACCGCGGAGCAGGCGACGCTTCGAAGCCGGAGACTCGCACCGACCAAGACAAAACGGAACAGGCGACGACGGCATCTGCTGCCCAATCGCTTGGTGAGGAAAAATGGTGGGACGTTTTTCAGGACCCGCAATTGCAGGAATTGATTCGCACCGCCCTCGAGAAAAACTACGATGTACGCATTGCGGCCACGCGAGTTCTTCAGGCCCAGGCACAACTGAGGATCACCCGCGCCGATCAGCTTCCGTCTGTGAGCACCGGAGGCGAAATCTTCAATGAACGAAGTCCCAAGGTTGGCGCAATTCCGTCGTATGAAACGACGCAGGGAGAAGTTTATGCTTCGGCTTCATGGAATCTGGACTTCTGGGGAAAATATCGCCGCGCCACTGAGGCATCCCGCGCGACGTTGCTCTCTTATCAGTGGGCCCAAAAAGAAGTCATGGCGACCCTGGTCTCCGATCTGGCCACTGCTTATTTTCAACTCCGCGAGCTGGATTTTGAGCTGGAACTTTCGAAGACCACCCTCGAGAAACGTCGTGAGTCTCTGCAACTGACGCAAACTCTCGAAGAACACGGAATCGACTCTCTATCGGATGTCCGGGAGGCGGAACAATTGGTGTACACCGCTTCCACGAAAGTGACCGATCTGGAACGGCAGATCGCCCAACAGGAAAACGCCGTCAGCATACTTCTTGGGAGCAATCCGGGCGACGTACCCAGGGGGCTGAAGCTAACCGAGCAACCGCATGCTCCCGAAGTTCCCGCCGGCCTTCCGTCGTCGCTCTTGGCGCGACGCCCGGACATTCTCCAGGCCGAAGCAAACCTGATCGCCGCCAACGCAAAAATCGGCGTGGCCCGCGCAGCTTACTTTCCATCGATCTCGCTTACGGGCACGGCAGGTTTTGAAAGCTCAGCGCTTAACAGTCTGGTGAGTGGCTCGGCTGGTTTATGGACCGTGGCCGGATCGATCACCCAGCCAATATTCGAGGGCGGAAGGCTCAAGGCCAACGTACGCTACGCCGAGGCCCAGCACGAAGAGATGCTTCTGGCCTACCAGCAAACGATCCAAGGCGCTTTCAAGGACGTTTCGAACGCTCTGATCGGATATAGCAAATATCGCGAATATAGACTTCAGCAGGAGCAATTGGTCGAATCAGCCAACGACGCTGCGCGACTTTCGCACCTGAGATTCAAAGCCGGGACTGCCTCGTACCTGGAAGTGCTGACGAACGAGACAAACGCGTTCTCCTACGAGTTACAGCTCGCGCAAGCGCGGGGCAACGAACTCACTTCTCTCGTTCAGCTGTATCAAGCCCTGGGCGGCGGGTGGCAATAGCGGCAATGATTGGCGAGCCGAGCTCCTGATTGGCTTGCAATCTCGAAATGCTCGAGATGCGTGGTGAAATGCTGCGTAGATGGAGCATTTGGTCTCGCCTCCCGTTCGGAGCGGATCACGAGCAATCCGGAAGTTATCCCTTTGGATCAGTACCGGAAAACGCGCTTGTAGTAATTATCGGCCGACGCCCCGGTTTGTTGCCAATGCGGAAGTAATCACGTGCGGCCAGAACTGGAGCGCTCAGTCTCGTGATCGACACGGATGGAGTCAAAACACCCGGATGGGATATCGGGTCCACTCGAGACTAGGCTGTCGAACCCCAAGAGAATATACCCCCGCCCGAACGTCGCTGAGGTCAATATCAACCCGCAGATCAGTAATGTGATCGTGCAGTTGCGCGATTCCCGTCGCGCGCAGAATCTGGTCACCCGTTTCTGTGAGGAGACCGACCTCGTAGGGTCCTTCTTTGCTCCCAATCGGAAGATCAAGAATCACGTGTTTAGCGGTTCGAGGAATTTCCAGAGGGTTTTGGCCGGGAAGTCGAGGCCGCACTTGTTGAGTGGGGACACGCAACTCTCGGCAAAAGAAGTTTCATCTATCCGGTGGCCATACAAAACATCGCCAGCAGGCGCATCGCTGAGAATCTTCACGGCGAGATCATAGGCAACCGCACGAATCCAAAATACGACTCCGTCGTTTACAGGATTCCCTTCTACGAATCGCCATATACTCAGTTCCCCTGACGGCACATCGACCTTCAGGTTGTGCGACTTCGCGTAGATTTAGATTTCCGTTTCTCCGGTAATTGTCCGAAGCTCCGCATGACTGACCCGGCGATCAGTTGGCGAGAAATCTACCACGCTCAAAACCCCAGCTGACGGGCGAATAGACGGCGCAAGCTTGTGACATCGCCTGATCAACGGTTACGGTGCGCCACAAAGATTGGTTGATGGAAACCCCAGTCAGATGGCGACAGCCATTGAATATTGATGAATCCTGCCTCTTCCAAAATACGCTGCAACTCACTCCGAAGCACTGCACGATAGGTCGAGGTGAAATGGAACGTCTGCCACGCAGATTCCGTGTTTCGCGTGATGTACAGATGGAAGCGATAGCGTCGCTCATCCAGCCAATCCCAGATTTGAAAAACAATGCGCCTGCTACCGTTATCCGAATGAAACTCGGCCCCTGGGTTGTCGGTCTTCCCACAACCAACCGATCGTAGTCGCGAATGCTACCAATGAAAGAACCGCCCGGCCGAAGCTTCCCATATGTTTGTTGAGCGGCCCGCAACAAGTCTTCATCGGTTTGCAAGTGCGGAAGCGAGTTGTCGATACAAATCACCGCGTCAAAGCCCGATTCCGGGATTGCGCTCAGTTGCACCATGTTCGCGACCAAGAACGTAACGCTGAGCTCCCGCTTCGAGGCTCCTGAGCGGGCTCGTTGGACCGCTCCGATGCTTATGTCACAACCTGTGACATCGAAACCTTTCATCGCGAGCCCCAGCGACTGAGTTCCTATGCCGCAGGCGCAATCCAGCACCCGAATGGGTCGCCTGTCGCCGCACTCGCGGTCGAGAATGCCCGCGAGCACCGTCGACTGTCGCGCAATGCTGGCTTCCCAGTCCTCGAATATTTGGTCATAGTGAGCGGCAAGGTCGTCATAAGGTTGGGTAAGATCGGCCATACTGCATTCTAGCTGGCGCAAACTCTCGACAGCACTCACAATGCCACCCGGCTAGTCACTGGGCGACGTAGGCAGCCGGGGCGAGGTTTGAGGGTTCTGCAAAATGGGGGCGCATCTTAAATGCGCCCCGGCAGTCTCGGCTCATAGCGACTCCAAGAAAGCAAGTCAAAGTATCGTTCGCTTGGAATCGCCGGAATCGGGTGCCGATCGGAGCGACCTTTGCGAGCGCCTTTTCTTTCATGGCAAGATTCGCGTGTAGGTAGACATTCGTGGTCTCGATGCTGTCATGTCCCAGCCACAATGCGATCACGGCGATGTCGACGCCAGACTGAAGCAACGCCATCGCCGTACCATGCCGAACGACGTGCGGCGACACTCGCTTCTTCTTCAGAGTGGCGCAACGGGAGAATGCCCGGTCGACCGCTTTCCGCAACAACAAATGGATAGCAAATCGCGTCATCGGTTCTCCGCGAATGCTCGGGAATGCGCACGCCTGCTATGGTTGTCCCAACTCGCGAAACCAGTCCCTCAAAACCCGCGCGGTTCTGGGCCAGAGAGGTATCGAGCGATCCTTTCGACCCTTCCCATGCAACTGAACATAGCTCTTCGTGCCGAAGGTGACATGGCTCTGGCGAAGGCCGGAGATCTCTGAGACACGAGCACCCAAGTTGTACATCGTGAGCAGCAGGGCGTAGTCGCGCCGTCCACACCAGCGCGCACGGTCTATAGAGACCAAGATGGCCTCCATCTCTTCCCGTGTCAAATACTCGCGCACTCTGGTATTAGCTCGTTTCAGGGGGATCGCCAGCACGCGAGTTGCGATGCCGACGCTGGCAGGATCACGTAGTGCGACCATGCGATAGAACGAGCGTATCGCCGTGAGCCGCAGGTTGCGCGAGACGACGGTGTTGCCCCGGTCCTTTTCCAGAGCGTCGAGGAATCTAAGGATGATCTCGGCGTCAAGGCCTGGGATCTTCAGGGCAACAGGTTCGATGCCGGTTTCGCGATGAACGAACTGCACCAGCAATCGGAATGTATCGCGATAACTCGCAACGGTCTGTAGACTGAGACGCCGTTGCGCAATGAGGTGGTCAGCGAAAAATGTCTGAAGGAGAGGCCCGACAAGAGTGTGAGCAATCATCGGTTCGATCCTCCTTCTGTGCATTGACCCTCAAAACGAGCACCGGCCGCGCGAAGGAGTTCGGGAGTGCCGTTGAGATACCAGTAGGTATTTTCGGGGCCCACATGGCCGAGATACACAGCCAGGTGCGGAAGAAGTTCCTGCACGTCTCTTCTCTCGCCATGCCAGAGGGTCGGTCTCCTCACCGCGAATGAGTGACGGAAAGAATGAATGGATGGCCTACAGCGGCAGACGAACTTCCTCTATCGTGAAGCCATAAAGACCATGAGACATTCACCCGAGGAAGGGTTCGCGCAATTGGAAAAGCTTGGTGCCATTCGTGAGGTATCGATCTTTGACCGAGGCCAGGTTGTGGCGACCTTGCATCGTGAATTTCGAGCCGAGGGACGGGATACCCTGGTAGTTGCCGGCACTCATGCCGAGATTTCCCAGCTCACCGCTACAATTCGCCAGGACTGGAAAGAACGCGGGGAACTGGGGGTCGGCCATTTGTTTGATTGACACGTCTCACTCCAGTGGACAGCAGCCCAGAAACAGGAACCGTCGAACTACCAAGAGGGTCTGATTCTGCAGTTCCACAGGGACACAAAACTAGCAAATCGACACGAGTCGCTGGAGGTTGCACGTGTTGGACCGGAATCTCTAGTTGCGCGAAAACGGAACGGCGAAGAGGTGACCGTTTCGCCAAAACAATCGCGAGCGTTCTCCGTATACGAGCGCCAACCCTTTGAAATCGCCACGGGCGACAGCCTGATGCTCACGGCAAACCGTCGAGGGTTGGGAATTCAAGGCCACTAATGGAGAGCTGGTCAAAGTGAAGTCCCTAGATGGCGGGGCCATTCATCTCGAAGACGGAAGAATACTTCCTGCGAACTATCCCGAATTCACGCATGGTTATGCGGTACGAGGCGGCTAAAGCGCGAGCAAAGGGGATCGGCTAGAGATATTCCTACACAATGTGGAAGGCGGATTCTGATCACTAGCGCGAAGAATTCGTTTGTCGGGGGATAGAGGAACGATAAGATCGCCCCGCGACCCGATATCACCTTCGCAACCAGACTGTGGGTGTTTCAGTGCGCTCGGCACTCCGGAGGACGTATGGAGTGATCAGGATCAACAATTCGTCGTCCTCCTCTTGTTTGGTCCGCTGTGAGGTGAGGACGCCGACCGCCGGGGTGGTGGAGAACAACGGTAGGCCGCTCAGGCTCCTCTGATCGGCCTTGGTGATCATTCCTGCTGCGACTGCCGTTTCACCTTCCTTGAGCATGATGCTCCCTTTGTATTGACAGTTCTCAATGATTGGGATGCCATTCACGGTCGTTGCGCCCAAACTCTGGAGTTGGATCTCCAACTCCAGAGCTAGACCTGAATTTCCATGAACCTGCGGTTTGACCTTGAGCGTGAGCCCGAGATCCTGATATGTGATGGATGGAATCGTCGAACTGGATGCACCGGAGAGAGCGGCGGCGATGGAGGACGATATCCCCAGAGCTTGCAACGTCGAGGCGCTAACCGAACCAAGTGCCGACGAATAGCTAGAAGTCATGATGGGATAGCGCGATCCCATTCTAAAGATTGTGTTCTGTTGTTCCTTAGCGCGCAACTGAGCATGCTTGAGCAACTGGACCCAACTCTCATTTAAGGAAAGCGCGGCGGATATCTGGTCAAGACTTAGCCCCATAAGCGTAATGCCGCCGCCGAATGTCGCCAGTGGTTGGCTAAGGATCGAAGGCGACTCGCTTTCCAATTGGGCGACAAGGGCCGCAAGGCTTGAACCGCTGCTCGTGCTGAGAGCGGCGGGAATGTTGTAAAGATTGAAATTGTTCGGGACGTGCAGGCCGATGGTTCTTGCGTATGTGTGGTCGATCTGGAAGACTTGCAAATCGAGCAGCACTTCCGGGCGAACGCCACGCAGTTGCCCCAGAAACTGGGTGGCGGAAGCCAATGCCGCCTGCGGTCCGCGTACAGTGATGGTGCTCGAGGCGGTGTTCAGGCTTACGATCTTGAAGTCAAAGATCGTCCGCAGCGAGTTCATCACCTCTTGCAACCCCTGAGGATCACCTTCGCCGGGGATGTAAAAGGAACGCATGCCCATGTGATCGAAGAGACGGTGATTTTCTTGGGAATCGGCGCAGGAAAAAATAATTGTACTGTCGAGGGCAACGCTGAAGCTCATCGTGACCTCGGAGGCGGCTTGCATGGCGGTTGCGAAATCGGCGTTCTCGATGTCGAATCGGACCTGGCGACCGACGAAGCTATCGTCGAACACCTCAGTCAACCCGTAGCTTTCCGCGACCGCCGTGAGCAGACCGCGCGAATCTCCGCGATAGTGGAAATCATGAGGGCCGTCAATTGGGTTGACGGTGAGAGCGTCCGAACTGGCGACCACTTCCGGCGGGTTTGCGACCGGCGCTGGGGCAGGCCGCATAACGTCATTCATGCGTTGCTGGACGAACTCGTTCTGGGGATCGAAATTCAGCGCGGTGCGGAATTCTCCCGACGCCTCTGCTTGCCGACCGTCGAGCAGGTCGGATCTTCCGAGTTCTACATGCACGGCAGCTAGACGCTGGCGCGTCAGGTCTAGCGCCGTCTGGTACTCAATGTTTTGCGGAACCAAGCGAGACGCTCGCTGAAATTCACAATAGGCCTGGTTGAAATGTTGCAACGTCTCCGGCCTGGATTGCTCGAGTTCAACTCCCCGTGCGAAAGCCTGGCGGGCGGCCTTCAGGTCTTTCGCGGCACCGTGACATGCCGGCGCAACTGCGGTATCGGAGCACAGAGGTTGCATCCCGGACGATTGACCGTCTGCGGTTAAACAGATTCCGGCAAGGAACAAGCACGGTCCCGATGGCCACCATCGCATATGGTTAGAATGTTCCGCTGCGGCTCTCTTGCAAGACTGTTCGGGGAACAAAAAGGGGCAATCCTTTTCGCGTTGACCCGACTGCGATTGGCGCGGTGGCTGTATCAATTATAGAGTCGCCCCGCAGCTGCGCTCTGGATTGTCACCGCGACATGCGAGGTTAACTGGTGTCCACCTGTTATTGTCGATCGTCCCAATGGCTTTCTTGCGAGTGCCGTCATCGATCTGGCTAGTCTGGCAGTACCGAAATCGGACTCACAGGTTGGGGCCAGCCGCAGAGGGCACCTAGAAGGGATAAAAACTCTTGCCGCAAATCCTCCTTGCGAATGAGGGCGTCCAGGAGCGTCAAGACACTGTTTACGTGCGAAGGGAGTGCCACGTCGTACATCCCAACAACTTTTACCGCCGCGCGGGTAGACAGGATTACCGCTGGAACGATCAGGTTCACGAAAGGCATGTCAAGATCGACAAGCACGACGTCCGGTTGGTGAGTCACGACTAACTCGATGATCTCTTCGAAGTTCGCGGCCCGACCAGTTAAATCGACAATTGCGTGCAACTCAAGCACCGCTAATACGCTTTCCATATATTGACGCGATCCATCCGCCACTATCACTCGCAGCCGATAGTCTCCTCTGGTGCGCGCGAAGCTGCGGCATGTGTCAATTTGATCTGTTGCAGCTCTCATATTGGCTCCTCTCTGTCTGCCACTTTGAGACCTTAGCTTAAGTTCTCTGTAGCGGCAGTTAAGTGTTTGAAAGCTGTGAGTAAAGATTCTGTCAACGTTCTTCACGCACCAGAGCTTCAGACGCGAGGGCGGCATCCTTGCTCCGCTGGGTCTCTGGGCCGCGCATTCCGTGAGGACATTTGCCGTTGGAGCCAGAAAGGAGTTTGCCCCGAGATCAACCCGACGGAAGAAAGAACGCGGCTTCGTGTGCATTTGTGCTGCAATCCAATCGAATCGCTACACGACACTCGATCAACAAATCCTTAACTAAATTGAAAACGAGTCTTTACGCATAGGCTGTCTTCAGTCCACGTCTCATGAGCATGTACGAAGTTCGATCGCCAGGTGGTCGAAGAAAGAGGAGATCCGATGAAACGTTACGTGCTCGATTGCGAGTTGCTTCGTGGTCGCAGGCAGCGTTCAGGCCCAATCGGTAGGGCTGGTCGCAGAGATTCCGGTCGATTTGTTGTGGATAACACGACATTGCACGCGGGCAAAATACACGATTGGTCCAATCAACACGAGTGGATCGACAATTCCGCCCCGGTCAGGAGGCGACGGCTCTACATTAGACGGAAGCGTGAGACCGCATGTCTAGGCTCGGAATGCCGAGCGGCTTGATGCGATGGGAGCATTTTTCATGCTTGAATCCAGGCGAGTACAGACGTCAGACCTCTGCCAGCCAGGCATGAACACAGTAGCTGAGCTGGTCGATTTGAACGTTTGTTGGCCGAGTCAGTCTGAGCTGTTTCCGGCGACTGCTTTGTCATTTGGTTGAACGGACAGACCGGCAGGCAGTGTAATTTGTACTTCAAGGCCTCCGCCGGGCGTATTTTCCGCTACGATGTTTCCGCCGTGAAGAACCACCGCTTGTTTCGCAATAGCTAGTCCCAGCCCTACACCTCCTGTCTTGCGTTCGCGGGAATCGTCGAGACGGTAGAAAGGTCGGAATAGATCTTCGAGAGAGGTCGAAGGGACGCCGGGACCATGATCCCTCACTTTGATTTGGGCTACGCTCCCGTCATGAGTTGCGTGAAACGACAGTATGACGTCAACATCGCTTCCTATTGCGGTATACCGAATGGCGTTACGAATCACGTTCTCTAGGGCACTTCGAAGCATCTCGGCGTTGCCGAATACTCGACACGATTCAGCCTCCCGCAAAAGGACTCGACGCTGTGCATTCCGAGCCTCATAGTCAGCGTCGGCCACAACCTCAACGAGCAGATCCTCCAATTGCAAGTCCGCTTTTTCAACGATTCGACCTTCAGCCTCAACCCGAGAAAGCACAAGAAGCTTACCGATCATTTCATTCAATCGGTCGGTTTCCCGTTCTAGACGTTGGACCGCTGTCGCAACTCCAGGATGATCGACCTTGCGTATGAGCTCCAGCGCCAGGTTGATCCTCGTCAGCGGTGAACGCAGCTCATGAGAAACGTCACTGATCAGACGTTTCTGCACGTAAACTAGGGATTCCAACTGCGCAGCCATTTGGTCAAAGTCGCCGACCAACTGAGCGATCTCATCGCCACGTTTATCCTGTGGTTTACCGGCACGCGCCGCAAGATCGCCTTTGGAGATTTGTTGAGCAGCCACTCGCAGACGTCCAATCGGTGCTGTCAGATAACGTGCCAGAACAAAGCAGACAACACCAGAGACAAAGAACCCTAAAGCGAGGTCGCGGAACGGATGCCGGGTGGGGTGGCCGGTGCCGGGAGTGCCAAGCGGCAGAATGACGGCAGCCACATATGAAGCTTTGTCATTTCGCACAACAGGTTGGGCGAGTATCAGTCCGGCACCCCCGTCCCCATATTCTAGCTTTCCACTTTGCAGCACACGTTTAAGGAGAATCACCTCTTCTTTAGGAATGGGTCTGGTTGAAATTTGGCTGCCAGTGGAATCGACGATGAACATCTGCCAACCAGAGGAGAGTTGAAGCTCTTGCGTATACGCATCGAGCGCTGCACTGCCAGACTGCTCGTAGATCTGCACCGCGTTTCGCGCGCAGAATGCAACCAGTCCTGAGGCGGCTGGCAGTCCGGGCGGCTGTGGTCCAATCGTTCCGTACGAAATTGCAGCTATCGCAAAAAAGAGAGCCTGAACAATCCAAAACGAGACGAAGATCTTCCAGGCGAGTGTCCGCATAGCGCCTAGTTCTTCCCGCCAGATGGTGCATCAGAGTATACGTATCCTACGCTGCGAATGGCCTTGATGCGCTCATCCCCTGACGCCATTTCTCCGAGTTTTTGTCGCAGTTTGCTCACATGAACGTCGACACTGCGATCAAAAGCCGCCAGGTTTCGCCCGAGCACTAACTTTGCCATTTGCTCGCGCGTGACAACTTGACCCGCCGAACGCAGCAGCAACTCCAGGAGATTAAATTCCACGGCAGTTAACGTCAACGGCCGCTTGCGGCAACGAACGGTACGGGTCGCAAAATCCATTTCAACGTCACCGAAAACAAGAGGTGCCACTCTCGGGACGGCCCGGCCGGTGCCCATATCGGAGAGCGGGCGCCGCAAGATCGCGCGAATCCTTGCCAGGAGTTCTCTCGGACTGAAAGGTTTCGGGACGTAGTCATCAGCTCCTACTTCCAGGCCGACGATTCGGTCCAGTTCCTCTCCCCGTGCGGTCAACAGGACGACCCGTGCATTGGATTCAGCTCGGAGGCGGCGTAGCACTTCCAAACCATTCATCCCGGGCAGCATTACATCGAGTACGACTGCGGAATATTCGCCCGACAAGGCTCTCTCGAGGCCGATCTTTCCTTCATGCGCGAGTTCAGCTTGCAGTCCTTCTGATTCAAGATACTCGGCGAGCATCGTGCACATCTCGACGTCGTCGTCAATGACCAAGATTCGATCCATCACCCAAATCACCCTTTCGGCAACACACATTATTACTCTGGTTGTTCCACTGCGATACAACTCCTTTATGAATCGCAGAAACAAGGACGACTCAGCTTGCAATCATGGACAACAGTGGAAAAGCCGCCGGGGTGCGATGGGGAAGGGCTCGTCCGGCGGCTCTTTCGCAACTGATTGCAAAATACCCTCAAGCGTTGGCTGCCCAACGAGGGTATCGTTCGCTCTGCGTGCCTCATGATTCTTACCATTGACCACTATTGCGTGGGGTAAAGACTATGAAAAGGAAGTGTAAAGTTGTGTCAGATGGAGACCTTGCAGTCTCGCTTTGACTGCCCCAGTGCACCAGAAACTCTGAATAGCCCGTTCGACGGGCGCAAGAACTGGATTGTTTTGGATCATCGGATGGGCTCGAAATCGTTCGACCGGTGCCCTCACAGCTCGGGCATTCAAATCGGGCAAATGCCACGATTTCCAGTTCACCGTGTGGATCTATCGGTAGCGTCACAAATCCTGTCCCACCACACCCCGGACACTTCTCAGCATCCACGACTTTGCCTCCGAAAGACTCCCGTTTTCATCAGATCGGAAACGGACCTGGATGAAGGTAAAGATTGTGAAAAGATTATGTAATCATTTTGTGAATATCTGATTCAGAGCACGCCTACCACAACATTACATCTGTTCGCGTGGACTTCACGGTGCAAGAGTCGGTCACAAGAGGCGTTCTTACCCATCGAGCGTCGCTCGGTTCCTTCGACTGCGCTCGCACTACGGAGGACTCCTGAATGTTGGACTGCTTGCAAGTTTCCAAATGGAACGGATCACGGTCGTCGAAACACGACCTGAAGTGGGTTCTGACGGCGTGCGCGATAGTCGTGGCCACACTTCCGATAACGCAAGCTCATGCTGACAATGAGAAGTCCGCCTATAAACAGGGTAAGGAGCAGGAAGCTCGACAAAACTACGAGGCGGCGTACGAACAGTATCTCCGAGCCTATGAGGCCGAGCCTGCAAATCTCCAATATCGTGCGGCCTTTACGCGAACTAGATTTCTGGCAGCCGCGGCCAAGGTCCATCGAGGGGTGCTGTTGCGCCAGACCGGAAGCCTTGAGGAAGCGCTGGAATTGTTAGAGGCTGCCGCACAGATTGATCCTTCGAGCGCCATCGCAAATCAGGAGTTAGAAAGCACTCGCATGATGATGCAGCACAGCAGACCGAAGGGCGAGCAAACGCTGCCGCGGAATGACCGGACGCTCAGTCCCGATATCTTAGATGCCCAAGGCCCAGTCAAGCTCAGTTCCGTTTCCAATAGCCCAATCACACTGAAATTGTCGGAAGACACCAAAATGGTGTACCAGACAATTGCAAAGCTGGCTGGTTTGAATGTGCTCTTTGACCCGGACTACGCGCCGCGCCGACTTACTACCGAACTGAACAGTGTAACGCTCGAAGAAGCTCTTGATCTCGTGGCTGCTGAGTCCAAGACCTTTTGGCGCCCCATGACGCCGAACACGATCTTTGTTGCGGCAGACAACCCTGCCAAGCGCAAGGAATTGGAACAGAGCGTGATCAAGACGTTCTATCTTTCGAATCTGGCGGCTCCCACCGAACTGCAGGACATTGTCAACACACTCCGCGCCGTGCTCGACGTGGCCCGCATTCAACAACTCACCTCGCAGGACGCCATAGTGATTCGAGGTACGCCCGACCAGGTTCTACTTGCGGAGAAGATCGTGAACGACTTCGACCAGGCACCACCCGAAGTGGTCGTCGACCTTGCGATCATGCAGGTCAGCCGCGACAATCTTCACACCCTTGGCATCAATCCCCCGACCAGCGCCACGGTTCAACTGCAAAGTAACGTCAGCACTGCGTCGAGTAGCAGTTCAAGCAGTTCGTCCAGTTCAAGCAGTAGCTCGACTAACTCTATTGATTTGAATACCTTAGCTAATCTTAACGCGACCGATTTCACTGCCACTATTTCAAGTATGAACGCTAGCGCTCTCATGAGTGACAGTCACACCAAGATCATTCAGAATCCTCAGGTGCGCTCCATGAACGGACAGAAAGCGACCTTAAAGATAGGCGAGCGGGTACCGACTGCGACAGGATCAACCCAGTCAGGGATCAGTGGTGTTTCTGTAAGTGGCCTGGCGAGCACTCAATTTCAATACCTGGATGTCGGAGTTAACCTCGACATAACGCCGCACATTCACCCTGACGGGGACATCACGCTCAAGGTCGTGCTCGAGGTGTCGTCGGTGACCTCTTACGTCACCATTGGCGGTATCAGTGAGCCCGTGATCGGCCAGCGGAAGGTAGAACATGAGATCCGCCTTAAGGACGGCGAAGTAAGCCTCCTCGGAGGGATGTTGGACCAAGAAGATACGAAGTCGCTGAGCGGTATTCCAGGCCTCGCGCAGATACCCATCTTGAAATACTTGTTCTCGCAAAAGAGTACTGAGGTCAAGGACGATGAGACTGTATTTGTGCTTGTGCCGCACATTGTCCGGCGGAGACAGTTGGACGAATTCAATCGGCGAACCCTGGATGTTGGCACGGCAAATTCCATTCGCCTGAGACATATACCGGACGGGGTCGCAGACGCGAATGCCACGAAACCGACTGAGCAGCAGGCCATAGCTGTTAAGGATCCGGGAGACGCCGTTGCAGTGTTGGAACTGAATCCAACTGCAATCTCTGTCGCCAGGGGTGGAACCTTTACGCTGGATGTTGTCCTGACCGGCGCGCAAAACGTATATTCAGTTCCGCTACAAGTGTTCTACGACAAAGCCGGCTTGGAAATCATCAATGTTTCTAACGGAGACTTTTTGTCTCAAGGCGAACAGATCGTGGCTTTGGTCCATCGTGAAGACGCGTTCGACGGCACCACGGAGATCACGGCTTCTCGTCCAGCCGGATCGGGCGGATCCTCGGGTCACGGAGTGGTTACGACGCTGACTTTCCAAGCAAAGATGCCGGGGCGGTTCCCAGTGAAGATTACCAGGGGAGCGATAATCCAGCCGGACGAGAAAGTAACAGCCGTCTCCGGCTCGGAGGTTTCGGTATCGGTGCAGTAGTGTCGGCTCGGTGATAGTGTTGGCGCGGCATCGCTTGCTGAAACAAGGGCTTGTTGCAATGCGTCAAGGGCGAAACCTGATTGTGTGCCTCCCTGGGGGCAGCGCGGCCTCCAGCCATCTGTTGGCACTTCGAGCAGGTGCGACCGTTCCGTCGCTCTCCAGAGCGTCGCTTGCATCTTGCAAGGAAAGTCGAAGCCTGGCCCGTACAACCACTTTGGGGCAGCCTCAACCGAAGTAGCCTTGGCATCCCTCTCGCAGACGAGACTACTGTGCTGCGCGCACATGAACCACAATGCGGCGGTAAGACGTCAGGCTGGGAGAACCGTTATCCGTCACTGACAGGATAACGTGAGCGAAGCCCTCGGCCCGGCATTTCGCATCGGGCATTTGCAACCACAGGGGACGACAGGCTGCGCTGGGTATGATTGTCACTCTGTCGGTCCCGGCGCCCGCAAGAGTCAAAGCCGCCCGACCTGCTCCATCGGCAACACCAGCCTCGCCGTAGACGAACCAGGAAAAATGCAACAGTTGGCCGTCAGGATCATAAGATTGTGTTGCGTCTACGACTATGGGATGGCCAACCACCGCATCGACAAATATCGGCGCGGTTCCAGACTGACCATTTACGACTGCGATGGGACTGTGGTTGGCATCGGCAAAAGATTTAATGGTCCAATCCATGCGCGCAGCAAAATCATTCTGGAACGCTTGGCGCCAGCGCCAGATAGTTGCCTGATCGGAAACGTAGTTTTTGCCGTCCGTTCCGGATACCGTGTCTTGCGAGGTGACGCGCGAAAAAAGGTCACCTCCCTGGGTCCAAATGGAATGTGTTTCGCCATACGGCTGGCGAAATATATAGCGCCCACCCCACCCTCCCCACCCAGGATTCCACCAGCTTGCCAGACCGTTGTTCACAAGACCGAGGTATGACGGCGTATCGCCCTCCATGATGAAAGCGAATTTCGGATACTGCTTTCCGAGCGGGCCCTTGTTACGGATGTCGCGATCGAGCCATTCATTTGTCACCGTGGAAAAGTCCGCACCGTCTCCGTTTCGATAGTAGACGTCACCGCTGATGCCGGTCCACGTGGCGTAGTAATACTCATCGCCGTTCGGCGGCGAAGGACGGACGATGTAAAACAGATCGGGGAATTCCTTTCGTATCCACGGGCCGGCATCGTCTTGATCGGAAATTGAGTAGACACGCAGCTTCGCCACGAATTTTGCCAAGTCTGAGCCGGAACGTGTCGAGCGAACATCCATCAGCGCTTGCGCTAGTATTTGCGCCACCCCAAACGGTGACCCACAGCGGTCTGGGATCCTCGTGATCGACCGCCTTGATAAGGAGTTGCGAACCTGGGGAAGACTTGCCGTTCCCTACCGCTGCCATACCATACGCAGGCTGACCGCTAGCGATCTTCCGATCGAGTTCGACCGCCGTAGGCCAACCCGGAGCGTGTTTGAGAAGGTTCGGCTCCATTTGTCCATAGAGGGCGATGATTTTATGCATCGTCTCCGGATGGGTGACGGTCTTCTGCCATGTCGATGTGGCAGCCACCAATCCCTCCACATCGATTTCGTTGGTATAGAGCAGAAAGCGGACGAAAGACATTTGATCGTCAGGCTCGTTTCCGATGTCGCTGATAACGAAAGCGCGCGGATGGCCGGAAAAGTTGTCGAGATGCTCCGCCGCCGGTTGCTGAGCATACCCAATGTACGAGAATGGGAAAAAACTCGCCGTAAGGCCTGCAACAATTCTGAACCATGACCGGAGTTGACCGTTCATTCTGCAACCTTCCTTTCCACAATTTCTAGGCAAGATGCCCCCAGTCACTCTCGGAGCAGGAGAATGTTCTGGGGCCTTAGTGAGGGCCTCGGCGATTTTTCTGAAGTCGAGCCTTCCGAAGGTCTCGACGTTCGAGTTATCGAACCAACCAGATGTGTCATCGCAGATCCGGGCATCGCTTGGCTAAACAAAGGGCTTGTTGCCGTGCGTCAAGGGCAAAATCGGATTGTGTGTCTCCCAGGGGGCAGCACCGCCTCCAGCCATCTGTCGGCATTTCGAGCATGTGCGACCGTTCCGTCGATCTCCAGAGCGTCGCTAGCATCTTGCGAGGAGAGTCGAAGCCTGGCCCTTACGTTGCCGGGGACAATAGAGGTGATCTCAGGTCTGCGCGCGCTATTCATAGTCCACTCCATCTCCACTGGCCCAAACTCGGTCACGCAGATGCCCTTCGCCCAGTCAAGTCCCGAGAAGCGTGGCTCAATCAGGATGGTTCGCCGCTCGGCCGGGCCTTCTCTACGTGCTCCCAACACGAAGGCTGTCAGAAAGTAGCCGGGGTGCATGCCATAGATATGAACTTTGGATCCGCCGCCTTTCTCCAACTCTTCCCAGGTCGTCTGCCATTCGGACTCGACCTGGTTCTTCCAGCCAATTCTCATCAGGTTCAGGACTGCCTCGTCCTGTTGTTTACATGTCATTCAAGTACAACCAAACACGTGTCGTTTGGGGTTTGCTCATCGCCGGCACCGCTCTTCCAGGCCTCCTGTTGATGACATGAGAGATTCTTGGGACGTTTCCTTCGAAGATGGCTGCATGAGGGCCAGGGCGGGAGCTTTTACAGTTGTTGCCTCGCTTGATCATAGCGAGGTAAGGAGTAGAGCACCTCACGATCGACGATTCCGGCGCCGTCTACACCGGCAGCGATCAAACCATCCACATGCTGAGAACCGACATGCTCGAAGTAAAGTCTGCCTGTTTCATGAGTCTGCGGACTTTATTTCACCCCGAAAGGCGAAAGGAAATATCTCATTGTTGCGATGACGGAGGATGCGGTAAACAGTCGGCAAATGGAGAGAAACGGCACACGCCCGCCGGCTGTTCTCGGCAACGCCGTCGTGTTGAAATGGAAGTTCGTCTCGGCCGACAACAAGACGCTCACTCCGGCCGGAAACAAGTAGACCGCGCGGAATTGCTCTGCATCCGGAAGGTCTACCTCATCGTACTACCACCTCGCGAGAGTATCGTTCGCCCCTGAGGAAAACAAGCGTCTTCCTAAACTGTGAGAAATACGCATCGCTGTCAACATCTAAGCCGGGTATCGTAGGAAAAGGGATGGCAGACGACAGTTCTCAATCGCACGCACCTGCCATCCCCCTGTGCTTACATCATCGAGAGGATTATGTCGCATCTGACCAGGGCATTTGCGATCGCTGAATCGGAGGAAAATGATGTTTGACTTGCGCCAGCATCCTCAGTTTCTCAATCAATTCGTCCAAGGTCGTCCCGGATCCAAAATGAGCATCCACGAACATTAAGACGGCGGGCGGAATTCTAATGCGTCCCGAGAGAAGTACGACGGGGACATTGGGCATCAGGCATTTTATCTCTTCGGCAAGTTCTCCCCCCGACATTACCGGCATTTGATAGTCCACAAGGGCCACATCAAAGAAAATGCTCTTGCAGAGTCCAAGGGCCTCAACCGCATTGTCAGCCGTTATCACTTCGAAACCACTGTCTTGCAGAACACTTGTCAGTAGTCTCCTCGAATTTGGATTGTCATCTACGTACAACACAACTGCCGGTTCAGTGCGCATCGCTTCGTGACCTCATCATTCTGACGGGAAGTTGTGGAACATTGCTCCCGTGTCCTCAGGTACGAGAATCGTGCGTTTACTTGCAGAAAATGTTGTTAAGACTTCCGCACACCTTGGTAAAGCTCTGTAAAGCGGCGGGGCGATACTCTGCGGAGTTCGAGAAACTTACAAAAGTCGCAGGGCAGAAGTGACCGAGAGGTTCAGGACGCGCCCCATAAGTCTTAAGGCTGATACGTAGCTACAGAACTTTACGCAGTCATTACCAAGCATTTACAGCGGAGACGATCAAAATTGAATCATTCTGTGAGAGAGGCATTCCTCGATGGATATGAAAGTGATGACGGCGTTGCACAAGGGACTCGGATCGAGACACAGCCTGATACTTATCTGGTGGGCGACTTTCTCGCTCTCCACTGCGATGTTGGTGGCACAAACCCCCGCGCCGCGGATTACGACGGAGATTGACAATTCCGAACGGGCGACGATCCCAGGCACGCGACCATCGATAACGAATCTGGCCAACGACGCTGGTCGCGTACCACCCACAACTCGGATTCAGGGAATTAGCATGGTGTTCCGCCGCTCGGCTGCTCAAGAAGCAATTCTGCAATCGTTGCTTGCTGCTCAGCAAAATACTGCCTCGCCGCTGTATCACAAGTGGCTCACGCCAGACCAGTTTGCCGGTCAGTTCGGCGTTGCTGAATCAGATATTTCCACCGTCGCTGCATGGCTGGAGCAACAGGGATTCTCTGTCGATGGCGTCTCCCGCGGTAGGAATCGCATTGCCTTCTCGGGCACGGTTGGACAGATCGCTGCAACCTTCGGCGCCGAATTGCGGTACTACAAGATCGATGGCCACAAGTATTACGCGCCCTCGTCGGATATCAGTGTTCCGGCAGCGCTATCTTCGCTGGTGCTGAGCGTCACCAACCTGTCGAGCTTCCGGCCGAGGTCCCACGTTAAATTCAGACCGAAGTTTACCTCCAGCCAGTCGGGCAACCACTATCTAACTCCTAAGGACGTCGCGACGATTTACGATATTAGTGCAGCTTACACCGCTGGCTATAAAGGTTCCGGCCAGTCGATCGCGATTGTCGGCCAGTCGTCCATATCGCTCTCGGACGTAGAGAATTTCCAGAGCGCGGCTGGGCTAACTGTGAAGGACCCCACCCTCGTTCTGGTCCCGGATTCAGGCACCGCAACCGTGAGCTCAGGCGACGAGTCGGAATCTGACCTCGACCTGGAATACTCAGGAGGCATCGCCAGAAGTGCCAGTATCTTCTTTGTCTACGTGGGGAACAATTCCAACTATAGCGTATGGGATTCGATCAATTATGCCGTCGATAACCAGGTTGCGCCGGTCATAAGCACCAGTTATGGTGATTGTGAGACTGACCTTGGCTCAGCCAATTACTCGACGCTGAACTCCGTCCTGGCGCAGGCCGCCGCCCAGGGTCAGACCGTGATTGCCGCTGCTGGGGACAGCGGCTCGACCGATTGCTATGGTTACACCAATCTAACCACCACGCAACAAGAGGCGCTGGCCGTGGACTTTCCCGCGAGCAGTCAGTACGTGACCGGAATGGGCGGAACAGAGTTTCCGTCAGCCGATGTCTCATCTTCAAACACTACGTATTGGGACTCGGCCAGCGGCAGCGACGTCATCAGTTCGGCACTTTCTTACATCCCGGAGCAAGTGTGGAATGACGATTCGTCTTCGAATGGACTGTCTTCCGGGGGTGGTGGCGTCAGCACGCTGACGGCCAGGCCGAGTTGGCAAACTGGCGTACCTGGTATTCCTTCCGGCAGTTACCGTCTAGTTCCGGATATCTCCTTGGACGCTTCGCCGAACAACGCTGGTTATTTATTTTGTTCCAGCGATTCCAGCGCGACAGGAATTACCGGCAGTTGCTCGAACGGTTTTCGCGACAGCAATGATCAGTACCTTACTGTGGCGGGAGGGACTAGCTTCGACGCGCCCATCTTCGCCGGCATGTTGGCAATTATCAACCAAAAACTGAATTCCACCGGGCAGGGAGTCGTCAACGGCACGCTTTACACGCTGGCGGCAGACCCAACCACGTATGCACAGGCGTTTCACGACATCACTAGCGGGAGCAATGAGTGCGCCGCAGGCTCTAGCTACTGTTCCTCGGCGGGAGAGT